>DIYK01000105.1 GCA_002429005.1 Verrucomicrobia bacterium UBA6056
AGCATGACCAATGACCAATGACCAATGACCAATGACCAATGACCAATGACCAATGACCAATGACCAATGACCAATGACCAATGACCAATAACTCCCCTTACCGTTCCAGGACGCAGAAGGGTTCTTCGGCGAAGGGGTCGCCGCTGAGGGCCCAGGCGCGGGAACGGGAGCCGCCGCAGTCGCGTTTGTATTCACAGCGACTGCATTTGCCTTTGAGTAGGAGGGGATCTCTGAGTTGCACAAAGAGTTCGTCGGAGCGGTAGACGTCGGCAAGGCGGTGCTGTCGTACATTTCCACGTTCCAAGGGGAGAAAGCCGCTGGGGCAGATCTTGCCGACATGGTCGATAAAACAAAAACCGCTGCCTGCATTCACCACCCGGGACGAGCGGCCGATAGAACCCGGGTGGCCCCGGCGGGCTCCGATCTCGCGGAGGGGACTATGGGCGGAGCGGCGGCCTTCCTGCTGTTGCACAAAGCGTCGGTATTGCTGGGCTTCGGTGACTTTAATAACAAAATCCGCGCTCTGATTGAGTGCGTAGAGCTCGGCGAAGATCTCTTCCATTTCGGCAGCGCTACAGCCCTGCAGTTCAGATCCCCGCCCAGTGGGAACGAGGAAAAAGACTTCCCAAAAGACAATGTTCAAGGACTGCACCAAGCTACAGAGCTCACGGATCTGATGGCGGTTGCCCTGATGAAAGACGGTGTTGATCTGGAGGGGAATGCCCAGTTCGCCCGCCCATCGGGCTCCCTGCAAGGTGAGGTCAAAGGATCCGGGGACCTGCCGGAAGCCATCATGATCTGCGGCATTCGGGGCATCGATGCTGAAGGCTACCTGATCTACTCCGGAGGCCTGTAGGGAGGCCAGTCGCTCCCGGGACAAACGAGGCGTCCCTGCGGGGATGGTCCCCATGCGCAAACCGATGGATTTTCCGTAGGCAATGAGATCCTCGAGATCCTCGCGTTGCAGCGGATCGCCTCCGCTGAGCACCACGATGGGCGTGCCGAGTTCCTTGACTTCATCCAGAAGGCGGCAGCCTTCCTCCAGGCTTAGTTCGTTTGGATCACGCTGATCGATAGCCGATGCCCGGCAATGCCGGCAGGCCAGGGCGCAGGCCCGGGTCACTTCCCAAATCACCAGCAGGGGCTGTTGATCGAAGTCGACCTGAAAGCGCATCGCAGCCCCCGGATCAGCCTTTCACCGCGCCATGGGCCAGGCCCTTGACGAAGGTCTTCATGGAGAAGATGAACAGAATGATCAGCGGAATGGAGGATATCGCGTATCCGGCCATCATCTGTCCATACTGTTTCACGTATTCCCCTTCCAGACGCATGAGGCCGACGGGGATGGTGAGCAGTTCCTGGTCACGAAGGACAATCAGGGGCAGCATCACGTTATTCCAGGTTCCGAGGAAGTCGGTGATCATGCAGATGGAGATCACAGGAATCGACATGGGAATGACGATGTTGATGATCTGTTGTATATGACCGGCACCGTCCATTTGGGCGGCTTCAAACAAGGAACCGGGGATGTCTTCAATAAACTGTTTGATGAGGAAGATGCCTGCGATCTGTCCCGCATTCGTGCCCATGAGGATGAGAGCCCAGAGGGAGTTGATCAGGCCCATGTTCTTGAGCAGGTTGAACACAGTAACCAAGGTGGCTGCTGTCCCAGGCAGGAACATGGAGGCAATGATCAGGTAGTAGATGACATTGCGACCCGGGAAACGATAGCGGGCCAGGGCATAGGCGGAGAGCAGGACCATGCTGATGGTGGTCAGGGTACTGAGCACGGACACAAACACCGAGTTCCAGATCATGGAGCTCACCATGTCGTAGGCAATGCTCCAGTTTTCCCAATGCCAATCAGAAATCGGGTCAAAGAAGAAGGGGTTCTGCTGATACTGCTGGTTGCTCTTAAAACTGACCACGATCATGACGAACAGGGGCAGAAAGGCAAAGCCCAGAACGAACAGCACGTAGCCGATCTTCAGCGCTTCGGTAGCTTTGTTGAATTGCTTGGGCATGGGAAACTGAGAGGGAAGGGGATTACTTGTCGACCTTGACGTACTTGTTGTAAATGATGGTCAGGCCGAGAACGATGAAGAAGAGGACCATGCCCAGTGCGCAGGCGTAGCCAAAGCGTCCTTCCAGGAAGGCCTTTTTGAAGATGTAGAGACCGGGAACCAGCGCTTTGCCGCCGGGGCCGCCGTTCGGACCCAGCAGAATGAGAAACATCTCATAGGCGGTCAGGGTTCCGATGGTCATGAAAATCAGGTTAATCCGCACCTGAGTCAGAATCAGGGGCAGCTCAATGCGGAAGAGCATGCCAATGGGACCAATGCCATCCAGTTCGGCGGCCTCATACACATCCTGAGGGATCTGTTGCAGACCGGCGAGGTAGATGAGCACGCCCACGGTGCCGACCCAGGGGAAGCCCCAGAAGAGCAGGGCGGGGATGACCAGATCTTTATTTCCTAACCAGGCCGGAGTCCCTTGTTCGAACTGACCGGTGGTTTCGGTCCAGGTCTGGGTGACCAGGAGCAGCACAATGCCCAGGATGGAAAAGACGGTACCAATGGTCTTGATCTGGGCTTCCGCGGAGAAGCGTTCTTTCATGGTGCGGATCAGTTCACTGAGACCGAGCACGATCAAGGTCCAGAGGATGAGTAGCGCAAATTGTCCTTTGAACGCATAGAGGGATGCGGCAAAACCAAACATCCACAGCACCCACATGGGACCCAGGCAGCGGGCCAGCAGGGCCATCAGCGTGACAAAAACCACAAAGCCGACGAGCAGGCTTCCGGAACCTCCGGGAATCCGTGAGGAGAGCAGTGGTACGAAGGAGGCGGCTGCGATGAGACCGGCAGCGTGGATCCGTTTGGGGCGTTCATCCCCATGGTTGGCCAGCAGGGTGAAAAAGAGTCCGATGACGATCAGACCCCAACTGCCGCCAAAGACGGGTTCAATGAAATTGGGATGGAGGCTCAAGCCCTCCAGTTTTTCCGGGGAGAGGCTTTTGTCGGCAAAGAGCGCGACCTGGGGCATGGCCGAATCGAGAAAATCCAGAAAGCCCATGAGGCCGCTGCCACGGAGGATGCGGTTAATCAGGCCGCCACTGGGTTCGTAAAAACTTTTCCAGATCAGCAACCACACCATGCCCGGAATCACCATGGGGACGACAAAGAGCACCTGAAAGATATAGCGCAGTCGGTCACTGGTTAGACGGTTCAAGGCTACAGCGGCAAAGATCCCCGGCCACATTTTCACCAGGTTGGCCGCCAGCAAAATAAACACCAGCTGGAAGGAGGCCCAGAAGGTGGGGTCATTGAAGATATCGACGAAGTTCTTCAGACCGATGAATTCTTCCACTTCCCCCGGTTTCCAGCGGAACATGGATTTCACCACTACATCGATCTTGGGGTAATAGCCCAGCAGCAGAATGATGCAGGTGGAGGGGAGGACCAGCAGGTAGAGCTGCTGGAGTTTGATCGCCTTATTCCAGAAACGACTTCTGGAGGGGGGCGTCGAAGAGGGAGCAGGGGAGGTCGCGTCCATGGGAATCAATATTCTGGGAAGTCCCGTTTCGGGAAGAGCGTGTGAAAACGATAGGGGGAGCCAAAGCCGTCATGGCCCTGCAGGCTGCTTTCCATCAGATTACTCTGTTTGTTGAGCAGGGTTTCATTCCAGCCGGCTTCTTCGGCCTGCAGTCGAACCAGCACCATAGCGCGGTCGGTAGAGCGGGCGCGGTCCTGGCCGCTGACAAAATCATTCCACCACATACGGTCGATACCGTTGCGTTCATGGGTGAAGGCAGACGCCAGTGCCGCGATGAATTCATCATAGCTGATGTCCCCGGACTGATAGAGCGGGAACTGCTGTTCATAGGCACTACGCACGGGAGGAGGAATGTGGTTGAGACTGAGCCCGTTGGAGGGTTTGATGCCCTGGGTGTAGGGCAGGAAGGGCAGCATGTGTTCTTCAGGGATTGCTCCTACTACCACGGGAACCCAGCCGGCAATGCGGTTCATTTCCTCGTTCACGGGGAAACTGGAGAGGTAGCGGAGGAAATCCAGAGCCCACTCTTTGTTGCGGCTTTGTTTGTAGATGGACATAGGCACGCCCATACGGGTTTCCGCCTCATTCTGCACACCGGCGGAGTAGGGGTACCAGCGTTCACCTTCCACGGAAGGCTGCGGACCCAGCACTTTCACGGTGAAGCTGCCTTCCGCGCCGCGGAACATGGTCGACGCATCCCAGCCGCCACTACCGATAAACACGGCGTTGCCATTGAGAAAACGGCGGACGGCCTGTTCGCGGTCCAGGCCGAGATAGCCCACTGGGTAGAAGCGGGCGATGAAGCGGTTGGCATCAAAGAAGCCGTTTTTGAGCACCGGGTTGTTGAAATCCCAGGTGCCGGACTGCCAGCCGCCCAGAATTTCCCAGCCATCATTGATTCCGTTGTGGTTTACGTCAATGATGGGGGCCATTTTCGCGGTCAGGGCGACCCGGAAGAGCCAGTCCAGCAGGCCGGCGCCGTAATTACTGGCGGAAATGGCGGCCAGGTTGTCGTGGCCGATGGATTCGCCGTAGGGCTCCACTGCACTGCAAATAAAGAAGAAGCGGCCCAGGCTGTTGGGCATTTCATCGGAAGCCAACCAACTGCGGAAGGCATCATCTACGGTGAGGAGTTTATCTTCTTCAAGCAGGTTTTTCAGCCAGGGAGCGGATCCCTCTGCCATTGCCTTGCGGGCGAATTCTTTGATCTCCAGCACCATTTCCTGATTGCTGAACACCCGCAGGGCTCCCCAGGAGCTGACAGGGACGGAGAAGTAATCCTGGAGTTGATCGTCCCAGCCGCCCAGCATGCCGTCCGAAAAGGTTTCGCTCCATGCGGAGCTGCTGAGAAAGCTCTTTAATTCCGGATCCAGATTTTCAGGAAGATATTCTTCGCTGTTGTAGGGGTTGGGTTCTTTGACGTAGGTGGAGATGGCGTCAAAGTAGCGGGCGTTTGCAGCCCCCTGGCCCAAGAGGCGACTCATTCCGGAAACACAAATATCCGGAGCGGTACCACTAATGAGGTGAACATTGATAAACTGAGCGTAGACCCGTTCGGTCACGGCCATTTGGCGGACTTCGACATTTGCAGCCTGCACATGGGGCAGGGCATTGTATTGATCGATGGCGTGATCGATGCCTTTGCGGTAGCCCGGTTCCAGCTGCCAATGAAGAACCCGGATCACCCGTTTGGAGCCATCGCTTTCAGATTCCTCTGCACGTAAATTGGTGGAGATACCGGCGTAGCGCACGGCGGAAAAGGTCCAGGCACAGACCAGAATTCCAAAACCGATCCAGTTGGTGTTTATCTTCTTCATTTTGCGTCCCCGGCATCGCTGGAGTCAGAGCTCCGGTTTTCGAAATCCTGGAATTCCGGTACGTCCAGTTCCAGTCTGGGATGGTCTTTGGCCAGTTGCTTCAGCACCAGCCAGGCTTCGTAGCCCCGTCCACTGCGGGAAAAATCTTCCACAATTCGGCGACAATACTCGGCGGCATTCTCAATCTGCTTCTCTTCCAGAGCCAATTCGTGCATCCGCCACAGGTAGTTGCCGGCCCGGGTCTGGTTCACAAAGCCCAGCTTGTCTGCAATCTGATAGTACTTCAGGGCCTGCTTGGGTTCTGTGTAATGAAAGTCATAGAGTCCGGCCAGAAAGGTGGCGACAACCGGAGCCATGGCATCTTCTTCATGTTGGTCCAACCAGCTGACCAATTCATCACGTCCCTGAGCCATTTTATCCGCATCCTGAATTTGCTTCAGGTGGGTCATGGAAATTCGGATGCGGGCTTCTGCGGCTTCCTGACTGTCGGGGAAGTTATCCACGACCTTCTGATAGGCCTCGCGGGCTTCTTCCCAGCGGGGAGGATCATCCTGATAATCCCGCAAATCATAAATCCGACCTACGTAGAGCAGGCAGGCTGCTGCGAAGTTGGCCTCCGGTGCCAGTTCTGCGGCCCGCATGAACAGGGGAACCGAAGCTTCCACATCCGCAGGTACGGGAGGCAGGGACTGCCAGTAGCTGAGCGCCCGCAAATAGAGCAGTTCTGCATGGCGAGGATCCGTCTCAGGGAAGGGGTTCTCCACCTTTTTGAGGAGCTTTCTGGCTTCGTTGAAGCGGAAGGCCTGCATCTCTGCACGGGCGAGGGGAATCAACTGCTCCGGATCTTTCGTGGCTGACTGATTTCCGCAAGCGGAGAGCAGAGTAAGAAGGGAGAGGGCGGTAAGGCGACGGATTGCGATTGGCTTCGACATGAAATCTACCATATAGTACGGATGATGTCCCATACGGGATTTCCCCTTAACATGGCAAGCAAACAATCTATTTCAGGGCTAAAAACTCTAGGTGCCTGGTGTCGCCTCCTTCGCCTGCCTGCCTTGTTTACGGTACCTGGAGATTTGCTTGCCGGAGCCGTGCTTGCGGGGCTGTCTCCCTGGGAGCAGCCCCTGCGTATCCCCGCAGTGATGTGTGCGTATTTGTTCGGCATGGTGCTGAATGATTGTTGGGATCTGCCACGGGATCGGGAGCGGAATCCTCAGCGTCCTTTGCCTCAGGGGCAGATCTCGCTGCGGGCGGCCTGGACGCTATGCGCTTTACTGGCAGGCGCTTCCATTGCCTGTATGCCCGGGATTCCGATCCTGATGTTGCTCTTGTTGATTGTGCTCTACACGCTGAGTAAAACCCGGGTTCCCTTTCTGGGTCTCCTCTTCATGGCTCTGTGTCGCAGTGCGGCCTTGTGGCTGGGAGGGGGCGCAGCCTGGCCTCCCGGACAGGAACTTCGTGCCGGGATGTACCTCTGGGCCGCCTGGACGCTGCTGTTGAGTTGGATCGGCCGGTTGCCGCCGCGCAAGGAACCACGACCTTTGTTGGCCTTGGTGGTGTTCCTGCTTCCTCTGGCGGGATTTATGCTGCTTTCCGGCGCGGAAGTGCAACATCTGCAGGCGGAGTTGAGAATCCTCGCGATCTTTCCTGCAGTGTTTTGGATCTGGCTGAGTGCCGGGTTCAGCCGGGGCATTCTTAAAGGAGAGATTCCCCCCGGAGCGATGATGGGGAAGGCGATGCGTTTGTTGATTTGGATGCAGGCCACGGTGTTGGCCCTCAACAGTCATCCTGCGGAAGCTATGGGGCTGATGTTGCTCACCGGGCCGATGACCTTGTTGGCCCGCAAAGTGATGGTGGATTAGCCCGAGTGCTGGGGAGGAGAAGGGGGGGCTGTCTCTGCTGATGAGGAGGGATGGATATGAAGGGGTGGGATAGCCGTGCAGAGGGCCGGGCCCTGTGTCGCGAGCTCTCTTAGAAGGCGAATCCGGCCCAGGCGGAATCATGATCCCCGCTACGGCCGGCGTTGGAGAGGATGCCTTTTCCGCCGCTTTGCCAGCCGGGATCTGCATTGCTGCCCAGGACCCATACGCCACTGTCGAGGAGCACGATGTCCTGCATGCGGCTTCGCTGTCCGCTACTACCGCGAAGCGTATCCGCGAACAAATATTGATCAAAACGGGGAGCCAGTACCATGAGCACGGAATTGCGGCCCCGTGCCTGGGAGGCTGGCCAGGGTTGCAGGGCCATCGGGGAGGTCCAGGCTTTTGGTCCACTGAGCCCGGCCACATAAATGCGTCCTTGTCCGTCTACGGCCACGGAGTTGAACTCCGTATCCGAGAGTTCGGTATGTTCCCCGGCAACGGGCAGGCCGGCCGCACTGTAACTTCCCGTGCTGCTTTCCAGATACCAGCCCTGCTTCAGATCACCATTGCCGCCATCGAGACGCCCCAGCCAGTTCAGTTGCGCGGAGTCGCCTTTGCCATTCATTCGGCCTTCTAAGCGGTGACGGCCTCGGCCGCTGTTGCTTTGCGAAGCCAGCAAAATGATTTCTCCGGTGGCTTCATTGTAGGCGAGGTCAATGGCCCGTTGTTCTGCGACGTGGATGGGCTGACGTGATCCGTAGAGGTTGTTGCTCCAGCGAAGATCGCCCTGGGGGGAGAAGCGGGCTACGAGGATATCCACGCCATTGCGGCGGGGTTGGCCGTCGAAGGTGTATTGATAATGCAGGGAACCGCAGGTGATGAAATCTCCATCGGGCAGCACCACGATGGGGCCGCCTTCTTTGACCCCGTAGAGAAGGAAGCGAATGGCAGGAGAGCCTCCCGGACCGTCATAATCAAAGCCTTTTGGGGTGCTTTGGGATCTGGAGTAGTGGTTCCCGGCCTGTCCCGCTGCTTGAAATTCCGTATCTGAGAGATCAATGCGCAGGGCTCCCTGTTTGTTGCCATTGGGGAAGGGGGCATCCTGGCCATCCGCGCTGACCCGGGTAATCACCGCCGTCTGAAAGGCGTCCCGATTGTTGGCAGTCCACAGGACACGGTCGGATTTATCCACGGCAAGGCCACTGACTTCCACTTGGCCGGGCTGTCCGCCGCGAATCCAGAGAGCCTGATTGCCATCTGCACTCAATTTCAGAATAGCTGCGGAGCCTTCCTTCAGGCTTCCCGATCCCCTGAGACCAATACGGTTGAAGTAGGCTAGAGATTTGCCACCGAGGACAATGCTACCATCGCTGCTTAGCGCGATGTGGGTGGGCTCTATGACATCTCCCCCGAGAATGCGGAACCATAGGAATTTCCCGCTTTCCGGGTTCCATTCGGCGACAAAACCATGTTGCCGGTGACCCTGTCCGGAAAAAAGGTCTTTAGCCTGCAGCTCGGAAAAGGGGAATTGCTGCGTACTTTCCATGCTCCCCGTGATGACCACATTTCCGTTACGGCGGGCTGCAGCTGCACGAATGACATCCTTCCCGCGGTTCGGAAGTTGCAGCGAAATTTTTTGAGGCGCTTTTCCGAAGTTCCAGTTGGCGGCGCTGGGAGGATCTGCAGGGCCTAATTCGCCAGTAAAGGCCGGGTCTTCCCGGAAGAAGCGGTCGCGGAGGCGTTGGCTGGTGATCCGTTGCTCCTGCCAAAGAATGGAAAGAAAGAGCAATACGATCAGAGTGACGATCCCTGCCGTTTTTTTGTGCTGATCGCCGGCTTGGATTTTACGGACCGCCGGGCTGTAATTGAAGTGGAAGGGCAACCGGGGCGGTGGCCGGCGCCGGGATCTGCGTCTGCGGCGGGTGGGAGGGGGTGGCTGACGGTAGGCCTCCTCTTCCGGATCCTTTTGGGCCGGTTTCAGACGCGTCTGTTTTATCGTAGCCGGAGAAGGATAGGGAATTTGCATGCCCACTCCGCATTCCGGGCACTGAGCGATCAACCCACCGGTATCCGGGGGAGTCCGCATCAGGCAGTGGCAACCAGGGCAAGAGAAGGTAATGTAGGACTTTTCGCTCATGTGTCTGATTCCCGGTTGAAGCGGGGGAGGAGTTGCATGGTTACGGGAACCGCAAGCACCATAAACAAGGTAAGGAACTGGCCTGTGGTCATCCAGCCGAAAAAGAGGCGGGAGTCAGGTTCTCTCACAAATTCTACAAAAAAGCGGGCCGCGGCATAGCCCAGGATGAACACAGCGCAGAGCCGGCCTTCCTGTTTTTGACTCCATGGGCTCATGCGTAATCCCCACATGAGGGCAAATAACAGAAAGCCCTCAGCGAAGGCCTGGTAGAGCTGCGAAGGATGTCTGGGTTGAAGCCAGCCCCGTTCGACCCAATTCTGCAAGGTAACCAAGTCATAGCGTTTGGCTTCCAGCAGGCCGCCCGGATTAAATTCCGGACGTTCCAGGGGGAAGACCATGGCCCAGGGCACGCTGGAAACCCGCCCCCAGAGTTCGCCATTAATAAAATTCGCCATACGACCCAAGCCCAGGCCCAAAGGAACGACGGTGACAAAGTTATCCGCCAGGTTCCAAAGCGAGACCTTGTGTTTCCGGGCCCACCAGATCAGCACCAGGGCGCAGCCGAGGATGCCGCCATGACTGGCCATCCCGCCCTGCCACACCATAAACAGCTGCAAGGGGTTCTGAATGAGTTCTCCCGGCGTGTAAAAGAGGTAGTATCCCACCCGTCCCCCCAGCATCACTCCGAGCATACACATCCAAGTCAGGAAATCCTGCAGCTGCTCTACGGAGATCTTCAGGAGTCCTTTGCGGATCAGATGTTTCAGCAGGACATAGCCCAGCAGAAAGCCCGCGAGGTAGGAAACCCCATACCACCGGATCGCCAGGGTATCCGTAAACCGGATGAGTTCTGGATGGAGCCGGTGGATGTACATGAGGGGTTACACGCCCATCGACTTCATAAAGTCGTGGAATAAATACATGGAATCGTGAGGACCGGGGGCGGCCTCCGGATGATATTGCACGGTAAACAAGGGAAGGCTTTTGTGACGCAACCCTTCCGAAGTGCCATCGTTAAGATTGATATGGCTGGTCTCGGCCAGGGCCGGATCCAAGCTGTCCTTGTCCACACAGAAGCCATGGTTCTGGGAGGTAATTTCTACGGCACCTGTGGCCAGATTCTGGACAGGCTGATTGCCGCCGCGGTGACCGAACTTCAGTTTGAAGGTTTTTGCGCCCAGAGCCAGTGCGGTGAGTTGGTGGCCAAAGCAGATCCCGAAGGTGGGGATGCCGCCGAAAATCAGTTCGCGAATGTTTTCCACCGTGTGTTTAACCCCTTCCGGGTCACCCGGACCGTTGGAAAGGAAAAGACCATCCGGTTTCACGGCCAGAATATCTGCGGCCGTGCTGTTGTTGGGGAATACATGCACTTCACAGCCCAGATCCTGCAGAATGCGCAGCTGGTTGTATTTTGTGCCGCAATCAATGGTCGCTACCCGACGAAGCGTTTTCTTCTGATGTTCCGGCTGCCAGATCATGGGCGCGTCAATACTTACCTCAGAGGCCAGATCCCGGCCTACCAAACCCTGACTGTTTTTCGCGCGCTCCACCAGAGCATCATCGCTATCTTCGCTGGTGCTGAGGATGCACTTCATGGCCCCCTTGCTGCGGATATGACGGGTCACGGCTCGAGTATCGATTCCGTCTACCCCCAAAATTCCGTTTTCGTTTAGGTACTCCGGCAGGGATTTGGTGCTCCGGAAATTGCTGGGGATGCGGCTGCATTCGCCCACGACCAGAGCGCTGGCATGCGGGCGGTAGGACTCAATATCTTCCTCGTTCACTCCATAGTTGCCGATCAAAGGATAGCAGAGGGTAACGATTTGTCCTTTATAGGAGGGATCGGTCAAAATTTCCTGATACCCGGTCATGGAGGTGTTAAAGACCAATTCACCTTCTACTTCACCTTGGCCGGCAAAAGCAGTCCCGGTGAATACGGTTCCATCTTCCAGAGCGATACGGGCACGACATTTTTCCATAAGGCGTGGCTATATACAGTGCGGGGGGGGGAGGCAACCCCGAAAAAGGAGGTCGGAGTTCGTGGTTGAGTCGAACTGCACTTTCGTATAGGGGAGGCGCCCGCAGGGAGGGGAAGCGGCTCATTTTGGGTCCGAAGGATGTCCCTATGAGCGAGCCAGGCATCCTGCAGAAGGCGTTTATCTCGCTGGGCAGGTCGTTTTTGGGATTGCCCTTGACCGGATATTGTGTATAAAGCCCGACCCTCAATTTTTAAAACTGAGCGTTTTTCAGGAGTTTTTATGAGTTACCGTGGACCTAAAGCAAAGCGTACCCGCCGTCTGGGTGTCGCCATTACCCCCAAGACCCAGAAATATCTGGAGACCCGTCCCCAGCCTCCCGGCATGCACGGTCGTAACCGCCGTCCCTCCAAGTTGTCCGACTACGGTCGTCAGCTTATGGAGAAGCAGCGTATCCGTTTTCAGTACAACGTTAGCGAAAAGCAACTGCGCCGCGCCTACGACAAGGCTGCCCGTAGCCAGGAAGCGACTCCGGAAGTACTGATTCAGCTGCTGGAATCCCGCCTCGACAGCGTTGTGCTGCGTGCCGGATTCGCCCGTTCCATTTTCGCCGCCCGCCAGTACGTCAGCCACGGTCACTTCACCGTGAACGGCAAAAAAGTGGACGTGCCCAGTTTCCACGTCAAAGTGGGTGATGAGATTCAGGTAAAAGAAAAAAGCCGCAGCCTGGATTGCTTCAAAAACGCTCTCGCTCAGGCCACCAAGGTTCCCTACGTGGTCACCAACGAGAACGACTTGAGCTGCCGTCTCAGCTACCTCCCCACTCGTGAGGAAATTCCCGTGGTAGGCGACGTCGCCACCGTGGTGGAATTCTACTCCCGATAAGATCGAATTCTTCCAAAGACGCTCAGGCACCCTCCCAGATTGTGGAGGGTGTTTTTTTTGCAAAATAATTCAATCTTTTGGTTGATATATAAAACATACGATGTACCTCGCAGGTGTTATGCATATAAAACACCTGCTTTCTTTGATTTCAGTCTCTTGTGTGAGTTTACTCGGGGCCAAGGAGCCTCTGCTGGTTTACAGTCATCGCCACTACGAATCGGACACGGCCTTATTTGATCAGTTTACCAAAGAAACCGGCATTCCGGTGGAAGTGGTGAAAGCCAAAGCCAATGCGCTGATTGAGCGTCTCAAAGCGGAAGGCGATAAAACCAAAGCGGATATCTTTATTACCGCGGATGCCGGCCGTTTGGGTCTCGCCGCGGACATGGGTTTACTCGAAGCCGTGAAGTCTCCGGTTCTGGAGCAGCGGATTCCTGCTCAGTATCGCGACCCCAAAGGCTTTTGGTATGGCTTTACCCTTCGTGCCCGCGTGCTGGTGGTTTCCCCGGAGCGGGTACAGGAAAGCAGTCTGGATTATGAAGATCTGGTCAAACCGGAATGGAAAGGCCGCGTGTTGAGCCGCTCCTCTTCGAATATTTACAGCCAGTCTCTGATGGCCTCGATGATCGCTGCGCACGGCGCCGAAGATGCCCGTGCCTGGGCTGAAGGCCTCAAAAATAATTTCGCCCGTCCTCCTCAAGGGAACGACCGTGACCAGATCCGTGCGGTTGCCGCCGGACTGGCTGATGTGGCGGTTGTGAATACCTACTATGTTGGGTTGCTCCATGATTCTCCCGAAAAACGCGATACAGATGCGGTTTCCAAAGTAAAAATCATCTTCCCGAACCAGGACAATCGCGGCAGCCACGTCAACGTGAGTGGTGGCGGGGTGGTCAAAGGTAGCCCTCAGAAAGAGGATGCCATTAAACTGCTGGAATTTCTGGCCTCCGAAGAAGCTCAGAAAAGCTTTCCAAACGGAAGCCGGGAGTTTCCCGTGGTTCCCGGAACGCCTTTGCCCGAACTGCAGGCCTCCTGGGGAGACTTTAAATCGGATGATTTGCCTTTGAGCAAACTCGGTGAATTGAATGCCGAGGCGGTTAAATTGATGAACGAAGCCGGATGGCAATAAGTTTATCCAGAAGTCTTACCCAACTTCGGAGGGATACGGATGGCTGGATGATCGCCACCGTGTCCCTCTGCCTTTTGCTGATTATTCCTCTGGTCAGCGTGTTTGTGGGGATGGGCAAGGGAGGGGAGATGTGGCAGCACGTTGCAGAGACGGTGCTGTTTCAGTATGTCTGGAACTCGCTGTGGTTGCTGCTCAGCGTCAGTGTATTCAGCGTGGCCATGGCGTTGCCATCGGCATGGTTCCTAAGCCGCTACCGCTTCCCGGGGAAAACGCTGCTCCAGGGGATGATGTTGCTGCCGCTGGCGATCCCCGGCTATGTGGCCGCGATTGTGTATTTGCGGCTTCCGGAAATGGCCATTCCTCTGTTGGTGAAGATTCGAACTACGTTTGGCTTTGAAGCCTATCAGCTTGCGGAGGCTTTGTTGCGCCAGGGGACCTTATCCCTGTTATTGGCCGCGGTGCTTTCTCCCTACATTCACTTTCCCTTGCGTACGGCCTTCCAGGTTCAGCGTCGGCAATTACTGGAAGCGGCACAACTCCTGGGGCGCAGCCCCCGATCGCAATTCTTTACCGTGGCTTTGCCTTTGGCCCGGCCGGCACTCATGGCCGGTCTGGCTTTGGTCTGCATGGAAGTCCTGAACGAATATGGTGCACCGCATTTCTTTGGCGTGCCTACCTTGACCGTGGGGGTGTTCCGGACCTGGTTTGGTTTAGGTGATTCCGCATCGGCCGTGCGTCTGGCGGGTGGCATGATGCTCTTGGTGCTCATGTTATTAGGTGCAGAACGATTTACCCGGGGCCGTGCCCGTTTTGTGGAGGCGCAGGATAGTTCGGCTCCCGCGGAATGCCCTCCGCTGAAAGGACGGGGGCTCTTCTGGGCCTATCTGAGTTGCGGCGTTCCTTTGTTGATTGGATTTTGGATTCCGATCCTCGTGCTCATCCATTGGAGCATCATCAGTTGGGATGCAGCCTCTGCCTGGGGGCGTGGTAGCCGGATTGGGGAAAGCTTTCTCATTGCGGGTCTGAGCGCGCTTGCCATTACCCTGCTAGCCTTACTGGCCCACTACAGTCGTCGTTTGCATCCCCTGCGTTGGCTGAAAGGCTTGCTGGAGATCGCCCAGTTGGGCTATGCCGTTCCCGGGGTGGTGGTGGCGGTGGGGGTATTACTTTTGTTGGGTCCCCTGGGCTTCTCCGGAAGTCTTGTGGCGATTGGCCTGGGCTACCTGCTGCGTTTTTTCGCTGTCGCAGGTCGTCCTCTTCAGGCAGCGATGCTGCGGGTCTGTGGAAGTATGGACGAAGCGTCCCGTCTTCTGGGCCGCAGTCCGCTGCAGAGTTTGACCCGCATTACCTTTCCCTTGATCCGTGGCAGTTTTGTGGCAGTAGTACTCCTCGTGTTTGTGGATATCCTAAAAGAACTCCCCTTGAGTATGCTGTTGCGCCCCGCCCAGTTCGAAACCCTGGCGACCCTCTCCTTTGGACTGGCTTCCGAAGGACGCATTCAAGCAGCGGCTTTTCCCAGCCTGCTCATGGTGCTCTTGGCGGTCTTGGCGCTGGTGGTGATGAACCGGGTGAAGTCTACGTGAGTACCTCGTTAAAGCTACTGGGCGTTCGCAAGCGCTATCCGGGGCAGGAGATTCCTGCGGTTGACGGGGTGGACCTGAAGCTGGCTCCGGGTCGTATTCTGGCCCTGCTTGGGGAAAGTGGCAGTGGTAAAACCACTCTCCTGCGCTTGATCAGTGGCTTGGAGCAACCGGATCAGGGCGAAATCTTTCTGGGTGAACGTTGTGTGGCCTCGGATCAGCATTGGGTCAGTCCGGAACAGCGGAAGATTGGGTTGGTTTTTCAACAGGGAGCGCTGTTTCCTCATCTGAACGTCGAGCAGAATATTTGTTACGGGCTGAAAGGCATTCCCAAGGGCGAACAGCGGAAGCGAACTCAGGCTTTGTTGGTGCTGGTGGGCCTGGATGGCATGCAAAAACGCTATCCGCATGAGCTCTCGGGAGGGGAACGCCAGCGGGTGGCCGTGGTGCGTGCCCTGGCACCGGAACCGGATCTGTTGCTCATGGATGAGCCTTTCAGTCATCTCGATCCCGGTTTGCGTCATGGCCTGCGGCGGGAGTTTCATCTCATGCTGCAGGAGTTGGGTTGTACGGTGGTTCTGGTGACCCACGATGCCGAAGATGCCTTGCGCATGGGAGATGAGATCGCGGTATTCCGCAATGGGCTTATCGAACAGCAGGGCAGTCCTGCAGATCTCTTTCACCGTCCCGTGAACCGCTATTGTGCCTTATTGTTTGGGCCGGCAGGTCAGGTGGGGGGGCGCTGGATTCGTCCGGAAGATCTCGAGATCAGCCCGGTATATGTCCCGGAAAGCTACCCTGCGGTGATTGAAGACTGGCAGGATGTGGGCCGGGGAGTGGAGGTTCAACTGCGTTTGCAGGAAGCCGAGCAGGAGCTCTGTGCAGTCTTATGCAGTTCTGCTGAAGGATTAAAACGCGGTAGCAGTGCCTGGGTTCGCTGCCGGACACTTCCCGCCCAGGTAGGAGACTGAGGAGATGCAGAAAGCACTGATCGTAACGTTCGACCGCTATAAAGGGGCCAAGCGGAAAGAGGAGGCGTCGCTGGAGGCGGTGAGCGAATTAAATCAGCACCTGATCGCCGGATGGAAGGTTCATTCCATGTGTAGTGGAGGTGATGTGGATGGACAGTACAGCGTGTATCTGGTGACGCTGGAGAAGCCTGACTGATCTGATTAGGCGCGCTGGATGGCATAGCGTTGGATCTTGCGATCCATGCCTCGCCATAGCAATTCGAAGTCGCTGACCTCTTGTTCGACCGGTTCGTAGATCTCTGCGGCTTTCCAGCGGGAATCCGCGCCGAGGATCTCCATGACCATGTCAAAATAGGCCTCATTGTCGGTGGCGAACTGCAGGTTCCCCGCCGGAGCGAGGCAGCGGTCCAGTGCATCGAGAAAGGCGCTGGAAAAGATGCGGTGGTTCTGGTGCCGCTCTTTGGGCCAGGGGTCGGGGAAATACACAAAGCACTCATCGATCCATTGATCCGGAATGAGATAGCGCAAGGCATACATGCCTTCAATGCGCAGCAGACGCAGATTATCCAGCTCGCGTCGATGGGCTTGTCGGTCAATTTTCCGGACCCGGCGAAGCTTTCGCTCAATGCCCAGAATTTGTTTTTCCGGGAAACGCTGTGCATGCGCCATCATGAAGCGGCCTTTGCCACAACCCAGATCCAGAAGCCGAGAGCCTTGCTGTGACCAGACTTCCGTGAAATCCATGGCTTTCAGCCAATCTTCCGGCCAGAGACGACTACTTTGATCCTCCGGTTGAGCCGGGATGGACCTCATGAGGGTCCCTCAATTTGTTGCAGAAAACGACGGATGCCTTTCACATCTTCAGAGATGGTTTCCCGCAGCGTTTGTGGATCCGAGATTGGAGTGGCGGCCCGGCGGAAATCCATGAGGTCCACCGCCAGGTGTTTTCCATAGAGGTCGCCATGAAAATCCAGAAGATGCACTTCGACCAGATTGGGTTCCTGGGTGATATAACCGGCAGCATGCAGCACGCTTCCGTTGAGGTGAGCGCGCATGGCATAGACGCCTTGCGGGGGCATGACTTCCTGGAGGGGAATGAAGTTCGCTGTGGGAAATCCGAGTTCGCGGCCGTATTGTTTTCCGCTGCGGACCTCGCCTTCCATTCGGTAGGGGCGGCCCAACATGGATGCGGCGGCGCGAAGGCTGCCTTTGCGGATGGCGGCACGAATCCGGGTACTGGAAATTCGCTCACCCTGCCAGCGACTGATACTGGCACAATGTACTTCCCATCCATGGGCCTGGGCTTCGCGACGCAGGAGGGTGATGTCTCCAGTGCCGCCTTTGCCAAAACGCCAGTTTTCGCCTACCACCAAGGCTTTTAAGCCGGGAAGTTCTGCAGCGAGTTGTTGCAGGAAGGCTTCCGGACTCCGCTCCGCCAGATCGGGAGTAAAGGGCAAGCGCAGCTGCAAATCCATTCCTTCTTCACGAAGTTGTTCACTGATTTGTTCTTCACTGCAGAGCAGGGGGGGAGCGACATCCGGGCGCAGCACGCGTTGAGGATGGGGGTGAAAACGAAGGGCGCCCACCCGGGCACTGTGTTTCACCGCGAGGCGGAGGGCATCCTGAAGGACACTCTGATGTCCCCGGTGAATGCCATCAAAGGCGCCTACAGCCAAAACCAGGGGCTGATCCGGCTCCGGGAGAGCGTCAGTGGACTCAATCAGATGTGTACTCATGATACAGAATCCTCTTCTGCCTCCGGGGCTGAGACGGAGTCCAGGGGGAGTAAGAAAGGCTTCAATGCCTCCAAATCCATCTCTCTCAAGGCATCAATGCTGACCGCATTGGCCACATCATAGTCCCCGGATGCCACCCGTCGCAGGGCGCTGAGATGTCCTCCGCAGCCCAAGCTGGCCCCAATGTCATGGGCCAGGGTTCGGATGTAGGTTCCTTTGCTGCAGCGGACTTCGATATCCACTTCCGGCAAACGGGTGCCCAGACGTGTACAATGATGAATGGTTACCGGGCGGGGTTCCCGTTCAATTTCCTGCCCTTTTCTTGCCAATTTATAGAGAGGGACCCCGTCTTTTTTGATGGCGGAAACCATGGGCGGAATTTGTTCAATCTCGCCTTCAAAGCGGGCGAAGACCTCATCCAGCTGAGCATCCTCCAGACTGGGAACATCCCGGGTCTCCTCCACCTGGCCATCTGCATCCTGAGTATTGGTGGTTTCACCAAGCTTAATGGTACCACGATAGAGCTTTTCGCCGACCATGACGGCCTGGCTGCATTTGGTGCCTTTCCCCAACAACAACACCAGCAAGCCGGTTGCCATCGGGTCGAGCGTGCCTCCATGGCCGACTTTGGCCAGACGGTAACGGCTACGGACAAAGCCCACCACATCGTGGGAGGTCCAGTCCTGAGGCTTGTCGACCAGCAGAATGCCGTCGACGTTGATTCCGCGGGCCTTACGTCTCCGGGGACTCATCCGACTTGGGGGGCTCGGCAGCGGGAGGGGGGAGGGCATCCAGAATCTGCAGCACCCGGGCAGCGCTGTCCTGGCTATCATCCTGCATAAACTGCAGATGCGGGGTGTATTTCAACACAATGTTATCAGCCAGCATCCGCTGAAGTTCTTTACGTTGCTTCATCAGCTGACGAATCACCAGTCGGCCTTCCTCCGGATCATCCGTCAGCAGCACGGAAACAAAGACCCGTGCCTGACGAAGATCAGGAGAACAGAGCACCTGGCTGATCGTGACCCGAGCCAGATCCAAGGGGGGATCGAACTGCAGCCGGTAGAGACTGGAGGCAATCTCTCGTTGCAGGAGCTCGTTTACACGGTCAATGCGGGAAATGGACATGACAGGTTCCGGGAAGGATTAGAGACCCTGGGAAACGCTTTCCGTGAGGTAGACCTCAATGGTGTCGCCTACTTCAAACTCGTTAAAGTTCTCAAGACGAATACCGCATTCCTGACCGTTACCCACTTCCTGAACATCGTCCTGGAAGCGGCGAAGGGTGGCGATGCCGCCCTGGTAGATCATATCGCGGCCACGCATCACCCGTGCACGGGCTTTGACCCGCATCCGGCCATTGGTGACGATACAACCCGCCACGTTGTTTCCTTTGCGCAGTTTGAACATCACGCGGATTTCGGCATGGCCGATGACGCGTTCTTCGACGACGGGTTTGAGCAAGCCGGTCATGGCTGCTTCCACTTCATCGATCAGTTCATAAATCACGTCGTAGAGGCGAATTTCGGTGCCATTGGCTTTCGCCGCTTTGACGGCAGCGTTCTCAATGTTCACGTTGAAGCCCAGAATCAATGCGCCGGAAGCTCCTGCCAGCAGCACATCGTTTTCGTTAATGGGACCAATGCCTTTGCCAATGAACTTCAGGCGTACCTTATCGCTCTTGATTTCTTCCAAAGAGCTGATGATGGCTTCCTGACTGCCCTTGACGTCGCCTTTCAGCAAGACCGGCAACTCTTCGACATCGTCGAGACCGGCCGCAGCAAAGAGATCGTCCAGAGATGCGTTACGGGCCGGGCCCTGCAATTCTTCCTGACGGCGCTCTTCTTTGCGTTCGAGGCTCAGCTGACGAGCTTCTTTCTCGTCGCCGATCACTTCAAATTTATCCCCGGGGGAGGGGAGGTCATTCAGACCCAAGAGTTTGACGGCATGAGAAGGCGTTGCGCTTTTCACCCGCTGCCCTTTGTCATCGATCAAGGCTTTGAGCTTACCGAAGGATTCACCACAGATGACCACATCTCGCGGATTGAGTGTTCCCTGAGTCACCAGGACAGAAGCCGTGGGGCCCATGCCTTTTTCCATCTGGGATTCAATCACATAGCCTTCAGCGGGCAGATTGGGCGGAGCTTCCAGTTCCAGGACTTCAGCCTGCAAGAGAATCATTTCGAGCAGTTCGTCCAAACCTTCGCCGGTTTTGGCGGACACATTCACGCAGATGGTTTCCCCACCCCAGTCTTCCGGAGTCAGGTCGCGTTGCTGCAGTTCCTGTTTCACCCGGTCGGGATTGGCGTTGGGCAGATCCACCTTGTTGATGGCGACCATCAATTCCACATCCGCTTCCTGAGCGTGTTTAATCGCTTCAATGGTCTGCGGTTTCAGGCTTTCTTCTGCAGAAATGACAATCACGACAATATCGGTGAGGTTCGCACCCCGTTTCCGCATGGCAGTGAAAGCCGCGTGGCCCGGAGTATCCAGGAAGGTAATTTCTTTGCCGCCCGTCTCAACGGTGTAGGCACCGATGTGCTGGGTAATGCTTCCGGCTTCTCCGTCGACGACGTTGGCGTTCCGGATTTTGTCCAAGAGAGAGGTTTTTCCATGGTCCACATGGCCCATGAAGGTCACAACAGGAGGACGCAGGCTGGTGCTGTCATCATGATCAGCGCCTTTGCCTTTTTTCTTTTTCTTCTTCTTGTTGCTTTTCTTCTTGGTCTTTTCCGGTGGCAACTGAGCTTTTGCAGGTGCTTTGCTTTCGCTGGCACTACTGGGCTCAGGAACTTCCGGTTCCGGCTCGGGCTCCGGCTCCGGGGGAGGCGGGGGCTTGGGCCGCTCGATCAAAATATCAATGCCCTGGGCTTTTGCGGCCCGCTGAGCAATTTTTTTGTTCACGGGCTGATTGATGGAAGCAAAAATCCCCATTTTCATCAAAGAGGCGATGATCACGTTGGGTTTTACATCCAGCACCACAGCCAGATCTTTAATAATGATATCCCCATCCACGATGATGGGCTGTTCCTCTTCCTCTTCCGGCTCCTCTTCGGGCTCGGCTTCGGCTTCGGCTTCAGGCTCAGGTTCCGCTTCAGCTTCGGCTTCTGCAGGGGCCGCTTCTTCCTCAGCAGGGGTGGCATCCTCTGCAGGAGCTTCAGCCGCTTCGCTTTCTGCGGCTTCTTCCTGCACAGGAGCTTCCTCGGTCTGCTCAGCAGCTTCTTCACTGCTCTCTGCCTCGGGAGCAGCAGGTTCAGGCTGAGCTTCTGCTTCTGAAGTGCTTTCCGCTTCAGCTTCAGGCGTTTCTTCGCTGTTGCTTTCTGCGGATTCGTTGCTTTCCGATTCCCCCTCGGGAAGGGGCAGCGGGTCAAAGCCTGCTGCTTCACGGACAATATTTACCTGCTGGGGGGAAAGCGCGCTGAAATTACTCGTCGCTTCAATTCCCTCCATTTCGATGAGCTCCTGGAGCTCAACCATGGGAATGTCCAAATCTTTGGCGAGTTCAAATACCCTCATAAAATCTATTCAATGCTCCCGAATTTCTTCTCGTAAGCGGCCTCGGCCGCAGTTTTAATCGCGGATGCGACATCGGTGTCGATGGTATCTCCATCCACCAGGTCTTCCGGTTCCGCGGCAATAATCCCTTCCAGGGTGAGGAAACCGGACTGCACCAGGGCAACCGCTTTCTCTTCTCCGATTCCCTGAATGCCAGCCAGCGTTTCAATCGACAAGGCAACCCGCTCTTCAAAGTTGAGCGATGCTTCCTCGCGGCTGATGTCGATCTTCCAACCAGTCAGTTTGGAGGTCAGGCGGGCGTTCTGCCCTTTTTTGCCAATGGCCAGGGACAGTTGGTCCGGCTTGACCTTGACCTGAACGGTCTGGGTGGCTTCATCCACAGAAACGGAAGCCAGTTCCGCAGGCTGCAGGGAGTGGGTGACGTAGGTGGAAATATCTTCGTTCCAGCGAACGATGTCGATTTTCTCGCCACCCAGTTCGCGGACAATGTTTTTGACCCGAACGCCACGCAGGCCCACACAGGCTCCGACGGGATCCACTTTGGGATCGGGACTCCACACGGCAACTTTGCTACGGAAGCCAGCTTCACGGGCGATGCCTTTGATCTCAACCGTGCCCTCGGCAATTTCAGCTACCTCAAGTTCGAAGAGGCGGCGTACAAAGCCGGGATGGGAGCGGGAGAGAAGAATCTGTGGGCCGGAAGGCGGGTTCGTGACACTGACCACATAACAACGGATGCGGTCGTTCACATTGTAATCTTCTGTGGAAACCCGTTCTCGGGCGGGAAGGACGCCTTCACCCACGCCCAGGTCGACAAACACATCATTCCGCTCGAAGCGGCGGATGGTGCCTGTGGCAATATCTCCGGAGCGATCTTTATGGGCGTCAAAGATGCGGCCTTTTTCCGCACTGCGGATGTGATGGAGAATGCTTTGTTTCGCCGTCTGGGCGGCGATACGACCAAAAGTTTGCGGATCCACCGGACGCTCGATCAAATCGCCAATCTCAGCATCGGATTTCACTTCCTTTGCATCAAAAATCGAGATCTCGTTTTCGTTTTCCGGAAAACCACCCACGACGCGGGCATGGCCATAGGCCTGAATTTCCAAGGTTTTCCGATCGACCACGACCCGCATCTCGTCGCCGGTAGCCGTTTTCCGGGCTGCCGACACCAGGGCGTGCTCGAGTGCTTCGATCAGGGTTTCCCGTTCGATGCCTTTTTCACGTTCATAGTAGTCGATTACCGCTTGCAGTTCCGCATTCATCTGATGTCAGCTCCTGAAATTGTCCACCTTGCTTCCTTCCGACAAAAAAGAGTGAGTCCATGACCCACTCTCGTTCACTTCCGGTTGCGACAGGGTGGTGAAGATAGCCTCTGCATCAGGTACGGTCAATAAAGAAAGTCTTGTATCAACAGGGGAGAGGGCAAGCTACTTGCCAGATGCTTCGCTGTATGCCAAAGCGCAGCGTATGAACCATTCTGGTAAACGGATCGCTCTGTGGGGAGCATGGATGCAGATGGGGCCCGTGCTGGGGGTCCTGGGTACCTTCATCGGAATGGGGAGAGCGTATTCGGCTTTAGCGATGGGAGCTGAAGCATCTGAAGGCATGATTGCTGATCACGTGAGTCTGGTTTTAATAAGTACGGCCATCGGTCTCCTTTTTTCCTGTGCAGGCTGGATTCTGCTTTTGGTGGCCATCTTTGCGAAGCGCTACAGGGCAAAATGGTTGTTTTCTTTTCTGATCGTATATGGAATCCCGGTACTGATGTTTGCCGCATTTCGGATCACCATGATCTTTTGGCTTCCGACCCTGATTTATGCGTTGCTGCAACGCGATGTCTTTCTGGCCAAGCCGGAGCCGATGTTGAAAAACGGGATGGCATAAGCTCTGTCCCTCCTTGAGGAGGGGCTAGCAGACTGTCGGACTTTGGAACCTCCGACTGCAAATCCACGTGATTTGGCCGGAATTCAGGCTGATTTTCGTTAAATTGCTGCGCTATTCGCCTCAAATCAGCCTGAATTCCGACACAAACACGCAAATTTTCGTTTCGAAGTCCAAAGCCCGACAGACTGCTAGCAGCTTGTCGGTGTTTGGAATCTCCGACTGCAACTTCGCGTGATTAGGCCGGAGTCCCGTCTGATTTGCGCCTCATCGTGGTTCTATTCGCCTCAAATCAGACTGAATTCCGACTCAAAAATGCCAATGTTCGTTTAGAAGTCCAAAAGTCCGACAGGCTGCTAGCTTTCAAGCTTTCCCCGTATGAGATTTGTCCTCTAAGGGGAGATTCTGAAAATAGGGCTTTTCCCTTCTGGAAAAGGAGTCGTGAGGCGCTAGGATGTGCGCAACCCCCGAGGAGAGGAAGCTGTTATGATGAACCGCAGAGAGATGATGAAACGAAGCGCACTGGTGGGTGCCGCCGCTACTTTGGCCCCTTCTTTGTTTGCCCAGTCAAGCAGTGCTCCCTTGCAGCTTCGTCTGCCGGAGCTTCCTTTTGCGATGGATGCCTTGGCCCCTGCCATTGATGCGGAAACCATGGCCTTACATTATGGAAAACATCATGCAGGCTATACGCGTAAGTTAAATGCAGCCCTCGAAGCGGCGAATCTGTCTGCTCCCCTTGAGCAACTTCTGGCTTCGTTGAAGTTGATTCCGGAAGCCCAGCGGGATTCTCTGCAGAACAATGGGGGAGGTTACTGGAACCATACGTTGTTCTGGAACAGCATGCAGGCGCCGCAACTGAACCGAGGTCCTCAGGGAGAGCTGGCCTTCCGCTTAAAGCGCGATTTTGGCTCCTTTGCAGCCTTTCAGGATGCCTTTTCGCAGGCCGCGGCCACTCAGTTTGGCTCGGGCTGGGCCTGGTTGGTGGAGCGCAATGGCCGCCTGGCGGTCTGTTCCACAGAAAACCAGGATAACCCTCTGATGAAAGATTTGTTACCTGTGGATCAGCTCGGCACGCCTCTCTTGGGACTCGATGTCTGGGAACATGCCTATTATCTTCATTATCAGAACCGTCGAAGTGATTATATCCACAACTGGTGGAAATTGGTCAACTGGGACGCGGTATCTGCCCGTTTGGGTTAATTTTCGGAATGCGTCTTTCCGCTTTGGCTGTTAAGAGAAAAGTGCAGAAAAAATATAGCGTTGTAGAGGCGGATCTTCGTACCGAAAAAGCTAATTTTCCCCCACTCTTCAGTTGACCTGAACAGAAACGATGGCGTAGGGTCTAAACCCTACTATGAAGATCCAACGGGTACTGACACACGGACGCGTTCAACTGGGAAGACAACGGGGATGGTTGGCTGGAGCAATGATCGGAGGCGTGGCTTTATCGCCATGGGCTCCGTTCACGATGCAGGCGAACGCCCAAGAGCCCCCAACTGAAGACACACGAGTTGATCCTTTTGAACGGGAGGTTGAGTTCATCGGCTTCCTGATGGACCAACGTCTCTTTGATCTGGCGAACGAGGCCAAAAGCCAGTTGCGCAAAGATTTTCCAAATGATCAGGACCGGGTGGAAGTGGCGGAAGCCAGCATTCTCCTGCGTCAGGGCAAGACCGAGGATGTGGAAAAGATTCTGGAATCCCGGAATCTGAGTACGGATACCAAAGCGCAAGCTATTCTCCTGCAATTGGCCATGACCTACGACGCCATGGGCCGCAACGATGATGCGCTGACCAACTATCAGAAATTTCTCCAGATCAACGAAGGCAAAGACATCACCGATCCAGACGTGGTTCGTACCTTCGCCGGGGCCGGGATGCGCCTCTCCTCGATTCTTCAGGATCAGGGCAAATTTGAAGACGCGGCCAAAACGCTGCAGTTGGTGATCGATTCCACCGACTCCGAGGTCCTGAAGCGGAAATTCCAAGTGCTTGCCGCCCAGAACGCGCTCGATTTCGCCCGAAGCAGCAGCGATAAGACGGTGAAATCCGCACAGCTGGAGAAAGTGGACAAAATTACCCGCGAAATGATGTGGGGCAGCAACGATAACTATTTCTTCATGGCCATGGGCATTCGCGCCTGGCGTGATCATGAAATGGGCAAAACCAGCGAGGCCGTGGATCAGCTGAAACAGCTGAAAACTGAAGCCATCCGGCTCGAAAAGAGCATGGAAGAAAACAACTTGCCCAAATCAGAATTTCCCCGGGCCGCACTTCGCTATGTGGAAGGGAATATTCAGTTTGAGTTGGCAAAGCAACGTCTGAAAAGTGGGGATGAAGCTGCAGCCAAAAAACTAGCTGGAGGCGCCGCTGGCAACTTTTACAATGCCTTCTTGAAATATGAAGGCAGCGAATATGCCGACCGTTCTGCCCTGAAGTTTGAAGAACTCAAAAGCTGGCTCAAAGATGAACTCGATGTGGATTTGAATCCTCCGAAAACATCTGGGAAATCGACTGAATTGATTTTCAAACGCCAGTTGGACCTTGCTGAATCTCTGGTTCGGGATGGCAAAACCGATGAAGCCAAAACGCAAGTTCTGGCGGCTCTGAACAAATACCCATCCACCCGCTACACCGTAGGAGCGTTGAATACCCTCAGTCGTATTTGGTTGGAGGAAGATCAGCGGGAAGAGTTGATGATGTTGGCCGGGTATCTCGGTGAACGCTATCCGGATGATACCGACGCCGCTTCGATTCTAATGCGCATCATTAAACGCATGGTGGACGAAGAAGATGTCTACGGGTCCGAAGTGGCTGTGCTTGCCTTGGGACGTAACTTCCCGGGCCAACCCTTAGCCCCTCGGATGATGTACCTCATTGGTGACAATGCGGCAAAACGCGGTGATAATGCCCGTTCCTTGGAAATTTACGACGAGTTGCTGGCGCTCTATCCGGGAACGCCTCCCGCCGCTCAGGTCCTCACGCTGCGTGCGGTTTCTGCGTTGAGAGAAGAACGCTTCGCCGATGCCGTTAGCGCCTTCGAGCAGGTACGGGACCAGTCCTTGCCCGGCTTCCAGCAGGCTCAGGCCCGTCTGGGGATTGCCGATGCAAAACTACGCAGTGCGGATGCTGAGCTGGAGAAAGAGGGGGTCGCCGAACTGGTCCAGTTGCGAGCAGACCTGGATCCTGAACTCAAAGACAGTATTTATTACGGCCCGGAGGATAAAGACCGCAGTCTTGGACTGCTGCAACGTGTTCGCTTCCGGATTTCTCAGATGTTGCTGGCGAAAGCCGCTCAGCAAAACGATCCTGCTCTGCGCAAGCAAGCTGCGGATGAGCTCAATGGGTTCCTGAAGGAGTACCCCGGATCCGATCAGGAACCGGATGTGATGTACAACCTGGGTCGCCTCTACATTCAGCAGGGTCAGGTTGCAGAAGCCACGGAGGTGTTTAACGATCTTGCACGCAAGCACCCCGAATCAGATGCTGGCAAAGATGCGCTCTATTCCTTGGTGAAAGCGGCGCTGGAAGAGGGCCAGGTTCAGGTGGCACAGGATGCGGTGGCCAAAATGGTTCAGCAGCCTGATAGTTACGAGATGGAAAAAATCTTTCAGGTCGGCGTACTTATGCTCCAGAATGAACGCTGGGAAGAGGCTGCGGACTCCTTTGCCTTGGTGATCAAAGATCCGCGTTCCCGGCAAAATCAAAGCCTTGAAATCCGCGCACTCTACAGTCTGGGTAAATCCGCTCTGGGTGCCGGACGCTTGGACGAAGCGGTGAAAGGCCTTAAGGATTTGATCGATAAGTACCCACGTTCCGCCGTGGTGCTGGACGCCGGGATTACCCTCTCGGATGTGTATTTGGATATGGAACCGCCGAAATTGGCCGAAGCGGAAGCCGCCCTGCAATCCGCCAACAAAATTCTGGTGAACCGACCCAGCAAAGTGGCACGTTCGAAGATGGATCTGGCGCTTAGCCGACTCTACGCGGGCCAGGGGAACGAAAAGAAATCTCTATCCAGTCTCTACAAAGTCGGCCTGCAGAAGCCGGAAAGTCCTGAGCATGGCGCTCTGGTCCGGGAAGCCCTGTTGACCGGAGTAGAAAAGGCTGAAGCCATGGCCACGGCTGGCGATACCAAAGCCTGGGGACTGATTGCGGACATGAGCAATGCGTTCCTGCAAACTTTTCCCACCGATCCGGAAGCCCCGCGTATGCGTAAAATGAGCTCTCTGGCCATCCAATCGGCAGACGACAATTAAGGAGTAGATTATGAAACACCTGAAAACCCTTCTCGCTACTGTTGTTCTGGCTGCGCTGCCGCTTTCGGCTCAACAATTGATTGTGTACATGGCAGATGGCCGTGAAATTCCTGTGGAAAAAATTCTCGCCCGTCCCAACGGCGATTTGGTGGCCACGGCCAACGGTCAGCAGGTTCCACTCAAACGCGAACAGTATGTCCGCGCTTTGGGAGCCCGTCCCGGTGAACTGGCCCAGGCTACACAGTTGATCGCTGCCGGAGATGTGGACAAAGCGAAAGCCATGCTGAACAGCGCGATACGCAAATCAGCTTTCCAAACCTGGGATGCCGTGGCCGCCATCCAGCTGGCTGATCTCTACGCCAAAGAAGGGAACGGCGCTTCGGCCAACCGTACCCTGAACACCATTAAAGAACGCTATGGGGATAATGCAGAGAGCCTTTTCCCCGGATTGCAGTTGGTGGAGTGGAAAACCATGGTTGCCCAAGGCAAAGGGGCTGAACTGGAACCGGAACTGACCAAACTGGTGGTTGAGGCTCCGGATCGTGCCACTCAGGCCAATGCCCAGATGATCCGCGGGGATATCAAAGCCGCCCGGGCCGACTTTAAAGGTGCATTGCTTGACTATCTGCGCACAGTGTATTTTTATGAACAACAGCCTGCAGAACACGAGCAAGCCCTGTTCAAAACCGGGGAGACCTTCCAGAAACTCGGTGAAACTGCACATGCCAAAAAATACTTTGATCAGTTGAAAGCGAAATATCCTCAGAGCGAGTTCATCGCAAAGATTCCCAACTGATTGCCAACCCTTTACACTTATCAAACACGGATAGAGACGTACGGAGAGATTCATGATGAAGAAACACTTTTGGACTTGGATGAGCCTGATCAGCAGCTTTTGGATGTCTGCCAACCTTTTCGCTCAGGATGCTGGAGGAGAGTTGACGGTTGAAGGCGCTGAAGGCGGTGGAGGCGGTGGTGCGGGATTTATTTCTGTGGTGACCGGTGGCGGTTTTCTTGGGATTATCCTCTGGGTCGCCATTTTCCTGACTTCCGTAGCTTGTATTGCTCTGATCATTGACGCCTTCCTCACCGTAAAAGTGGATAAGATCATGCCCGAAACCCTGGTGACCAAGGTCAAAGCTGCCATGGAACAGGGCGACGTGATGAAAGCTCTGCAACACTGCGAAGAAGAGCCTTGCCCCGTGGCCAACATCCTGAGCTCCGGTTTCTCCAACGTAGAAGAGGGCTTCGAAGCCATTCAGGAAGCGGTGTCCGTTTCTGCGGCGATGGAAGAAGAGCGACTCATGCAGCGTGTGAACTACTTGAACGTGGTGGGTAACCTGGCTCCGATGCTGGGACTGCTCGGTACGGTGCAAGGTATGATCGCGGCGTTCGACGGCTTAGCCAACGCAGGTCCCGCAGGTGGCGGTGCGCTCGCCTTGAGTATTTCTCAGGCCTTGTACACCACGGCCTTCGGTCTGTTCGTGGCGATTCCCGCTCTGGCTTTCTTCTACTTTTTCCGCAACAAAGCCTCGACCATTATCCTGACCATGGAAATGCACACCATGGATGAGATCAAGGTGCTTCGTAACGTCGAAGTTGTTGAAGGCTGATTGCCGGATAACTTAGCTTATGAAACGCGACAACCAGATCGAACCGGTCAATCTGACCCCGATGATTGATATCGTCTTTCAGATGATCATCTTCTTCGTGTTCACGTTGGACCTGGAGCGGGAAAAGTTCGACAAGGATATTCTTATTCCGGATGGCCCCAATGCGGAGAAGATCACGGAATTTGAACCTGCGACTATCTACGCTCAGGTTACCAAGAACGGCGATATCAAACTTGGTTCTGCTGTCTATGACCAGGGATCCTTCCGGGCGGCGATTCGCCAGGCGGTGAAGACCTATGGTCAGGAAATTCCAGTCATGGTGTACGGGGACAAGCGGACCCGTCACCGTGAGATTCGCAAGGTGATGGATATTTGTTCTTCCGAGGGCCTGTATCGTATCGAAATTATCGGCCTGATTGAAAAGACAAACTAAGGACCAATAACTGATGGCCAGCCCGAAACAAAAAGGATTCGCCGGACGCCGCAAGCGCAATAACAAGCTTGAGGATGTGCCGATGACGCCGATGATTGATGTGGTATTCCAACTTCTCATTTACTTTGTGTACACCTTCGAGATTCCGGATATCATTTCCAAATTGCAGGTGTGGCGCCCCGCGGCACCCCAGCAGTCCCAGTCTCAGGAAATCGATACCTACCGGATTATGGTCTACGAAGGCTTCTACACCCTGGATGAAACCCGGGTGAGCCTGGAAACGCTGGAGCGGACCTTTAACCGCCTCGCCGATCTGGACCCCACACAGAATATCATTGTCATGGCTACCGCTGAATCTTTCCACGGAGAGTTGGTAACCCTGCTGGACCTGCTCAAGAAATCAGGTCTGGAAAACGTCAGTCTGCTCTCCGCGGAGTAAGTGGTTTTTGCCGACGAAATCACGCTCTCCCGGGGATCGCTTCCCCTGGGGGAGCGTTTTGTGTGTAGATGGTCGGCAGGAGAGAGAAGATCATGAGTAGTATCGCCGCCCTGAGTCAGACTGCTGCCCGCCGCCGCAACCGTCCCACCGATCATGTATCTATGACCCCGATGATCGATGTGGTGTTCCTGTTGCTGATTTATTTTGTGTTTACCTTCAGTCTGCCACCCATTCTCTCGCGCATCGAAATCAATCGCCCCCGTGGAGAGGGGGTCTCCGGGATCGATCTCTCCCGGATTACGGTCAATTCGGGGGAACTCTTGCTGAACGGAAACGTGGTCAGTCTGACTCAATTGGAAAGCTATTTTAACCGAATGGCTGATCTGGATCCGGAGACCTCGTTGTTGATTGAAGTAAGCAATGGCAGTGAACATGGCGAACTGGTAGAGGTGCTCGATCTCACGGAAAAAGCCGGTCTATTGAATAAGAGTGTGATTACAAAAAACGATTAGGCTCAGAAGGGATTCTCCCTCTAATGAAGAGGCTGGGGAGCCTGTCTTTCTTTTTCATCATCTTTGTCTGGTAACGGGTTTCTAGTTCAGATACTTTGTTGCCCGTGAAGTTTCTGCAATCTTTGAGCAACCTGATGACCGTCTTTGTGATGGTCTTGCTCTGTGCGGTCGGATTGCTTGGATTCATTCCTCAATATCAGAAATACGTTCGCCACGAAGAGCAGCTTTCCAAACTGCGCGATGATAAATCCGAGGTGGAACAGCGTTTGCAGCGCTTACGGGTGAAACAGGAACGCTTTCTGACCGAACGGGATTATGTGAAAACTGTGGCCCACGAAATGGGAATGGTTCAGCCCGGGGAAATGGTTTTCCGCTTCTATGATGAGGCTGAGGGGCATCTGCCACGCCGGGGACAGTAATTCACAGCCATGACTCACGGCGACCTTTGTTTTGATTATGGCCGGGAGAAGCGTCTGGGCTTCCCGGAAATCGTGTATGGGGAAGCGAAGAGCGTCGATCAATTACAGCGCATCATTGCCCAATGTCAGGAGCGGCAACACGATATCCTGATCTCCCGCTGCCAGGCGGAAAAAGCTGCAGAACTCGAGGGTGGCCATTATGACCCTGTGGCCCGGACCTGGATTTGGCAGCCGGAAGCCCCGAAGGGGAAAGCAGGGAAGATCGGAATTCTCTCTGGTGGATCTGCAGATGCACCTGTGGTCATGGAGGTGAAAAATACTCTGGGCTTTCTCGGGATTCATGCGGATGCGTATCAGGATATCGGCGTAGCCGCCTTGGAGCGTTTTCTTTCCCGACTGGATTTGATTCGAAGCTATGACATCCTTGTGGTGGTGGCCGGATTTGAAGCCGCGCTGGCCTCTGTGGCTGCCGGCCAGTGCCCTCAGCCCATCATTGCGGTACCCACGTCGGTGGGCTACGGAGTGGCCGAGGGCGGCAAAGCGGCTCTGAGTTCTATGCTCGCCAGTTGCGCCAATGGCGTAATGGTGATGAACATCGATAATGGCATCGGGGCAGCCCTCGCTGCGCAGCGCATGCTGAGGCTGCTGGAAGCATGAGTTCTCCCAGCTGGGGCGAACTGCTTCAGGAGGTAGAGGATCTTGACCCGGGCCTGTTGCAGTGGTGGATTTCGGATCGTCAGGACTGCTCGCTGAGTTGGATTCCGATGAAGGAGCCCGTTTCGGAGGAGGATCTTGTTGCCTGGAAGCAGGCCCTACCACGCCTTCGTGCCGGAGAACCCGTGCAATATGTGGCCGGTCGCGCTCCTTTTCGGAATCTGCAGTTGCGGGTCGATGAGCGGGTGCTTATTCCCCGACCGGAGACCGAGCAGCTGGTCGAGATTGCGTTGAAGCTGCCCTTGCCCGCCCAGGCGAGGGTGTTGGATGTGGGTACGGGCAGTGGCTGTATTGCCTTGTCTTTGAAACAGGAACGCCCGGATTGGCAGCTGACTGCCGTGGATCTTTCTGAGGACGCCCTGGCCCTGGCCACAACGAATGCTGCGGAGCAAGGCCTGGATGTCTGCTTTCAGCAGGCCGATCTCCTTCAGGGCCTGTCTTCCGAAGCTCGGAACCTGATCATGGCCAATCTTCCGTACATCGGAAAAGAGGAAGAAGCGGCTCTTCCGGAGAATGTGCGGAACTTTGAACCGCATCTGGCGCTGTTTGCGGAAGGAGAGGGGACCGCGCTGATGATTCAGTTGATGGATCAAGCTTGGCAACAGCTCGTCGCAGGAGGCTATCTGCTGCTGGAGAGTGGGGAGACCCAGCAGGCGATTCTGGGGCCGGCTGCGGAACAGCGGGGCTATGAGGTCAGCCTGAAATCGGATTTGGCGGGTCGGGAGCGTTTCTGGGTATTGCGTAAGCCGGCCTAGTCCCGCAGTCTCTGTGGGAAACAGGTCGATCCGGCGTAGTCCCGCAGTC
>DIYK01000068.1:0-19532 GCA_002429005.1 Verrucomicrobia bacterium UBA6056
GAAGGCCCCCCGCCGGGCTAGGATCCGCCGAACTAGGAAACCAGCCCAATAACACAACACGCAGGCCCGTCGGCCCGCGTTCATTCCCCGCTGACAAGCTTCAGGTAGGCCTCTGCGTAACGGTGGCCGAACTCGCGGAGGGAAACGGCGTTGAAATGCAAGGCATCCCCATTGTCTGTCAAACCGGCAGAGGATACACAGGCGTAGGGCTGCAGGCTGCGGCTCAGATCATGAAGCTGCTCATTGATTGGATTATAGCCCGGATAAGCGTCCTGACCCGCTAAGAAGGGTCCGAGTTCTCCGGTGATCACCGGAACTTCTTGTGCATGTAAGACCCTTCGAAGCGTACTCACCATTTCAGAGAAACGTTCGCCATAGCTTTCGTAGGTTTCGGGCTGATGGCTGTCGCTTTCTCCTTGATGCCAGAGGATCCCGGCTAGCGCTCCATGTTTAAGGCCTGACTGAGCTTCGGAGAGAGCCGTTTCATAGAGATCCCCACCCGGCATCCATCGCTCAAGCGGCGTTCCCCCCACGGCACAGGGAATGAGACCAATGTCTTCTGCAACCCCGTGTTGAAGCAGCTCATAAGCAAACTGCATGCCCAGCCCCACGCCGGCAATCTTTGGTTTGTCCCGGTGCAGCGGTTCCACTGCCTCCTGCCAACTGCCATCCCGGAACATGCGGATGCGCGAATCTTTCAGCTCCGACACCTCGTCCATGCGTCCGCGGCCTGCCATGTTGGATTGCCCAATCAGTAAAAAAATCTTCATCAGGTTCAGTCCCCTCCCGCCAGCCGGGTTTCCGCCAGAATCCGCTGCCGTTCCCGTTCGCGGGCCCGGGCCAATTGTACTTCGCTTTTTTCTGCGTAACAACGGGGGCAACTCACCCCTTCTTCAAAATGAGGGTGCTCCCGATCCCCGGGCAACAATGGATTCCAGCAGCCCCGGCAACACTCACTGGCCCCGGGTTCGAGTTGATGATTCACGGTAATGCGGTCGTCGAACACAAAACATTCGCCCTTCCACAAACTCTCCTCTTCGGGCACCTCTTCAAAGTACTTTAGAATCCCGCCCTTGAGATGGTATACCTCTTCGAAGCCCTGCTCCAGCAGGTAGGCCGTGGCTTTTTCACAGCGGATGCCCCCGGTGCAGAACATCGCGACTTTGCGGTCTTGCGAGGGGTCCATATGCTCCTGCACATAGTCGGGAAACTCGGCAAAACTGTCGGTGTGCGGGTTGTCCGCCCCCGCGAAGGTCCCCACCTCGCATTCGAAATCATTGCGGGTATCAATCACGCGCACCCCCGGTTCCGAAATCAAGGCATTCCAGTCTTTCGCTTCCACATACTGGCCCACCGGATTCTGGTCCGGTCTTAAATCAGGACGACCCAAATGAACAATCTCGGTTTTTAGACGGATTTTGGTGCGCCGGAAGGGGGCATCCTGCCCGGCCCAGGCAAACTTAGCCTCGATGGGGCCAAAGCTCATGTCCTTTTCCAAAAACTGCAGCCACCGTTCCATCGCATCGCCGAGGCCAGCCATGGTGCCGTTGATGCCTTCCGGGGCCACCAAGGTGCTTCCACAGAGTCCCAGCTCCTGTGCCTTGGCCAACATACGCTCCCGGCAGCCTTCGAGATCCTCGAGGCTGAAAAACTTATAATATGCGGCCACACGCCAGTTTGCCGATTCCGTCATGAAGCGCTTCCCGTTTCCACCTGCAAAGGAGGTTCCGGCGGGGGGATATCCGGAGTGATCAAACTGCGGAAGGCATCCACATCCACAAAGAGCAGCAGGCTGCACACCGTGAAGGTGATGGCAACAAATACGACCAGCTTCTTCTGGGTGTAGAGTTTTTCCGGAAACTGCACCGGGCTGTTTTCTTTAAAGCCAATATGCAGGTAATAGGCCATCACATAAGCGACAAAGGGAGCGGCCAGAATCAGCTCCACCCGGTAGCTCGCAATGAAATATCCGGAGAGCAGAGCAAAGGCCGTGGCATAGAACAAAATCGAGACGAGGAGGCGCTCTTCGTTGTAGTACGCAAAGCTGTCCCGATAGGAAGCTGCGCGTTCTTTATCCTGAATCATGCGGTATTCCGCCATGCGTTTCATCGCCATGAGAAAGCCGCCGAACATCCAGTAGGCCAATAGTGCAGAAAATGGAGGAGGAGCTCCCAGGCCGGTACTGTACCAACCGATGAGCATGCGCAGGGGATTATTCACGGATTCACTGAACACATCCAGGTAGGCCCGGTCCTTGGTGCGCACTGGTGGAATGTTGTAGGCCATACCCGCCACCCATAGGGCCAGCAAAGAAAAGAAAACGCCCCAACTCACCAGAGCCCCCACGCCCAGTCCGATCAATCCACTGGCGATCCACCAGACATACGCGGTAGGAATATGTACTTTGCCACTGGGGACCGGACGGTTTTTCTTTTCCGGGTGATGAGCATCCCGGGGTGCATCCAGCACTTCATTGATGATGTAATTACTGGAAGCCACCAAACAGGCCCCCACCAGTCCCAGAAGCAGGGGCAACAAACTGAAGTCCTGCAAGGCCTCAGGGTGGAAGTAGAAATAAAGCAGAATCCCCGGCAGCAAAAAGATGTTTTTGAACCAGTGGTCCGGCCGGGCAATTTCAATGTAGGGAAGAAGTTTGTTCATGGATGCGTTAACGGAGCCAACCCGCCTCCTCATAAGCCTTGGCCGTCAACCGCAGGCCATCTTCATTGCTGTATTTGGGCTGCCATTCGAGCAGGCGTTGGATTTTGCGGGTATCAAAGCTTCGGTCTTTGGTGAAAAACGCCACACGGCGGGGGTAAATGGGCGGTTTGATCTTCAGCGGTTGGCAGAGGAGCTCCACCAAACGGGCCAGGGCAAAGATGGGAGCGGCTGGGAGGCGAATGACCCGGGCGGGCTTCGCCTGGGTTTCGTTGATTACCTTCACCATCTCTTCGAGGGGGATGGCCTCTGGATTTCCGCAAATCATGGTCTCAGAGTCAGCTTCAGGCCGAACGGCTGCACGCAGAAACAATTCAGCGAGATCCTCGACATGAATCAGGTGGTAGAGACATTTGCCATGACCGACGATGAAAAAGAAGGGACGCCGGGCAAGACGGAAGAGTTTGAGCAGGCGACGGTCTCCCGGTCCGTAGATTCCAGCCGGTCGAAGGATGCAGAAAGGAAGCCCTTCTGTCTCGGCGAAGTCCCGAATCCAGGTTTCCGCTTCCAGTTTACTGCGTTGATAGGCGTCGCCGGGGACAAAAGGAGCGTTTTCATCTGCAGGTGGATTTTCCACATGCCCATGAACGCCAATGGTGGATACATGAACAAATCGTTGAAAGTTCGGCTGCTGCTTGGCGGCCTTGGCCAGCAACTGGGTGCTGTCAACATGGACCCGTTGATGATCGGCCTCGGTCGCACTTCCGTCCCGATACAAGGTCGCCATATGAAAGATGTAGTTCACCCCTTCCACAGCCGGGTTAATGTCGCTTTCCAGGCCCAGATCGCCTGTAATCCATTCAATGTTTAACGATTCCAGTCCCTCCAGCTGTGAGCTGGGCCGGATGAAGGCCCGGACCTGGTGACCTTCCTCGACCAGGCGGCGGAGCAGTTCGCGACCCGTAAAGCCAGTGCCCCCGGTGACTAGGACAGTTGAAGAGGGAGGGAGAAGGGTGGGCATGGAGGTTGGGAAATGAGGGTTGCGCTCAAAAGGGACTCTGGTACATGGATCCCATGGAGAATCAAATCCATATCCAAGACAAGATGCGTTCCCGCTCCAAACTTCAGACCTATTCGGATCTGGTTGTGGGCAAACGGGGACTCATACCGTTAATCAAATATGAGTTGATTCAAATGTGTGCGGCCTGGGTTCCCGGGGCCTTGGGGCTGTTTCTCCGCAGTAAACTCTACCCGCGGCTGCTGGGCTCTTGCGGCCGCGCTTGTGTCTTTGGCATGGGCGTCACCCTGCGGCATCCCCATAAAATTCATCTGGGGGATGGCTGTGTGATTGATGATCATGCCTTGCTCGACGCCAAGGGCGAGAACAATGAAGGCATTCGGATGGGAGAGGGCTGTTTTATTGGCCGCAATAGCATCCTGAGCTGTAAAAATGGGAACATCCTGCTTGGAGATCAGGTGAACTTGGGATTCCATTGTGAGATTTTCTCCGGAAGTACAGTGACTCTGGGCGATAATTGCCTCCTGGCCGCTTACAGTTACTTGGTGGGCGGTGGCCATGATTTTGAAAACTGCGATGGCGACGTTTTGGATAGCGAACATGTCTCCAAAGGCATCGAACTGGAAAAAGGGGTATGGATTGGAGCTGGAGTTCAGGTGCTGGATGGGACTCATCTCGGTGAAGGGTGCATCATTGGGGCAGGAGGCGTGGTCACGGCTGACGTCGAAGCCCGGGCCATCGCCACAGGCATTCCAGCACGAATCCGCCGGCATCGGGATGCTTAAGCCTCATGGAGGGGCCGCGTTTTCAGTCCAATATGAACGGTACCCCCTTGCGCATGTCTGAATCGAAACGACTTTTCTGAACCTGAAACACGCATTCCCCATCCTCTTATGAATTTGCTGTTCCGTACGTTGATCCCCGCACTGTTCCTCTTTTCAGTCTCCTGCGCAAAGGAGGATAAAAGCAGCCCGGAAGCAAAGGCCTTCTTCCAGGAAGCTCATGCCCGCGTCGTCTGGCTACAGGATCGGGGAGACAACCGGGATGTGTTTGCGGATGGGAATGATCTGGTACTCATGGGCTGGGACAGCCGTAAAGGGACCCGCGAACTCATCCAAGAATCTCAGGCCTACGCAAAACCTCTGATCACCCCGGATGGCAAAACCGTCATTTACACACTTCGCAACGAAAACACCACCTACGCCCTCGATTGGAAGAAGGGAAAAAGCAGGAAATTGACCCATGGATGGGCTGTGGACACCTGGCAGGATCCGAAAAATGGCAAAATCTGGGTTATTCTCGGTCGTCATCCTACCCCTCGCAAAGTGTTCAGTGAAATTGCACGAGTCTCCCTCGACCGGAAACCGAAAGAAGAAACGCTGATCCAGAACCTGACCTTTTTACAGGATGGGGTTCAAATGACCTATGATGGTAGTCGGGTTACCGGCCTCTTTCCCTGGCCGAAATCCGGAATGGTCGACTTGGAGAGTGGAAGCTTTACCCAATACGGCAAAGGCTGCTGGGCCAGTTTGGCCCCCGGGGACCGGGATATTATGTGGACCTTTGATGGCCCGCACCGCAACCTGATCATGGATGATGTGCGTAGTGGGCGGGAATGGATGGTATCCCTGGCAGAAGCCCCAAACTTAGGTGGAACCGAGCTGTACCACCCCCGTTGGAGTCATCACCCTCATTTCATTGCCGTGACGGGACCTTATAAACACAAAGCCGGGACCAATAATATTCGAGGTGGCGGCGCTGATGTGGAAGTCCTCTTAGGTCGTTTCAGTACAGACCTCGAGCAGGTGGATGCGTGGTACCAGCTCACGGACAATGACCGAGCCGATTTTTACCCGGACCTGTGGGTAGAGGGTGGAGAGGATGCCGAGGTCAACGTGAAACAAGCGAGCGGCCCTGCGGTTCAGCCGGAACAGAGCGAGGTCGCTACTCTGAAGGTACGGCTCGTCGAACAAACCGCTCTGCCGACTTCCATCGATCCACCCTACACCCGGGCTCTCATTGAAAACCACTACGAGGTGCTTGCCCCTGCGGAGTTTGCAGAGAAAGAGATCCTGATCCTCCGTTGGGGCTTCCTGCCGGAAGATCAACCCAAGCCCGTCGCTCGCAAGCTTGGCGAAACTTATGAGTTGAAGGTCCTTCCCTGGAAGCAGGGCAAAATCCTTGAAGGGGAGCGGGTGGTCTCCGACGTCGAAGCCTTTACCTTGCCACGCTTTGTGGAGCTAGAGACGGTAGAACTGGTGAAATAAGGAGCGGAAGGCTTCGCCTGCGGGACGCAGGCGCTCCATTCTTCAATGGAGCGCGGCCATCCTGGCCGCGATGTACGGCTAGGCCTCGACCAGAGGAATTCGCCTGCGGGACGCAGGCGCTCCATTCTTCAATGGACCGCGGCCATCCTGGCCGCGATGTACAGCTAGGCCTCGCCCAGAGGAATTCGCCTGCGGGACGCAGGCGCTCCATTCTTCAATGGACCGCGGCCATCCTGGCCGGGATGTACGACTAGGCCTCGTCAAAGGAACTTCTCCTGCGGGACGCAGGCGCTCCATTCTTCAATGGACCGCGGCCATCCTGGCCGCGATGTACGACTAGGCCTCGCCAAAGGAGCTTCGCCTGCGGGCCGCGAACACATCCCCAGCCCACCCCAAATACGAAACACCCCCGTTCTGCAACGGGGGTGTTTCGGGGAAGGGCCTTAGGCACCGGGAGGCGGTGGCGGCGGCGGGGGGGCGCTATCCATGGGAGGAGGCACTCCGGCGATAGCTTCTTTCGGTTTGCGGGCTTTCAAGAAGAACGCCACAGCCAATCCTACAGAAACCACAAGCAGCGGAATCCCCACCATGGGTCGGACCACGACCCAGGAAATGGCGATGGTCAGCGTCGTGAGAGCTGCGGCAATCAGGCCGCAAATCAGGCCAATGCCTCCGCCCACCAAATTTCCAAGGAAGGGCAACACATCAGCAAGCACTTGCAGCGGCTTGAGCATCGTCGTCAGACCAGAGAACATCAGGATGAAACCAACCAGACGCAGGATCCAGGTCATCAGTTTCGCTTCGCTTTCTGCCGCATCCATCATGGAATCCAGCGTATGCTCACCGCGGGTGACCCGGAATACCCGTTTGCCGGTTTTTGCCGTGTAGGGCACGAGATCCCCATTTTCCTGCTTCGCAACCACGGATACGGTATCCTGGGGCACGATCTTGAAAGAAATCTCCACATCCCCAATCTGAGGACTGGTGGGAGAATCCCCCACATACATCACGTTGCCCATGATGGATCCACCCTCAGGCGGGGTACCTTCAGAGGGAGAATAGGTTTCGGTGAAATTCATTTTCCGAATCAAATCCACACCCAGCGTAAAGCTACCCAAGTTCACTTTGTCCGCCATAGCAGACCAGTCATCGACCTGGAACTTGACCGTATTTTCATGACCATTGCTTTCTTTAAAGCCGCCGCTACTGATGGGGCTACTTACCCATTTTTTGCTGTAGCTGTATTCTTTAATGGTCTCAGTGCCGCCACCCGTTTTTTTCTTGGTTTTGGTGTCTACGTCTTCCACCCACTGATAGAAACGGACATTCCGCTCCAGTTTGATGGCATTGGCGCTTACTCCAAACTGAGGGTCAGCGAGGATCGCTTCTGTGACAGCTTCGCCCATGGTGTGCACGGGTTTGCCGTCGTTTGCGGTTTCAATGGATGCGGAAGGTACTGTGACCAAGTGGGCACGTACTTCATTCAACGCTTTGTATGTATCGATGGCGTTTTTTTCGTTCCAGCCCAGCAGAATAAAACTGCCGATAAACAGAACGAGACCAAACAGGATCCCTTTGATCGAATTTCCGATGCGAGAGAACCATCCTTCGGATGTAACTTCCGTTACCATGAGAGTCTCCTAACCTCTGTGGTGTGTCTGTGGATTATTCCTGTTCAAATCCAGGAAAATTCAAATTGCCCTCCCAATCCTCGGGCACCGCCCAGGGAATAATCGAGAGCTCGCCATCCGGAGCTTCAACCGGATGAACAGAAACCTGCTGATCTTCATTCACTTGAAGGACCAGCTGCCCTTTGAAATCAGGAGCTACGATCGCAGCGGTTTCCACCACTTCACGATGTTTTTGGCCTTTTGCATCGGTCCAAAGCAATTCCAATTGACGGGGAACACTGCCCTTAAGCGGTTTGCTGAAACCAGTCTTTACGGGAGGAATGTGCTCAAATTCGGCAACTTTTTTTCCATCCATGCGCAATTCAACGTCCTGCAAAGGAAGCTGAGGCAGGGTTTGCGTGCCGTTGCCCACACCAAATTGCAAATGGCTCTTCGGCGAGGCACAGGCCCCGAGAAGGAGCAGAGGCAGCAACAACAAGGCAGATCGTTTCATTACTGAATCCGCATGGGCATGATCACGTAGAGAAAGCTGACATCGGATTTCATCACCCCGGGGCTCATCTCATCCGTCAGTTCAAAGTACACTTCGTCACTGTCGAGTACACGTAGCGGAGCGGTTAAAAATTCCGGGTTGTAGGCAATGGTCATTTCCGGCCCGGAGTATTTCACAGGAACTTTCTCGTTCGCTTCACCAATATCCGGAGTGGAACTCAGAACTTCGACCGCATTCTCCATGAAATGCAGTTTGATCGAATTAGACTGCTCGTTGGTCACCAGAGCTACACGGCGTACGGCGGCTTGCAGGCTTTCGCGTTCGAGGGCAATCCGTTCATTACAACTGGCGGGGATCACCTGACGGAAGTTGGGGAAGGTGCCGTCGATGAGTTTGGTCATCAGGGTCAGCGTTTCCGTCTGGATGCGAACATGATTGCCCGCTGCGGAAATTTCCACCTCACCCTCGTCTCCCAGGTTCCGCAGCAGTTCATTCACCGCTTTAGCTGGGACAACCATGTCAATCTCTTCGCTTTCCGGGAACTCCAGTTCCTGTTCGGAAAGGGCCAGGCGGCGGCCATCGGTCGCCACCGTGGTCAGTTTCTGCTCTTTAAAGCTGAACAGGATACCATTGAGCACAAAACGGGTTTCATCCACGGAGGCGGCGTACTGAACGCAGCGGAGCATGAAACGGAGTTTTTCTTTCTCGAGACGGAAGCTCTGTTTGGTTTCCGGATCCGGCAGTTCCGGGTATTCGGTAGCCGGCAGGCCCATCAGTTTAAAGTAGCTGCCACCGCAGCGGATGGAGGCGTTATGGCTGTCATCCACTTCCAGCTCCACAGTGGAGGGAGGCAGTTCACGGATCATGGAATGAAATCGTTTGGCCGGCAAAGTACTCCGGCCGGCAAGACCCACTTCAGCCTCTACAGAGGTCACCGCGGTGAGCTCCATATCCGTTGCAGACAGGCGCAACTGGCCATTTTCGGCTTCAAGCAGGACGTTAGACAGCACAGGAATGGTGCTCTTGGTGCTTACCACGCTCTGTACGCGGCTTAGGGCATCCAGCAGGCTGTCTCGGTTCAGGGTGACCTTCATAGGGTTCCGGCTCCTCTAGGGGGGAATTTGTTATCTATACAGGTTCCATAGGGACTGTTCTCAGTCCTGACAATGCCAAAATGTCTCGCTGGAGCCTATATTCCGTGAGGAATCACGTAGAGCATCACATACACCATCACCCCAGTGACACTGACGTACATCCACACCGGCCACAGAATGCGGGTAATCTTGCGATGCAGCTCAAAATTTTTCTTCAAAGCGGTGATCACCGCAGCCAGAATCGCCGGTACCTGCAAGGTGGCCAGGATCACATGGGGAATCAGAATAATCAGGTAAATGGTTTTCATGAAGGCAGAGCCTTCGTATTTCACACTACCCACCATGTAGTGGTAGTACAGATAACAGCCCAGAAAGAGGGCGGAAATGCTGAGCGCGGTGGTCATATTGCGCCAGTGACCCGTGAGGTTACCCCGTTTGACCGCCCGCCATCCGGCAAACAGAAAACAGGCGGCAGCGAAGTTCAACATGGCGTTGATGGTAGGAAGAAGGGAAATCTCGGGCATCTTGATTTGAAATGGTTCAAAGCATCCATACGATGAAGCTCGTGTCGATCAACCGCATCCTCCAGCATTTTTTTCGCAGACTGCTTTTGCTTCTGCTCGCCTGTGCCGCATTGGCTGCACTTTCCTTCGGCTTTCGTCGCTCCAGAGCGGAAGAACGAGCTTTGGAACAGGTCGGTTCCGAATCCACAGACACTCTACAAGAGCAGAGCCCTATTCGTGTGCTCACCGTGGATCTGAGGCCTAACGCAACCCAGGCAGAAGCCAGTCGGGAAGAACGGGAGGAGCGAATCCGCCAGATCGCGGCCATATTTCGGCAGCGCCAAGTGGATCTGGTGTTTGTCCAAGGCCTGGATTTCCGTCATCCCCGATCCCACGGCCTGGATGAAGCCGCATTGCTCATTAAAGAGAGCGGCTATCCGGTGGCCTGGCGGCAACGCATGCTGGATTCCGGCATTCCCCCTCTCCGCTCCCTTCAATCCGGTCGGGTGCTGCTCAGCCGTTTTCCACTGAAGGACGTGCGGCGTCTTCCCCTGCCCCCACGTTCCCAACTGGAACAGCTATTGAGTCAGGACAGTAGTGCCCTCATCGCCACCGTAGAACTCCGTCCAGGCCGGGAGATTTTGTTCTGTGGAGTGGAATATTGGCCGGGGGATCCGGATCTGCAAGTTCAGGCCTCCGATCAACTCCTGGAGCTCCAACGCCAACAGGATTTGCCCATGCTGTTGGCCGGAGAGTTTCACGATGCCCCACCCGGCGTACCCGGCTCGGATATCTCCCTGAGTGGTCAAAACAGCATTGAGCTGCTGGTGAGTTTCGGTGAATTCACCCGCCAACCTGCGCGAGGACAGGTCACTCCCCGTCATTTCACCCGTCCTGCGGCCGCCCCGCGTCGCTGCAGTAGCTGGATCCTGGCAGACAAAAACTGGCGCTATACCCGACATGAAGTGCTCCGGGACTGGCGGGAGTCCGACAGTCTGCCGATCATCGCCACCCTGCAGTTACGGCGACTCTAAGAAATTCCCGAATAGAGGCTTGCATGCGAAGTCCATTTCATGCAACAACAGGGCGTAATTCGTACAAAGGACATCCTAATTATGAACCTACCAGGAAATAACCCCTATCAGTTTCAGGGGAACATTGCATTCGTGACCGGAGGAACTTCCGGAATTGGCAAGCTCAGCGTAGAAGCTCTGGCCCGAGCCGGCGCCCTGGTGGTCTTCGTAGGCCGCCGCAAAGATCTGGGAGAAGATCAGGCCAAAGAACTTCGCGCAGCCGGATACATGGTAGAATTCCTGAGTTGTGATGTGACCCAGGAAGAACAGGTGCAGAAAGCCGTTCAACAATGCGTTGAGCGTCATGGCGCCATCCACATTGCCGTGAACAATGCCGGGGTGGAAGGAAATCCCCGGGAACTTGCTGCGCTGGGACTCGATGAATTTCAGGAGGTCATGGATGTAAATGTCACCGGGACCTTTCTCTGTATGAAATATGTCATTCCTGCCCTGCGTCAGGCGGGCGGCGGCAGTCTGGTGAATATCGCTTCGGTATTGGGTGAATTGGGAATGGAAGGACTTGCTCCCTATGTTGCTTCGAAGCATGCGGTCATCGGTCTGACCAAAACGGCTGCTTTGGAGGAAGCGCAGAGTGGCGTGCGGGTGAACGCTGTTTCTCCGGGTGCGGTGAATACAGACATGCTGTGGCGAACCATGAAGGATTCCGAAGAAGCCTTTCGGGAAATCAGCTCCCTGCACCCCATGGGGCGGGTTGCGACTCCGGAGGAAATTGCGGAAGCCGTCCTCTGGTTAAGTTCGGATGCCTCCCGTTTTGTCACCGGACAGGTGATAAAGGTGGACGGCGGCTTCAGCGCCCGCTAAAAGGAAACTGTGAAAAGCGGCCTCGTATCGATCTCCTTTCGTTCCCTCTCGGTAGAAGAACTCCTCAAGCTGGTGCAAAGCACCGGCCAACAGGGAATTGAATGGGGAGGCGATGTGCATGTCCCCCATGGCGATACCTCTCGTGCAGAGGAGGTCGCCCGGTGGACGGAGGAGGCCGGCCTCGAAGTCGCGGCCTACGGGTCCTACTACCGCCTGGCGGAAACCGAGAACGTGCCGGAATTCTCTGCCGTGCTCGATTCCGCACTGGCTCTCAAAGCCCCCAGCATCCGCGTCTGGGCCGGGCGACGAGCCTCCCTGGATGCAGATGAAGCCTACCGCAAGGCCGTGGAAGAAGATACCCGCAGGATTTGTGCCCTGGCGGCCAAAGAAGACATGCGCATCTCCTTCGAATACCATGGGGGCACCCTCACCGACAGTATCCCTTCCGCGGTCGAGTTGCTGGGGAAACTACAGCTCCCCAATCTGGACAGCCTGTGGCAGCCACCCAACGGGCAGCCCGAAGAGGTCTGCGAAGAAAGCCTGGAGAGCATTCTCCCCCGAGTGTCTAATATCCATGTATTCCACTGGGGAAATCAGGGATGGAATGAACGCTACCCTCTGAAAGATGGGCGCAAACGCTGGACCCGCTACTTGGAAATCCTCCATCAGCACACTCGTCCAGACCGATGGGCATTGCTTGAATTCGCCATGGACGACTCCCCACGTCAATACAAAGAAGATGCCGGGGTGCTTCAGGAATTATTGAAGCCCTACCAAGGCTGAGTGCTTCATGTGCTGGAGATATGCCCGCGCTCCGGCTGCTCCTCGTCAGAGGAGCCCGAATCCCCAGCTTCCCGCAGAGACTGCGGGACTACGGACTATGATCTTTTCCCGCAGGGACTGCGGGACTACTGACTACTGACCAATGACTAATCCCCCCCCTTTTCTCGCTTTTTCGATTGCGGATACACCCCCGCGGGCGATAGCGAGGGGACATGAATAAAATCTACGTGTTTTTCACCGGTCTGTGCATGGGAGCGGCCGATGTGGTTCCCGGCGTTTCGGGTGGCACCATGGCCTTTATCATGGGGGTCTATGAAAAACTGCTGGAGGGGATCCAGAGTTTTAATCTGCAGTTGCTGAAAAACCTGTTCAAAGGGGATTTCAAAGCCATAGGTCGGGACGTGCCCTGGGCCTTTCTTGGCACTCTCTTTCTGGGGATCATCGCGGCCTTTCTCTCTTTGGCCAAAATCGTCTCCCATCTCTATGAGAACGAACAGATCCTGCTCTTCGCCTTTTTCTTCGGACTGATTCTCGCCTCCGTATATGTTTTGGCGAGCAGCGTTCCCTGGAATGCCGCCCGCCTCGCTTCTTTGGTGGCAGGCACGCTTATTGGTTTGCTGATTGTCTCCCTCACTCCGCGCAATATGCCTCAGGATCCGATCACCCTGTTCTTCTGCGGAGCGGTAGCCATCATGGCCATGATTCTTCCCGGAATATCGGGTTCCTTTATTCTACTCATCCTCGGACAGTACGCCTGGGTGCTGGATCAAATCGAAGCACTCATCGACGCCCTCAAAGCCTTCGAAATCGGCCCCGTCTTCCAGATCGGCTTCAGCATACTTCCCCTCGCCCTGGGTGCCGTGGTCGGTCTGCTCAGTTTTGCGCGTTTGTTACGCTGGGTGCTGGACCGTTTTCACTGGGGCACGGTCGCCCTGCTCATCGGGTTCATGATCGGCTCTCTGCGTAAGATCTGGCCTTGGAAGGAAATTACCGAAAGCCGCATGGTACATGGTGAGGAGAAAATCATCTCCGATAAAATGACCTTGCCGGAACTGAACCAGGAACTCCTCTTTGCGGTCTTACTCTGTATCGTGGGCATTGCCCTGATCCTCGGCATCGAGGAAGTGCGCAAACGCAAACAGCCGACCGCCTGACCTTTCTCCATACTCAACTCCGAACTCCCTTATCATGAATCCACTCCTCGCACTTCAGAATGACCATCAGCCCCTGCCCTTCGATACGGTGGAAGCTGATCACTTTATCCCCGCACTCGAAGCGGCTCTTGCGGATGCCCGCAGCAAGCTGGAAGAGATTTCAAACAACGAGGAAGCTCCCAGTTTCGCCAACACCATTGAAGCCTTGGAAGCCTGCGATGAGTGGTCCGATCGCATCTCCGCGATCTTTTTTCATCTACTCCATGCACACGGAACCCCGGAGCTACAGGCACTGAGCAAAGATATCCCCCCGCTCCTCGCCGCCTTCAGTAGTGATGTGTCGCTGAACCCGAAACTGTTCGCCCGCATCGAAAGTTTGTGGGAGCAGAAACAAAGCCTCAGCCTGGATGTGGAGTCCAGCACCCTCCTGGAAAACATCTACCTGCAGTTCCGCCGTAACGGAGCCGCTCTGGCAGAGGAACAGAAAGAGGAATTGCGCGCGCTCGATCAGGAGATGAGTGTGCTCGGTCCCAAATTTGCCGAACATGTGGTGAAAGCGACTCAAGCCTATGCCCTGTGGACCCGGGATGAAGAGCTGGTTGCGGCCCTGCCCGCTTCCGCCCGGGAAACCGCCAAAGCCAAAGCCACACAGGACGAGCGCCCGGACGAATGGAAATTCACCCTCGATGCTCCCAGCTTTATTGCGTTCATGACCTACGCACCCGATGCAGAACTGCGCAAAGAAATGTGGACGGCCTTCAGCAGCCGTTGTCTGCGCGGGGACTACAGCAATCTCGATCTCATCCGCCAGTTGCTCACCCTGCGCCGCAAGCGAGCCTCCCTGCTCGGCTACACCGGTCATGCCGAATTCACACTGGAACGCCGTATGGTGGGGAATCTGGAAAAACTGGAAGCCTTTTACGATCGCATGATTCCCGCAGTGTATCCGGCTGCCAAAAAAGATCTCGAATCCGTGCGGGCCCATAAAGAAGAGGTCGAAGGAGAAAGCGAACTCTTTCCTTGGGATTACGCCTTCTATTCCGAAAAACTGCGAAAAGCCCGCTATGACCTGGATCAGGAAACCCTGCGTCCCTGGTTTGAACTCGAAGCCACGCTGCAGGCGGCCTTTGATCTGGCCGGCGATCTCTGGGGAATCGAATTCAAACCCAGTGAGGCCCAACCCGGCTACCATCCGCAGGTTCGCGGCTTTGCGGTTCATGAGAAAGGCCAGGTGGAACCCATGGGTCATCTCATCTTTGACCCTCATCCGCGACCCGAGAAAAAACCCGGTGCTTGGATGGCCGGTCTCCTCAGCCAGGGAACCTGGGGTGGCAAGCTCCGCAATCCCTTGGTCGCGATTGTGTGCAACTTCACCCCTCCGGGAGAAAGCATGCCTTCCTTGCTGACCCTGGACGAAACCCGCACCCTGTTCCACGAATTCGGTCACGCCCTGCACGGTCTGCTCAGCAAATGTGATCACCGTTCTGTGGCTGGAACCAATGTGTTCTGGGACTTCGTAGAACTGCCCTCACAGCTCATGGAGAATTGGCTGGGCGAAGAGGAGTTCCTGAAAGACGCCTTCCGTCATTACGAAAGCGGGGAAGCCCTGCCTGCTGATCAAATCGAACGCCTGCTGGCGGCGAAGAATTTCCAGAAAGGGTACCAGGCAGCCCGTCAGGTCTCCTTTGGCAAACTCGACCTAAGCTGGCATGGTCGCGATCCGGAGGAGCTGGGTGAAGACCTCATCGCCTTTGAAAACGAAGCGCTCAAAGATCTGCGCCTCTTCCCGCCCGTAGCCGACACCGCCATGTCTCCCGCCTTCCAGCACATTTTTTCCGGTGGCTACAGCTGCGGCTACTACAGCTACAAATGGGCCGAAGTCCTCGAAGCCGACATCTTCGAGGTCTTCCAGGAAGAAGGCTTACGGAACGCGGACACGGCGTCGCGTCTGCGCGAGCACATCTTCTCCAAGGGCGGCAGCGAACATCCTATGACTCTGTTCAAACGCTTCCGTGGCCGCGAGCCCGATCCCGATGCGCTGCTCCGCCGCGACGGCCTGCTGGCCTGAGTGGATGTGTTGATCTGTTGATCTGTAGCTGTCGGCCTTCAGGCCACAGGCCGCTTCCCTAGAGTGAATGGCACTAACTTAAGGCCGTTTTCAGGTCATTGCGAGGAAAGTCGCCCTGTAGGGGCGTTGCATTTCAGCCCAGGGTGCAACCCGGGGTTCCCCCGTTTCACTTACGGGTGTGTTCTGAAGGAACACCGCATAAAAACTGGAGATGCGACGCACCTACAGACCGCTCATTGTTTGGAAACCCGAACCCGGGGTTCCACCCCGGGCTGGAATGCATAGCCCCGTTGGGGCAAATTTGGTTGGGTGCGATGAGCCTTAAGTTAGTGCCATTCTCCCTAGAGTAGATCTACTCCAGGCTTGGAGTAGCGGCCTGTGGCCTGAGGGCCGACAGCTACAAAGACACATCAGGGTCCCTCGACCTCGAGTTCATGGCCATTCTATGGGTTTTCGGTCTGAAAGACCGAGAAGATCGATGTTTCGGTGATCCTTGCGGACCTTTGGCCCGATCCGACGTATCTGGTTACAATTCCCGGCGCTTCGCACCGGGCTGATATCTTCGCGGACCTTTGGCCCGGATTGCAACATGTTTGCTTATGACTCTACGGGTCAAAACGGGAAAAGACGCTCTACCCAGAGTTCTGGTGAACTATTCCACCTCAAGCCAACGCCATCTGCCCGGCCAGAGATCGAGAGTCCCGGCGGGAGCTTCGATACAATGCTTGGCTTCCTTCGGTCCGCGAACGAGTTTCCCCCGTTTCAGAAACTCTTTGCTTAAAGCCTGTCCCTTTGCATCCAGGAACAGGACATCCAGATCGAAGCGCATGTTGAATCCATGCAGTTCCCGATTATTTGGAAACAATAAGGCCTGACCCCAGTCTTCCGGCATGCGGGGACGGAACATCAGGCCCAAGCCCCGCTCGAGGAATCCGCGCATCACACGGACCCGCTCCAGTCGGAGTTCATCGCCACATTCCAGGCGAAGGGTTTTCTGTTTAGGAAACGGACTCGTTTTCTTCACCGTTGTCTTTGTCTTTCTTGCGGTAGCTATCGACGACCAACTGAGAGAGGATGCCATCTGGATCTTTCACCATCGCTTCGGTGACCTCGAACAGACTCTTACCGGTATGTTTGAGGATGAGTTTCAACCCATAGGGGTAATCCTTGAACAGTCGTTCGCATACCGTATGTACCGTGCGGCCACTTTCCTCTGCCATCATTGCAATCTGCAAAGCGGCACTGTCACTGAACTTGAGATCAATGCCATACTGCTCGAGAAAACGTTCCGCGAACTCTGCAGCTTCCTGCACATAGAGTCCTCGCCGGGCATGTTTATTTTTCTCCAGCAATTCTGTTAAGGCCTGCTCTGGATTTTTCAGCGTTTCGGCATCAATGGTCAGCTCTTTGACCACGGTCGACGGCAGCTCGAATTTGTAATCACGCAGGAGACGCTCCAGTACGGTCATCAGACCCCGGGCACCGGTATTTTCTCCCGCAGCTTTTTCTGCGATGTTGCGCAAGGCATCTTCTGAAAAGTTGAGTTTAATCCCATAGCCTTCAAAGTCTTCGATATACTTGGAGAGGATGTTGTCTTCCGCCTGTTCCAGAATCTGTTGCAGCTCTTCCACACCCAGATGCTGAAACGCAACGCGAACCGGCAGACGACCGATGAATTCGGGCTCGAAGCCATACTTCACAAAGTCCTGAGTCTCGGCCTGACGCAACCAATCTGTGGAGGCTTCCGCCTCTGCAGGTTCCTGACCAAAACCAATCTGGTGATGACTCAGGCGTTTCTGCACGAGCTCGGACAACTGGGTAAAGGCTCCACTGACAATGAACAAAATATGACGGGTGCTCATGGTGCGGGGAGGTGCTTTTCCGCCCCGTTGCATTTCCATCATGGCCTGCATCTGCCCCATCATATCGGTCTGACTGAGCAGATTCACATCCGTCTCTTCCATGAGTTTGAGTAAGTTGGTCTGCACCCCACGGCCGGAGACGTCTTTACCACCGGAGTTCGCTCCGGCAATTTTATCGATCTCATCGATATAGATGATGCCATACTGTGCCAATTCCGTATCCCCATTCGCGGCTCTCACCAGATCCCGCACCATGTCTTCCACATCGTGACCAACATAGCCGGTTTCTGAGAATTTGGTGGCATCTGCTTTGACGAAGGGCACACCAATCATTCGCGCCAACGTACGTAACAAGTGTGTTTTTCCAACCCCGGTGGGGCCAAGTAGCAACACATTCTGTTTCAAATAGGGTTTGTCCGCGGATTCCGGATTCTCCAGGCAACGGCGTAAATGATTGTAATGATCACAAACCGCCACGGCCATAGCCCGTTTAGCTTCATCCTGACGAATCACGTAGCGGTCCAGATCATCTTTGATGTCGCGGGGTTTGAGATGGAAGTTGCGGATATCATCCAACAGGGGCGATTTTTCTTCTTCTTCCGGAGCAAAGGAGCTGTCATCGCCCCCTTCCTCAGCTTCTGTGCCAGGTTGCTGAAAGCCCATGGGGGTCACATGAATATTGGCCGATTTGAACATGTCCTGAAGCTGTTTCTGGATCTGCTCAAAAGGATTTTCGTTAGGGGGATCTTTTTTTTCTTCGCTCATAATCAGATAGGGTTGAGTTGAGCCTATCGGATCCCCGCCAAACTACAAGTACAGCCGAAGGCCCGGATTATAATTGGGAAGGCTCTTGCAGAAAAGAGAGACGGGCCGGATAAGGGGAAGCAGATGGGAGAAGGAACATCGATGTTCAGGATAGCACCGTTATGTACCGAACATCAGACCGGATCCCGGCCAAATAATGCGACATTGCAGTCGGAGATTACAAAGCCCGACAGTACACTGGCCTATGGAAGCCCTTATTTCACAAGCGCAGAAGGAAAATTAGGGCTGGAGGGATTCACAACCAACTTTCGATGCGTGGGTGAAATGATCAGGTCCATATCTTCCATGGGTACTGCACCGAGAAGCACTTCATCTCCCATGACTAGGGCACCTACAAAACAACGGCGCTGTTCAAAACGGATTTCAAGGGGGCCCACATATGGCACGAGTTGTTTACGTCCATCGGCGGTGGTCGCTTCTCGTTGCTCCAATTTTTCCAGCTTCAGCTCTAAGGCCACCTGTTCAGGAATACACAACATCACGGCACCCGTATCGACCAGACTACGCTGTTGTACGGCCATCAAATCGGGTTCCCTCGGATTCAGAAGTTCTATGTCTGCGTATACCAGTCCCATGATTCTAGAGTATCACCAAGCAACTGATGTAGGCAACCTGAAATTTAATACATATGAATGGTATTCGTAAAAATTCTTAGGGCGGATCATGAAGATCTTTTAGAAAATCTTCGGATGATATGCCGGGAGAGCCCTCTAATTGATCCCAGTCCGTTTCCTCGATCCAGAATGCAGGTCGTAAGCGTATATCTATTCTATGCATCGGTTCGTAAAACCAATCAAAAATTGGATGGTCGATCGCATACCTTGGAGACATCACCAAAGGGCCACCCCCTGTGTTCCTCCCAAAGCGGCCCCCAAATAGAAGCATGAGGTAATAACTGACCACATAGAGGCACAGAAAGGTCAAAGATGCTTTCAGAACAACTCTTCGTTTTTGACAGCTCCAAAAGCTATTCATCATGTCACTACAATACGAAAGCGGGTTCATTTCTTCCAGTCTTTAGATGGTGAGCTTCTGTAGACATGAAGAAGAGCAACAGATCAGGGCAAAAAACATGGAACATCGATGAACAGGATGATCAGGATGCCTATCCTGCATATCCTGTCTATCGATGTTCACTCTTCAGCATGTCCACAGAGAGCTCTCCGGGCTGGTAAAAGTCATGCAAACTAAACGTAGGAACATGGAACATCGATGAACAGGATGATCAGGATACCTATCCTGCATATCCTGTCTATCGATGTTCACTCTTCAGCATGTCCA
>DIYK01000068.1:19648-28066 GCA_002429005.1 Verrucomicrobia bacterium UBA6056
ATGTTCACTCTTCAGCATGTCCAGAAAGAGTTGCGCAGGGCGGCGGCCGCCTTCGTCACTGCGCAGTTTGGCGTGCAGCCCCTGTAGTTCCAGGATCTGAGCGTCCCGCTTCTCCGTTCCGGGGAGAAGGCTGGCCACCTCTTCCGCGACGGCTTCTGCCGTAAAGGCGTCCTGAATAAACTCTTTGCAGACCTCGTTGTCCGCCACCAGATTGACCAAACCGATGTGGGGTACTTTCACCACACGTTTGCCGATGGCGTAGGTGAGGGCAGAGGTTTTGTAGGCCAGAACCAGCGGTGTGCCCAGGAGCCCGCATTCCAGGGTAGCCGTGCCGGAACAAACTAGAGCCACATCTGCGCCTTTCACCAGTTCCCGCATGCCTCCCTCCTGAATACGAACTCCATCCAGGGCCTCCTGCTTCAAGAGTTCCTGCATGCGGAGCAACAATTCCTTATTCGCCGCAGGGACCCGCACCTGCAAATCGGGCTGCGTTTTCCGAAGTTCCTTCAGCGTGTCCAGCATGGGCACAAACAGTCGTTCAATTTCCTGGCTGCGGCTGCCCGGCAGCAGGGCGAGTTTGGGACCCTCTCCTCCCCACTGATCATCGGCCAGCACGCCGGCACAGCCATCCACCAGAGGGTGGCCTGCCAATTCTGCGGCTAAGGGGCCTTGCTCAAATAAAGGGGGTTCAAAGGGAAAAAGGCAGAGCACGCCATGGAGATCTCGCTCCATTTTTTGAATTCGTCCCGCTTTCCAGGCCCAGACCTGCGGACAGACGTACTGAATGATGGGAATTCCGGAACCCTTCAAGGCTGCAGCCAGCCGTAAATTAAAACCCGGATAATCGACCAGTAACAGCGCATCCGGTTTGCGGGTTTCAATCTCCTGAAGCAATTCCCGGAAAATGCGTTTGAAGTAACCGTAGCGTTTCAGCACTTCGGTGATCCCCATTACCGCTAAATCCCGGCAATGCTCCAGGATCTCCATGCCTTCCGCTTCCAGCTTTTCTCCACCATAGCCCCAGGTCTGTAGATCGGGGTACTGTTCTTTAAGATGCGCAAGCATCTTGGCCGCATGCTGATCACCGGAATTCTCTCCGGCCACAATGAGGAGATTACGCATCGTCCGCCTCCACCGCAATCACCGCGATCCCGGCAGCATCGGCCCCCTGCAAAAAGGCTTCCCGCTGCAACATAATGCAGCGCTGAGCTTCGAGGGCCATACAGCGGACGCCGGCTTTTTTCATCATCTTCAAGGTACGCATGCCCACCACTGGAATATCAAAACGCATGTCATGTCCTGGTTGGGCCCGTTTCACAATCACACAGCCTTTCCCTCCAACCCGTCCGGCGCGGCGGATCATACGATCCGTGCCTTCAAAGCCCTCCACTGCAATCACGGTTCCCTCCCGAATCGCCACGGACTGCCCCGCTTTGAGCGAGGCACAGGCTCCGGCCAGTTCCATCCCCTGACGGATATCCGCCAGATCCTGTTCACTGGGCTGGGTCCGGGTCATCACCCCTGGCTCCGGCATCCGGCTTTCCAAATAGCGGCTCGCCGGCAACAAGGTAACCCCGATCTTCGCCAACTCCTGGCCTACGGCATCAAAAATCGTATCTGCATTTTTACGGGGCAAGGCGTCCAGCATCTGCTTCATGGCCTCATCTCTTCTGGCCAAGAAGAGCTGGATCGGCCGTATCTGGCCTCCCATCATCGCCTCCTTCACCGCAAAGGACTTCATGCCCTCAAGGATCGGAGTCAAGGGCCCTACCGGAATCCAGAGGACCTGATCCGCCAGTTGTTCCACCTGCTTATCAGTCTCACCTTTGAAGGCGATGACCCCCAAAAAGTCCACGCCCTGCTGACGGGCGCTCTGTAACAGTTCCAGGGGATAGTTTCCCCGTCCGGCGATGAGTCCAACCCGACTCATGCCTTCAGTTCTCCGGATACCCAGTTGGCAAAGAGCTCATTGGCCTGCACTGGAAGCTGCAGCACACAGGGACAATCATAGGGATGCAGTTCCTCGATGCGTTGGCTCAAAGCTTCCAGCTGATCCGCAGAACTCTTTAACAACAGCAATTGCTCGGATTCATCACAGAATTTTCCTTCCCAACGGTAAAAACTCCGGTGAGGCGGGAGCAGATTCGCACAGGCAATCCGCTTTTCCGCTAACAGGGTTCGAGCCAATTCTGCCCCGCAACCTTCATTCGGTACGGGAACGTAGAGGAGCTGAAGCTCCTCAGCCATCGGGTAATCCATTACGCATAAAGTCTATCAGTTCCTCCACCGAAGCCGAACGGGCCTGACGTACGAAATATCCGGAACTCTGCGTACCCAGCAGCAGCCGTTCCTCCAGATTCAGGCCCAGCACCTGTCCGGCAACGCAGCCTGCATTAAAGCGGTCGCCGGCTCCCACAGATTTTTTTGGTTTGGCGCAATAGGGACCGGTGACCGTCAGCTGCTCCTCTGCGGTAGCGGCGGAGGCGCACTGGGGAAGGTGAATGCCTACTTCACTGATCTCACAACGTTCGCGCAGGGCGGCACAGAGCGCTTCCAACTGTTCAGGTGCATCATCACTCTCGGGCAGTTGGCAAAGACGGGCGAGTTGATTAGCTTCGGTGCCATTGAGGCTCAAGGTCACGCGACCGACCTTCTCAAAGCCTTTGAGCGTATCCAACATCTCCAGAATATCCTCATCACTGCGACTGGCCGGGTCAGCGAGGTCGATATAAATATAAGGGCGCTCAGGCAAGTCCGCCAACAATTCGTCCTGCAGATAACGCCAGCCCTCGCTCATGTAGGGATACAGCGACCAGCAGGTGAAACAGATGGCCTTGGCTTGCTCACAGGCCTGGCGATAGGCTTCGCCCAGGTTTTCTTTGAGAAACTGTGGGGTCACGCAGGAAAAGTGTCCGAGCATCGCCAGCATGAGTTTGCCGTCATTGAACTCCATACAGGTCACTTTGCCAGGCTCCATGTCCAGCGGATGCAGGGCTTTGCATTTGCTGTGCAAGGGGTCAAAGGCCGGATGGCGGCTCTGGCCCACATTGGCAAAGACGTCCAGCGGAAAGCCCAGACTGGCAATGCCGTCGCCCATGTTAATGGTACAGCCTCCGGCGCATTCTTCATCGAGGACCACTTCCCGCAGTCCACTGCGGCCGGCACAGGCATCCACCCAGCCGCCAAAATCAGAAATGGTGCCCAGGGGCTCAAAGGATTCAGGACTGGTACGGCTGCCTACAACGCGAACCATGGTATCCACAACCGCGTCAAAGCCGGAAACGATGTTTAGCTCTGGAATCGTGCCTTTCAGCTCATCCATACGCTCCGTGAGCTTGAGAATCTGTGCATCCGCCATCAGTAGGCCCCTCCTGTTGCGTCGCCGGCATGGCTGTAGTAGCTGGGATAATCCATGGTGAGCAGATGCCGGGGGGCTTCATCCTCCTCAATATCAGGGAAACGGCCCACGGGATCGTGAAAATAATTGTCTGTACGATCGTCATTTACGCGGCTGACTTCACCCACTAATACGGTTTCCCCTTCCCCCCAGAAGGCATGGTAGAGAAAAGGCGGCAAGGTAACCGATTCACCCGGCTCCAACACGATTTTCCCTCCAGCAGGAACGCGACGTTCCACGCCGTCACACATGACCGCAACCTCGCTGTCCGCCAGGCCTTTGTCCTCGGTGGAGTTCCAGAGCTGAATGACCAGCTTGCCCCCGCCACGGTTAATGATGTCTTCCATTTTCAGGAAATGGAAGTGGGTCGGAGTGACCTGACCGGGCTGTACAATGAGAATTTTTTCCGCGTAGCTTTTTCCACGGGCATCCTCGACGTCGCCGTTGCGAATGGTGAAGAGGAAAAGGCCCATCTTATCGAAATCGCCACTGCCGAAATCCGTAATATCCCAGCCCAGTTGTTGAGCGGGGATGTCCTTGCATTCCTCTCCACGGCCTTTCCAGTCCTCGGCGGACCAAAACGCAAAGGGAGGCAGCAGAAAACGGCGCTCGTCCAGGAAGGAGATGGCCTGATCGAGGATGGAATTAATCTCAGAGCGTTTCATGCCATCCCCTTATTTGTAGCGCATGACCTGATCGGTGATCGCGAGGTCATCCTCAAGATCCCGCACCGGGCTGATCCCTTGGGCCTGCAGGCGGCCATGATAGGAACGAACCGCTTCTTCGGGGCTAATGGCGCCATCGGCGACATGACGGAGATGTTCGATAAAGGAAAGCTGGTCTTCGGCGTTATTGATCTTCCGGCCATAGAGCGCCACGCGGGCACCGTATTTTTTCACATCGGCAATCATCTTGAAGGCGTCATGCGTGGTCCCGGAGCTACCGCCCAGCACGCCAACGATCATACCGGGATCGTACATGGCCAGCTCTTCCAAGGCCTGAGGGCCGTTGTAGGCTACTTTGAGGAAGGTGGGTCGGGCCGCGGAAGGCACACCGGCAAGGGTACGGGCGATATGGTCGTTCACAAAAGCGCCCATGTTTTCCGGAGCGATCCCGGCATCCACATTGGGGTTGAACACCTCGAGGAAGTAGCGGAATTTCTTCTGCTCAGCGTGCAGGCGGAATTCGCGGAAGGTACGCAGGGTTTTGTGATCGCGTTCCGTGTCGTTGGTGAACGTAATGGAATAGAGTCCCAGATCGGCCCCAATCACCTGCCGGCCTTTGTAGCCGTGGCTTTCGCCATACATGATATGATCCAAGGTGGCGGAACAGAATGGCAGAGAGGGAGTTTCGATGTAATTCCCACCGCGAACGACCCAAACATCCGAGGTATCGTTGGCACGGGCGGCTGGAGTGATGTCGCTGCGCTGGAAGAGCTTCTCTTTCATCGAGAGCTGCTCCAGATTGTAGACCGACATCAACATGATATCGACAATGTCCTGTTCAATCACCGAACGGATGATGTCGCGATACTCCGGCAGGGTACGCCAGGGCCGGGGAAATTCAGCACCGCTGGGGCGATCCCCACTCCAACGGGGACCTGGGGAGAGCATACCGAACGCCATATCGGCGTCCTTTGCATCCGCAATAATGAACTCCTTGCTTCCGGAGGGGTTTTTCCGAATGTCTGCCAGCTTCTTATCGAGTCGTTTCATGGGAGTTTCGTTCTACCTTTCCCGAACGGAAAGGCAAGGAAAGCCTGACATGTTCTCCCGGCAGATGAACAGCACGAAGATCTGCTTCATGTGTGAGTTTTCTACCCTCCACATTTCCCAGCGGGGACGCTGACGGGCGTATGCAGGGGACGAGGCCAACTTGTATTTCTTTTCCCTATAGCTGAGCCTACTATTGCATTCTGAAGCCAATTTCGCTCTACTTGAGGGTGCGCAAGCGATGATCCGTGCAAAAACCACCCAGGAGGAAGTATGTACCCGAAGATTACTGTGGCTGCGGCAACTCTGTTGTCCCTGATATTCACCCCTTTTTCGCCTACGCGACCGGATGACGAGGGGGGGATATTTGCTCCGGAATCTCCCTTATCCACAAAATTTGGATTAACGGATCTCCTGGGGGATAATGCCAGGTTCAGTGTGGATCTGAGTCATCGCTCCATCCATCGCGAAGCTGCAGATGAATGGAGCTATGTTCAGTTTTACGGAGTGGATGCTCTGAAAACGTTCAGCTCCAAACAGGGCGACTGGGCGACGCTCAACCTCCAATTTTATTGGACGGATCCAAAAGATCAGTCGGGCGAATGGATTACCCGAATCACAAATTTCAATTATACCGGATTAGCAAATGGCCAACTAAATTTCAAAGTTGGCCATTTTGAAATGCCCTATGGCCTGGATGTCGCGATTAATACGAACGGCACCCTGCGTCAGTTAAATACGGTCAGTAACCTTCGCATCAAAGCCGACTGGGGCTTGAGCGTCAATGGAGTGCTCCCCACGCTGCAATATGAAGTCGCCCTGACCAATGGCATTGGTAATGGTCAGGATATCGACCCGGATACGGGAAGCTATATTGTTTCCGGACGGGTGGGAAGTCCTCTGGTGGGAGAAAGTTTTGCTGGAGAAAATTTCTATGGGGCCTCTTTCTTTTATGGCGAAGTGAAAGGCGGGGACGGGGAGCTCGTAGAGCGAAGCCGTTTCGGTGTGGATGCAGCCACCTATTTGGGCCCCTTCACCGTTTTGGGCGAAGCTTCCATTGGGCAGGAGGACGGGGATGATGTCATCAATGCGTTTGCCGAGCTGAATTTCGTAAACTCCGATGAGAGTGTTGTCCCCTACACTCAACTGAAATCCCTGAATCGGAAGATCGAAGGAGACTGGGACGATACGCTCAGCTCCACCTTAGGGCTGCGCTTTACCCCGGATAACTTCTGGGCCTTCAGCGCACAGGTATCCCACAACTGGGAATCCGAACTCACAGATGTATCCGCACAAGCGCGCCTTCGCTTCTAGGCAGTGATCACCCAAATTTTCGAGAAAGGAACTCACGTCATGAATCCAATACACCCAAGCTGCCTCCGGGCGCTGGCCCTTGCCGCCGCGCTCCTGTCCATTCCGCTTAGCGGACACGCCCAAGCCTTCTGTGCCTTGAGAGACCCTGTCGGGATTATCAATAAATTCGAAAAGGATGCCACCGGGCATAAGTCTGTGGTTAATATTGTGGGGGGAAGTGTCCGCAAGGAAGTCTCAGACCGCCTGCCCTTCACCCTGCATTTCAACGAATTGGGAAAACATACCGTTTATGTGATTCTCAATGGCGAAAGCCCTATCGGGGTCGTACACGCCCGCTCTGAGAAAGGCGATTGGGGAATGGTGGAAGTTGTATGGTATCTGGATCTCGACCTTCGCGTCAAAGATTTCACCTTCCAACGATGCCGGGACCGTTCCCGGAAAGAGATTGAAAGCGACGCGTTCAGCGATCTGGTACGAGGAAAGAACTTCGATGAGATTCGTTTACTGTTGAACGAGGAAGGAACAGCTCTGAGCGAAGAAGTCACCGGCGTTCTTTCTGAAAAAGCCAGTGGCTTAGCCTTCACCACCATTCGCTCAGCATTAAAAACGATCGCCGTAACCGATCTGGTTTGGATGGCAGACGTAAAAGCCATGGGAGCCAGCACGGCTCCAGAACCTCTGGATGTGAAAAAACACTCCTTCGTCTCCGTGGATATGATCTATTCCGATGACGTACTCCACACCTTGAATTCGTTGGAGCAGAAAGAAGAATGGATCGTAAACCGGAAAAATGTGACTGCAGACCGGGTGTATTCCGAGGAGAAAGAATTTCTGGGACTTCTCTTATTCACCGAGTGTACGGCAGATCAGATGCTGGTCAGCGTGAAATGGGAAGTGAATCCTGAAGGAAAAATTACCCGGGTCTTTCCCAAAGATGACTGGCCCAGTCCGGACATCAAAGAGGCTTTTCAGGGCCTGGAGAGCTTCAGCTTGGATCAGGCGGCCACCTGTTCCACTGCCGGACAACTGGCCGCGGTCGAGGTCCTCGCGATTTCCAAGAGTATTCTTGAGAAATAAGGCTAACTGAATGCCAATTCGCTACTATCTCCTTTCGATCATTCTGGCCTGTACGGTCGGCGGATTGGCATTATCCATTTCACTTCACCAGGGCTTTGAACGCATCGAAAACCGCTTCGACCGGGTGGGTGCAAACTCTCTGGTACTGAAGGAGGTGGATTTTGTTGGAGATGAGCTGAAACGTATTCTCATTATTTCCGACTTGGTGATCGGAAGTAGTGAAACGCACCTGGCTGAAAATGCCATCGATCAATGTAACAGTGCGATCGAAGAAATACAGATTCTGGAGCAGGCCAGCCTGCTTCAGGATTGTGTCGCTGAATTGGAAGTGGTTTCGGACAAGGTGCAGCTGATTCAATCCAAGCTGTCCGTCATTTACGACAGCACCGATATCGCCAAGCTGGACTTCAACCAATTGCTGAATGAGTTCGATGATGCCTCCTATGAGCTGGTCGATATCTATGAAAAGGTCTCTGAACGCTCCCGTGAAAATGCGTCGAAAGCGGAAGCCATGCTGCAGGATGAGAAAGCCACCTTGTACAAACTCTCCGGCATTGGTCTGGCTGCATATCTGATTGCTTCGTTCTTTCTCGGAAAATGGGCCTGGTCCTCCATTGCCCGCCCCATCCAAAAATTGCAAACCGCTGCAGCGGAATCGATGGAGGCAGGATCCCTGTTTAAACTCGAGCCTACGGGACCCAGTGAAGTTCGGCAATTAACCGGGACCTTTAGTGAGTTCATTGGATCGCTGGAAGACAAGGTAGATCAACGCACAGAAGAATTACGGGCCAAAGCTTCGGAGTTGGGCGACGAAGTCCGTGTCCGTATCGCCACAGAGGAAGAACTGAAAAACGCAAAACAGAATGCGGAGTCCGCCAACAATGCCAAAAGCGAGTTTCTGGCCAATATGAGCCATGA
>DIYK01000068.1:28137-28299 GCA_002429005.1 Verrucomicrobia bacterium UBA6056
CTGGCCAATATGAGCCATGAAATGAGGACCCCGATGAATGCCATTCTGGGCTTTTCGGATTTTCTTTCAGAAACCGAGATGAACGCCCAGCAATCGGATTATGTCGGCATCATCCAAACCAGTGGAAAAGCTTTGCTCTCCCTGATCAATGACATCCTCGAC
>DIYK01000068.1:28362-29539 GCA_002429005.1 Verrucomicrobia bacterium UBA6056
CCCTGATCAATGACATCCTCGACTTTTCAAAAGTGGAGGCCGGAAAACTGGATCTCGAATATCGTTCCTTTGACCTGCGCGACTGTGTGGAAGCCGCACTGGATTTGGTTGCCGCAGGCGCCAGTTCCAAAAGCATCGGCCTGGGCTATTTTATGGAGGCCGATGTCCCTGGGCATGTGGTGGGCGATGAAGCCCGTTTCCGTCAGGTCCTGCTGAACTTTTTGAGCAACGCCATTAAATTCACCGAAAGCGGCCATGTCTCTGTAACCCTTCGCCGCGTAGATGAACCCGGTGACGCCCAACAACATGCGAAAATCGAAGTGGCTGTACAGGATACCGGTATGGGCATTCCTGAGGACAAGCAAAACTTGTTGTTTCAATCCTTCCAACAACTGCAGGCCTCTACCAACCGGAAGTTCGGCGGAACCGGACTTGGGCTTGCGATTAGTAAAAAACTGGTTGAACTCATGGGCGGTGAGGTGGGTGTTCATAGTGTAGCCGGACAGGGCTCTACCTTCACCTTCAGCATCATGGCGGAAGTCAGCGAAGGCAGCCTTCATGCCTTTGAACAGCCGCATCAGGGAGAACATCCCACGCTGAGCATCCTCATGGTCTATCCACATCCCTACATCCAGGAATTGGTCCGACGCTATTGCCAGGCATGGAACTACAGGTTGACGCTGGTCAGCCATCATGACGAAGCTCTGGAAACCCTGAAACAAGGACAGACCTTTGATGCCCTGCTGTCCAATATGGACCAGGAAAGCGAAGATCAGACGGCCTGGTTGAAAGAGGTGGAAGCGCTGAATGGAAAAGCCATGAACCTCATCGGTTTATCCCCAATCAATCAGGCCTCAGCCTATTCCTCGCCGGCTCAGGTGCTGAAAACGGTGCAACTCCCCTTGAAACCCAAGGTCCTCTACCAGCACCTACAACAGAGCCATGGCGAACATCACCGTCCCGAACCTACAAAGCAGGCAGAGTCCCAACCCAGAAAATGGGCCGAAGGAGAAGGCCTGCATATTTTAATTGTCGACGATATCTCCGTGAACCGGAAACTGGCGGGCATGATGGTAAAAGCCCAGGGGCATCGCAGCGAATTTGCCGTAGATGGACGGGAAGCCATCAGCACATTTTTTGAAAGTGAAAGCCCCTTTGATCTGGTGCTGATGGATAT
>DIYK01000068.1:29608-31811 GCA_002429005.1 Verrucomicrobia bacterium UBA6056
TTTGATCTGGTGCTGATGGATATGCAAATGCCGGAAGTGGATGGAATCGAAGCCACTCAGGAAATCCGCAGACGCTGCAGCGAGGAGCAGAAAGAACAACCCATCATTTTCGCACTGACGGCGAACTCCATGGAGAGAGATCGTACCCTGGCGAAACAAGCCGGTATGGATGATTTTTTGCTAAAACCCATCAAAGCCAAAACCTTGGAATCGATGATCGTGAGCTGGTTTTCTGAAGTCTAATGCGGTGATATCTGTATTGAGAATCATTCTGCTAAACGATTCCTACTCTGTGGCGCGCAGCTCAGCTCTGGCCCGAATCTCTTCCACCAAGCTCAACGACTCCTGCCACTCTGTTTTTAAGAATTTCTTAAAGCTACCCAGGACCGGGTGAGGAGGCAGGAGGCGGTCGCTTTTCCGCAGGATGCCTGCGGCCCTTTCGTATTCCCAAAGCAGGTCGATATATAGAGGCCGTTTTTCTGGAGAGATCAGGATGGGGGGGTATCCGCATTTCAGGAGTGGCAGATTTGCGAGGAGTCGCGCCATTCGACCGTTCCCATCAAAGAAGGGGTGGATCCGGACAAAGGTCAAGTGTACCCATGTATAGACATTGAGCGCTTTCACGGGCGTGTGGGCATGAAGCAGTTTCCGGTTCATTTCTTTCAGCCAACGGGTCATAAGTGCCGGCGTATCCAGAGGGCTTGCATATTCCATGTAGAGGGGCTTTCCCTCCACAACGCCGGTTGTGCCGTTATAGTCGAGTTTCCAGTTTCCGATGGGCCGCAAGGCATCAATGGGGCTTTTTTGCATCACACATCTGTGGAGATCGAAAAGATCCTCCCGGGTAATTTTGTCTGCTTCAAGCCAAGCATAGATCAGATCGATGGCTTTTGCGTGACCGTAGACCTCTTCATGATCTTTCAGCGGCTTCCCATGAATGGTGAGACCCAGTTCCAGAATTTTTGTGGTTTCTCCCAGGGTGAGGGTATTCCCTTCGATGCTGGTAGACCCATGGGACCAGAGGACCGTAATTTGCTGGAGCAAGCTCTGTTGAAGATCCAAGGGAAGCCCCTGCCAAAAGGTCGATGGCCCCTGCTTGGCGGCTCGGTCTCTGGTGTTGAGGAAGGAATAGACCGAATTGTAGGACACCCGAAGCCCATGTGTTTCCTCCAGAAGATCCGCAATCTTTCGATAGGATATCCCCTGAGCCTTCCATGCCCGTATTTCGCTTTCATGGGGAATGAGTTTTGAAGGTAAGCCCTGCATACCTAGACAAGCATACGAGAGAGCCTATGTTTGTCACAAGAAAAACGTTCTGTATTTATCTTATTTATTTGTGACAAGAGGTAGAGTGTTTTTATCAAAAGCGAAGCCCAACCGAAAGCGCAGCATAATGCAGCCAGGCAAAGGTAAAGACATCGTCATTATCGGCACCCCCCTCCAATGTGCGATAGCCTGCGGAAAGATACATGCCGGAATCCAGATGGTATTCCGCCAGCAGAGCTACATCAAAGGCCCGTCCCACCGGAGACCAGGCCCCCTCGGCATCCAAGACCAGAGACCAACGTTCAGACAGCTCATAACTCCCATAAAAATGCAGCAGCGGCACCAAGCCCAGGTCATCGCGGTTTTCCTTGAGCTCCCCCTGCTCCAGAGCAATGTCTGCATCTCTCACCAACGCAGCAGCCCCGAAGGCCCAGGTCCAACGTTCATCATCAAAAAAGGTCCAGCGATAGGTCAGCCTATAGGTATTAAATTGATAGGTCCCTTTGGTGGGAAGTCCGGGCGCAAACAGCGTATCCTCGAAGCGCACTTCTTCCTCCAGGGTACCCGTCCCCTCGGTCTCCACCGGCGCGTACGTCAAACGCAGCAGATGTTTTTCGTTAAAGGCATAGCTGGCATAAAGCCGAAGATAGAGATCCGGCCCTTCACCGGTGAGATCGAGCATATCGAATTTCGTCCCGTCATCCCCGGGAATCCGGGCCTCATTTCGGGAGAACCACAGGCCGCCGCTTTCCGCCTCGATTTCCCATTCTCCCGCTCGCAAGGGGAAAAGCAGAAGGCACAACAAGGAAGCAAGCACAGCGGGGTATATATTCATCAGCAGGGTCTCCGGATCTATGGAGGATCCTGAGAGGGAATGGAAACGAGGTCAAGAAAGGAGGCAGGACGATCGAAGCGTGGCTCCCCTTCAGGGTGCAGA
>DIYK01000068.1:31867-32157 GCA_002429005.1 Verrucomicrobia bacterium UBA6056
TGGCTCCCCTTCAGGGTGCAGACATAGCTTAGGTAAATTTTCCCAGGGCGATGCCCTGGGCTTGTATAGATAACCCCTTCGGGGTACCGGGTCATCTGCACATATGAGCACTGGGGTTGTTTTCCCCCAATACTGGCAAAGCCCCCTGTAGTCTTCCTCTATTCCTCCATCAGAATCATCATCTTCATCGTAATCCTCACTGCATGGTTCTGAGCTCGAAAGGGAACCTGAGAGAGTAAGAGTAAGATGAAGAACATGGGGGCTAAACAGATCCCAACGGGATCACACAG
>DIYK01000068.1:32235-36601 GCA_002429005.1 Verrucomicrobia bacterium UBA6056
GCAAGCCCAGGGCAAGGCCCTGGGTTGGACATACCACGAAGGATCTGCACCCTGAAGGAGTGCGACTTCATGCATGCGCTCTCCCCAGAAGCACAGCAGGATAAATGCAATCTGAACCTTGCCGGCTCTATGGTTACAGCCACTGGATGAACCTTCTCCAGGCCACGCCAGAGGTGTGTTTGCCCCTGCTCCGGCTGTTCCCATAAAGCCAGAATTCCGGAAAAATCACGTGGATTTGAAGTCGGAGATCCCAAAATCAAACAGACTGCTAAAATTGAAACCCGGCTTCTACAGCCTGCTTGCGGACGGTTTTACGGACCTGCTCACCCAGCGTGGAGTCATTTCCAGCCAACTCCGCCCGTTTCTCCGCCACAAACTGATCCCGTTTCACGGAGAGGTCGGCAATCTGTTTCTGGATGGCAGCGCGTTCTTTCGCTTTTTCTGCCACGTAGGCTTCGCGCTCCTCCAGACTCATTGCCCGCATTTCCTCCGGAAGATCCTCTTCCTTCAGATCCTTGAGCTCGACCTGCTGTTGGTTTTGGGCATCCACCAGATCCCAGGATGCGTTGTTATAGAAGGAACTGCCTTTGGTGCGGGCCCGCTTGGAGAAGTTGGCCTTTCCCAGACTTTTCGAGCTATTGTCCATTTCCACCTGTCGCGCCTGAGCCGCACGTCCCTTTTCTCCACCATATGCGATGTAGGTTTTATTGATATCATCCCCGAGTTTTTCGATCTGATCGTCGAAGGGCGTGTCGATCTCCACCACCACCTGATTGGTTTCGATGCGGAGGGCTTTGCTCTCTGCCAGCTGCGCGGCCTTCTTCCAGCCATCATCTGATCCACCGGAACAGTGAATGGTGTTCACAAAGATACCACGCTCCAGCGCGAGTTTGCACACCTCCTTGTAGTTGACCGGGCCCTGGCCGAAAGACTCATTCCCGGCAATGAAGATGGCTTTATAATCCCGGGGATCCTGGCTCCACTCCAGTTCTTTGAGTGAGCTTTGAATCACCCAGCCGCAATATTCATCCCCGCCACTGGTACCCAGACGAAACAATTCCTGGGACAGCCGGTCCAGATCCACGGTGAAATGAGTGAGCTGTTTGATAAATCCCTGATCGGCTCCTAATGAAGGGCTTCCGTAATGATATAGGGCCACTTCCAGCTGTGGACGTTCCCCGTCACGGGTGGCAGTGAGAAATTCATTTACAATCGCCCAGAGCTGGGTGCGGGCCTGATTGATCATGCCGGACATCGATCCCGAGGTATCCAGCAACACCGCGAGCTGTACCCGGGGAGTCCCTGCAGCAGGCGCTGGAAGTTCTTCACGCACCCGGACAGGCTGAGCAGAAGACTTGCGGGAGATTCGAGGTTCAGGATCAATCTGTTCCCCGGCAAACAACAGGCAGGACAATAGAGCAAGGGGGGCGAGCAAAGCAGAGCGTTTCATAGGAATCTCCAGATGGTTCAAGGATCTGGGGATATCCTAGTTGCTTTGGGAATAAAGTTGTCAGAGAGATGTAAAAAAGCTGTATGAAGCCTGTGCGCTACAGGTCAGCCTGAATTCGAAGCAAGCTTAGTCCCTGTATTGCTCTTCAAAGGCACGATAGGTCTCTTTCGATTTGCTTCGGTCATATACCGCGAAATGAACGGAATCAAAGCACTCCGCATACAGCCCATTCAACCAGTGCTGAAAGGCGCTTGCGACATACCGCGGATCATTGCGAAACACACCACAGCCCCAGGCACCCAAAATCAGGTTTCGGCAGTTATGCTGCCTCGCGATTTCCAGGACCAGCCCACATCGATGTAGCATGGTGGACTCTATCACATCCTGAGCCATACCACGCTTCAGGGCTTCACCCGCATTCGGGGCCGGCGCTGTGATCACGGAAGCAACATACAATTCATCGGGCTCATCCCGGCTTCGAGTGCGAAACCAGGGAACCTCAGGAGAAAAGATCGCCATATCCGAATACAACATCGTATCCCTGGCACGATTATAGTCATAATATTCCATACAGCGGCTTAAACAGGCATAGAGTGTGGAACAGCGAGTAAGATCCTCCTCCTGAGCTTTCGCCCCGGAGAGAAAGCCTCCTCCCGGGTTGCGTGCCGATGCAAAATTAAGCAACGCGATCTTTCGAAGGCCCTCGGCATACATACGTCCTGCTGCCTGTTGGGTCGTCTCATTCGCCAACGTAATATTGGCTTTGCATTTTGGATTGGATCCAGCTTGTTTTCCAAGCTCTTTGCTAAAAAAACCAGGTCGATACAGGCGGCTTCCCTCTACAGAAGATTCCAGGTAGGGAGATAGATCCACCCAATTTCCTGAAAGGCTCCGGTAGCCCGCAGCTTCAATGATCCCTAGAACTTCGCGGGCTTTCTCCTTAAGTGAGTTCGACATGACGCCTCAGTTTACAGTCACATCTTTGAACAAATCGAGCTTTTAGCGCTTCCAGAAACGTGGAGAAAAGAGCACCAACACGGTGAACAGTTCCAAGCGCCCCAGCAGCATACAAAAGGCGAGCAGCAATTTCCCGGCATCGGGAATGGTGGAAAAATTCTGGGTGGGCCCTACGGCTGAAAAACCCGGACCCACATTGCCCAAACACGCGATGACGGCAGAAGCTGCGGATAGCAGGTCCGGCATCATCGAACTGAGCAACAACGTAAAAAACATAAACAAAAACAGGAACCCGAGAACAAAGCCACTGATGGCCGCCACTACCGAGGGTTGCAGGCCCTGCCCCTGAAGGCGAACTTTGCGCACCATCTGCGGCTGCATAAACAATTGAATCTGATGATGCACTTCTTTGATCAGCACCACACTACGCATCAGCTTCAGTCCCCCGGAAGTCGAGCCCGCACAGGCCCCACTGAACAACAGGAGGAAGACCAGGGCCTCTGCAAACAGGGGCCAGGTATCATAGTCTGCTGTGGCAAAACCTGTGGTGGTGGTAATGGAAACCACCTGGAACGCCGCATCGCGGATCAGGATCCCCAGATTTCCATGCCCCTGGCGCAACAAATTCAGGGTAATAAACACGGTGCTGCCAATGACCAGATAGAGATACATCCGAAACTCTTCTGAGCGCCAATACGCTTTCACATCACCACTTAATGCCCGGAAATGTAAGGCGAAGTTTACCCCGCCCAAAAACATAAACACGGTGATAATCCAGTGAATCGCCGAGTTTTCATAATGGGCCACGCTGCTGTTCCAGGGGCTGAAGCCCCCCGTGGATAGCGTACAAAAACTATGGTTGACCGCGTCGTAGAGACTCATACCCGCGATCACCAGTAAGATGACTTCTACTGCGGTGAGCAGAACATAGACCCCATAGAGGAATTTGGCCGTATTGGTAATACGGGGAGTGAGCCGGTCTTTGCTCGGACCTGGCATTTCTGCACGATACAGCTGCATGCCTCCCACCCCGAGAAAGGGGAGAATGGCCACACAGAGAAGCAGCACGCCCATTCCACCCAGCCACTGGGTCAAGCTGCGCCAGAAGAGGATTCCCCGGGGCAGGCCTTCGATGTCGGTCAGAATGGTGGAACCCGTGGTCGTGAAGCCACTGATGGTTTCGAAGAGGGCATCCACTGCATCCGGAATGGCATCACTGAACCAAAAGGGCATGGCGCCCACCACGGCCACCATGATCCAACCCAGGGTCACAATGCCAAAGCCGTCTTTTCGGCTCAGTTCGGGACTGGGCCCCCGGGTCAACCATAAGAGTCCGCCCCCAAAGACCCCGGTGAAGGCCGCCGAGGTTAAAAAGCCATTCACCTCAGCCCAGCTGTCCCCCATGAGCGCGCCCACTCCACAGGAAAGCAGCATGAAGGGAATCATGAACAACACCAAATAAGAGATCAGGTGACAGACAGCACGCAGGTTCATCGCAGGTTCCTTATTTGGTCCATACTGCGGCCATTAATCAGCGAGGAGTTCGTCGAGGTTCTTAATGGCTTTGGGCAAGCCGAAGAGCAGGACCCGGTCCCCCACCCGCAACTGCAGGTCTCCGGTGGCGACCTTGAGCAGATCCCCACGCAACACCATACTGATCATCGCACCCCGAGGCAGCTTAATCTCCCCAACCGATCGGTCGATCCAGGGATGAGGGGATTGCAGAACAAATTCCAGAACTTCGCCGTCAATTTTCTGCAAGAGACGGTCCCGTTTTACATTGGTGCCCCGGACGAAATGATAAATCGCATTAATCAGGCTGCTATGGGGACTGACCACCCGATCCACCAGCGAGAGATGATCAATAATGGGGACATACGCCCCTTTATCCACCCGGGAAATCGTAAAATGAGCCCCCATCTTTTCAGCAACCAGACAGGACATGATGTTGTTTTCATC
>DIYK01000068.1:36670-40928 GCA_002429005.1 Verrucomicrobia bacterium UBA6056
GACATGATGTTGTTTTCATCATCCCCGGTCACAGCCACAAATGCGGTGTTATGATGAATTCCCAATTCCTGCAGGGTTTCCTGCTGCAGGGCGTTCCCCTGAATGACCAAGGTTTTCTGGAGAAGTTCGGAGCAGTGTTCGGCGCGCTCCCCATTTTCCTCCACCAACACCAGATCCAAGCCGCTGCGCTCCAGACTGCGCCCCAATTGCAGGCCCAGTTCGCCACCCCCGGCAATGACCACCCGGGTGTAAGGATCTTCGGCAGGGAGGAGAAATTTCACCGCGCGTTTGATGGGATCAGGTTCTCCAATCAGATAAACCACATCTCCGATCACAAACTGAGTCTCACCACGGGGAATCTTTAGTTTCCCCCCCCGGCTGAAGGCCACAAAACGCAAGGTGGAGAGCAATTCCTTGTGAGGACTGTCTTTGAGCGTATCGCTTAACAAGGGGCAGTCCATTCCCAATTGTACCCCTACGCAGAGTACCCGGCCTCCCATCAAATCCACCACTTCCTGAGCACCGGGAATGCGGAGCATGTTATAAAGATCGCGGGCGCATTCCTGTTGCTGATTGACCACCAGATCAATCCCGAGCTCCTTCAAATCAAACAGAGAATCTTTGCAGGTAAACGCGTCATTGCCCACCCGGGCCACCGTCCGGGAAACGCCCACCTGCTCTGCCAGGGCGCAGGCCAGCAAATTCACCGAATCGCTGTTCGTGACGGCAACCAGTAGATCCGATTTGTCCAAACCGGCCTCTTTTAACACACGCGGATCAGCAGCTCCGCCATGCACACTCAGCACGTCCAGACTGGCTTCAACGCGGTCCAGGGCAGTCTGATTCCGGTCCACCAGGACCACATCGTGTTGCTCGGCACAAAGTCGGGAGGCGAGCCTGCGCCCGGAACTTCCCGCTCCAAGGATGAGAATTCTCATAAAATCGTTGGGGAATATGTTAGGGGGAGAGCAGAGTTGATAGCAAATGTTCTTCTCTAATACCATATCAATCGGAAGCACTCTGAGCCTTCCATGCCTCATGAATGGGGTATATCCTCAACTTAATATACTTAAATAAGTTAATATAACAAAGCCCCAGCCGAAGCTGGAGCTTTGTTCGGGGGCAAAAGCGTCTTCCCCTGCCTCAGGGAGCAATCAGCTCCAGCCAGGCGTCGGTATTGGGGGTATGTGTGCCTTTTTCCACATTATCCACTTCGAAACTCTCCACCCGCAGGTTGAACACATCCATCAGACCCTTGGCGAAGGTACCCATGTAGGGACCGTTCACCTTGGGGAAGTCGAAGAATTCCGGCCAGGAATCCTCCAGCTCCACCAGATGGGGGGCCAGGAAGTGAGGCTCCAGGGTGTAGGGGTTGTAGAATTCCGTGCCGTAGCTGGTCACGCCGGCCGCATGAATCACCTCTCCCTGGGAGAAGAATAGGCTTTTGCCGAACTTCTTGGGTCCAACCGTGAAGCGGTCATTATATTTGTTGGCGGAGACCACCTTCAGTGCCTGATAGCCTTTTCCAGCGATTCCCTGGCCGTATTGATCGGCGAATTTCATGCTGATCTGCTGGGTGAAGGGATCGATGGTGAAGCTCTGCAGCGTCGCCCGGTTTTCCTCCCCGCTTTCGGCATGGGTTGAAGAGCCCGCCACATGCACATTCGCATAGGAATGCATCAATCCCCCCACATCCCACACGACTTCCGCATACAGGGTCCCGGGAGATAAGGGGGTGATATCCATGCCGTAGGCCACATCCTCATATCCGGGAGTGCCATAGCGGATCAGGTCCTGCTCGTTGAAGTTTTTCCGAGCCGGACCCAGACAGGCCACCGATCCGCCCTGGGGATCATTCAGGGTTCCACAGAGGTAGAAGTCCGGATCACCAATGAACTGGCGCATAAAGCCATAGACCGGTTGAAGCTCGATGTCATAAAACACATCCTTACCAGGTCCCCCCACCACATGCGGCTCCGGTACCAGTTCGTTGCTGATAAAGTTCACCAGCAGCGCATCCTGATCGCCGTCATCATAGGTTGGAGTCAATTCGGATTGATGATAGCTGTTGCCCGAGCCGTAGCTGGCCACACGGAACAAGCCGGAGTAGGGTTTTCCACGGACATAGCCCACCGCAGCGGTTTTTTTCTGACCTCGCACCTGGGTCTGACGCACGGAGAGGAATGAAGCGGTCGCCAGTCCCCATTGTACGGTTCCCCCTGCTGTGATGTCCCACATGGGCATGGTCATGCCGAATCCATTGAGGGACGTATCACCATCTTCCTTGAGCAGAAAATGAAGCAACATCCCCTGCTGACTGCCTTGAGTATGTTCGGGGAAACCCTGGCTCTGGGGAAAGCCTTCACTGACACCCGCCACCCGGCTTTCATCAAAAGCGCCTTCGATCCAACCGGCGATACTCAGGCTGCCGCGATGCGGCCCGTCCAGATGAACGCCAATACCGTTGCCCACCATGCTCCCTCGCCCATGCTCCGGATCCGGGCCGATGACCTTGAGATCCTGTTGAAAGGTGTTTTTGTCCAAATGCATCAGCAACACATTATCGATGCCGCTTTCCTCATGCAGCACAAACTCGGTGAAACTCTCCCCGTTTATCCAGGTGGTGATCCTGAGAGAGGAAGGCATGCCCACAGAGCCGGTAAGGAAGAGCTTGTTGCGGTCAAAAGGGTCGACAATCATATCGTTGAAGGAACAGTTTCCTTCCCCCACACTTTCCAGAATGAGAATGCCAATGGGCAGATCCTCATCATCCAAACTAAGGATAAAGCCGGCACTGTTGCCGGGGGCAATGGTATGCAGGAACTTCCCATAGCGGAAGGTCCCGGTCACCTGTCCGGCTAGGATGCGGTTGTAGCGGTGTTCGATGGCTTCGAATTTCTCATAGATCCCGGAATCCGGGTCGTTGAGACCAAAGTTGTCCCCCACCAATCCATCTGCTGTTTCAATGGCGCGTACATCTGTAAACGCCCCTTCGTAACCGATGCTTGCGTTGACATGGGTGAACACATTGTGTGCTTTCTGCATGCCGAAGACCTCATAGGCTCCGGCCTGATCGACACCAAACGCCAGGAACAGCGTGATGCAGACAGATAGGTTCCAGATATGTAGTTTCATCAGGTTTCTCGTGATACGGGTTACGGTTCCAGGGGAACCAACTCTTACCCGCTCTTGGAAAGTCCCGCCGGATCGTTACAAAGCGCTGTCGATTTTTTTTCAGAAAAGATACGGATCGTAAGCAAGCTGAGCTTGGGCAAAGGCCGTACCCACAACAGAAAAACGGCACAGAAGAAATCTCCTGTGCCGGATTGGGGTCTCGAACATCGAGAAGCGTGCTTTATTTGAGAAGGATGCAATCCTCCAGCTGGTACAGATCGACGATCATAAACTTGGTCTGATTGGCTTTATTGATGAAGTAGAGGTAGAGCTTTGCTTTGATTTCACTGTTTTTCCAGGAGAGGAACGGTGTCTGCAGAATGCCGGGGAAGCCACTTAGCGCATCCGTGAGGCCCTGATCATCCCCATCCTCCCACACCTGCAGGGTCATGGCATACATACTGTACAGCTCTTCATCCTCTTTCACCGGAACATCTGCCAGATCCGTATAAGATTGAAGCATGACCTGGCTGTCCACCACCTGGCCCAACTGCGGGAGAAAACTATGCCGGTTCTCAATGTAGGACATGAACTTGTCCGGATTGGAGTAGCTGAGTAAAAATAGATTCAGATAAGCGGGGGCAAAGAGGTCTTTGGCCATATCGACGCGGATACCGTACACCCCGCGGTTCCAGATTGTACTTTGAGGCTTCTCCTCTTTGGTGATTCCGCTGAATGTTTCGTTCGCGGTCCATAACTTCACCCGGAGGGTATCGTAGAGGCGTGGCTGGGCGACACTTTCGCCGTCCTGTCCCGGGATCTTTAAGCCCAGACTCACATAATCGACCTGCCCTACGTAGTGGCTTTCACAGAAGCTGTGTGCAGGATGTGACTGTAACACCGGCATCTCTGCATGAAGGAGGACACTGGAAATGAACACGAGGGGGCTAAGAAGGAGGCTACGGATAGGATGTTTCATGGAATTTCTCATAGGGGTGATGGTCTTCCTGTGTAAGACAGGTTCTATCCGCATCTTGGGAAGCCCGCAGGCAGGGTTACACCCAAAGAGACCTTTTCCGACTCGGGCACAAAAAACCCCTGAACATCATTGACGTCCAGGGGAAAAATGGCGGAGAGGAAGGGA
>DIYK01000068.1:40987-41704 GCA_002429005.1 Verrucomicrobia bacterium UBA6056
GAAAAATGGCGGAGAGGAAGGGAACTTTCCGGACTGTTGATTATAAACAGTTTACGCGAATGGTTGCTCTTGGGTTGTAAACTTGTTGGCTTTCGAAAGCCTTAATCGACGCTTCTTAAATCATTATACCAGAAAGAGGGGCCACTCTCAATCCTCAGCGATAAAAGCCCCGATACGCTGTGCCATGTCCTCAATGTAGGGCATCCGGAAATAGGGATCCGTATGGTTGAACGGACCGACAAAGCTGGGGCGAGCTTCATTACGCACCCGGGGATCGAAAGTCTTGATCCCCAGGGCCCCAGCCAGCCCGAACGGGTGGAAGGGAAGCAACGATCCAGCCCAGATGGCGATGTCGAAGGGGTTATGAATGCAGAGCAGGTTATCGAAGGGTAGGCCGTGAAAGTCCTGATTCCGGTTCAGGGCGGGAGACAGCATCACAATCTTCGAAAGAAAGTCCGCACTGAAATTCAGACCCATTTCTTCGAGGACTGCCATGGTGATCCCGCATCCGTGACTGTGGGCTATGATGTGATCCCCAGGCTGCATCTGATGCATGAGAGATCGCGCCAGGAGCCGGGTATCCCTCGAGGAGGCTGCATGCCAAGTGTGGGTCCTGGGCAACATTCGCGGCATGACATTAAAGCCGTCACGCGCAAGAAGCTCCCCGAGAGGCTTGATGGTATGCTCTCCAGTGTCACGAATCCCATGGATCAGGTG
>DIYK01000068.1:41773-42084 GCA_002429005.1 Verrucomicrobia bacterium UBA6056
TCCCATGGATCAGGTGGATGGTGTCCATATCAATCCCGCAGCGCGGCCTCCACCTTCTCGAACCCGTCAGCAGCCGAACCAAACACTTTCCGGCCTGTCCGGGTTACAGCGTTGCGCTCAGCTTCACGGAACAGGGTACTGTTTACGTCAGCGGCGATGGCTAGCTCCTCGTCGGTATGCTGGTAACGAATGTTCTGGTAGGACCGCTGCAGGTTCTCGGTCATGCGGGTGGTGACTCCGCAGCCAGTCAGCAGGCTAAGCGCTGCCAGTAGAATCAGGGCTTTCAGTTTCATGATGACTTCGATCTCCAA
>DIYK01000049.1:0-33572 GCA_002429005.1 Verrucomicrobia bacterium UBA6056
CGGCGGTCGCGCAGTTGTCGTCCCGCAGTCTCTGCGGGATAGATCACAGATCTGCTCTTTCCGGCGGGGACCGCCGGACTACGCACGTCAAACAGCCGCTTTCGCCGGAGCTCCTGAGCACTCCTACTTCATCCTCGCCGCTTTATAGCGTTCGCGGCGGCGGCGGGCCTCGGCATCGAGATCCCGCTTCGGTTCAGGGTCCGCTTCAGGCTCTTTGGGCGCTTTCTCCTTCTTCGCTTTGGGAGCCTTCTCCTGACGATGCGCAAAACTGGGCAAGCTGCCATCCAGGCGTTCCCACAAGGCCTCGATCAGAAAGAGAATCAGGCAGAGCGTCAGCCAAAACAACTGCAGTCCCTGCACACGCATGCGACCTGTAGACACCCAGAAGCTTTCCACATCCAGCAAATCTCCACCCCCACTGGCTTCGGCCAAGGCCCGAACCTGAAGCAAGCGTTCCGGGCGCCGTTTCCATTCTTCTCCCCCCACGCCACTGAGCGGGCCAAAGGGTAAGGAATTGCCCCCAAGTTGCAGCGCCCCCCGCATCAACTCTCCGCCCCGCAGTTCGACCGTACTTTGCAGCCGGCCCGGTTCGACCCGACGCCAGACTTGTTCCCGAACGGCTTCGCTTCCCACCTGGGTTTTCAACAAGGGTAATTCCCCACCAAAACGATCCTGCCACTGTTCATCGGCATAGAGATCCACCTGCAAGGTCTCGCCCACCCTACGGTTTCGCAGGGTCAGCCCGGGAGGAAGCTCCGGACGCAGTAACCACCGGGATAAGGTCGCCGCGAAATCAGGAAGTTCCGCCCAATCCCGTTGCGATTGCGAAAAGTCACCTGCCAGAGGAAAACTCACGGCGGCAACCCGCCCCTGTCCTCGCTGCCACTGTGCCAGCAGAGGCGCTGCATAATCATCCATACTACGCAGACTGATCGTGGCTCCATCGCGGAGATAACTGAGATTATATCCATCTACCTGCTTCAGCCATTCCAGGGATTGCGGGGAAAGCTCACGCCAACCAGGCTGCAGCTCCAGTTCCACCGGCTCTTCCAGAAAAGCTGAGCGGCTAACGGAGACCGTTTCCTGCGCAAAAATTTTCGGCAGGTTTCCGGCATCGGTAGTAAAGAAGACCCGTCCGCCCCCCTGCTGAGCCGTTTGCTCCAGAAAAGCGGCATCCGGATCTGTAGGTTGCCCCAAGGCGATAACCGAAACCGTTGCCCCCACCGAGGTCATGCGTTGCACTAGCGCGGGAACCCCCTGTTGTTCTTCGGAGTCCGCTGCATCCGAGAAAAGAATGATATGTTTCTGTCCCTGCGGAGCTCCTTTCAACTGATTCCAGCCGGCTTCCAACCCCGTGCGAACATAAATCCCCCCGCCAGTGCTTTGAATCCTGCGAATGGCCGAGGCCAGGCGCTGCCGTTGAGACCCGACCCGCACCAACGGCATAATTTCATGCGCTGCCGTATCCACCGCATACACCGTCAACGCATCCATATCCCCCAACAACTCCAACGCCCGGGCGGCTCCGGAGTTGGCCAGATCCATCTTCGTACTCCCCCCCACGGAGGCGGACATACTGCCGGAACGGTCCATGACGATCGCCATGGCCACGGCCAATTTGCGATCTTCCTCTTTCAACTCCATGCTCACAGGGAGCAATTCATCCACCGAAGATTCAAAATAGCCGCCGGAACCGAAACTGTTTTTCCCGCCCACCATCATCAGCCCCCCGCCCTGTTCTTTGACAAAGAAAGGCAAGGCATCGAGAAACTCTTCCTGGAAGCGGCTCGCATGTACGTTATTCAGAATCACCGCAGATGCAGCAGACAGATCTGCGGGACGCAACTGAAAGGTTTCGGTAACCAGGCGAACCCGCATGCCGCCCCGTTGCAGAAGTCCCGCCAAAGGATCATCCGGATACGACGTCGCTAGGAGAACCACGGGATTGCCTTTGACCTCAACCCAATGTTGCTGAAGATTGTTGGCGGGTAAGGGATCCCCCTCCGATTCAACCAGCAATTGATACTCAACCGCACCCAAACCATCCGGAAGCCGATCCGTCCAACGAACCTGAGTAGGCCCGGCTTCCAAGGTGACACGCCGAGTTTCCAACAAGGTCCCATTTCGGGAGAGGCTCACCTCCACCTCTCGACCGGCTTCGCCACGCAGTTCCCCTTCCAGAATAAACGCATCTCCGGGGCGAACCCGCAGCGGTCCCTGCAGATAATCCGCAGCCACATCCTGAAGCGGATCAGGTCGCAAGAGTCGCAGATGCAAAGGAATCTCCGCCGCGAGAAGTTGTTCAGAAGCCAGTTCCAGGCTATCCGTCGCCTGTCCATCACTGAGCAGAAGCACCCGGTGTTCGCGATCTGCTGAGGTATGCAAAAGCAAGGACTGGATCGCGGCACCTAAGCGACTGCGATCCCGCGCTCCGGTGAGCAGACGGGTATCTCCTGCTCCACGAAGCATGCTCTCTTCCGCAAACTCCATCACATGCAGTCGATCATGACGGCCGCGACTTCCTTCCAACAAGGCTTCCATCTCCGGCAAATTCAATTCCACATCAGCCTGAGCGGAGAGTGAACGGTCCACCAACAACCAGCCGTCCAGTCCCTTGGTCTGCCGACGCCACCCGAGATCCAATGCCGCAAACAGAAAGAGGAGCGCCACCAGAATCCGCAGCGGATTCAGCAAACGGGCTCGCGGAAGACGCCAGGCAGCAATGCCCCATAAAGGGATCAGGAGGAGAGCTTCAGGATGTGCGATTTGAATCATGCGCGGGCTCCTCCACTCCACCAGGCCAGTCCCAGGCAAAGTGCCAATAACAAAAACCACAGAGGACGCAGGACATCCTGTTCGGAAAAGCGTTCCTGCTCATCCCGGAGCAATTCCTGACTCAGAGAACGACTAGCCGCCTCCCGCAAATCGCCTTCGCGTAGATCGAGAAACGCGGAAGCCACACGAAGACGGGCTCCGGAGTCATCCCGCAGCTCCAACCAGCCAGGGAGAGCCCCGCTTCGAAGTAGCCCAGGTGGCAGCAGGGAAGACTGCCACTCAGCCTCTCCGGGAGAACGTTGCCACAACTGAAGTTCTCCTTCCACTCTGTTGGGAGGATTCACGACTTGACGACATTCCAGATTCAGCTGCTCCAAACCCGGAGCCTGTTTGCGGAGATCTTCCAGAAATCGATGCAGAAGCAAAATCATCGAAGGCCAGCGTTCGGCATTGGATTGCTCCCAAATAAAGTTGGTGCTCAGCACCTCAGCTCCTAAACGATCATCCAAGAGCAGCAGAGGTCGCTCCCCCATCCACAAGAGCACATCTTCTGAGCCCAGGGCTTGCCGCCCCTGCAAGGGCCTGGCCAGAAATCCCTGCCAGGGGAGTTCTTCGGTAAAGGGGTGCGCTTCGGCAAGCACCGCAGCAAATTCCGCCTCCTCGCCATCGGAAGATGCAAATAAGATCTGTTGCGCCCCGCCCGGTCCCAGGCTGAGCGCGGCATCCAAGCTCGCTTCGGTCTCCGGAAGAGAAGCCATGAGCTTTTCAGCAAATTCTTTTTCAGGGCCTTCCAAGTGAATCCGGTATTCCAGCGTTTTTAATCGAGGAACAACGAAAGGCAGTTGATTGTCGGCCGCCAAGGCATCGCCTTCCAATTCAAACAGCCCCAGTTCCAGGTCAGGTGGTAAGGCGATTTTCAGCTGCTCCAGTCCCGGGGCGGACCACTGAGCCTGCAGTTGTAGTAACTCTTCTCCGCTGGCATTCAGCAGGCGTAAGCCACGTTGTGCTGCACCCTCACCACGCCACAAGAGCGAGAGCAAGGCAACCCATTGATCGCCCTCCTGTTCAAAACGGATCCCACTGAAGCCTGCATTTTCCAGAGGGCGGCCAATGCTGATCCGCTGAGCACGGGCAGGCGGGGGAGCGCCATCATGATCACTCAGATACAGAATCAGCGACTCCGGCCCCATTTGCTCCCGCATCTGCAGCAGCGCATCCCGTGGATCCTGGGCGGCATGTTGAGGACGAAAATCCAACAGAGCCTGACGGGCTTCCGCATCTGAATCGCCGCGGTAAATCAAGGGATCTTCCAGTGCAGAACTGCGAATCCACCAATCCCGACCTGAGGCCAAGGTTTTCAATCGGGGCCAGAGGCGATCCAGTTCCTGTTCCAAGCCTTCCGAAAATGCGCTCATGGAAAACGAGGCATCCACCACAATGCCTACCGGCTGCCGTGAGTCTTTCCGAACCCACATGGGTCGAGAAAGAATCAAGGTGATCAGCAACACCGCCAACAATTGCATCCACAACTGCATGCCATTCCGAATACGTTGAAACATCGCCCCTTTACGGGTTTCTTCCGCCAGAAATTCCAACAGAAACAAAGTATTCGCTTCTGCCCGGCGGGATCGTACCTGCAGGAAATGGATGAGAATCACTGTGGGAATGCCCAGCAGTGCCCAGAGAGCAAGCGGATTGGCAAAGTTCAGGCCCATGCTTCTAACACTCCCAAGCGCAAGGCTTCTTCCCGCAGAGCATCCGCCAAGGGCTGTCCTGCCCGGACCCGGGCAAAAGCGGCCCCATAGCGACGGGCGGCGTCCCGCCAACTGTTTTCATGCGCAGCATACGCTTCTTTGTAGCGGCGCAGGATCCCTTCATCCACCCGTTGCCGGCGCCAGACGCCACGCTCCCGATCCCGTAACTCCATATTGCCTTTCCAGTCAGGATCCGCTTCATCCGGATGCCAGGGAACCAGGAACATCACCCGGCCCTGTCCCTCCCCGAGCTTTCGCAGCAGAGATTGTTCTGCAGCCGGAAACAACAAATCGCTGATCAAAATTCGAAGGGAACCATGCCGTAGGGGCAACCCCTCTAACTGGGGAATGCGTGAGCCCTCTTCCCGGGCTTCCTGTTCCGGCCAGCTGATTCGCCCTGACAGGAGCTGCGGCAGCTCCCACAGTTCAGCTTTTTCCGGAGTCAGGCCATGTACCCGCAGGGAAACCCCGAGACTTTGAGCGCTCTCTACACAAAATAGAAGCAGTGAAAGCACCTGAAGCGCTTTTTCATCGGGAAAGCGCATAGACTCCGAAGCATCGAAGAGCAGATCGACGGAGGGGCTCACTTCCTCCCGGTAGAGTTTGAGGATCGTCTGCCCGCTCCGCGCATAAGCCTGCCAGTCAATATGTCGGGGGTCATCCCCTGGCAAATAAGGACGGTGATCTTGAAAATCAATAGAACTGCCCGTGCCTGCGCCGGCCCAGTTCCCGATCTGACCCCGCCAGGTTTGTCTGTGAATGGCCAAACGTAGATGAGCTGCACAGCCCCGGGCCTGTGCATGCGCTTCTTGAAACGAATCCAACATAGAATCGGGCTATCAGGTCCCTTCCAAAATCAAAATGCAAATCGAGAGCGAAGTTCAGACAAACTGCACAGCCCCAAAAAAGTCCGCAGCACAGGGGCTGCGGACTTTTTTGGATGTGATGCTCTATGCTGAACTTACAGCAAGTTCCCTGTGGGCTCGTGCAGGGGTGGCGTTTCGAGCGGCTCTTTCGGAGTCTGCTCGGGTTCCGAAGGAGCGGAAGGCGCCTCCCCGTCCCGCTTGCGCAGGATATCCAAGACCACCACGGCAATCAGAAACACGGATTCAATAAAGATATAGCCGAAGAAGCCTGTGTACATGGTTTTGGTGAAACCGTAGCTGTGCAAACCCACACCAAGCAGGTTTACGCCCAACCAGGCGACCAGAACCACAATACAGCCAATGACGTTACCGATGGCCATGCCACGTTCTTTGATCATGCCGGCAATGCGGGCATGATACAGGGCCGCGGTCCAGAGCACGATTAACAGGGCTCCATTTTCTTTGGGATCCCAGCCCCAAAAGCGTCCCCAGCTCTGATCCGCCCAAACTCCGCCTAACATCGTACCGAGAAAGGCAAAGGTCAATCCGAAGCCCAGCACTCCGTCCATGGGCATCTGCACTTTTTTAAGCTGCTTGCTGTCCTTACCCAGCAGGTATTGAACCAGCCAAATATGCCCAAAGACCCCGGCAATCCAAACGCCGGCATAGCCCATGGTCACCGCAATCACGTGCGTGCTCAACCAGAAGTTGGTTGCCAACACCGCCTGCAGTTTGTGCATGGTATCCCCTTCTACCGCGAAACGTTCCGCGACAAACAGGAAGCTCATGGCGACAAAGGAGCCGGCAAAAAGGCCGAGACCATCTTTCTGAAAAGCCTCGACCAACATGGCCAGGACCAAACACACCAGCCCTACAAACAGAAAAGTGCCATACAGGTTGGTAACCGGAGGTCTTGCGGTGATGGCAATACGCCAGCCCAAGCCGGTCAGATGCAGGAGCAGTGCCCAGGAGCTTAAGGCCCATGCCGTGTAATAGATGGCTTTGGATCTCGCTCCGAACAGCACAGCGGTCGCCAGGAAGAATCCCAGCAGGTAATACACTTTAGCTTTGTTGAAATAATCCGCCCGGTTGAATCGAGCCTCTTTATCCGCCATCTGAACCGCATGCAGTTCAGGCAAGCGACGCTCGGTAAACCCGGACACCGCTTCAATGTGCTCCATCATGGCTTCATCGTCCTGGGCATTCCAGCCCAATTGCATCTTGGAGATGGCTTCTGCGGCCGCGATCAATTCCGTATCCCCATCCGGATCATGTAATGCATCCAAGGGGGCAAGCCAGGTCTGTTCCCCATGGGGAGGACCGGCAAGAATCGGCAGGGGCTGATCGGTCATACGTCGACGAAAATCAAACATCGCTGCAGCCAGAGAAAAACTCTGACGTTGCAGTTCCGTCCAGGTATTAGGGTTCTCCTGAGTTGGAATCTCTTTAAGCACCGGGGTTAATCGGACGATCCGCGGTTGCAGTGTCTGGTAGGAATAGCCTCGCTCACTGGGCTGCAATTCCAACATCGCCAGCAGTTCCGCATCGCTAAGTTCCACCATGGGCAGCGGACGGGTGTGGGCAAACACGGAACCCGTTCTCAGGTAGAGGTCAATGTTGTTGAACACCCGCAAGGATTCTTTATCCACCAGATCCCGCTTATCCTCCTCTTTTTCAAAGGCCTGACGGGCCAACTCTTCCAGCTTCGGCAGGCCGGGCTGCAAGTGGTTGAACGAAAAACGGCGAGTACTGGGTTTGCGCTCCCCTTCAACAAACTGTTCCGTTTCCACACCCATACCCTCGAGTACCCCGGGGTGGTTGATCATGAAAATCAGATCGTCAAAGGTGGTTTCCGCATCAAAGAGCAGACGACTGTACCAGGATATGGCTGGCTCTTTCCCCAATTTTCCACGCCCGGAGAATTGAAGCAGGGTGAGTCGGGCCTTGCTGTCCAGGGGCATCACCCGGCCTTCGTGCAGTACCGGCAGTTCCCCCCAGGCTTTCAGGGTCTTTTTGGACATCTCAGCCGGCAACACAGAGGCCAGGCTGACAAACAACAGAATCAATAAACGGTTCATGCGGATTTCCTCCGGCGCTTCAGCTGCATGAGCTGCATTTGCAGAAAGTGCAGGGCCAGGCCCAACGACGTCACTCCGGTACCCCAATAGGGGATCAGCCTACCAAAATTACGGGTGACCGCAAAGACGGACTGTTCAGCTTGATCGTCCATTACCGCAAAACTTTGCTGGAAGAAGGTCCAGCCATTGTTCCGGAAGGGATGATTCATTTTAATCACTACTTCGCGTTGGGAGTCCTCTCCCTGGTAAACGGTGATCAGGCTTCGATAGTCCTCAGGCACATTGCTGCCCGGGTAATAGGTTCGGCGAAAATCACGCAACTCCATGAACAAGGGAAGTTCAAAGCGTTTCCGGCGCAGCATCACAAATACCGCAGAACCATCTTCGAGTTCCAAAGCAGCCGCCTGTTGATCGCCACCCCAGAGCACCATTTCGGTTGCATTTTTTGCGCCTTCGACTTCCAAACGGATGCCGGGAATGTTGTCCGGGGGCTCTTTGGCCAAACGTTTGGGAACAAACTCCGTGATTCCGGTGGGACTCAGAGGCAGTTCAGCCCGCTGTTCATCCGTCAGATCTTTGGGACCGCGTGCGCTGGTATTCCGATGCAATTCCACGACCCGGAAACGCAAATCGGGGTTGCCCACATGAAAGCGCTTTCTCTTTTTGAGATCCGAGAAATCCACAGCCTGAATTTCACGAACGGAGTGCAATTCCTCCGCCACAGAAATTTCCCAATCAGAACGACTAACCGCTACATTACTGCCCTCACCTTCCAGCAGACTCACCGAGGCCTCGAGTCCGGTGACCTTGGTGAAAAAGCCACCGAGTAAGAGCAAAATCAACCCCAGGTGAGTCAGCATGAGCCCCGGCATACGCCAGCCAGCTTGATAATGCACAAAGAAGGAGACGCAGAGGTTAAAGAACAGCAGCATCATGGTGAGCATGCCGCCGGGCAAGGGGAAGATCAGAAAGCGGAAGAAGATGGAATCAAAGAAGCGCTCCTGCGCCTGGTAGATTCCATTATCCACTTGGTACACCGTCCCCCACACCGTGAGGACCGCCAGCCAGAGCAGACAAAACACGGTGAGTTTAATGGAACTCAGAAACTTAAACGCGCTCATTCACTCTCCTTCAGGGCCAGGGAATTTGCCAGTTCCAGAAAGCCGCCTTTGTGGTTCAGCAGCGTATCCGTGGGACCACTGAACTTCAGGAACAAGGTACGGCCTTCCAATGGATAGATGGCGCCCAAGGTCGAGTTCTCCAAATTTTTGGCCGCGGATTCGGGCACCAAATTCACCAGATAATAGCTCAGATTTGCTTTCACCGGAACGTGGTTATGGGGATGCTCTTCCGCCAATCCGACCTGACGACGCCAGCGGCGGATGTTTCCTTCCATATCTCCTCCCGTTCCTGCCAAGGCAATCAGCGTCACCACGCCTTCCATGCCGCCTCCCGGAGCAAACGCCGCCGTACGCATGCCGGTAGCCGGTAATTCGGTCCAGTTTTCCGGAAGCGTCCAGGTCAAATCACTGGAATTGGGTGGAGGAGGCACTTCCCCTTCACGCCCCTGCATATTGGCTCCGGGAAGTCCAGTTGGAGGCACTCTGGGCCCTCCTGTGGCCAGAGTAGGATGACCCGGCGGTAGGTTTTCCGGAATGGGTTCGACGGAAAGAGGTCCCGCATTCATCAAGCCCTCCGGCACAGGGCCAACTTGATTCGGGGCGCTTGGAGTTGTACCGGCAACGGCATTTGGATCTGCTACGGGCATTTGTAGCACTTCCGTGTAGCTACGCACTTCCGGCTGACGGCTGCAAGCCGCCGAAAATAGCAGAAGTCCAGAAACTGTTAAAAATTTCACGATCATAACGCTGACCCTATCTCAAAAGTATCGTCAATCAACCCTCAGAGTGAGGGATTTGAGGGGCGCCAGCCCCCCGGGGAGGTTACCTTTACAAAATCACTGATCTTATTTTCAATTTCCTGCCATTCTTTGGCAGGATCAGAGCCGGACACGATGCCCGCCCCGGAATAGACCGAGACGTCGCGTCCCTGTACCAAGCCACTGCGAATGGCAACGGAAAACTCGGCTTCGTCTTCGGAAAACCACCCCAAAGGCCCTGCATACCAGCCCCGACTGAAGGGTTCGAGTCGTTCCAGTTCCCGAAGCGCATTTTCTCTGGGAGAGCCCCCTACCGCGGGAGTGGGGTGCAACAATTGCAACAGTTCGCCATCCCCCTGCCCTTCCTGCAAATGTCCTTGAATGCGGCTGATGAGATGCTGTTTACGCTCTAACTGCAGCAAAGAGGGCCGCTCTTCTGCATCGACCCGATCACAGACCAGATGCAATGCCCGGAGAATATCCCGGCGCACCAATTCCTGTTCATGCAGATCTTTGCGTTCATTCAGGAGTTCGTCGGCAAGGCGTTGGTCTTCCTCCGGGTCCTCGGAACGGGGACGGGTTCCTGCCAGGGCCTCCGTCTTGAGTTCACGCCCTTTTCTCCAGAACAGACGCTCCGGAGTGGTCCCCATAAAGGCAAAGCCTTGCTGCGGTTGCAGCAGAAAGTGATAACAATTCGAGGTGACGCCGCGAAGGACATTGAGAATGGCCGCCGCCGGTACCTCATCTGCAAACGAATAGCGTGCTTTGCGGGCAAGCACCACTTTATCCAGAACCCCATTCTCAATCAGATCCAAGGCAGCGAGCACATTACTCTCCCAGCCTTCCCGATCCGGTAAATCACGCCGAGTGGTCAGCGGAGGGAGTTGGGCTGCAGGCTTGAGCGAAGCAGTCACCCCTTCCCATTCATGGAGCAGGGTGGTCAAATCCTGCTCGACAGAACGGCGAAATAACAGATTACAGGCCAAAAAATACTTAGATCCTTCCCGGAGCAGTTCTGCCCGGGGAATCCAGAAGCGGCTCAGGCCCATATCCAACCAGGGGGGCTCCTCTACAGAGCGGTTCGAAAACGCAAAGCCACCAAAATAGCGGGGTTTGAGGCTTCCAAAGCCAGCAAGCAATTCCCTGCCCCGCTGAAGCAAGGTTTCCGGAGATTCAATGGAAGAGGCCCGTAACTCGTTGCACAAGCCCACCCCGGCCACCTGCAGCTGGCCATCCCGGGAGGACCATAGAATTTGGCGTGGGTATCGTTGACCGTTCAGCCAATCAAACAGGTCAATGGGGGGAATCTGCACCTGCAGCCGCACCCCTCGAAAGCGCAGCTGTTCCGGGGCATTATCCCAGTCCCGCCAGGCCCGGCGGATTCTGAGACGCATTTCTCCAATGGCATTGGCCAGTTCAACTTGAGCCGCAGCCCTAGGCATGAGTCCCCTCAGGCTTTACGCCGGTGTACAAGGTTGCCACGCCAAAGGTGTATCGTTCCTCCTGCACAAACTCAAATCCGGCTTCCCGCATCAAGGTGCAAAAAGCTTCGCCACAAGGAAAGCTTTCCACGGTTTTGTTCAGGTAGTTGTAGGCGTAACTGTCACCGCTGACCCAACCGCCCAGTTTGGGGAGAATGTGGCGGAAATAAAAGAAATAGCCTGATCGCACCACGGGATTAGGGGGAATGGAAAATTCCAGGATACAGAGTTTTCCGCCGGGTTTGAGCAATCGCCGCATCTCCGTCAGAGCAGTAGGTACGTGCTCCACATTACGGATTCCGAAGGAGATGGTCACCACATCGGCAATGCCACTCTCCGCAGGAACTTCCTGAGCATCCCCCGTGTAGAGGGTAATTTTCTCCTCCAGCCCCCGTTTGGAGATTTTTTCACGGCCCAGGGACAACATGCCCTCCGAAAGGTCATAGCCACGGGCGGCATCAATTTCAGCTTCCCCATCCAGCAGAAACAGGATCTGGTCTGCCGTCCCGGTGGCCAAATCCACCAACAGGATCGGGCGATCTTTGGGCAGATGCTTGCGTAAGCGTTTTCGCCAGGCCACATCCCGTCCAAAGGACAAACTGCGGTTCAGCACATCATATCGATGTGCAATGCGGTCGAACATCTTCCAGACTTCTTTGCGGCTGGGGGCGGAATCGGCTGTGGGGGCTGTGGGAACGTCGCTCATAACTTAGCTGTGCCCTAACTTACTCACAGGAGGGCAGGATGCAACCCGTGTCCCTCAGCAATCGCTAGCAGTCTGTCGGGCTTTGAACTTCGCATGAGGCTTTCAGATCTCATGCAGCCCTGGGCCCGCGAAGATAACAGCCTCGTGTGCTACGCCTTTCCAATAGGCAATTTTGCCAAAAAGGAACGAATAGGGTCCTGAAAACAGCAGTCTATGGCGCCAGCCCGCTAGAGGCGCGAGCCACGGCCAGGGCAGCGCCGGGGAATCAGAACCGGATAAGGCAAATCGGGCTAACGCAGCGCAACGATCTCCAGAAACATGGTGATCTGCGCGGTCTTTCAGACCGAAAACGAATAGTGCGTCTTGGTCAACCCAGCCCTGCACGGCTCCGCCGTTTGGGCTGGGCGGAGATCTTCGCGGTCCTTTGGACCGAAAATCATCATTTGACTCTGCGATCACCTTTTGCCCATCCAGGTCTCAACTTGAGTTCTGGATTCCAACGTCCTACAGGACGGCTATTTCCAAATCAAACAGGAATCAAAGGGATATCCTTCAACAGGCTACACACTTCGTTATGGAGTATAGCATCTGTAGGTCGGACTGCTCTGGCCAAAACCGCGGAGCCGTGCAGGGCTGGGTTCAAGGCACCTCACCACTTAATTTCGGTCCAAAGGACCGCGAAGATCTCAGCCCAGCCCAACGACGAAGTCGCGCAGGGCTGGGTTCAAGGCACCTCGCTATTCGATTTCGGTCCAAAGGACCGCGTAGAGCTCAACCCAGCCCAACGACAAAGTCGCGCAGGGCTGGGTTCAAGGCACCTCACCATTTAATTTCGGTCCAAGGGACCGCGAAGATCTCAGCCCAGCCCAAACGGCAGAGCCGTGCAGGGCTGGGTTCATGGCACCTCACTGTTCAATTTCGGTCCAAAGGACCGCGAAGATCTCAGCCCAGCCCAAACGGCGGAGCCGTGCAGGGCTGGGTTCACGGTATCATACTATTCGTTTTCGGTCTGTAAGACCGCGAAGATCTCAGCCCAGCCCAAATGACGAAGTCGTGCAGGGCTGGGTTCACGGCACCATACTATTCGTTTTCGGTCTGTAAGACCGCGAAGATCTCAGCCCAGCCCAAACGGCGGAGTCGTGCAGGGCTGGGTTCACGGTACCATACTATTCGTTTTCGGTCTGTAAGACCGCGAAAATCTCAGCCCAGCCCAAACGACGGAGTCAAGCAGAGCTGGGTTCAATTCACCTCACTAATTCGTTTTCGGTCCAAAGGACCGCGTAGATCACCATATTTTTTGGAGACCCATGGCTACGCGGTCACCTGACATAGGAACCCGGCACGATCGCAGCGAACTCGGTTACTTGTATTCTTCAATCCATAATCCAACATGTGCCGCCAAGTAATCTTTGATGTTACAAGCACACTCGTAACAGGAAGGTGAGTCATGCTCCCACCAAAGTACTCTATGATCCCGTTCCCCATTTTTCGACTGTCCAAATGCAAACAATTCTCATACTAAGTCCATGTTTACTCGTTTCATGTGTAACAAACTCCTATAATCAATCAGGGGTTAAACATCAGTCCAAGCACATTTCACAACCAAAGCATAAAACTCATTCAACTCTAACACTTCCCCCCAGAATATGATCTGCCTCCTTTTGCGCCTGTCCATAAGCTCACACTACCCACACATCACTTTATTTAAACTAAAAACTAGCTTCAATTTTCCTATGAAAGTGAAGTCCTTGCAGGTTATTTTCTTCATATAACTTTTTAAATTTTTCTGTTAGAAAAAGCCCTGCACCTAATGCGCGCGGGTTTTTTAACATAATAAATTCATCTTCATATGTGGGATTAATAACAAATTTTTCGATATTTCGAACCCTACCATCCCTGTAGTAAGAGGCCTCCATTCTACTTTCGTCAACTATTTCAGGATCAACAAAAATATTGATGAGATAAAAATTACGTCCCAACATGTCTTTTACAGGAAGAGCTTCTGCGATCGGTTCCAAATCTTTCTTATACACTTCCCACGCCTTCTGGCTAAATAAAGGCAATCTAAGCAAACTCGATAATACTGGAAAGTCACCCATTTTACAGAATGGATTATCAGCAAAAGAAAGACTAATTTTCGACCATTTTTCCAATACTCGTTGATAAGAAAAATGTAACTTAATCAAATCATGATCACGGTCACGCAGCATGTAACCCAAGTAATCGTTACTATTGGGATGATACAGGTAAAGTTGCATCATATTATCTTTGGTTTGTTATTTTGTAATCCCCCCATTTTGAGTGGCCGGGATAAGTAGAGGGGGTGTTATGCTGCCTCGAGTTTCATTTGAGGCGTGATTCCTCCCAGTGCACTATGGGGTCGTTCATGGTTGTAGCTCCACATCCATTCCGTGGCAAGCTCCTGCGCACGTTCTATGCTTTCGAAGAGATGCAAGTCCAACCATTCATGGCGTGCGGTATGGTTGAAGCGCTCGATGTAGGCGTTCTGGGTCGGCTTGCCGGGCTGGATGAACAGGAGCCTGATGTCCTGGGCTGCAGCCCAGGACATCAGCTCGGCGCTGGCATATTCCGGTCCGTTGTCCTTAGCTTCAAATAATTGCGTATTTTCAAATACATCCGGAACGGACACATTAATATTTTTATAGGAAGGCTCACGCAAGAACCAGACATCTTCATCATCAACGTCATATCGACAGGAAAAATACATCATCGATCCTTATGGATTCCATTCTTGATCTTTTTTAAACGTAACCCCAGTAATTCCATCCTCGATTATCGCCCAAGCAAGTTCGGAACTTACACACACAACCCATTCGAAAGATTTCATTTGAAATAAGTCAACACCCAACACCTTTTTTTCATCGATGACCATGAGATCAATTGAATCTATGCACCCTTTAAATTCAGTAAATATGGACAAGCTGCGATCAAGAGCATCAAGTCTTTTTAAAACATTAAGATAATAGTAAGACCCTACTGATTGCCCTTGATAAGACACCTCAACAGGCAACGCCTCGATGTCAGCATGTGATACATAGCAACGTACAATTTCAAGTAGCCGATCTGAAACAATTAACATCGGCCCAGACAAAAACGTATCAGCTGGAGGATTTTTAGGAAAAACTTCCAACACAACCTTTGGCCACCGATCAACTAATGGTTGCCCAGCAGTGATCTTCAAATCTATAAGTGCTTTCAGATCTTTTACCCGGGCTTCAGTAAAATCCTCGTCACGCACTCCTTTATTTGACCATATTTTCATCATTCACCTTCCTGCCCTCAAAAAGTCAGAACCTAGCCTTATCTTATCCATAACCTTACATCCCACCTTCACTGATTCAGTCAATAGAGAGGTATTCGACCACATCCAAATCCAAGGTGTATGAAACATAGACATCCCCTCCCCGCACAAAAACAGGTAATGCATCACGATAAAAATTGGAACGCCTGTTCAGTACGCCCATAAATATCAGCGAAGCATGCTCATCTAACACAAAGCTAAGTTTTGCAGTAACCTCCCCCTTTACTTCAAAAGTCCCCACAAAGTGAACCGCATCTTTATTCCGATATAGTTGGTACGTCAGATTGGAAATCATGTCTTTCGTGAACGGGAATTCATTTGATTGAAATGCTTCCATTACCCACGCAGCCAGCCCAGCATTGTCCACATTATAGCTAAACACATTTTCATGAAGCTTATACTTGTTTGAAAGCAGGTAGCCCAAAAATGATGAGTAACGATGCCTTTCAATTTTTCGATCTTCCAAAGGGAATACTATTTTAAGATAATCCTCCACAGCCATTCTAGGGTTTAATCCAGATAGAATCTGCTTTTCAATTTGAGCATCAAAATCAGAAAACAAACATGCAGGACAAAACAGTACAATGAACAAGATAACTTTCATATAGTAACGCTCGCAAGTGGTACCAACCAAGAGGTTAAAGTAGGTTATCACACTCATAGAGTGCGAAGCGGAACGGAATGCGTTTGCACACAGTGGACATGCACAAAGACTAGTGTTTTCCAGCACGGACACGAGTACTTTTCAACGTAGATTGGGTAAATATCCCGATTCTGACGATGAGGCTACACAGCATATCCGCATCAAATTGCTTTGCTTCCTCAGCTGTTTTTCACATCATGTCCCCATGCTCGCTCATACCTGTGTGCAATCGATCGATGAGTTGATTCCGGAACTTCCCGAAGCGGCCATCCTGCTTTGTGCAGATCTCTCTCGCCAACAGATCCACTATGTTGAGCAGGGCCAGATCCGGGATTCGCAACACATCTCCAGCAGCCAGTATGGAAACGGAAATGAAGTGGATTCCCTGCGAAGCCCTCTGGGCTGGCATCGTGTATGCGAAATCATCGGGCGGGATCAGCCTGCAGGTCAACGCTTTGTCAGCCGCCGCCCCGTCGGCCAACCTCTTCGTGAATGGACAGGAGGCAGCGAGGACGCCATTCTCAGCCGGATCTTACGGCTCGAAGGGCTGGTTCCGGAATTGAATGGGCTGAGTTACCAGCGATATATCTATATTCATGGCACCAATCAGGAAGAAAAACTGGGCAGCGCTGCCTCCCACGGCTGCCTGCGTATGGCCAACCTCCCCCTGCTGCGTTGGGTGGATTGGCTTCAGGACCAGACCTGTTATGTTTGGATTGGTCAACAAATCACCCAAAGGATTGAAATATGAATCCACAACATCGACCCATTCACATCCTCATTGCAGAGGATAATCCAGCGGATGCGGAATTGGCCATGATCGCCCTACAAGAAAGCCGCATCGCTAACAGCTTTGACATCGTGAACGATGGAGAAGCGGTCATCGACTACTTGAGAAAACAGGCAGGCTATGAGCACAAAAAACGCCCGGATCTGATGCTCCTGGACATTAACCTTCCCCGAAAATCCGGCTTCGAAATTCTGGAAGAAGTGAAACAGGATGCGGAGCTCAAAGCCATCCCGGTGGTGATGCTCACCTCCTCCAGTTCTGAGGAAGATATTCTTCGCAGCTATCAGAATTATGCGAGCTGTTATATCACCAAGCCCATTGAATTTACTGCGTTTATGGAAGTGATTCGCTCGATTGAACAGTTCTGGGTAAGCATCGTGAAGCTACCGGAGCCTCATGTAGAAGGAAGCTGAGCGGCCTGTAACGTAACGTGAAAGATCGATCCCCCTTTCGGAGCCGCCTCCACCCAAATGCGGCCTCCATGGCGGTCCACAATATTTTTGCACACCGCCAAACCGATCCCGGTCCCCTCGTATTTTTCCCGGCTGTTCAGCCGTTGAAAAATCACAAACACCCGTTCCGCATGGCTTGGATCAATGCCAATCCCATTATCCTCCAATTCTATATGCCAAAAGGAGCGGCTCCCCAGACTTCCGGAAGTCATTTCTAATTCAGGCTTCACCCGGATCCGAATCAGCGGGCGGCTCTCCGGAGCTTGGAATTTCACTGCATTGCTGATCAAATTTTGCATCAACTGCACCAATTGACTGTAGTCTCCCAGGACCTGCGGCATCTCCTGTTCAAGCTCTACACGGGCCTCTTGCTCCTCCAAACGGAGTTGCAAATTTTCTAACACCTCCTCCATGACCAGGGATAAAGGCAAGGGGGACAATTCTTTTCCCTGACTTCGAACGCGTGAATACAGCAACAAATCATCAATCAGTCGCTGCATCCGGCTCACCCCTTCCGTGGTATACCCTATCCAGCGCTCCCCCGTCTCATCCACATGCTCTTTGTAGTGCTCTGCCAGCAATTGCACAAAACTACTGACCTGACGTAGGGGTTCCTTCAGGTCATGGGAAGCCACATACGCAAACTGCTCAAGCTCCCGGTTCGATTGTAGCAGCTTTTCATTGAAGTCCTGAAGCTTCGCTTCCGCCAGCCATTTTTCAGTATGGTCTATGCAGACCCCGGTCATGCGTAAGGGCGTTCTTTGATCATCATAATCCACCCGCCCCATGGCCAGAATGTAATGTAGGGAACCATCCCGCCAGATGACCCGGTATTCCGTGCGATATTTTCCGCTTTCTTTTATCGCGTGTGCAATATCCCCGGAGACCCGTTCCAGGTCATCCGGATGCAGTGATTCCTTGAAGGCTTCCAGTGAAGGTGTGGTTTCCGGAGCGAAATCAAATAATGCAAAGACCTGGGAGTCCCACTGCTGTTCCTGCGTACGTAAATCCCAACTCCACAACCCCACTTGAGAAGCCTCCAGCGTGAGCTGCATGTCCTCCCCCGCCTGCTTCAATTCCTGTTCAATGCGTTTGTTTCCGGTGATATCCGTCGCCAGTTCAAAGCGGACCTGTCTGCCATCATGCCAACGGATCCCTTTATCGGAGCAACGATACCAGCGTTGATTGAACGGGTTCTGGTATTCCCAGATATGGACTTTGCCAAAGTTATCTCCAAAGATCAGATCATTCGTGCAAAAGCTACAGGGGGACTTTTCACATTGAAGGACCTCGTGACATTTTTTCCCCAAGGCCTCCTCACCCCAGTTTTCCCGGAAGGCCTGATTCACAAACAGCAACTCAAAGCTATTCGGGTCCGTCACGTAGATAATTTCTTCGATGCCATCGAACAGGGAGAGCATCTGATCATGACGGGCCTGTAACTGTTGTTCTGCCAGGATGCGTTCGGTCACATCCAGACAGATCCCGGTAAGCAACTGTGGATTTCCAGCCGGATCACAAATGACTTTGGCAATGGCCCGGATGTGGCGGACCTCCTCTCCGCGAAGAATCCGGTACACATCATCATAGGGCTTCCGTTCCGCCACGGTTTCCATAACCAGCGCTTCCGCAGCGGCCAGGTCCTCCGGATGCACAGCCTCCGCCCAGGCTTCATAGTTCCCCTGAAAACTTCCAGCCTCCAAACCAAACAGACTCTCCATACGCGAATCCCAGGTATTGATATTCTCGGGAATATTCCAAGACCAGACTCCGGCGCCAGAAGCCTCAAGGGCCATGGTCAAGCGGGCCTGACTCTCCAAGACGGACTGCTCCACGGCCAACTGGCGGGCAAAGCCCTGTTTGAGGTAACGAACCAACAACCACATGCATGCGCAAAAACTGAAGAACGAAATGGAAGCCATCAGCGTCAACAAAATCACATTTCGATCGAAACGCTTTTGAGCCAATACCTTTTCCTGGGCCTGAGCCGCCAGCAGGCTGCCAATGAGCACCCGCATCTCCCCCATCAGTTCTTTACCCTCATCGGTAGCCACCAACGCATAGGCAGCGCTTTGGTCACCGCTATTCATAAATGCAATGGTCCGCCGAAGCTCATCAAATTTCAGGGCTGCTTTTTTCCGCACCTCAGCAAGCACCGCCAGTTCCGAGTCCTCACCTTCAAAAAAGGCCTCGGCTTCCAGCAGGGAATCCTCTACCTGAGCCTCCGCCGCCAGAAAAGGTTCCAGATAGCTGTCTTTCCCGGTGAGGAGAAAGCCCCGTTGTCCGGTCTCTGCATCCTGCAAGGTCGAGAGCAACTGACTCAACGCATAGCGGACCCCATGTGAAGCTCTCAGCGTTTGCAGCGATTGATAGGCAGCCAGCGCTCCCAGAAAATTGATCAGCACCAACAAAAAGACCATAAACATCGCCAGCCGCAGTTTGCGGACATCAAGGATGTTTCGAATAGCTTCACCGGATGCGAGAATAGGATCCATAAGCGTACCTGATCTCTACTAGTTCTGCACCTGCAGCGATTGCAGGTCAACTCTCAAAGCTGCAGGATAAATCCATACCCGTCGCTAAGCGCAGGACTACGTCGAATAAACGATCTGATTCAACCCGCTAACCCGGGCACACCTGAATCGTTCCGAGCTTCGGAAGATCGGGATGTTCCATATTCCGAAGGTCGGAAAGCTCATCAGGGGTAACTGCCGGGACCTTCCAGGCCCCGGGTTTCAGGCAGACCCATCATCAGATTCATGTTCTGCACCGCAGAACCGGCCTGCCCTTTCATCAGGTTGTCGATCTGACTGACCACCCGAAGCGTTCCGCTGCGTTCATCGACATCCACGATCAGAAAACAACTGTTACTGCCGCGCACATGAGCCGTACCCATGCCCTTGGCATGACTGCGGTCGAATACCTGCACAAAGGGAGAGTCCGCATAAAAGTTCCGGTAGACCTCCAGCACCTGCTCATAGCTCACGCCTTCATCCAGCGGAGCATACAGGGTAGAGAGAATCCCCCGGCTGGCAGGCACCACCTGCGCAGTAAAGGTCAGAACCGCTTCGCTTCCGGAAAGGGCGCTTAACTGTTGCTCCACCTCACAGACATGTTGATGCCCCGTCAAGCGGTACGCGTTCATATGATCATGTCGCGCTGGAAAATGGAACAAGGCATTGGGCTTCTTGCCTGCGCCGGACACTCCGGTTTTACAGTCGGCAATCAGTTTGCGTTCATCCACCCAGCCGGCTTTCAGCGCAGGCGCAAAACCCAGCAATACGGACACCGCGAAGCAGCCGGGGTTGCCGACAATGTTTACTCCAGTATAGTCCCGACCCAGCACTTCCGGCACCCCGTAGCGGGATTCAGGCAACAACTGGGGGGCCGCATGGGCTGGATCCAGCGAGATCCGCCGGGCATATTCGGCGTAGAGTTCTTCATTCTGGAAGCGGAAATCGCCACTAAAGTCAATCAGCCGTGCACCCGAGGCCCGCTCATCCGCGGCCAATCTCATGCCCACCTTGTCCGGAGTGGAAAAGAACACGACATCAAAGTTGCCCTGAGCTTCTTCATCATCCGGTGCATGCACCATCAGGTCCACATGCCCATGCAAATGGGGATAGATATCGGTGATCGGTTTATGCACATCGTCCTTTGCCACCAGGCAGGCAATGTTCACATCCGGATGGCGGGAAAGACATTCAATCAGACCGACACCCCCATAGCCGCCGGCCCCGACAATTTTAACGTTGATCATGGCTGTTTTGTTTCTTCTGTATGATTCAATTTGGTTTTACGCAGCGCTTTCATGTAGCGCCCCACCCCGTTGCTCAGCGAGAGGGCCACCTGCTCACGACCTGCGGCCGTGCTGAGGCGTTTCGCATCGCTGGAGTGGGTGAGAAATCCGATTTCAACCAGCGCTGCCGGGCACTGTGCCTCGCGCAACACTTGAAAGCGAGCTCGGCGCAACCCTCGGTCCTCCAAGGGAGTTCCTTCCATCATCGCACGTTGCAGCGCGTAACCTAAGGCCACATTAGCTTCATCATGCGCATTCCCCGTGCCCGCTTTGGAGGAAGGGGTTTTGGTGGCAGGATCATTTGTGGAGAGATGTCCCGGAATGGACAAGACAAAGGTCTCCCCTCCCTTGGCACTGGAACTGGCCGCATTGACATGCAAGCTGATGAACAGATCGGCCTGCCAGGCTGCCGCCCGCCGGGGGCGCTCTTTGAGTTCGAGAAACTGATCATTATGCCGGGTCAGCATCACTTTATAACCCTGAGCCTGTAACGTACTACGCATGCGCTTGGCGACATCCAGCACCAGACTTTTCTCATTCATCCCATGCGCTTCCGCCCCCGGATCCGCTCCGCCATGCCCGGGATCGATGACAATGATCTTATCCCCCTGTTTGGCGAGTTCTTTGCCGGGAATCAACAAGGGCCGAATGGTTTTGCGCAGGTCCGTACCGGAAACCGTCCATTCATTGCCCCGATAGGTCAAGGGTTCGTTCATGTACAACATCACCCCATTCAAGCGGGCCTTGCGTTGGCCCTGATAGAGCAACAGTTCATGATGCGGTCCCTTCAGGTGAATGGAGTCTTTAGCCTCTTTCACTTGGGTAAAGCCAAAGCTTTTCGCAAAATGCTTCACGGTCATATATTCTGTCTCCGCCGTAAGAGGAGGCGGTTTGCGGCCCGAGCCCAGTAGAATACCGGCCGGCAGCAGGAACAGGAAAAGAAGTCTCCAAAAAAGCATGCCGCACCCTGTACGGAAACTGCCAACAAGCAAGGAAAAAGGGGCTTGCAGTCCGGAGTCTGGAACCGTATCAAGACCCTATGAACCCCCTACGATGGCGTGAACACATGACCGGTCGATGGCAACGCTGAATCCAGCTCTGTCCTCCCTCCGGTTTGCCCAGTCGCAAACCGTTTTTTTTGTCTCCGCCATTCTTTTTTTCCCATGATTACCCCCTCCTACCCCGAATTTGAACAACAACGACAACAAGGCAACCTCATCCCGGTCATCCGGGAAGTGCTCGCCGACCAGGACACGCCCGTGTCCGCATATGAAAAACTCCGCGCCAGTCTCCGCCAGGAGGACCCCCAGGCTCCCTGCTTCCTTCTGGAATCCGTAGAAGGCGGAGAAAACATCGGCCGCTATTCCATGCTGGGTGGAATGCCCCGGGCCATCCTCCGTGCCAAAGGCCGCTCTGCCAGCCTGGAGGAACAGGGGCAGATCCAACAGTTTGACGATGTAGACCCCCTGGCTGTGTTGCAAGAGCACATGAGTCGCTACCACATTGTCCCCCACCCTGCCTTGGAGCGCTTTCATGGCGGCGCGGTGGGCTTCCTCGGTTATGATGCTGTCGCTCAGTTTGACAAGGTCCCTCTGGCGACAGAACCCGGCCTGGATGTTCCAGACATGGTATTCCTCATCTCCGACACCTTTATTTTGTTCGATCAAGTCCGCCACACCATGAAGCTGGTCGCATTGGCTTATGTGGAATCGGACCCCAAAGCCGCCTACGATGATGCCCTCCAACGCATTGAACGCCTGGCCGCCTGCCTGCAGACCTCTCTGCCCCGACGCATCCTGGATGCCGGTCTCCCCGATGCAGAGTTGCCCTGTAGCAGTAACACCGAACGCCAACAGTTCATGGATGCGGTCGAACGCTGCCGCGAATACATCCGGGCAGGTGATATCATTCAGGTGGTTCTCTCCCAGCGTTTCCGTGTGGAGGGACAGGATGATCCTCTACAGGTATACCGAGCCCTGCGCTCCGTGAATCCCTCCCCCTACATGTTCTGCTTGGAACTGGGAGATTGCGCCCTCGCGGGATCTTCCCCGGAGGTCCATGTTCGGCAACAGAACGGTCGCGTGGACATCCGCCCCATTGCCGGTACCCGCAAACGCGGCAGCACCCATGAAGAAGATCTGGCTCTGGAGCAGGATCTTCTGGGTGATCCCAAAGAGCGAGCCGAACACGTGATGCTGGTGGATCTGGCCCGAAATGACATTGGCCGGGTCTGTCGTGCCGGTTCGGTAGAAGTGAATGAATTCATGGTGATCGAACGCTACAGCCATGTCATGCACATTGTCTCCAACGTCACCGGTCAATTGGATCCATCCTCCAGCTCCTACGATCTCATGCGTGCCACCTTCCCCGCCGGTACCCTGAGCGGGGCTCCGAAAATCCGGGCCATGGAGATTATTGCAGAGCTGGAGCCGGATCAACGCGGCGCTTACGGCGGTGCCGTGGGCTATTTTGGTTTTGATGGCAATTTAGACTGCTGCATCACCATACGTACCTGCGTGTTTGACCAAGAGGCCAGCTATGTACAGGCGGGAGCCGGAATTGTAGCCGACTCGGTTCCTGAATCCGAATTTGAAGAGACCGTGAACAAGGCCAAAGGCATGATGCGGGCACTGGCCCTGGCCCGGGGTCTTAACCACTCCGAGGAGGATGCATCATGATTCTGGTCATCGATAACTACGACAGCTTCACCTACAACCTGGTCCAATACCTCGCCCAACTGGGTGCAGAGGTAGTGGTGAAACGCAATGACGAGATTGATGTAGCGGGTATCGAAGCCTTGAAGCCCGAAAAAATCCTGGTCAGTCCCGGCCCCTGCAGCCCTGCTGAAGCCGGGGTCTCGGTGGAGGTCATTCAGCATTTCGGCCCCCGCCTCCCTCTCTTCGGGGTCTGCCTGGGCCACCAAAGCATTGGCCATGCATACGGAGGCAAGGTCGTGAGGGCAGGCCGTCTCATGCACGGAAAAACCAGCCCGATTCACCATGATGGCCGCGGAGTGTTTGCTAACATCCCCTCTCCTTATAACGCGACCCGTTATCATTCGCTCATCGTGGAGCGGGAGAGTCTTCCGGACTGCTTCGAGATCACCGCCTGGACCGATGAAGGAGAAATCATGGGCCTGCGCCACAAAGAACACCCCGTGTTCGGCGTACAGTTCCACCCCGAATCCGTCCTGACAGAACACGGTTTGCTCATGATGCGGAATTTTCTGGAAGGCTAACGCAGTCGGCCTTGCGGAGATTGCGTTTACCCGACACGGTTTCGGAGAAGAGCGCTTGCTGGACCTCGCACCCCTTCAGGGTGCAGATCCTTCTTAAGAAGTCTGACTGAGAGCCTTGCCCTGGAGACATTCAGCTCAGCCATGTCTGCAGCCGGTATTCAGCCCCCTTCGCAGAAGGCGCGAACCGCTCGTTCGCTACTCTCGGCACAGTGCAGAAAGGCAGCCAGCTTTTCCTGAGCTTCTGCCAATTGGCCTTCCTTGGCCAGGTTTTCGATTTCTGCTGCCGCATTGCCCAGGCTCTGAACATCTACCTGAACGGATGCTCCCTTAATGGAGTGTGCGGCCTGTCGGATTCCCTCCACATCTCCAGCGGCGCAGGCAGCCTTCAACGAATCAATCTGAGCAGGCAATTCCTCCAGATAAATCATGGCAACTTCCGCCACCATGTCCCGGTCTCCACCAAAACTTTCAAGCAAATCATCCGGAGACCAGGTCATTGCGGCATCTCCCTGTGAAGCGTCTTCCCTATCCATCATAGGTTCCTTTCCCTGTGCGTTTGTGATCAGGTCCCGAAGGCGATCCAATGTTATGGGTTTAGAAATATAGTCATCCATTCCTGCTGCAAGACAATCTTCACGATCACCATGCAAAGCATTTGCAGTCATCGCGATCACCGTGCTGCGCCGCGATGGACTGGCTTCATTTCCCCGTAAATGACGCACAGCGCTGAGGCCATCCATCACGGGCATTTGTACATCCATAAAAATGAGATCATACACACGTTCGGAGGCCATGCGAAGAGCCACTTCACCATTTTCTGCGCAATCGGCAGATAGGCCCAAGCGTTTCAACATTCCCAGAGCCACCCGTTGATTCACCCGATTGTCTTCCGCTAGCAGGATACGCAACTCCGGATTCACTTCACTGGCTTTCGGCGGATGAGCCCGCTCTTCTTCTACACTCGCAGTGCCCCCCGGATCAAAAATCGCCAAGAGTTGCTGACGGAATTGGCGAAGTCGCAACGGCTTGAATAAGCAGGCAACAAAGCCATGCTTTTCCGCATCCATGTGAGCCATATTGTTAATGGTACTCAACAGAACCCGGGGCACCTCGGCATAGGCCGGCAGGCCCTGTAATCTGCGCGACAACTCCAGACCGTCCACTTCCGGCATTTGTAGATCCAGTACAAACAGATCGACCGACATCTCCTCGGCCTCCAGCCTACGCAAAAGTTCCGTAGCCGAGGAGGCCAAGTGAACCTGCAAGCCCCAGTTTTCCAACTGACGTTGCAGCAAGGCTCGGTTCCGGGGATGATCATCCACGACCACCACATGTTTCTGCCGGAAAAGTTCCCGTCCAGCCCGCTCCTCTTTGTGTCCATGCGCACGCTGAAGACGAACCGTAAACCAGAATTCAGAGCCCTGCCCTTCATCACTGTTCACCCCAATGCTTCCGCCCATCATGGCGCAGAGTTCTTTACAGATCGCCAGTCCTAAGCCCGTGCCCCCAAAACGGCGGGTGTGAGAGGCATCCACCTGCGTGAAATTTTGGAAGAGCCGATCCACTTTATCTTTCGGAATGCCAATTCCACTATCACGCACACCAAAGCGCATTTCGATAAAGTCCGGTTCGACCCCAATAACAGAGCCCGTGAGTTCAATGGCTCCCTGTTCTGTAAATTTCAAGGCGTTGCTAAGAAGGTTGCTGACCACCTGACGTAAACGCCCCTGATCGCCCAACACCCAGACGGGCAAATCCGGATCCAGGGCACAGATCAGTTCCAAATGTTTATTCTCCGCAATCACCGCCTGCGCACAGAGACAGTCCTCCAACAAATTCGGCAGATCAAATTCGCTGCTTTCGAGTTCAAGCTTTCCAGCCTCAATTTTAGATACATCCAGAATATCATTAATCAGGACCAACAAGGCTTCCGCACTGCTTTTGACCGTTTCCGCATATTGCTGTTGCTCCGGATTCAGTGAGCTATCCATAAGCAGGCTGGCCATCCCCACCACGCCATTCATGGGGGTGCGAATTTCATGACTCATATTCGCAAGAAACTGACTCTTTGCATGATTGGCCCGTTCCGCTTCCACCTTCGCTTCTTCCAGCAACTGTTGTTGCTCCCGAATATGCGTACTCTCCTGTTTGACGGCCACATAATGGGTAATCTTCCCTTCTTCATTGATCAGGGGACTAATCGAGGCATCTTCCCAGAACACATCGCCATTCTTTTTCCGGTTACAAAACTCTCCTCGCCACACCCGACCGGAGGTTACCGTTTTCCACAAATCCTGATATTTAGGTTCATCCCGTTCCGGCCCCTGCAAAATACTCGGATTTTTCCCCAGGGCCTCTTCCGGAAGGTAGCCCGTCACTTTGGTAAACCAAGGGTTCACATATTCCATACGTCCCCGGTTATCTGTAATCACCACAGACACGGGCGACTGTTCCACGACCTTGGATAACTTGCGAAGCCGTTCTTCTGCCGCTTTGCGGTCTTTGACATCCACATAGGCGACCAACAACATTCGCTCCCCGTCCCGCTCCAAACTGGTACTACTTTGCAACACCGGCTTTTGTCGCCCATCCCGGGTTAGGATCACCTCTTCAGCGCCTTGATGCTGAACGACACTGCCCCGCCCTCGGTCTGTAAAGGTGCTAAACAGCTCATCTTCCAGCGGCTCCTCCATGGTATTGCCCACTTCGTAGCCTGTAATGCGACGTCCATGCTGATTGATCTCACAGACTTTTCCCGCACGATTGACCAGCAAAAGGCCCACGGGCATCGAATCGAACATTCGCTGCACATTCCGGTTCGCCTGTTCCAGTTGATGTTCAATCAGCCGATGTTTCTTCAGCAAATTCCGGGCAGACTTATAGAAGGCGATGAAACCCACCAAACAGGCCAGGAAGGTGATGCCCCCCAGAATTTGACGCATATTCCGGGTAAGAAAACGCAGCTCGTTCCTTTGCTGCTGGAGAGATTCTTCCCTCGCCCGACTTCCATGAAACAGTTGTACGCCATTTTCAATGGCGGTGTACAAGTTCTCCTGGATTCCCGCAACCTGCTGAAGAAGTGCCGGTCCAGCCACGTTGTCTGCATCCATTTCCTGAACCATGGAATCGACACCCGCGTAGAGTTCCTGCAGCAGTGGCCCCAACTCCAACACCGAATCCGGTAAGGCATCGGCATCCGGTTTCAAATGGACCACCCGGAGCACAAAAGGAGGCTGCCCCGTGCGCTTGCTCTCCATCAATAATTCGAATTCACCACCGAGTTGCAACACCTCCAAGGCATCCTGTGTTTCCGAAAAGGTCTGCTGGAATTCCTCCCAGGTCTGCTCACGGGCTGCCGCCTCTTCCATCAGGGCAATTTCGTATACACTGCCGCGTAAGCTTTCCAGTTTTCGCAAGATCACCGTACCCAGACGTCGCTGAGCCAACTCCTGACGCCAGGCCAGTTCCAGTTCCACCAAACGGTTTTCCAGCAGAACATCCATCACCACCAGTCCGGTGACCAGGACCAGAACCCCCATCAGGAAAATCAACGCACTCCGGGTCAAGCCCTGTCGCCACAGACTACTCCAATGGATCTTAGGAGAGATCCGTTCCACCCCGGCCCTCCTCTTCTTTCAGCTTCGGTCGCTCTGCTCCAGCGCTCCGTTCAGGAAGGATCCGGAGAGGACTCCACGGCATGAGGCCGATCACGTTACCACTCCAGCGTTCCTGATTTCAAATCCCTCGCAGCTCCCAACGCCACACTGAGATTCAGCATACTCCGGATCATCGCTGCCGGCAGCGCTTTCAGCTTGGTACTGCCTGACAAATGTTTCAGTTGACGAAAGGGAAGCCCCACCATGGCAAAGAGTTTGCGGTTTTTGGCACCGGGACCCAATTTTTCACGAATCAATTCCCGGAACCACTCCGGATGCTCCTTGGTTTGCTGGCGCATCCAGGCACCGGGAGCCTCTCCAGCCGCTACCCTTTCCTTGGCGAGGTCAAAGAGCAGAAAGTTACTCAGACTCCCCAGCAGGATACGCTTCTCATGATGATAGAGTCTGCGGGGATCGCGTTCGGCCTCGTAATAGTGAAACACCCCCTCCGCCCGTTGCAAACGTTGATGATCCTGCTCTTGTGCGAAAGCATCGGTGATCAGCATGGCTTTGATAAAGCCGTCTTCCACCAGCATAGGTTCCGGGAGAAAAATTTTGCGCATGGACGCAGCCCGGGCGGCATAAAGCTGACCGCACAGTTTGGGAGGACCTGCCGAAGCCAAGGCGGAGGCCGCAACGGAAAGGCGGTCTGCAGCAGAGGCATGTTCCTCCCGGGTCAGATCCTTGAGCGGCTCATCTACTGCAGCCACCGCTTCCGGGTGATCTACGAGGACTTCCACCAAACGCCGCAATGCGTCCTCCTGGGGCAGCTCAATGTCCGCATCTGCCAGAATAAACGTATCCGTATCTTCCGGGCTGAGCTGATGCACCAGTTCATTCCAGGCATTGGCCTTGCCCGCCTGCTCCAGATCATGCACCTCCCAAGGCACGGGAGCTTCCGCCAGGGCCTCCCGGGCACGGGCAACCGTCTGGTCGCTGCTTCCATTAACCACCACCTGAATGTGTCCACTGAAACGGGAGTCGTTCCACAGGTCCTGCGCAAGCAGTCCCTGCAACGTTTTCCCGATGCAACGTTCTTCGTTGTACGCCAGAATGCCAAGGCAGAGCTTCATCTTTCATTTACTTCTAGTCCCGACCCACGTACAAAAGCAATAGGAAAGTATGAACGGCACAGATTTCCCTGACGCATGACTCCTCTGGTTCCCCTCAGTATCTTTAGTCTGATCCCTTTGATCATCGTTCTGTTCGACAAGTTTCCGAAACAGCCGCGCATCGCTGTCATCATCGGATTTCTGTATGCGTTTATGTATCTGCCCTACTATGGGTACGGCATTCCCTTGTTTCCGGAATTCAACAAAATCAACACGGCCTGCTATGGCGTCCTGATTGCCACCTACATGAAGCATCCTGAGGTGTTTCAACGCTTTAAGTTCTCCATTGTGGATGTTCCCGTCGTAGTTTGGTGTGTGGTCCCCCTGTTCACCTCCATCTCCAACGGACTGGGCATCTATGATGGCATGGTGACCTTTCTGGGCGCATCCATGACCTGGGGCGCCCCCTACTTTTTGGGCCGACTCTACATCACCAGCCGCCAGGCGGTGGAAGACCTTCTGATGGGTTTCTTTATTGGTGCCCTGCTCTATGTGCCCCTCTGCCTCTATGAGGTCGCCATGAGCCCTCAATTGCATAAACAAGTCTACGGATTCCATCCCCACGACGATTTTTCCCAATCCAAGCGAGGCGGTGGCTGGCGGCCTCAGGTGTTTATGAACCATGGCCTCATGAACGGAATGTGGATGGCCTCCGGCACCCTGGCCGGGGTGTCATTGTTTCTCGGGGGAGCGCTCAAACGACGCCTCCCCGGTGCCTTAAAGGCTGCAGCGCCCTTTTTGGTGCTGGGTCTGATGGGGAATATGGTCCTGCTCAAGTCCATGGGTGCCCTGATGTTGATGATGGCAGGAATCGGCATGCTCGTGGCCACCAAGGTGGTACGTATGACCCTTCCCCTGTTTATCCTGCTCCTCTTCCCTCTCTGGTACGTCACGGTGCGTTCCACCGGATATTGGAAAGGTCAGGATCTACTGGACTTTCTGGGCACCATTGCCGATCCCGCCCGCATTGGCTCCCTTTCTTACCGGATGTACAATGAAACCAACCTCTCGGAACATGCCTGGACCCGCCCTCTCCTCGGCTGGGGGGGATGGGATCGCTCCTTTATTTTTGATGAAGAGGGAAATGCCACCTCGGTCCCGGACGGGATGTGGATTCTGGCTTTTGGCAAAACCGGTTACATTGGACTCTACTCCTTGTTTTTAACCTTTCTCCTGGGGCCGTTGCTCTTTTTGTTCAAATATCCAGCCAAAACCTGGAAGGATAAACAAACCTTCGCCATTGCCTCCGCCCCCATCATTGTCACCCTGTTTGCGATCGACAGCTTGCTGAACGATATGTTCAATCCCATTATGCCCCTGCTCATCGGAGGGCTGGTCGCCGTCGCCGTGGACCCCTCCGGAGAAGAAGAGGAAGAGTTGAGCGAGTTAGAAGAGTTATTACTCAACCCGCCCATGCCCCGGCTTTTATAAGATCTGCATTAGTGCCGATGCGGTGGAATGCTGTGGTACTGCATTTCCTGAGGCTGGTAGCGTTTGCCCCTCACTTCGACCGTATGGGGATAGGCCTTCGGATTCTCCGGGCGGGCCTCCCCCTTTTGAACCTCGCCTCCCCGCACACAGCGAACAAAGTTGTACACCCGCCGGGCATCCCCTTGAGGCCCATGTCCCAGTTGTGCCCGCCCTTCTTTCGGATCGCTGCGCTGGGCACCCGCTCCATGCACATCCAGAACCTGACGATACATCAGCCCAATGGCCCGTCCAAAACAGAGGACCACGGCCTGGCGGGCATTGGGACCATCCACATGCGTGGTGGATGTCCAGTAATAGGCCCAGTCTTTGCCTCCGGCCTCATTGAGAATAGGGGTGGATGAAAAGAGAGGGTCCAATGCAGCTGTTCCCGTAGTGGCCGGAGAGCGGCTATAATCCACAATACTTTGTAATTCCTTGGCATCAGGCAATCTCCAGTCACGGTGACCACCCAGTTCCAAGGACGCTGCATAGGCCAGGGCTTCCTTCCAGGTCATCCCTTTTCCGGAATCCATTTGCATCCAGGTCAATCCGGTCCCCCGATCGGTCAAGGTCCCGTCTCCATTATCCACAAAATCATTATGCCCATAGGCTGGATTGCCTCTGACAAAACGGACGTAGAATGTCTTCTCCCCCCTCCCATGGGGGCGGGTCATTCCATAGCCCTTGATCCGTCCATCCGCAAAATTCACACCAAACAGAGTTTTATTCCCAAACATCGTTGTGGAGACATACTCCGTATCACTCAGCCACTGCGCATCAATATAACGCTCGCCCTGTTCCGTTTGCCCATATGCAAAATCAAAAAAGTCGGTGTTGATGAAGGGAACCGCATCCGGAGGAACTGAGCTTCCCGGACGCCAAAGCCCCGTAGCTCCACGAAAATCGATAAGGGAGTAGAGCTCTTTAATCGACGGAACCCGCCAGTCATTGAAGCCGCCCGCCCTTAACTCCCCTGCAAAAGCACGTGCTTCCGGCAAGGTCATCTTGTTCAGATCCACCTCTTTCGTCCACATCAACCCGGTGACCAAGTCCGAGACCGTTCCATCCCCATGGTCGACGTACTGAGCCTGCAGGCCCTGGTACTGGGCATCCTGCCCATAAAAATCGCTGCCGCTACGAGGGCTGGGTATCGGTTTGAGCGTATCAAAACACTCCCGCTGCATGGTATCCACCACGTGGTAATGTTGCGCAGATACCCTGCAGAAACTGCAGGTCAGAATAAGGAGAGGGATCAGGGAATCGTTCATAAGCGTGTAGGGGCTGAGGGAGACTCTTCACCCCTGTCCTACGCAGTGCAGTCTGGTCCCCTGCAAAAATTCTGCTACAGAATTTCGCTTCATGCATCTTTCTGTGGTGATTCCAGCCTACAATGAAGCCGGACGCATTCGTCCGGCTCTGGAGGCCTATGCCCAGGCCCTGCAGGAGGAAGATGCCGAATTGTTGGTTATTGTCAACGGAAGCAGTGACCGCACCGAACACATCATCCGGGATGAATTCATTCCCCGCTACCCCTTCCTGCGCATGCTGGTTATACCGGAACGGGTAGGAAAAGGTGGAGCCCTGATGCGGGGGATGCGTGAGGCCCGGGGAGCTCATATCGCCTTTACCGATGCCGATGGTTCCACGCCACCTACGGCGTTGTTAAGCCTGGATGCACAGCTCCAGGAAGGCATCCTCATCGGCTCCCGCTGGTTGCCCGGCAGCCGGATTGGTCGCCCTCAACCGCTTTCAAGACGACTGGCTTCCCGCGCCTTTAACCGCTTGGTACGCCTGATGTTTTCGCTGCAAGTGACGGATACCCAATGTGGAGCCAAAGTCATGTCCCGCGAGGCCATGGAAGCGGCCCTCCCCGATATCGGGGCCACCCAATGGGCCTTTGACGTAGATCTGCTCTTTCACATTCAACGTCAGGGGTACCCCATTCGGGAGGAGCCCACGGAATGGAATGATGTCAGCGGGTCAAAAATTCGCATTGCCCGCTCCTCGCTGGGCATGATCGCCGCGTTGCTTCGCTTGCGCCTCATCTGCTCCCCCTTCTCCGGCTTGGTACAGTGTTGGGATCGGGGCCCCGGCAGGAAACTCTTTCAACGACGGCTTGAGCACATGCGCGCCATTTACCGCCATCTGGAGGAAAGCGAATGAACCGCAGGGACCGCTTGGAGGAACACAGCCTGCTCCTGATGCTGGCGACTCTGGCGGGGCATGCCGGCAATTATGCCTATCATCTGATCTGCGGCCGCCTACTCACTGAAAATGAATACGGCCTGCTCATGGCGCTGTTCTCCGGAGTGAACCTGATTCTCATTCCCATGGGAGCCCTCAGTTTAGCGCTGACCCGTTCGATTTCACTCCTCGATCGCGATGACGCCCCCCTGCGTCCTGCTTTTTTTCGTTGGCAGCGCAGCCTCGTGCTGCTTGCCGTCGTCGGCCTCTTCTGTAGCCTCCCCTGGCTCCCCAAGCTGGGTGATCTCCTGCATCTGGATCGCTTCGCTCCCATGCTGCTGGCAGCCCTCATCCCCGCACTAAACCTACAGCTCTGCCTGAGTGGGGCCGGGCTTCAGGGCAAACAACGCTTTCCTCAATTGGCGCTCCGGGGCTCCATCCTGTTTGCCACCCGCGGACTCCTGGTCTTACTCTGCCTCTATGTGGGATGGCGGGCTGCTGGCTGGGCCCTGCTTGCCCATCTCCTGGGTATGCTCGCCGCTCAACTCTTCAGCATCTGGAGTTTGCGGCAGGATCTACAACGCAGCCCCGAAAAGGCATCACCCTCCTCCCACAAGCCCGCTACAAAACAGGCCCTGCTTTCTGCGCCAATTTTGTTATCCTTTTCGTTGTTGCTGGGAGCGGACACACTCCTTGCACGTATTTACCTGGATGCAGACAGTGCCGGACGCTTTGCCCAGGCCGCCGTCTTAGCCCGAATGATTCTGTGGCTCCCTCTTCCCATTGCCCAGGCCATGTTTCCCAAGGTGATTTCCGGACATGAGCAACGTCACAGCACCTTGAAGAAGGCTCTCCTCTATTCCACAGCCTTGTTATTTAGCGCCTTGGGGGGCTGTCTCCTCTTTGCCGGGCTGGGACTGCGCATTCTCTTTGGTCCCGAAATCGGCAACGACCAGATTCTCTGGGTCCGCCTCATGGGTCTGGCCATGCTCCCCCTGGGAATGACGCAATTGTTGCTCTATTATGAATTGGCCCGCGGACGGATCCGGCGCCTCTGGAGCCTGATTCTCGGCGCAGCCCTCTACTTGGCCTTAAGCTTGATCCGACACAGCAGCCCAGAACTCCTGTTGCAGAACCTCTTGCTCAGCAGTTGGGTTACACTCAGCCTGCTCTGCGTCAGCCTCATTCCCTGGCGGCGTAGCTCCTTGCAAGGACCTTGAAGAGGTCGGACAGATCTGACACCGCAGACAGATCACAATGATCTCTGCAAAGACCGATCCAAGCCAAGTCCATCCGCTGGGTCCGATCCCACAACCCTAGCAGGATCCTCCGATCCCCCAGCCCTAGCAGGATCCTCCGATCCCCCA
>DIYK01000049.1:33647-33792 GCA_002429005.1 Verrucomicrobia bacterium UBA6056
TAGCAGGATCCTCCGATCCCCCAATCCCAGCAGGATCTGTCCGCTCCGTCCGCCTTGTCCGATCCCTCAAGCCCAGCAAGATCCTCCGATCCCTAAACCCCAGCAGGATTTGTCCGCCCCGTCCGCCTTGTCCGATCCTCCCCCA
>DIYK01000045.1 GCA_002429005.1 Verrucomicrobia bacterium UBA6056
CCCCCTGAATGCGTACCCTTAACCGATACATCCTGCGTGACTTCTGGGTCGGCTTCGGCATGACCCTGGGGGTGATCACGCTGATTCTGTATCTGGGCAGCATCATGCGGGGCTTGGATTACATCGCAAGGGGAGTGCCGGGACCGGTGTTGTTGAAGGTGTTCACCCTGAACATTCCCTTTATTCTCACGGTCAGTATTCCCGTGAGCATCCTGGTTGCGACCCTGCTTCAGTTCAACCGGCTTTCACTGGAAGGCGAGTTTACCGCCATGCGGGCGGGAGGCCTGGGTATCTGGCAAATTATCTCACCGGTCATCCTCTCCGGGTTTTTGCTGACCTTCATTTGTTTTGTGCTGCAAGTGCAAATCGCACCAGACAGCCGATACGCGGTACGGAATGCCCTGCGGGAAGCGGATGGACTCAATCCAATTGATCTCCTGGATGAAGGCCGGGCGGTGGAATTCCCGGGTCTGTCTATTTACATCACCCGCAAACGGGGCATGCGTCTCGAAGATGTTGAGGTCTATGAACTGAACAGCAATGGGGATGTGGTTCAGGCCACCCGGGCGAAATACGGCGATGTCACCCTGCACGAAGAGGAGCAGTTCATGCGCGTGCTCCTGCATGATGTGCAGCTGCAATATCCAGACGAAGATGAGCCCGAGGACCTCACTAAAGCCCGTATTGTGGATATGAAGACCTATGAATTCGTGATGGATTATCGCGAGTTTCTGAAAAACAAACCGCTGATCCGCAAAACAAAAAATATGCGCTTCGGTTCTCTCATCAACGTGATTCGTAATGCGCCGGAGGTCTACCATGATTCGCCTCCCTTCCGCCAGGAATCGCAACGAATGCGTGCCTTGTTGGAGCTGCATAAACGAATGGGCCTGTCTCTGGCCTGTATCAGTTTCACCCTGATTGCCATTCCGCTGGGAATGACCACCCGCCGCAGTGAAACCAATGTCGGCATCCCCATCGGTCTGAGCCTGGTGGTGGTGTTTCACACCTTTATTATCGTGGCGGAAAGCTTCCGAGAGTTCCCGTGGAAAATGCCGGATTACATCATGTGGATTCCCGTGATTGTCACCCAGGTCGTGGGACTGCTTCTGATACGACGGATTCCATGAGTTCCCTGCGTTCCTGGGTGGACGCGGTGCAACGCCACCGCCAGCGTTGGCTGCCTGAACTGATCATTCTGTTCAGTCTCTCCTGCATCCTGATCCTCAGCTTTCAGTTCAGCGATCTGGATCTGCTCTTCCAATCACGCTTCTATGATCCGCAACGGGGCGGCTGGTACCTGAAGGAGCTCAGCTGGGTCAAATTCATCAACCGCTATCATGCCCGCTACCTGACAATCAGCATGGCCCTGATCAGCATCAGTTGCATTAGCCTGAGTTTCCTCAAACCCGCTTCGTTTTCCCGGAGCCGCCCCTATGCAAGCTTTGCCCTCATCGCCCTCCTGGTGGGACCGGGGCTGATGGTCAATGTGTTGCTCAAACCTCACTGGGGCCGGCCGCGTCCCCGCCAGGTGTTTGAGTTCAACGGCAACCGCGAATACCGCCAGGCCCTCACCCTGAAATCGCCCCGCAGAGGACGCTCGTTTCCTTCCGGGCATGCCGCAACCGCGTTTGCCACCTGCATGCTCTTCCATCTGTTTCGGGAGCGAAAAAAATGGGCCTACGCTGGCCTCGCCTTTGGTCTGATTCAAGGCAGTCTGGCCGGTTTCGCCCGCATTGCCAATGGCGCACACTTTCTAACGGATGTCCTGTGGGCGGGGATCCTGATCTTTGCCCTCAATGGATTTTTATATTACTGCGTATGGAATCTCCCCGAAAAGATCCGACAGCCGCAAAGCGTGAGCCCCCCATATTGGACCTTTGCCATCAGTTGGCTGCTCTTTCTAAGTCTGATCCTCGGAGCCGCTGCGGCCACTCCCATCTACCACGATCATGATCGGGTGGAGTATCTGCATGATGACCGACTGGAACTGCTGGAAGGTCTGAAACTGGAACTGGAGGTCGCAGAGCTTCGGCTGATCCGGGAGGATCGCGTGGATGTGAGCATTCGTTACACAGCTCATGGCTTTGGTTTTCACGGCAGCTCCATGGAACGCCGCACCCGGGTACGGGAATTCGGGGAGAACTCCTGGCTGCATATCTACAGTCGCTTAAAAGGACACATTCATGAATTTACGGCGATCATGGAAATTCGGGTTCCGGATCGCGAAGATTTTGCCCTGGATATCGAGATTGAGAACGGCTCCTTGATTCTGGAATCCTCAGCCCCGGCTCCGAAGCAGTTCCGGGTCCATCTGGAGGAAGGGCATACGCAATTCCCGGATCATTGGCCGGAATCCTCCGTTCCACGGAACATTTGAAAAAACATTTTCACACACTAGGCAAAGGGTGTAGTCTCATAGTAAGATCAACTTATTCCTGACCCGTTCCTATGGAGACGCTGATGAAAGCCCCTGCCCCCCATCGCCGTAGCGACGCCTTTACCCTAATAGAAATGCTGGTGGTGATTGCCATCATTGCCGTGTTGGCCTCTTTAGTGATTCCCGCTGTCGGGGGAGCGCTGGAGCGGGCAAAGCGGATTCATACCGTGAATAACATGAAGTCGATTGGCAGTCTGATTGCCTCCTACCATTCCGAACGCCAAATTCTGCCAGCTTCGCGAATTTTCCAGGGTTCCTACCGGGATGGCTTTGCCTCCCGTTTATCTGATTTTGCCTGGCCGGAGGAATTTTCCGGAGTCAACACAGAGCAGGAGGCCTTCCGATGGTACGATACAGGACCCGGGAAGGTGTTCCGCAGTATTTCGGATCCGTCCTGGAAGAGCAAACGTTCTAAAAGTTTTGTAGGGGTATTTCACAACATGGGCTCCGCCTTGGTGGAAAATCCCGATCCCTCCAATCCCGCTCACTGGTCCGCGCAATGGCAGGGCCCTGGAATCAGCAAAAGCATGGATCAGGTAGACTCCAAATCCTTTCTCGTGGTGGAGCAGTGGATGGGTTACAGCGACTCCTGTGGCGGAGAAAGCCGCATTTGGGGTCAGGGCTGTGATACCAAAGGCTGGCCTGGCTGGCATTTCCTGAACTTCCCGGCCCACGGCACACGGAGCATTAATCGCCAGCAGGGACAATATGATCCCTGGGGACACCGGCATGTATTTCACGTGCTACATGGGGATGGACATGTCAGTGCCTACAACACCTCACCGGGTAGTGCCGCCAAAGGAGATGTGCACTGGGGTGTACCCGAATAAGGAACAGCATGAGTATCGTTTTTTTTCTGATGACCGCCGTGGGCCTCGGCCTCTACTTCAGCCAGTCCCAATCCTCTAAACGCCCTCTGTTTGCCGGCATGGGCGTTCTGGGCGCCCTTCTCTTACTGCTCAGCAGACTCATCCCCAGTGGAGCCGAGTCCATTGACTACCTCAATGAGTATGAGGAGGCCTTGGGTTATCAAATGGCCCGCAGCTTAATTGCAAGCGTACCGGAAGCCGGCACCGCGTTGTATCTGCTTCCTCAGGCGGCAAATCCCGAGATCCAAAAACGCATAGACAGTCTGGAACGCGGCTTCCTGAAAGGGCTGAAGGGAAGTACCTGGATTCCACAGGCCATGAACTCTGAACAATTGCCCGCGGATATCCCGGCTTTTGGCGCATCGCCTCAGTTGTTCAGCGAGGTCCTACAACGGCACCCGAAAGCGGCCGCGATTATCAGTTTTGTCGGCCTGCCTGCACTGGATCCGAGTCAATGGCCCGGAAAAGCCCTGCTGGCCCGGGAAAACAAATTCAATCGACGAATCGAACCTTGGATTTCTCAAGGAAAAGCACAAGCAGTGATCTGCCTGCTGGACAACATAGACAGCAGTGCACGCCCGAAAGGCAAGGACCCGGAAGCCGATTTCGCCCTTCGCTATCGGGTGCTCACCCCCTGATCACTGAAAGCTGCTCATGCTGAAATCACTTTTCGTTTTTACCTGTCTTTGTGTGACCGGTCTACTCCAGGCTGACGACACACCCGCCTCGTCGTTGCATGCCCGGGATGGTCTGCCCAATACGGCGTTGAAGCTGTTGAAGAAAGAACCGCTCTGTATTGCCTTTCTGGGAGGATCCATCACCCGCGGCGGTGGCCAGCATGGCTATGTGCATCAGGTTGGCACCTGGTTTACAGAATCTTTTCCGGACTCGGAGATCACGGTGATCAATGCCGGTGCCAGCGGCACTGATTCCAAATTCGGCGCCAAACGTCTCGACCGGGATGTGTTGGTACACAAACCCGATCTGCTCCTGGTGGAATTTGCCGTGAATGACGGCAACCGGGATCACAGCGAACACATGGAACGCATTCTGCGCAAGGCCTGGACCGCAAACCCCAACATGGATGTACTCATCTTTTACACCCTTGCCAAAAAGATGCTCCCGGACTACGCCGCCGGCCGCCTCCCTCCCTCCGCAAAAGCCCATGAACGGGTCGCCGCCCACTACGGAGTGCCCACGCTGGGCCTGGCCCATGATGTGGCTGGAAAAATCCAGCGGGGAGAAATTCAGTGGGAGAACTTTGCCAACGACAGCTGTCACCCACACAAAGACGGCTATGCCTTGTTCAATGAGAGCTTTCGTACACATCTGCCCAGCTTGCTTGCAGAGGCGAACAAGGCCCTGCCCCGTAGTCTCCCGGATCCCTTGACGGCAGACCTCGTGCTTTACCCTGAACCGCTCCAACGAGAAGCATTGAAGGTTCCCCCCTTTGAAGACCCCAAACATGGCAAAGCAACCCGGAGCTTTATCCTTCCGGATGTCGGAGTGCACTGGCTGGGGGACCATGCCTACGGAGGAGAGGATGGCAAAACTCTATGGCGCCTTCAGTATCTACCCAAACGAACGCGACAGCCCATGGATGCCAGCCTGGCCCGAAAAAAGTCTGACTGGAGCCATACCCAAGCCTCCTGGTTTGAGGAAGATGCCAGCTTCACGGGTAGCAACAGTTATCCCGTGTTCCAAAAACAGCGACAGGCCTTGCGCTGGAACAATGAAGATGCGGGCGTTCTGGTCTTCGTGGCTCCGGAAAGCGGAACCTATCGTTATCGCCTGAGCACAGCGGGCTACCTCAAAGGCTGGCGCATGGATGATACACAAGCGTTGATGAATGTATTGCATTTCGCCTGGGGAGAAGAAGAAGGCGAGGTGTTGCACACCTTACATACGCCCATGCGGGAACGGGGGGCGCCGGTATTGAAGCTGTCGGGGGAACGAAAACTGGTCGCCGGAGAAGAACTGGTCTTTGCCATCAACAGCGATGCACCCGGATACATCCGGGGAGGCTTTGAGGAGATGGAACTTGAGATTGGATTCTACCCATGAGTCCTCCGAAAGCCGAAGCATCCGGAGCTCAGGGCAAACGCATTACCATTAAGGATATTGCGAAGCTCTCGGGGACCTCCATCGCTGCCGTCAGCCGGGTTCTTTCCGACAAGCCGCACCGCTACAGTCAGACCACGGTGGAGAAGGTCCGTAAAGTCGCGGACGAATACGGATACCGACCCAACCCCTACGCACGCTCCATCCGCAGCGGAAGACTGCACAGCATCACCGCCCTTGTGGGAAAAAGCAATATGAACAGTTTTTTCCCCCACCGGCTTCGCCAGGGGATTTCGGAAGCCCTGCAGGAAAAAGGCTACCAGTTCAATATGGTGTTCTTCGACGAGAAACATATCGCGGAGCCGGGAGTGCTGGACGAGATGTCGCGCAGTTGGAACACCGACGGACTGCTGCTGAATTTCCAAGGAGGCATTCCCGATCATGTCGCGGCCTTTCTGGAACGTAGCCGTCTGCCCTGGGTGCTCTTAAATAGCAAGCAGGCCGAAAACGCCGTGTACATGAACGACCGGGAAAATGCCCGGATCGCCACACGGCACCTCCTAGAACAGGGCCATGAGCGCATCTGTTATCTGCGGAATGAGGGAAGCTTCCCCCGACATTATAGCAGCTTGGACCGACAGGACAGCTTCCGCACGGAGATGAAAAAGGCCGGACTGGAAGCCGAGTATCTGGATCTGCCAATTGCCCGTTGCAAGCTGGCCGTTCAGGTCCTCCAGGAGCGTTTACGAGCTCCGCAGCGGCCCAGCGCCTTTCTCTCCGGAGGACTGAACCCGCTGGGCTGGGCCCTGGCCGCAGCCTATCGGGAGCAGCTGCGGATTCCGGAGGATCTGTCCCTGATCTGCATCGAATCCCAGGTCAGCGATATTCTCGGCCTGGTGGTCACCCATGTGCAGTTAAACTTTCACCAGATGGGCCTGGAGGCGGTTGCCATGCTCCTCAACAAAGTGGAACAGGGAAATCCGGACCATAGCAGTGTTATGCTCAGCAGCCCGCTCATGGTCAAGGACACCGTGGTGCAGGCTCCTGAGTGCTGACACCTGCGTTTATACCGAAGCATCCAGCCAGAACGGACTCAGCCAGGCCAGATTGCCGTCTTCCTGGCGGATGCGGAGATAGTAGTATACATCATGCAACGGGCGCCCAGGACGCAGATCCTCCCAGGTGGTGACCAGATCCGGAGACCCTGCCTGAACAGGAATCGTATCCAGTACCACCCCGGCAGAGATTACCTCCACCCGTTCCAGAGGCGCGGTGCCGTGAATGCGGATCTTCATCTCCCGGGAGGCGTTCCAGGGCAGGCTCAGTTCCGACCCGATGGGAGCTCCGTTCAGGGTGACATCGCAAACGATCCGGGCGCCGGTGCTGGCATAACAGCGACGGTCATACAGGGCCTGCCATACCGAGGCTGTGTCGATTGAATCACAGATTACCGCGGTCAATCCGTCCATTTCCCCACCATGCTGATTCCGGGAAGGCCAGCCCACATGATTATCGGTTCCGCCGGTGAATCCGATCCGGTATCCCTTCATCAAGGCACTTCGGGCACTGGCCCCATAGCCTCCGCAGGCAATCCGCCAGTCGGGATCCGGTTCCTCTGCCTCAAAGGATCCCCGGGACTGGTAGATTTCCATGCAACGCACATGCGGTAGTTCCTCACCCCGCGGGAAGGTCATCGCAGACCAGAAGGGCCTTCCGTTCTCGGGATTCACCACCTTTTCCCGGTCGTAGGAATTGGTGTTGGTATGATGGGGAATCAGTGCCGTTTTCCCCGGGATCAGACTCTCCGTCAGCAGATGCCAGCCATACTGAGTCGCGACCTCCTCTTCCGAGGGTATCCTTGCCTTGGGAAGAGTGGAGCAAAGCTCCAGATACCGCTCAATACTGTCACAGTAAAAGTTGGCATGCCCAACCCGGCAGCTGAGCTCCGCCCCGGGGATCACAGCAAAATGTCCCGGTTCATCCGCATCCCTCAGGTCCTCGGCCTGCATCTGCGGCGTGGCATTTTCTCCGAAGACCCCTCCCAGCCAGATGTGGTCGCCCGGACCGGCAAAATCCAGGCAGAGCTCTTCTTTTGCGGAGCGCAGCGCATCCTTCAAGGGGCGCTTCCCGTCACTGGAAAGGTCAGTGTGCCAGTGGATTTCTCCGAAGCAGACGTTCTGACCGCTCTCCGTCCGTGGAACAGGATTACTGAGCAGGCTTTTGCCATCGGAGCGTTTTACCTGGATCCGGGTGCCCAAGGGCACTGCAGCCAGATCGTCCCAGTTCGAAACGGCTTCGCTCCGTGGAAGCGTCAACTGCATCGCCCCCTCTCCCTCCGGCGGAAGAACTTCAATCCACTCTGAAGCCGGTGAGGGATTTCCGTAGGCATCGAAATGACGCAGACGGAGACGGCCGTCCGCGTTCCACACCGCTTCCAGTTTCACCGCTTCCCCTGGAAGAAATTCCAGCTGTATCATGGGGGAAACCCTGTGGACAGGAGCCTCCACCTCCAGAGCTTCTGTCGTCTCCAGAAAGAACTCCCAGCACATTCCGGCGAAATAGGGGCGGCAGGGTTTGTACATCTGCTCCTCGGAGTAGGCAGAACTCCGGTGATCCACCTTGCCGAATTGGGAGGTCAAGGTGAGTGTCTCACCTGCGTTCACCTGCTTCGGGAGCCGTACCACCAGCATGCCCGCCAGCTTCGGATGGTTCACCCAGTCCTGCTCATGGGCTTCCCTACTGTAGCGGAGAACTTCCTCGCAGACCGTTCCATCTTCAAGCTTCAACTCCCCCACCACCAGGTCCTGCAGAATCATGGCAGGCGTGGCTACACGTAGGAGACTCCCTTCAATAAGACTTTGCATGACGGGGATCTGGATTTCAGGAGGCTGCGATCCTTCATTGAGGGAAACAGGGATACGGATGGGAGGAGACGTCAACGTGTTCATGAAAGCATCCTACCTGAAAAATCCAGGAATTTGACATGGCCCTCCATCTCTAAAACATGTCAAAATGTCCCAAGATGAAAACGCAGACTCCTCACATGTGGCGGACGAGAAATGTCATCTCACTGGATACCGGACATCCTGCGATTGATGCACTGGTCGGACGCGAAAGCCTCGCCGTCCGGGAAATCACCACCCCCTTAAAAAACCGGGGTCTGGATCCGATCACCTATGCCACCGTCCTGGCCGCCACCCGGGGATGTTCACGGTACCACATCAACGGCCACTCCCTCCTGGTACAGGCTCCGGCCATTCTGATTCATCCCTCCGGCGTCTCCCTTCACCATCAGGGATGTGAAGAGGTGGACTATCATTCTTCCTATCTCTGTTTCAAAGGGCCGGTGGAGCGTCTATGGGAGGGACTTCGCTCTCGAAAGCTTCCGTATGTATATCTGCATCAACCGGATCCAAGCTTACTCGATGCTGCGACCACGTGTGTGGATCAGGCCTTTGACCTCTCCTGGAAAGATGCATGGGGCTTTGTGGAATCCATCAGTCAGCTGTTTCAACAGCTCGCTCCCTACAGCTCAGATTGCACCGAACCGGTACCAAAAATTGTCCAGGCTTTGCAGAACGCAATGCTGGGCAACTGGAACCACCCCTGCAGTGCAGGTGATGCGGCCCGGAAACTCGGGATGAGTCGCTCAGATTTCTATCGCCGCTTTCAGGCGGAAGTGGGCTGTCCACCTGCGGAATGGATTCGAAAGAAACGGATCATACTTGCCCAGAACTATCTGGAGCACGGGTTCACAGTTTCGGAGGTATCAGATAAACTGAACTTTTCTTCCCCGTTTGCCTTTTCGAAAAGCTTCAAGAGCGTCACTGGATTCAGTCCTCGAAACTGGAGAAGTATCCGGAAATCTTAAGCGTTATTCACGCTCCCTTTGCCACGCAAAGATCGAAGGAACGGCAGGAGTGGGGCGTGGGAGTGTTGCATCCGCCTCGCTCAGGATCCGGTTTCCCTGCCAGCGGGCGGGAGGGTGATCCCCGTCAAACAGGATGCCTCCCCGGCTGAGGATGGTGTTCTCCAGCAAATGGATTCCGGGTGCATTGCCTTCGATGTAGAAGGCGGGCTCGGCAGGGGAACGCATTTCAATATGGTTTCCCTTCACGATCAGATCAAACACCCCGTCACGGAACACCATGCCAGGACCGCCATGGACATAGAGCTGGCGGCCTGAATTGTGAAAGGTCTTGGCTGCACCACCCTCCACCTTAAAATGATTGTAGAGCAGCATCCAACCTTCGTTCGATCCACCCAGAAAGACCCCACTATCCGGTGAGACAAACTGATTGTTGTACATCACATTCCGGGGACCGCCACCGGGACCGTGAATGTTAAACTCCGGCATCTGGACAAACAACCCGTACCCATAGGATCCACTTCCCTTGGCCGCATCCACGATGCAGTTCTCAAACAGATTCTCCAGCGCCCAGCCCATATGAAACTGGGCATCCGACTGCTCAAATACGGAATTCCGGAACACATTGCCCTGAGCCGCCCACTGGGCATTGGGTGCATGACGCAGGCGGCGGGTGTGAATGTTCTCGATCAGGCAGTCAAAGGCATCGGTAAAGGAAACGTATCCGGTACCGCCTCCGCCCAGATACCAGGCATCATTGAACTCGGAATCCCGAACCTCACATTGTTTGGATCCTTCCAAACCAATAGGGTTGCGACCAGCTTTGTTCACCCGAACCCCCCGCATCCAGCAACGAAAACCACGATCGATGACAATGCCATGTGTCCAGTGTTTGTGAAGTTGCTCGAGCGTCAGATCTTCAATCCCCGAATTTCGGATGGGATAGGCTTTGATCGCCCGGGCAGCCTGGCTGGCTGGGTAGTCAATTCGGGCAGGTTGATTGAAGCGTACCCGGCTGCCGTCGATCTCTTCGACGATGAAGATCGTCCGCCGGGCCAAATCGTTGCGTGCACTGGAAATCCGATCGTTGAATACCGGATGCGACGGTACATTCAGAATGACCAGATCGCCCACCGCAAAGGACGGAGCCTGCTTGAAGCGCGCTGTGCGATCTCCCCGCTTCAACGCTTCAGCCAGTTCCCAGCGTTGCCAACGGCGGGTAATCCGGTCCCCGGAAAAGGTGATCACCGCAGGGGCCCGCATCAACAGGGCCTCCCCGGGCGGTTGACGCTGTTCCGGATTCAACACCAGTGGTACTCGCAGATCTGCAGTGGATCCATCTGCCCAGCTGGCCTTGGCTTCGAGCACAGTGGGGCCTGCTTCCAGATCCTTAACGTTATTCAGCGCGTGGTACAGCAGATGACGCACCCAATATTGACCCGGTTTATGCGGCCCCTTTTTGAACTCAGCCACTGTATGCCCACCCAGCTTCATTTCCACGGAGAGCAGGTCATTCGGATCGGCATGCAACTCAAGCGTATCATGGTATCCCACGCTTCCTTTGGGCTCATGCGAAACCAGTTTCAGAGAACGGGCTTCGATCTCATAGGTATACTGCAGGGTGGTTTTTTCCATACCAGCCCCACGCAATACGATGTTGTCATCGACGATGAGCAGCGGCTCCCCAAGCTGGTAGGTCCCCGCTTCCAGTTTGACCGCTCCTCCCCCGGCCTTGACGGCAGCTTCAATGGCAAGGCGGATCCCTTCATGGTCTTCCAATTCATCATCCGGGATGGCGCCATACTCCAGTGCATGCACCACAACGGGCAGATCCGGAATGCCACCGGGAATTCCGGCATAACGCCAATCCGGATACACCAACCCATCCGGGCCAACCACATCCGCATCGGTCAATTCATCGCCGGGCTTGAGAAAAAACTGCCCCTCCCAGGGGGCCGCAGGCTGCGCTTCCGCTACACCGTCTTTGAGCTGTTGTTCCAAGGGAAGGATGAATTCTCCTTCCCGAATCTCCTCCACCGCTTCTTCGATCGAAAGCTGCGTGATGCTCAGCGCATCCATGTCCAGAACTCCGGGTTCCCCCAGTCGGATGCCAAAGCGCAGCGCATCCGCTACGACGGCATCCGGCATCACGAAGCGATGCAGGACCCATTCCTCCGAGAGTAAGACCCGCCGGGACCAGTGGGACATCCAGCGTTCTCCACGGACCGGATCCTTGGTGTTACTCATAACCAGGAGCGCATAGGTTCCGGGTGTTCCCCTGAGTGCAAGCTCGACCTGAAAGAAGCTTCCCGGAGCCGCTGGGAGTCCATACTTCAGGATTTCCAGGTTATGACCTTCCCGCAACGTAACCCGCTGAAACTGCTTCCCGGAAAACGGGTCCTCGCGAAGGACTTCATATTCAATGGTTGAGGTCGACCATCCCGAGTTATCCTGAAACTCTCTACTCGCCTGTGAGCCCGTAATCCCCTTATTCGCAATCGGCCTGGCTTCCGATTCAAAGTCTTCCCGAAACTGAAACCCCGGGGACGGCGCGACAGCTTGAGTGGATACAGAGGCCTCTTGTTCCTCTGGAGGGGGCGCCTCGGATGCAGGTTGCGTGCAGGAAGTGCCTATCAGGAACAACAGGCATAGCCTGAGAAGTCGGATCATTCGCTATCCGGTAGTTGGGCTACATTAACCGCGGAGGGGGTGGCGCCGCAGGTGCCCCAAGACAGCAAAAGCCATCCCTAGAAGAAGCAGACTGGAGGGTTCCGGAATGGCGACTTCGGCATAGCTGCTTCCCAGACGGGCGTCATCAAACTGAGACACGCCCCCCCGGGATTGAAAACGGTATTCGGTGAGACCACTTTGAGAGACTCCATAACTGAAGCTGTCCGTGGTCGCCCAGGTCACGGGCTCCGTGGTAGGAACGGAGGCAGCAGAGCTGTACACACTGGCGGACACATCATAGGTACGGTTGCTGTTGGTGAAGGAGACCTTCCCGACCACAAAGTATTCCTGCCCGGCCACGCCGTCAAAACCACTGTCCACCGGAGAGGTGTGCGACTGGCTGATGAAATTTCCGTTCTCATCAAAGCCCACAAACACATCCCCGGAACCGTTTTCAAAAAACAGCCCTTTCCACACCGATCCAGTGACCCCAGTGAACGTGCCGGGCTGAATCAGATAACTGAAAAAATACTCCGTATCCGACACGGTACTGATATCCCGGTGCACATTGCGACCGGATGTCAGTTGAATCGAGTTTCCGGACTGAGTGAAGGGCGAAACGGAAGCACCGAAGGCCGGGGACACGATCGTGACACCCGTTCCATCATTATCCGGAGTCCAGACGGGAGCCTGGTCATCCAACTGAGCGCCCACCGGACTGTAGGAAAAATCATCCTCAATGAGCAGGGCTGCAGAAAGGAATGTGCTTAGCTGTAGCGCAGCGAAAGAACGTACACAGGTTTTCAGGTTCATGATCCGGTTCTCCAGACTGGGGCTTACTTCTCTAAGCGGATTTGGGTAAGTTCAAAACGCGGCATCAGTTCATCGCCATCATATTCCGCTTTTTCCACATAGACCCCGATCCCCTCCAGGTTCTGCAGTTGAATCCCTTTTTTCATCTCGCCATTTTCCGGAACCAGGCGCAGGCTGCGGCCTTTTTCGGCATGGTTATAGGAGATCCATTGCGCGGAAGCCAGATTTGAAATTTTCAGTTCTCCCTTTGTGCTTTTTTCAGCAGATACATAAAAACTGCCTCCGGATTTGATCAACAATCGCCACTCCATTTTCTCCTTGTTAGTGGCCTCGGCTTCGAGAGACAGGGCGTCCGCCAGTTTTAGCGGCTTTTTGGCAAAATTCACCTCAGGGAAGAGCAACCACCCCGCATAGACCATTTTGCCGTATTTAATGGATTTCTCTGTGGTCCCCTCCATTCGAAAGGCAGCGCGGGTGACCCCATGGCTCCCGACAATAGGGATTTCTGCGGAAGCCGGTTCATCCAGTGCCCCCGCCATTGCCCGCATCATAAACACCGGGCCGGCTTCCGTGAATTTCGCCTGGGTTTTGTATTCCTCCGATTCGGGAGAGCCGAAGCTCGCCCCCCGAACAATGTCATCCTCTTCTCCGTCTCGGTCCAGATCACCGGGGCCATTTCCCAGGCCACCATACACGGGATGGGTCCATTGGGTGGCGTAAGGAAATACCAATTCGAACAGGGTATCTGCAGAAAGCAACTGCAGCGACAGCAACGCGGCCGCGATAGAAAGGTGGGAGAGATGTGTCTTCATTCACGCATTGTAAAAATGTTTTTACTTTTCCGTCAACCCCCCTTCTGCTATTTTCCTGAGATGAAGCAATTTCCCAGTACGCTCGTCCTGCTCGGTAGCCTTGTGTTTTCAGGCTGTCATGGTCCTGCCCCGGAAAAAGGACCCGCCCAGGTCTCCACTCTCCCTGCGGACAGCGCCCGTCTGCCCGCACCCAGTCAGGCCTACCCCCTGACTCTGGGCTTTCGCCCACAGGATGCTCACCCTGCTACGGTGAACCCGCCACGCTTCTCCTGGAGCTATGACCCGGAAATCCGGGTACCGGAAAGTGAACAGGCCCGGGATCCCCTGCGCCGTTTCCGGTTTCAAATTTCTTCCGACCCCGATTTTTCGGAACAGGTCGTCGATGTCGAAACCGAGATCAACTTTTACAACGCCCTCGCTCCCCTGCCCCCGGGCAACTGGTATTGGCGAGTAGGCTATTCCGCTGCGGAGGCTGCTTCGGCATGGAGCTGGTCCGAGGCGAGAAGCTTTTCGGTACAGGAGGAGACTCCGCGCTGGGACCGGTCCATGATTCCGGATCTGCCCAAACGAATCGCTGCCATCCCCCACCCCCGCCTGGGCCCCCAGGACGGAGACTGGTCAGCGCTGTTAGCCTTGGCAGAGTCGGATCCACTCTACCGTAAACTGGCCTTTCTCAGCGTGCAGGAAGCACGCAAGGCGATGGAATCCACCTGGTGGAAAGAGGGACTCCCGGAAACGGATCAGCTGGGGAACCCCTGGAAACTGACCCGCAAACAGCGGCTGCAGTTCAATGACATGGCCAAGGGCATTGCCAATGCCGCCTTCTGCTGGAAACTGACCGGAGACGAGCAATTCGCCCGGGCCAAGGACTTGCTCATCGAGTTCGCCCGCTATGAACCCGGCGGTCTTTCCTCTCCCGAGTGGCATGGCAACCCGCACAAATTCGGTACAGAGACCATCAAATTTCTCGCCCTGAGCTATGACTGGCTCTACCACGACCTCTCCGAAACGCAGCGTCAGCAGCTTCGGGAGGCCATTGCCTGGCGCTTGGAAAAGGTGTTTTACGGCGGCAAAAGTTGGGCCGCTGAGGGCAAGGTGGATCCGCTGGGAATGGCCATGAAAATGGGCAGCCACCCTTATCAAAACGCCATGTGGAGTATGCCGGCTTTGTTGGTGCTCGCCGGGGAAGCCAAGATCAGTGACCGCGCATTGCCCTTACTCGTGAACTACACGCTGGGCGTCGGGGCCAGTCAGGGACCGGAACAGGCCTATAACGAGGGACATGGCTATGCGAACGAAAAAGGCGGAGTGCTCCTGGATGCCATGCTCGCACTGGACATGCTGGTGCCGGAACTGAAGCAGGAACAGAATCCACAACTGCGGGGACTGGGCGACTGGTACCTACAGATCTTCCCCATTGGCATAGAGCGCCTTTCCTGGGGAGATCAATGGCCCAGCATCATTGGCATGCAGGTTCAGCAAGTCTACAACCAGTACAAGCTCGCCTGGCTGAGTGGGGAAGGCCGCTACCGGCATCGGGCCGAGGCCCTTCAGGAGTGGCGTTTCCATGGTAGCCGCATCCCCGTGATTCATGATCCCTGGTTTATGTTGCTGGCCTTTCAGCGATTGCAACTCCCTGAGAGGGATCCCGAAGCCGAACCCAGATCCCAGCTCTTCGCAGAGGCCGGTTGGATGTTTGCGGGAAGCCATCGCCCCAGTGACTGGAAAAACTGGAAGAATGCCGTGCAGTTGCAGATGCAGGCCCGTCCCATGGGCAAAAGCTCCCACTCCTACCATGCCGATGGCGCTTTTCTTTGGAATGCCTATGGGAAAAGTCTCTCCGCGGGCGGGGACAAGTTGAAGTTTATGAATCCTTACAACAAAGAGGCTGAGGCCCACAGCAGCCTGTTGGTGAACGGTCAGGGAATTCGCTACAGCTACAACCAGAGCTATGTCGAAGAGGGACAGCCCCCCTGGACGGCACGTCCTCTGGCCTGGGAAGAGGGAGAAGACTATGTGTACTGGGCGGTGGATCTGACCCCGGGCTTTTTCAAACAGCCCGGAGTCACGCAGGTCATTCGTCATGTGGTCATGCTGAAACAGTCCCTGTTCGTGATCTATGATGATGTGCGAAGCCGCCCGGGGGACCAGGTGAGCTGGTTGATGAAACTGCATCACCCGGTGCCCGTCGAGGTCAGCGAGCAGGACTTCCGCTTTCAGGTGGAAGAGGTTCAGGCGCAGGTTTATCATGCCGGAGCTTCCGGGGCCACGCTGCAGAATCTCAGCGGCCGGGAAGGATATGTCAATCCGGTCAGCGGCAAGGACTGGGGCCCGGAAGTGAATCAAGGCATGCAGCGCATGGCCAAGAGCACCCTGAAAGGACAGGCCGATCCGGATGCAGACTATTTACAGGACATACCCGTGTGGAATAATTTCTGGGTTACCCGCAAGGCCGATGAAAGCGGTCATGCGACCTTTCTCTCCACGTTGATGGCTTGGAAAGGAAGCGATGCACCCACGCTGACCGAGATCAGCAGCGCTGCGTTCCAGTTCCGTTGGCCGGATGGAAGCGAGATCAGCATCAGTTTTGATCCCGAACAAGAAGCCACGTTGCGGTTTGACCCCGCTAAAATCTCCGCCTGGCGTGAGGAGACGCCATGAAAGGCCTCCTTCTGTTCCTGCTCTGGATCCCGCTTATGAGTTCTACTGACGAAATCACCCTGCCTACCAGAGGAAGCCTCGCGTTCAGCTTTGAGTTGAAGGAGACCCTGTACCCCGCTGAACTGCCGCATCAGAAAAGCGCCCCCAAACGCATTCCCTTGATCCGGACGCCCTTGTTCGAAGCCGAATTCGACAGCAAGGCACGGGTGGTTCAACTGGATCTGCAGATCAACCGCATCGAAGGTAAAGGCCCCATCCCCCGCCATATCACCCGCACCATGCTCAATCATGTCAAAGGGGGACAACGCTATCACCTCAACTTCAGTTGGGACATCGAAGCCGATCGCTTTGATGTGTACCTCAACGGAACACTGCAGGAGCATATTTCCAACATCCAGATTCCCTACTGGGAGGATGGCCTGCCCCCTCTGAAGGGTGAGCTGGAGCTCTTTCCCTCCGCAGAGATTCAGTTTGGCGACTGGACGCTGCTTCCTGAAGTCGGCGAAGGAGAAACGCTGCCAGCGGCCCTGGCCGAACAGGCCGCAACGGTTCCGCCCATGTCCGGTGAGTCCCGAACTCTGTATCGGGAGGGTCTCTCGCTCGAGGGACTGAAGAAGAAACTGATCTTTGCCAGTGATTTCAGTGACAGCAACAACATCGAACGGGAAGAGGATCTGTTCTCTGCTGGAACCCGCAGCCGACAGCCGCAGAAAGACTGGCTGGTGGAGGCCACCGGAACCGCCCGCATCGAAGAGAACGCACTGATTCTCGAATCCCAGCCTGAGGTCGAACTGCAACGCTGGGAACACGGCAAACCCAACTGGGAACCGGGCAAACATCAGAAACACGTGGTGGTCTGGCTGACCCGGCGTATGCCGGAGAACCTCCTCGTGGAATACACGATGGAACCGGTGGATTCCCGGCAGGGACTGCATATCCTCTTTTTTGCGGCACATGGGCCGGAGAATGGATCCATTTTTCAGCCGGGACTGAAAGCCCGGGAAGGCGACTTCCGTAACTATATTTTCAACCCCGACGAATTTCAGAGCTACCACATCTCCTGGTGGAGCTCTCCACAAACCGCTGACCGACGCTCCAGCAATCTGCGCAAGAACAACAACTTCTACTTACTGACATCCGGTGACGACCGCATCAACCGCAAAGGAGAACGCCCCTACCGCATCCGCCTGCTCAAACAGGGCGGCCACATCCAGGGAGAAGTCGACGGCGTCAAAGTAATCGACTATCACGACGAAGGCAAAATCTTCGGCCCCGTGTTCCGCGATGGTTACCTTGGTTGGCGGATGATGGGCGAATCCAAAAAAATCACCATCCGGGACATCCAGGTCTGGGAAGTGGAGTAAAGGGGACGGGATTGCCTCGAGTTTGAGTGGAGCTGACGCGTCTCGCGTCGGATCATACGATTCAGGCGGCAATCCCAGGCCGGGACGGCCCGCCTCCGCTTTCAATGTTTTGAGAATTCATCACGATAGGGAAAAATCCAGCATTATTCCCTTTTGTTAGAATGAAGCTCTCCTGAAGTACCCGAATCAATGGGTTTCGGTCTCATTCATCCTGAACATCACACACAAGCAGCCCGCACGCCTCACAATGATAGGCTGTTCTTTCCACAGTTTTATCCCGCCAACCGCGTTCTAAGATCATCACTTCGCCATCTTTGAGCTTGGGCGAGAACGTGCCACCCTGCCCAAGTCTCCTGCCCCACGAAACAGTTTCTGCAGGAGAAAAAACAACTTTGCTGGCAGAATGTGTATTCCCAAGCCACAGGATCCCCTTCTTCATTTCTTGGTTGCATTTAGGGCAATTCATATTGTTTCTCCGAAGTTCAATCCAGGAAGCCTGGGGCTCACCTACTTTAGGGGTCCCAGCACCGGACAAACGGGTATCACTCAGGGCGCTCCTCGGATGAATGCTGGTCACGTAGATGTTGGCTTACCAAAAAATAAAGGTCCCAAGCTAAAAAGTACAGCGGGAGACGAGAGGATTTGAGCTGCAGCCTCCCTATCCCTCCGGATACCCCACGAAAGGTCTTCATAAGACCACTGTGCAAAGGTCTCCGATTTGCACAACCCTATTGGGGTTAAAAGGAACTGATTCAGCTCAGTACAATGTCGGGCCGGGACGGCCCGCCTCCGCTTTAAGAGGAGCGGGTAGAAAAAAAAACCTGTGATAGTTCCTTAGGCTTCTGGGATTGAGAAGGCAGATCTTTCCCATAAGGGCTTTTCAATGACTCAACCCAAAGCCGGACAACGCTGGAATTCGACCTCTGAACCTGAACTTGGTTTAGGTCTGGTGATTGAGGCGGATGCTTCCAGGGTACAGCTGCTCTTTCCTGCTGTCGGGGAAATGCGCAGCTATGCCTGGGCCCAGGCGCCGCTGGCCCGCTTCGCTCTCAAGGTGGGGGATGAACTTCAGGATCAGGAGGGGAACAGCTGGATCGTGGAAGAGGTGCGCGAACAGGAGGGCCTGTTGAGTTATGTGGGCTCCGGAAAGCTGCTCCCGGAGTCCGGCTTGGCGGATCGCATGCTTTCGCTGCAGCCTCTGGAACGCCTGCGACGAGGGGAGCATGATCCGGCTGAAGACTTTGCCTTCCGCCGAATGCTGCTGGAAAAACGGCGCGATATGGCCGCCCACCCCGCCGCAGGCTTTTTCGGAGCCCGGGTGGAAATCCTCCCCCATCAAGTGAACCTGGTAGAAGAAGTCAGCCAGAGGCTCCATCCCCGGGTCCTGCTGGCGGATGAAGTAGGACTGGGCAAAACCATCGAAGCCTGTCTGCTCCTGCATCAGGGGATTCGCAGGGGGTGCATGCAACGCATTCTCATCCTGGTTCCCGATGCCTTGGTTCATCAGTGGTATGTCGAACTTCTGCGTCGCTTTCACCTCTCCTTCTCCATCTTCGACGCCGAACGCATGGCTCAGAGTGAGGAGAATGCTTTTTTCAATGAGCAGTGGATTCTCTGCAGCCTGGATCTCATCGCCGCCAGCCCTCAGGCTGCAAGCGATGCCATCGACGCGGACTGGGATCTGGTGGTGGTGGATGAGGCACATCACCTCACCTGGAGCCCCGAAGAAGTCTCTCCGGCCTATGCATTGGTCGAAGGACTGGCCACACGCAGTGAAGCCTTGTTTCTGCTCTCGGCCACTCCGGCGCAGCTGGGGCTGGAGTCATACTTTGCCCAATTGAAGCTGCTGGATCCGGATCGCTACCGTTCTTTCGCTGCGTTTCAGCAGGAACAACAGGACTATGTCGCGGTCGCCGAGGAAGCCGAACGCCTCAAACAGGCCGGAGAGCAGCAGGCCTTCGAGCAACTGTTACTCCGACACGGCCCCGGTCGAATTCTTTTCCGGAATACCCGGGAGCAGATCAAAGGCTTCCCCAAACGCATCCCTCACCCTTATCCCGTTCAGGGAGACAAAGGATCCTGGTTGCAGGATTTTCTTCAGGAGCATTCTGAGGAAAAAATCCTGATCCTAACCAGCTCCCCGCAGGAAGTACGGGAGCTGGCCAAGCTTCTGGAGGCCCAACTGGAACCGCCCCCTGTCCTCTTTCACGAAGAACAAGACATCCTGGTCCGGGACCGCCAGGCAGCCTGGTTTGCCGATCCGGAAGGCTCCCGGGTGATGATCGCCTCGGACATCGGCGGCGAAGGACGCAATTTTCAGTTTGTTCAACATCTGGTGCTGATGGACCTGCCCCGGAATCCGGAGCGCATCGAACAGCGGATCGGTCGACTGGACCGCATCGGACAGCAGTCCCGGATTCACCTGCATCTTCCCTACCTGGCCGGCAGCGATGAAGAGAGCTGGTTCCGTTGGTTACATGAAGGCCTGGGCGCCTTTGCTCAACCGCTTGCCTGCGCACAGGCCTGTTTTCTGCGCTTTGCGTCTCGCTTGGACCAGGTAGATGAGGCCCTGCTCGCGGAAACCCGGGCGGTGCTCAAACACCTGGAGGAAGAATACCGGGCAGGCCCACAGCGGCTGATCACCTGGAAACATGAAATCGCCCGACCCGAATCCAGAGTATTCCAGGCTCTGCAAGAGGCGGAAGAGGATCACAGCCTCCTCCCCTTTGCCAACCGCCTGTGGCAGGCGCATGGCCTGGATATCGAGCAACTCAGCGATCAGGAATACCGCCTGAAGACCGGGTATTTCTTTAGCGGAGAGCTGAGCATCCGGGAGGAAGGCTTCCGTTTTACCGCCAATCGCCGGCAGGCTCTGGCCCGCGAGGATCTGGATTTTCTCAGTTGGGATCACCCCCTGCTCCAGGATGCCTGGGAGGCCAGTCTGCGTTCCAGCAAGGGAAGCATGGCTCTCGCAGAAAGCAGCGAAATCCGCCAACCTCAGTTGGAAGCCATCTATGTGCTAGAAGTCCTGGGCCACACTCAGCTGCAACTCTCCCGCTATCTGCCTCCAAGCCCCCTGCAGCTCTGTGTGGATGTACAGGGACTTGCGGTGGAAGCACCCAGGCATTTGGTCTCACTGGAACGCATTCCGGCCCTGCTCTCGCACCCGAAATTCCTGGACACCTGGTTACCAGCTCGGCTCAAGAATCTGGAGGAACAGGCTGAACAGGCCATCAAGCCCATGCTGGACGCCGCGCTGGAAGAGGCCCGCAGCCGTCTGGATCAGGAACTACAACGCCTGGAAGATCTGAAAGCGATCAACGACCATGTGCGGGAAGAGGAAATCGTTCAACTCCGGAATCATCAGAGCGCGGTGCTGGAGGCTCTGGGACATCACCGCCTCCGCCTGGATGCCTTGCGGGTCATCCTGCCCATGGGCGTGGGTGGCTGAAGCCTGTTCAGATCCGCTTTGAACATTTCCTATCTAATCGGGTTCGCTTTCGAAACCGCCTCCATAAGTCAGGAAGCCTCCACAGGATCAGGGCAGGCTGCTAGCGCATCCGTTCCACCCATTCGGAGGCGGAACGGCTGAGGGGCGGGTCGGGATCGGCGATGCGGGCGGTGCTGTGACCCTCCACCCAGGTACCGGGCAAACGAATGGCCAGCGGGACGGACGGGGGTGGGCGGCCCACATTGATCTCGGCCAACAGCCGCTGCACGGCCAAGGCGGCAATCTCTTCCTCCGGCCGCCGGATCCCACTCCACCCGGCCACTTCCTCATTGAGATGAACATGGGCCACAGCTATATCCTCAGGCACCCGGTAGCCCAGCTGCTCCAGGTCCTTGATGGTGTCCATGTGTTCACAGAGCAGCGCATCCGGCTGATGCCGCTCCAGCCAGCGTCCCAACAGCGCCAGATGTACCCGCTCCCCATTCCAGCCGGAGCTCCGCATCGAGTCGAGCAGAAGATCCCAGTTCTCCGACATCAGCCAGTCACATTCCCCGACCCGGTTGATCTCATAGGCCTCCAGCCCCTCCCAGAGGAAGCGTCTGGCGTGAGCCTCCAACGTATCCATAGGATAGAGCGGAATCCGCAGTTCTGGAGGACACACATGCATCTGAGCATGGTGAAAGCCGGCACTGCGGGCAAAGAGACTGGAGGTAGAGCCCGAATCAAAGCTGAGAAAACCGATGCGGCGATAGCCGCGTTCCCACAGTTCGAGAAAAGCATGCATGAGGTCCCGGAAAAAATCAGGCCGCACCACCTCTACCGCTTCCGGGTCTAATTCTTCGAAGGAAATGCATTGGAATGCGGAGACATCAAATCCACTTTCCCTCAGGAAATAATGAGGGGCATCGAAGATGACCCCGCGAATGCCACGGCTGTGCAGAATTTCCTGCAGGCGCCGGCTGCTGCGCCCAGCCTCCATCAAGCGGAAAGCCTCTACCCGGTATCCCCGCTGCTGAGCTGCCTCACAAGCACTGTGAAAGCGTCGCCCGGGACCGTAGGGAAGCGCGAGCTGCGTTTCAAAACCCTGATCGGCACGGCCTCGCTCCCAGAGATAGGCCAGGGCCGCCTGCACCTTGGGCATTCTTCCCCGACGCACGGCCGCAAGTTGGGCACTGACGTAAGGATGGGGCTGGTAGCCCATGTCGCGTGCAGCCGCCTCGACCCGCTGCCGGGTTTCGGGACGAACCCGCTGTTCCCCGCGCAATGCACGGGAGGCCGTGGATACTGAAACCCCGGCCCTCGCTGCCACCCCGCGAAGACCGCGTCCTTCCACCGGGGAGGCCTCCCGGGGAAGCTTGGACCGGGAAAGCCCCTCTTGTTTCAAAATTCGGCTGACCGAAGCCGCAGACAGACCACAGCGCTGTCCCAGACTTCGGTAGGAGAGCGATCTCCCCTCCTCTGATTGCAGCAGGAACAGCAGCTCTTTTCGAATGGATTCCGCGATAGCAGGTCTTCCGCGTTTGCTGGTCATGATGAAAATTCGGAAACGGGGCAATGAGGAAAGGCAGGTTGAATTTAGAAACATACAACGCATTACGGTCAACAGGCAATTTCAGAGTTTACCCTCGTACTCATTCTGAAAACCCATTTAGCTTGTATGATGAAACAGAACGAGCCGGTCAGCTGGAATGACGACGACCCCTTTAACCCGAAACTGGGCTTATGGACGGAAGCCCGTCCGGGACACACCGCTCCGGTAGCCGCCCTCCAGGAGGTTCATCCCGGGACCAACGCCTCCTCCAGGCTGATCGTCGCCGCCCAGCGCAGACAACTGCAGGCCTTTCCCTGCACGCAGGTTCTGGAGGCGCTGACCCGCTTACAGGTGCGGGACGCTTCGGAGCAGCATGGCTGCAGCCGCTGGTACGCCGAAGAACCCCATCCGGTGGACAGCAATGCTTCCTTTTTCATCTGCCTGAACCTGCTTGTGCTCAACCGCTGCTACCGGGAGGACCTGGATGAACTGCAGGATCAATTGCTTCAGGACTTGCTTCGAGCCTTTCTGCCCTGGTTCAAAGGGGAAGCCCGCGAGGGAAAAGTCCATTATCCCAATAAATTCCTGGGTGACTTGGTCTGTCTCTGGCTCCTACTGGAGAGTCAGGAGGAAGACCCCTCCCCTTACGAGGAAATCCTGTTGCGTGCGGCCCGGTATTGGCAGGACAGCTCCTGGGGCTGGGGCGAACATTTGAGTGATGTGTACAGCAACATTCTCCTCGATGAACTCTCCTGCCTGCTGCTCCTGAGTACACAACTCCCGGAAGAACTGCGCCAGGCCTATGAGGCGCTGTTCCGCAATCTCCTCCAGCTGGAGGATCAGTACGCCGGCGGACCGCGGGTTCCCTGCATCCGCAGCTATGCGCTCAACCAGGGCATTCCCCACAACAACTACCGCAGTAAAATCCGGGTTTATGATGAGGCAGAGTTGCCCCGTCATAATCCGGAGGCCGTACCTCATTCCTACATTCTCCCATTTGGCCAGGCCTTGATGGAACAGGGCTGGGAGGAACTGGCCGGCGAACCCGCCCCGCTTCAGGAACGCTTTGAGGTGAACTGTTTTGGCGGAGCTCAGGGCTTTGTAGAGCGGCAGGGTGAAAGCCGCCTTGGCGTTCTCAGTGCTTTTCCGGTCATGCCCGATACCGATCATTCCCGATGGGGACTCTCCTGGCAAAGCATGCCCCTGGCTTTTTTCCGCAGCCCAGGCGACTGGGGCCTGCTGCGCTGGAGTGCCACCGAACACGGGATCGAACGCAGCCACCCGGCCCGAAATAAACATGATGCCTATCTGCAGAACGCGCTAAGCGATCAGGTGATTCCACCCATCGTTGGGCTCACCCGCAGTCAACGTCATCAAGGACAACTTGTGGTCGAACGCTGTATGCCCCGGATTTCGAAAGAATGGACACAGGTCGCGGACCGCTTCTGCCTCACCGGATTCCAGGGGAAGGCCACCTCGCATCCCGATCTCGAAGGAGGCTGGCAGGGTCTGACACTGAGCTGGGAGGATGGAATGTTCCTCACACTCTATGTGCATCCCCTGGACAGTGGCGGCAGACTGGAATACGAACAACAGGACCACGGACTCGAATGGAGCCTGATCTGGGACCGCGACCGCCTGCAGTCGCAGACACGGCTTCGAAGTGTGTGGGCGGTTCATCTCGGTTCGGAGTCCCCCCCTGCCCCGCACCTGCAGGAAGAACAGGGCTGGTTTGAACGCCCCCATTTTCTCCCGGGCACGGCCTGGTATCAACTGCAATGGGGTGAACAACGAGCCGATCTGGGACGCCTTCCCTCTGAAAACGAACGCGAATTCTGAAACAGGCAACGTGTTGCCATAACTTTCACTGGGCAGGAAGCTATCCAGGAAGCTAAGCTGGATGCCTTGCTGCCCTGACTGAAAGTTTCCCCATGTTCTTCCGATCTTCCCTGTGTTTCCTGCTCAGCCTCCCCTTCTTTGCTCAGGCTGAGGCCCCGGTCCCCCTGCGCGGCAGCCGCCTGGACCATGCTTACCCAGCATGGGAAGGAGAGATAACGGGGGCACAGATTAAAATCGATGCAGAGATCCCCACTCTGCATGCAGTTCCGGAAGGAACGAGCCCTCTCCCTGAGGGAGCCATGCCCTTGAAACAGGCCATAGAGCATGCACTTACCTTAAATAGCAAGGGCAAGGATGTAAGGGTGAAACTGGCTTCCGGAGAATACCGGGGTAATCTGTTCATCCGCAAAGACCGGGGCATCCCCGCATCCAAGGCCCTGCTCGTGATCGAGGGCCCGGAAGATCGCTCGGCCATGGTCACCGCTTCCAGCAACTGGAGTGCTGCAGAGCGCTGGACGGTGGATTCCGACCATCCTCAGGTCATCTCCAGCAGCTGGGACAAAGACTGGGGCGACATGGATATCCGGCATCCAACCGGCCGTGAGGGGGCCTCCTCACCCTGGTTGAAGATGCGCTCTTTTGATGATGTCCGGCTTCAACTCAGCTGGAAAGCCGCGAAGGAAGGCGCCAGCGACCGGGTTTTCCGTTTATATCGGCAGGAGGAACGGAAGGACCAGTCCAAACGCTATCAGGGCAAGGCCGAGACCAACATCTCCGACTGGGAGCTCGTGTATGAAGGCCCGAACCGGACCTATAGCGACCGCAAACTCGTCAAAAGTAAAACCTGGGACGCCACGCACTACGCCTACAAGGTGGTGGAAGTCATCGATGGCGAAGAGTCTGAACATTCGAATGTAGTTAAAGCCGCCCCGGGGGATTCGAGCAATGCAGCCCGTCCCAATGAACTGGGCCGGCGCAGGGAACTGGCTTTCGTGGACGGAGTGCGTCTGCAGCAGCGGCTCAGTCCGGAGGAACTGACTCCGGGAAGCTATTATGTCGATGACGGCTATCCAGGGGATCCGCAGGACGGCCGGATCACGCTGATGCTCCCCAAGGATGCTGTGCTGGGGAAAAGCCGCATCGATATCACAACCTATCAATACGGAAATTGGACAGGTGCGCCCCAATGGCTGTTTGACAGCAAAGAGAACCTGGTCCTTCGCAACCTCACGGTACAACACCACAACGGCCACTACCACAGTGCGGCGGCCTTGGTCGCACGGAATTGCCGCAATGTACTCATCGAGAACTGCAGCTTTCAATGGAACAATAGTGCAGGGCTGGGTGTCCGGAATACGTCGGATCTCACCTGGCGGAATCTGGAAGGCTCGGATAATGGAGGTTGTGGGCTGATGTGGGCCGGGGGCGAAAATATTCTCGCCGAAAACCTGGAAACCCACCGCAACAACTGGCGGGGGCATTGGGGTGAGATCTACAGTTGGGCCTATGCCGGGATTAAAGGCGGCTTCGGCACCCGGGGAATGGTCGTACGCAATCATCGGGCCTACGACAACCATGCACACGGACTCTGGTTTGATTACAACGTAAAAAACCTGGTGGTGGACGGTCTGGATGCCCGGCGAAACAAAGGCTGGGGCATCTTCATTGAAGCCATGCATGGCCCGACCATCCTGCGGAACAGCGCTCACATCGAAAACCGTCAGGGCATTCACCTGGCCAACTCCGCCAAGGTGGTCCTGCACAACAACCTGGCCATGAACAACACGGAGCAGCAGCTCTACATCATCCGGCGACTGGACCGCCCGGTGTCGGATCAGGACCTGAATCCGGACAAAGATGCAGCCATACCCGGGGCCTCAGGCAGTACTATCTACGTGCCCGTGAATGTCGTCGACAGTATCTGGACAGACAATGTGTTCATCTCAGATTCGGCCAAGGTTCCCCTTCTGGACAGCTTCGGCTACCGCCCCTTCTTCGAGACCCTGCAGGCCTCCCGGAACCTCTACTGGCATCCCGATCCGGACAACGCCTTCAAAACAGAACTGATCACCTACGATTTTAATGCCTGGCAAAAATTATCCGGACAGGACTTGGATTCAATCTTTGCGGATCCGATGCTGGATGAACATCTGAAACCCGCAGAGGCTTCCCCACTGGCCACCCGGAGTCAGTGGCCAACTATCCGTGTGGAAGACCCCGGCTTTCATCAGATGTCCGCGATTCTATTGGCGAATGCCAAACGGATGAACCAACGCAGTTTCACTTCAGCAGAGGGCGCGGCTGCGGAACGCTGGGCTCCCATAGACCTGTCTTCCGGCCTCAACATGCCCCTCAGCGGAGCCAAAGAACTGAAGAATCCCCTGCCGATGCTCCAAGCTGGACGGACTACGCTACGTGGGGTTCCCTTTGACATTGGCGAAGTTGAAGGCTGGGGCGCCTCCGCCATTTCGCTCAAATCCGCAAAACAACCGCTTTCTCCCAAAGGAGAGCTTCCGCAACGCGTCAGCGTTCCGGTTCCTCAGGGCAACTTGGAGCGGGTCTATATTCTGCATCTGGCCAGTCATGCCCTGGGACATCTGGACATAGCCTATTATTCACTGCTCTATGCAGATGGAAGCCGACATCAGGTGGGCATCGTCCCTCTGGGCAAAGGTTCGGATGACGGTCCCACCTTGGAGAAAATGGAAGCCAAAGCCAACTGCCAGGACTGGTGGCCCAGCTGGCCTCATTTTGAAAAGGAGCGGGTAAAACCGGTGATGTTCCTCGACCCAGAAGCTCCCACCAGCACCCTCCGGTACCTCTATATCCTCGAGATCCCCAATCCGCATCCCGCAAAAACGCTAAGCGCACTGGAATTCAAGGTACGCTGGCCTCAAGGCCCGGCCACCTTCAACATCCTGGCGGCCACTGGTCTAAAACCCTAACCATGATTGATCAGACAGGCCGGACATGTCTGACATGTCGGATCTGTCGGATCTGTCCGCCCTAAGAATCTATGAAACCCAACATCCTTTTCATCATGACGGACCAGCACCATGCCTCCCACATGGGCTGTGCCGGTCATCCCCAGGCCCTCACCCCGCACATGGACCGGCTGGCCGCCATGGGCACCCGATGCAGTAATGCCTATACACAAAACCCCATCTGCCTGCCCAGCCGGGTGAGCCTGCTTTCGGGGCAATACTGCCAGAATCATGGCTTTTATGGCAACCATGCCCCAAGTCCGGATCATTTGCCTACCTTTTTCAGGCACTTTAAAGAACAAGGCTACCGGACTGCGCTCATCGGAAAAGCTCACTTACCCAGCGAACCCGGAATGTGGGGGGCCGCGGATCTCGACACCTATCTTGATACGCCACACTACCGGGACTACATTCGGGCCAAGGGGCAGGAACCGGATCACAATGGACACCCGGAGTTTGATTTCCGCATGATCAACGATGCCCGCCCTTCGGAACTTTCCTTTGAGGACTCTTTCGAGGGCTATTGTGTTGCCCGATGCCGTGAATTCATTCTCGGCAGCAAAGAGCAGCCATTCTGTATTGAACTGAGTTTTAACCGCCCCCATCACAATTTGGTTCCTGCCCAGGAATTTTGGGACGCTTATCCTGACGATTTGGATATGCCGGAAACCTGGAAACAGGATCCCTCCCTGCGTCCACCCCACTTTCGAAACATGGTGACCCATACCCAGGATGAATTAGAGGGGGTCTTTGAACCCAAGGAAAACCTCGCCTGGCAACAGCGGAACTGGAAAGCCTATCTCGCCTGCATCAGTCACAGCGACCATGCCGTGGGGCAGATTCTGGATGCGCTGGAGGAGTCTGGGAAACTCGACAACACCTACATCATCTATGGTGCCGATCATGGGGGATATCATCACAATCATGGTATTGTAGAAAAGGCGCCGGGTATTTGCAGCGATGCTGTGTGTAAAGTCCCGATGATTTGGGCCGGGCCCGGTTTACCGCAGGGAAGCCTGTGCTCTGCCCTCATCGAAAATATCGATTTAGCCCCAAGTATCGCCGATCTTGCCGGGCTTCCGGAAATGGATTGGGTGGACGGATACAGTGTAAAACCCCTGCTCCTGGGAGAGCAGGATTCCCTCCGGGAGGAAGCGGTAACCGAAAATGTCCGCAGCAAAGCGATCCGTTGGCAGAATTGGCGTTTTGTCCATTATCCACGAGGCATGTTTGGGGACGAAGAAGCGGGGGAGCTCTACGATCTGGAACAGGATCCGCTTGAAGAGCGGAATCTGTACTTCGAAGCCGCGTTTCAGGAAATTGTCCAGGAAGGGCGACGTCGTTTGCTGGAGTGGCTCATCCGCACGCGTCGCTTTGTCTGTCACCACAACAGTGGTCACCCCGCGCATGGAAAACAGGCCCGGGATGGATTTGCCCGTAGAGAGGCTTCTCCCGACAGGGTGATCGAGGAAGCCAACCGGGATCAGAAAGTCTGGATGTTGAACTACATCTAAGCGTATCCCAGCTCCATTTTTTCGCAAAACGTCAACGCTTTCACGGAGAACATCACCCGGAAGAGATTGCTGAAATTCTATGTGAACCTATGATTGGGCCTTCAAATTAGAAACGTAACCCAATTTTTTACACGCATTATCCTTATCCATAGAGAGATCCCTACTGAACACAGTTTCAGACCTGCCTTGCGGATTTCTTTGGTGAACCTCTACAGCATGATGACTTCTTCCCTACGCCATCGCTTCTCTGCCGCCGTTCTCCTGTGTACACTCAGCTTACAAAGCGAAACCACCACGCCAGCTCCACAAGCGGAACAGCCCTCCGTCTCAAGGGAGGTCGCCCCGGTACTTCGCTTTGAGCAAGCCCGGATTGGGCAACATGAAAATTTCCTCGCCAAAGCGCGAAACAGTTACCTCGTCTTTTCAGGACAGAGTGAATTCCATGGCAGCTACCGCGGAGCGGCCTTTGCAGCCCAACTAGGCATTCATGTTGAATCCGGGAGTCTGCTATTTAATGGCCGCTACCACTGCGCCTTGACCGGTGGGGATAAGGGACGTTTTCTTCTGGGTAAAGATGCGCAGCTCCTTCTGGGTGCCAAGGCGGAGATCAACCAACAAATGGAGGGGATGATCCTCGCACGCCCCATCCATGTGCTTGGAGAGGGAAGGAGCTCGATTCTGGAGCTTGCTCCCGATTTCAAAGCGGATCATATGGGCTGGCCGGATTTGAAAAACATGCGTCCAAACGGCTTCTCCGTTTTATTCATCAAAAACGCAACCCTGATCAGCCATCACACCCAGAGCCTCCCCTCTGTGCACAAATTTTCAGGAAACGGAAACCATACCCATCATGGCGTACTGGTGTTTCAGGGAGAAGATGCGGGCTGGCAGGTAAAAAGTCAGCCCCAGGTGTTTGATGGCGTGCTGGCCTTTGAAGGAAGAGCCATACTGGATCTTGAGGAAGATCTCTTATTTACCGGTCATTTTTTTGAGGACTCACACTGTTATTTTGGAAGTTTCACAGATAAGCATGGCGCTCCGGAACTGATGAAACGCGGGCCGGGTAAACTGATCATCATGGGCACGCAACTGTATAAGGTTCCGAGTGTCATCCGGGTACAGGAAGGGGAAATGAGTATTCGCACCCCAACCCACAACCCCGGCCATTATGCCCTGACCCGTTACGCCGGACAGGACTGGGACAATCTGGATCTGGTCATTGAGGAAAAAGGTCTGCTCAGGCTGAATCCAACCCGCAATTTTTTCCAGTCCCGGATTCGCAACCTGGAACTCCTCGGAACCCTAAAACTCGGATCGGTGGATCTGAGGGTTCAACAGGAAATGAGCCTCGGCCCAAGCGCCAGCCTGGAGGTACCGCTGCATGCGATTGTGACCGGGCGGGGAAAAAAACGAAAAGATCATCCCATCCAGATCGGGACCACCTTGAAACTCAACGGGAGCATTCGGGTCACCGGCACGGTACCGAAGGGGACATATCTCTTTGCCCGTGCCCAGCAGATTCAGGGACAGGCGGACTGGGATCTGCCGGAAGGTCTGCGGCTGGAACAATCCGCGACCGAACTCATTCTCATTAGTGAATAAGCCGTCTCTGCGGAGACACTCGTCTGGAGTTATATCATGAAATGTCTCTCTCCCCTGCTCCTGCTCTCAGCCCTTGCATTGAACGGCCGGAGCGAAAACAGCCCCAGCCCCCTCTCCTGGCAACAGGAGGAGCTGGTTCTTCCCTCCTACACGCAGGAAAAGAAAGGCATGAAACCCGGAAAGAGGGGGCGCCTGGCCATGCACAATGGCGGAGCCTGGTTTCCCAAAAAAGGGAGCGAACGCATCCAGCAGGAGGATCTGCGCCTCAACAAGATCACCCTGCAACAGGGACAGTTTTCGGTGGAGATTTTACCTGGTGTTGCCTCTTCCATCCACCGGGTGATCGACGCCGATGGCATGGACTGGTTTTATCACGAACAGCGCATCAAAGACTGGATTCCCTGGTGGGAGAGCGGGATCAAGGCCAACTTTCCTTTCATGGAGCATGGTATCCGTGAAGTGCAGCCCAGTGCCTGGCAGGTAGTGCAGGATGCTCCGGACAGCCTTCGTTACAGCTCCTGGATGGAGTTCTCCCGCTATCACAGCATTCAGGAAAGTGTTCAGTTCGGCCGGCATTCTAATATGCTACTCGAACAGGATGTGCGGGTCCGGAAAGGCGACCCACGGCTGTATGTGACCTATCGGGTGAGCAACCCCAGTTATCTTCGTCAGGGCCTGCAGGTCTGGAATGATGCCTTCTGGCCCCGTTTTCATCATCCGGATGGCATTGCCCAGGGAAAGACCAAGCTGCAGTACCCCGACGATGCGGAAATTCTGGGAGCCATGGACTGGGCCAGTGATCATTTGGGGCATCATCTCAAGGCCTTTGACCCTGACATTCACAATCCACGAAATACCCAAAAGGACAACTTCTCCTATTTTGTGTGGGATGTGCAGGAAGGATGGTGCGGCCTGTATTACCCCTCGGTGGATGTGGCCCGCTTGCGCCTGGTGGATCCGGAGAAAGCCCCCGGCACCAAATGGTGGTGGAGAAAAAGCGCTGTCCCTTCCGACGTGAACCACAACTTCATAGAAATGTGGGGCGGATCCGATCATGTGTTTGAAGGGGTGGAGCGCTGGCTGGGTCCGGGGGAACAGTGGGAAGCCACCTGGACCTATGTGAACGTGCAGGGCATTGGCAAACCGGTGGCAGCAAATGACCACGCGGTCTTAGCCTTCAAAGAAGGTCAAGTGACCGCGGTCAGTTATAAAGCGCTCGAGGAGGCGGAGCTTTGGGTAAATGGCAGCAAAGCCGCTTCGGGCAAGATATCCTTTACTCAGCCACTGCGGGCCGAGGTGGAGCAGCTGTCTCACGTGGAGCTCCGCAGGGGCGATCAGGTTCTCATTCGTACTGAGGTTCCCCGTAAGCCCCGCCCCATGCGCGAAGATATCCGGCAACGAATTGCCAGGTCCCTGGACTATGACAACCCGGTTAGCGCCGAAATGCAGGGCAACCAGCACACCCGGGGCCGCTTCTACCGGAATGCAAAATACCCCGCCAACAGCCTCGGCAAAGCCCGAGTATTGATTCGGGATGGCGCATTGCAGGCAGCCAACACTCAACTGAACGTTCTCCTGGAAAAAGAGCCTGAACTCGGGGAAGCCTGGCATTTGCTGGGAGCCACGCTCCTGGAACAGGAGCTTCACCCGAAAGCCGAGAGCGCCCTGCGCCAGGCCCTACGCGTAGAAGATCCCTACCCGGCTGCAGCATATCTTCTTGCCATCCTCGCTCTGGCCCAGGAGAACCCGGACGAAGCGCGTTCACATCTGGAGACCTTGCTGATCCAACGCCCCGCCCACCAGGAGGGAAAACTTCTACAGGCCTTTCTCGCTGCAGACCAAAACGCATCCGAGAAACTGGTCAACCAGCACCCTGCGGATCCACGGGTGCGCTGGGTGGCCCTGCAGGTGGCACAGCGCCTCTCCGGAGAGGCCGGGAAGCATGCACAGATTCTAGACCAGCTGCTACAACAGGAGCCCGGAGCGGCCGCCCGGGTCACTGAGTTCGAAGCGGTGACCCAGGGTCGTTTCCTGCATCCCCAGCGTCTGGATGCTCAGCACTGAGGTCGAGCCTCTCTGAACGCCAGGCCTTCTGCCGCAAACTCCTTGGAGCTTCCCCATACTGCTCTTTCAGCTTCCGGGAGAGATGATAGGGGTTCCGGAATCCGGTCCGCGCCGCAATCTCCCCCAGCTGCAGTCCGGTATCGATGAGCAGATCATGCGCTTTCTGTATGCGGTAGCTCCAGAGATGCTCACGGATCCCTTTCCCAGTCGTTTCTTTCAACAGCAGGGTCAGATGCTGCCGGGACACGCCGCACGCTGACGCAATGCCCTCGGCATCCAGGGGCTGCCCATAATGGCTGTAGATGTAGGAAATGGCGCGATCCACCGCCTGGTGAGGAAGATCGGATTGCTGCGTCACCATGCAGCGTTGGAATTCGTGAAAGACACTCAAACTCAGCGCGAGCAGCTGATCATGCCTTCCCGCATGACGGGCCACGGCGAGATCCACCGCCAGCTCGATCAGGGACACTAAGTGTGACGAAGAAGGGACCGGAGCGCTGTAGCCTTTCAGCGTCTGCAGCATCTCTTCGGGAAGATGCCTGGGATGGATACAGGCAAAATGATGACGGGTGACGCTTTGCGCCGAGAACTGCAAGCTGAAGGGCCTGTCCGGTAACAACAGAGCACAGTGGTGGCGCTGAACGCGGTAGCGTGAAGGGTGGCTGTTCAGTTCCATGCTCCCGCTGAGAATCAACACAATCACCAGTTTATCCAGGGATGCGGGTCCAAAGCGGCCTCCGGGCGGGTACTCCACCTTCCCGAGGAAACAGTCCTTACCATAAACTGACTCCGTCCAGGTGGATGATGTTTTGTCCCTCTCCGTCATCCTCTCTGCATAAAGCTGCTCAGGGATTTTACCAAGAAATTCTTACGCAGAGATATGTTTCTCTGTCCTGAAGCCATTCCGCTTCCGGCTTCAATCCCCTAGAGTGAGAACACTGAAACGAACACATATTCTTTAATAATCTCTTATCTCCACAGCTTACGATGATCGATTTTGAACGCCCCCGCATCAAATGGTACCGAACCCCGATTAACCGCACAGATATGAAGGCCCTTATGCAACCTTCAGATATTTTGGGAATGCTTCAGGCCGGAGGATTTCTGGCTCTCGCCTTTCTGTTCCTTGGGCTGGCCTTGTGGCTACAGCTCCGGCAGATCTGGTGGGCGCTCCCCCTTGCAGCCCTGCTGTACGGCGGGGTGATGAATTTCAGCCCTGCAGCGGTTCATGAACTTTCCCATAACACCATGTTCTCATCCAAACGGTTGAATGGGTTCTTTGCTGTGATCATGGATGTACTTTCCCTGAACAGTCAGGAGTTGTTCTGGGCCAGTCATAAAGAGCATCATCGGTATACGCTTCATTTCCCCGACGACATGGAGGCCATTCAGCCTCAGGATTTCCGATGGATGGATCTGGTCCGTGGCGGCATCATCAATTTCAGTCCCCGTCCCACTGTCATCAGAATCCGAAACCTCTGGTCACGGGCTTTTGGCCCCCTCTCCGATGAATGGCACCTGCACATCCTGCCGGAGAAGAAAACGAAAGTCCGTAGATCCATCCGCCGCATGGCCCGGATCACCCTGGCTTTTCATGTGAGCATCCTCGTAGTGGGTCTGCTTAGCGGAGTATGGATTCTGCCCGTACTGATTACCGGCTACGCCCAGTTCGGTTCCTGCCTGATGGGTCTGTGTTCCGTGCCACAGCACATTGGACTGGCAGAGAAAGGGAATGATTTCCGCACGAACAGTAGGACCCTGATCCTCAACCCGCTGTTCCGTTTTCTCTACTGGCATATGAATTATCATATTGAACACCACATGTATCCTGCGGTGCCCTGTTACCGTCTGGGACAACTACACCGGCTCATCCAGCATGACCTCCCCCCTACCCCGAAAGGTCTGGTCCCCGCCTACCGGGAGATCAATGCAATTCTGAAAAAGCAGAAACAGGATCCCGCCTACCGTCACCTTCCCGTTCTCCCTGCAAGCGCAGGGCTTGCGCAACGTTAACCCATACCCAAAAGAACATCATGGCCCGTATCACCTTTATTACAGCAGACAAACAACGCATCACCCTTGAAGAGCAGGCGGGTTCCGTGATGGAACTGGCTGTCGATCACGATATTCCCGGGATCGAGGCCCGCTGCAGCGGAGTCTGCTCTTGCGGAACCTGCCACGTTCAGGTCTCCGAGGAATGGATCCATCAGCTTCCGGAACGGGAAGCCGATGAAGAAGGTGTACTGGAGATGTTTGAAGACAGTGCACCCCGCAGCCGCCTGAGCTGCCAGATCCAGATCTCGGAGGAGCTAGACGGGCTGGTGGTCGAGGTATGCCCGCTGGACGAGTGAGCGAAAATTGACAAGGAGGGCTCAACACTTTAGGTCTTGAGTCATGACCGAAAAACCAAATTTTCTCTATATTATGTGCGACGACCTGAATGATGCGCTCGGAGGCATGGGCGGTCATCCGCAGGCTCAGACGCCGCACATCGATCGCTTGATGGCCCGGGGACTTCAGTTCAGCAATGGTCAAACCAATGTTCCCATCTGCGGCCCTTCCCGGGCCTCCTGCCTGACCGGTCTGGCTCCCTGGCGCACAGGATATTTCGGCTACAACTTTACCCGCGATCCCTGGTACAATAATCCGGTACTGAATGGGGCGAAAACCTTTATGGAACACCTGGGAGAGCATGGCTACGGGGTGTTTGGTACGGGCAAAATTTTTCATAATGGCCAGGAGCGCCAGGAGGTCTGGAAAGACGGGCATGGTCACAAGGTGGACTGGGGTCCCTGGTCCTGGGATGGGCAAAAGGAAGGTCGCGGCTGGGGAGCCCACAGCGGTCACCACGCCACCCCGCTGGGTGATGCAGAAATGCTGCATATCTCGCTGGATGAGGTTCCGGATATTCCGCCGAATCCGGAAAGCGGCGCTCCCGGCTACCGGGGCTGGCGCAACGGAGACAATAGCCCCTTCCGCTATGTGAGCCGGGAGGACCGGGACTTGATGCATGATGAAAAGAATGCACGCTGGGCGGCAGAGATTCTTGCGCAGGATCATGCGGATCCCTTCCTGCTTTGCCTGGGGATCGGGCGGCCTCATTCCCCCTTGATTGCACCTCAGGAATACTTTGATCTCTACCCACTGGAGGATCTGATTCTGCCCGAAATCCATGGCGAGGATCTCGAACACTGCAGCCGCTTTTTCCAGGAAGGCCATACCGGCACCGGCCGCTGGGGCTTTGAAAAGTTTCGTCTGGTCTGGGAGGCGGGCGGCGAGCAGGAACTCCGGAAATTCCTGCAGGCCTACCTCGCTTCAGTGAGTTTTGCCGATGCGCAAATCGGCTATGTACTGGATGCACTGGAAGGCTCAGCTTATGCAGAGAATACGGTGGTCTTTCTAAGTTCCGATAATGGATACCATATGGGAGAAAAAGAGTATTTGTTCAAAAATTCCCTCTGGGAAGAATCCAACCGGGTGCCCTTCGTGTGGGCAGGTCCCGGAGTCGCCCAAGGGCAGGTCTGCGAGATTCCTGCGGGTCTGCTCGATGTCTTTCCCACCTATTGCGACCTCGCCGGGATTCCCCGTGAGGCGAATGGCGACGGACGCGAGTTGGACGGCGTAAGCCTGCGGGAATTGTTAAAACATCCCGACGGAAGCAGTTGGGAAGGTCCCCGTTGGGTGCTCAGTGCCGTGGCCAGCGACACGCCCCTGGATGCCGCTCAGCCTGCGGATCCACGAGATCAACTCTACAGCCTGCGCAGCGAACAGTTCCGCTACATCCGCTGCCCCAACGGCGAACGCGAACTGTATGACCACCATACAGATCCCCAGGAACGAAAGAATCTGGCAGGACTCCCGGAACAGACCCAGCGCATCGCCGCCTTTGATGCATGGATCGACACACAGATTCTAGCCAACAGCCCCGTGTAAGGGATCCCGGCAGCGTCCCCTCCAACTCCTCACTCTTCATCCTATTCCTAATCTTTGTCTTTGCCTTTGTCTTAATCTTTGTCTTTGTCTTTGTCTTTGCCTTTGCCTTTGTCAAAAAAAGGAATCCATTCCTCATCTCGAACTCTCTAATATTCGAATCAATATAGAGGCATAAAATGAAGTGTAGGGTTGGGAGATTAAGACAAAGACTAAGACTAAGACAAAGACTAAGACTAAGACAAGGCCTGTGTTACAGGCCAGCCCGGGAGGGGTCGTAGAGGTACATATGCGCTTTGGTATAGGGCAGGGCCTGGGCATGCATATCAAAGAACAGATAGTTCGCAGTTTTCCCATGACGTTGCGGGGCACCCCGACTCCAGGAGGTGAACCCAAAGTAGCCGTTATCGTAATTCCAGGAAGCAGACACATGCCAGTCTATGGCATCCGCCACCAGCACCCGGTTGGAGGCATGGGTAATTTGGTCCAGCGCGTACAGGGGTTCATTGCTTTGGTCGTTGCGGGAGTTCGCATTCCAGTTGGCAGGCTGTTCCGGATACATGTTCATCCCATAGCCCGGACTGGAGGACACCGCCGCATTGGCCCGGGGAGGAATGTTCCAACTGGCATCCCGGCCACGCCATTCCGGACAACCCCAGAACACCGAGGTGGGGTCATTGGGATCCACCCAACCGGCATCTTCTTTGCCTACATAGCCGGAGAGATACTGAATCCAATGCAACTTCCCGGCACTACTGCTGCTACCCTGATTGGTCACCAAAGGGATTCTGCCCTGATTATCAGAGGAAAAGGAGGCGATGGCCGTACCGATCTGTTTCATGTGCGCCAGACAACGCACCGACTTCGCTTTAGACAAGGCCCGCCCCACGGCAGGAACGATCAGGGTCGAGAGCAGTGCAATGATCGCAATCACGACCAACATTTCAATCAGAGTGAATCCATGGCGGGGTTGGCTAGATTTCATGTGTGTCTCCAGAAAAGATTAGTTCGAACGAAAGACCTTGTAGGCGCTTTGAAGGTCCTGCTGATTGGCGCCGGGTTGCAATTGCAGCAGCGTCCAGCTGCCGGGGAGCTTGGATTGCATCTGCAGCGTTTCGGCAGAGATCCCCGGTTCCAACAGGGCGACCAGCGGAGTTGCCCGGGCAGCCGAAGCCAGTTCCTGACCTCCCATAGGCACTCCAGCGAGAGAGATCACCGCGTCCGCCTGCCCGACACGCTGCAGGGCGGCGGAATAGCTGTCTGCCGCAAAGCCCTGACCGGGAATGATCTGCTGCATGGGGATGTCAGCCACGTTCACAGAGGAGAATTGACCCTCAGCTGCGGCCTTAATGCCGCTTAGCATCTGCTGCTGATTGGGGTGAACCATCACCCCTTCCTCTTTGAGTGTGATCACCAACAGCGTTCCGGAGCCCTTGCGGACTTGGACCGCGTGTTCCACGAGCATGCGCCCGCTTTCCTCCTGGAAGCTTTTTGCCTCCTCAGACACCGGACCCAATGCCCCGGGTTTGGGTTTTCCACAGCCTGCAATCAACAGCAGGAGCGGGAGCACCCAACAGAGTACGTTTCGTTGCTTCATGCTTATACTCTACAGGAAAAGCAATGTTTCCATGTAACGTTGCTCCACGAAAACTAGAGTTACTGTAACTTCGTCAACGGTTTCAGCTGCACCTGCTTCACATGGGCCTCGCCATTGGAGCCGAGAAACAGGATTTCCAGACGGAGTTGAGTGGCTCCTTTGGGAACCGTGAGCTTTTCACTCTGAGTCGTCCAATCCGGGCTTTCCCGCTCCTGACGAAGACGGTATTCCTGCCCAACCTGCCCTCCGAGATCGTTGAGATAAATGGCACTGACCTGGAAGCGGTTCCAGTGATCTTTTCCCGGGCTATAGGTTGGCATCCGGAAGGTCAGACTGAGTTCCAGTTCCTCCCAGTCCGGGCTCAGTTGGATGAGCTCCTTGGGCAGGATCCCGAAATGATTCTTCGGGGAGGCACACACAATCTTCTGGTAGGCTTCCTCCCCGTCCAGTTCCCGGGTGACTTTGTTTTGTTCTTCTCCGGAATAACCGAGAGCTCCCCATTTCATGGAGTGATGTTTGTTCATCGGGTGGTGTTCGCTGAAGTCAGCATTTTCCACCAGATTAATTTCTTCGGCATGCAGGCTGAGGCTGGCGGCGCATAGGCCAGCACAGAGTAGGGTGAATAGGTTCATAGGTTTTGTCTCCTTGGGAGGTTCAGGTTACCAACGGTAATATCGAAAAGGGCTATCACCCAGAGCACGATCCCTGCGGTACTCCTGATGATACAGACCCGGGCGAAGCGGCGCTTTTTTTAGTCGGAGCCGATAGAGACTGGCTTCATTTCCGGTGAAGCCTCCTCCGCCAAAATGGTCAAAAATTCGAACGGCAATGTGGTTCGCTTTGCCAGGGCGAAGCATAAAGGAACGAACGGTATAGGCCCGGGGCTGATTCCAGGCATTGTCGGTTTCCGGACCGGTCATGCCCACACGGAAGCCGTTCACATAGGTGATATCAAAATCATCCACTTTGGGCATTTCCAGGACCACATCGCCTTTGCCTTTCCACTCCGGTGGAATGGCAACAACCCCACGCAGCCACATGGCTCCGTCAAAGCTCTCCAGGCTTTCATGATTGCGTTCCCAACCTCCCAGCACGGGTGCTTTCAGCCACGTGGAGTCATCAAAATCCGGACGATGCCAGCCTTCCTCCAGCTTCCGGTTCCCTTCATCCAGAGGCACATTGTCCAGAGATGCGACGGTCGGAATCTGTTTTTCGATGGCATGCTTCCACACCAAGGGCAGCTCCACGGGCTGATAGGGATCCGCTTCTTTGCTGAGCAGCCCTTGATCCCGGGCAAACCCGGCACCCAGGTTGGCCAGCAGGCGCGCCATGGCCCGGGTGCTGTTCCAGCGGCTGTACTGCAAATAGGCCTGTCCTTCCATCAACTCCGGGTGCAATTGAAAGGAAAGTTCGACCCCCGAACCCAGCTCGCGGCGGGCCAGTACCT
>DIYK01000079.1:0-69413 GCA_002429005.1 Verrucomicrobia bacterium UBA6056
CGGCGGGCATAGTCCGCCTTCATGGTGGGATGAATATCAGGTTGGAGATCCGCGACCAACACCATGGCGCTTCCGGGAAGCGTACTGATCGGTAGAAAATGTTCCCGATCTGCGGTCTTGGCTCCCCAGAGCATCTCTCCAGACTTCTTCTTGGCTTTCTGTTTACTGAGGGCCGTGACCGGGGGAGCCTGATACGCCGCAGACATCCGGGTATAGGGGCTCCCAGGATCAAAGGCCGGAGCACCGCCACTGGGTTTACTCATGTAGAGAATCGGAAAGTCCCCCTGCCCCCAGGCTTTACGCCAGCCCCGGAACAGGGCCCGGGTCATCACCGGAAAAGGCATGCCTTTGATACCACTTCCGGCCTCCCCCTGATCCCAGAGCATGGCCCGGATGGTATAGCCTTCCAGAGGCCGAATCCGGGGTTCATAATTGCTCGCAAAAGCATCAAGGGGTTTTTGTAACGCCGCCTCCAGCGCCTCCGGTGTTTGGAAAGCCTGCTGGACTTCCTCATCCTCTGTGATCATGTCACGGGTCACCCAGCCACTGGCTTTACTGCCGGAATTGGAGCCTCCAATGATGCCGACGGGAACACCGCTGGCTTGATGAAGTTCCATCGCAAAAGCGACTTGCAAGGCACTGGCTTTGGCAAAGGCCTCTTTGCTACCCACGGTCCAGGATTTACGCCGCAGCAAGCGGATCTGATCCAGAGAATCGGATTCGAGCATCTCGGCCAATCGGGTATCCATGGGCAGACATTTGGCAATGCCCCAGCCCATATTGGACTGTCCGGCACAAAGCCAGACCTCCCCCACCACCACATCCTTCACCTGCAGAGTCTTACCGCTTCCTGCCACCTCCAGGGTACCCGCTTCCCCGGGTTGGAGCGGATCCAGCATGACCTGCCAGCTTCCGTCTTCTGCGGCGATCTGTTCTTTGACCTGCTGCTGAAAACGCACTTCCACAGTGGATCCCGGGGCAGCCCGGCCAAAAACCCGAACCGGCACCCCCTGTTGCAGCACCATGTGATTTCCGAAAGGAAGAGCCAACTCCAGAGCGAAGACAGGGAAGAAACACAGCCCCAGAAGAAACGGTATCAGCGAACGCATCCTTACTGTACCCCGATGATGTTGCCATCATTGTTGAAGTAGAGGGAATCCTTCGGATCCTTCAGATCAACAAAGATCGCACCATTCACATGCAGTTTGTTATTTGTGATCATGGGGGGCGCATTGACCGACATTCGGGCCCGACTGAAGGGCTGTCCCGGCCAGGCACCCCGCTTGACCGCCCAGCCAGCAGGGCTCCTACGGCCTTTGCCGTAATTGCCGACCAAATCATCGGGTGTGGCAAACTCCATGCTCTCGGCACTCATGCGGACATGCCAGGCTAGTTTACCCGTTTTCGGATCAATCTCCGCCGCAAAAATCCCCTGGTCCAGGGTCGAGCTTCGACCGGCGGTACTGTAGAGTTTTCCATCCTCCAACAACACACCAAAGCAGGGCCACACCGACTCTACCTGACCAAAGGCCATCATCTGCTGATGATTCGGGGCAATCATCACCCGCCACGCCACAGATCCATCTGTTGCAGACAGCTTGTACACATAGCCATCATGCGCTCCCAGATAGATGGCCCCATCCAGAGCCACAGGTTTGGACCCAATCCGTCCACCCAGCACGGTACTCCAGACAACGGATTCTCCCCGAAGCGCGGTCACCACATGGCGGTGCGGATCCACCCGAAGGGTCAGCTCCCCCACCTCGAGGTCCTCAGAAAAACGGCCGTACCAGAAGCCTTTTGCATTCTTCCCTTGTCCGCCACCGGATCCGATTCGTTCTCCAATGGTTTTACTGATATCCGGATCTACATCCGAAAACCGGGTGGACTTCCCGGTATCCAGACTGTCTTTGATCGCAGGCCAGGTTTCGGTCAGATCATTCTCGGGCAGCGATGTTCCGAATGCGGCTGCAGTTTGGGTTGGGAAGGATAGCTTCTGCACCCGCTGATCCATGGGAAGCTTCGGCTGTGGATGAATGTGCGCCATACTGGCAAAGGTCATCGGCAGGTAAAATCCGCAACCACAGCGGGACTGGGGAGAATAGACCCGCCCATAGCCCGTGAACATGGGAACCTGGCAGCCGGGGCGCATCCCGGCGGAGGCGTAGGTTTTCCCCAGGTCATCCAGAGGGTGCAGCATTTGGCCCCGGACCAGGTATTTTGCGGTAAAGGTTTCAAAGCCGCAACCGCCACTGTTCCCCCCGTAATTGAGGCTCCGGATTTTGTTTCCGGTGGCTGGATCCAGAAACAGAACAGAAGACAAGGCACCCGTCACCACGACTTCCCCATTCCGCATAAAGGTGTAGCCCCGGGCACCTCCGCCTCCTTTTACCTGCCACAAAATCTTTCCGCTCTCCGTTTCGATCATCATCGTAGCATTGTTCCAGCCCGCTTTGGTCCTCCCTTTGCCGTCATTGCCAACGAGAGGTAAGTATCCCCCCTGTGGACCGGAAATTCCTTCGAAGCCCACCCAATCAAAGGCTGTACGCCAGATCAGCTCACCCGACTCCGGATTCAGGCAGATGATCGCCTTGGGAACCGGGATCTCATTGCCCGCTTTCATATCGTGCTCACGACTGTCGGTGTCCGCAGTCAGGCCCGCATAAATCCGTCCATCATCTCCAAGACAGGGAGACACCAGAAAACTCCCCTCCTCGGAAAAGCCCCAGATGCGCTCCCCGGATTCCAGATCCAACAGAACAAGTTGGTCATCATAACTTTGCAGAATCTTGCTATCGAACACATTCACGGTCAGAGACTGGGTATTGATGGTGGAAAAGCTGTGTTTCGCTTTTACGGACTGGAACCGGATCCCATCTTTATAGCGCTGAAGTTCTTTTCCAGTATGCAAATCCAGACGAATCAGCGGACCGCCCTGCCCAAAATATCCGAAGACCCCTTCCCGGGTGGCCACGAAGAGATCCGAGGCGAGGAAAAACCCGCTTCCTCCGAATCCCTGGGGCGCCGATTCGATCTTATGGGCCCAGAGAGGCAGTCCATTGGCAGCATCAAAAGCCCGCAAATACTGCCCTTTTCGCCGGCCAAGACTAGAAACGGAAATGGCTACTCCATCCACCAGACGAAAGCCCAGCACGCCACCGCCACCGGAGCGATAGGGATCTTTCCCCTTCTTCTCTCCTGCCCGGCGGGACACATCCTGATCACCAATCATCCAGCGCATGCCATTCACCCAGGGACCTAACCGGGCATCCGAAGAGACTGGAGAACGCTGCGGATTGATCACCCCGTGGGTCCACTCGCCGACATCCTCCGGCATCTCGTCAATCTGCAGGGTCCAGGAGTTCCCTTTGCCCCGAATCAAAGGGCGATTGAAAAAGAGGACGCGCTGCAGTTCAGAATCCGGCACCTTCAACTTCACAGCCTCATTCACCACCAGCACGGAAACCAATTCATCCACATAGGGCAGATGCTGAGCATCCTGCAGGGCCTGCACGGTCACCAAAGGATGAAGCCCGGCCTCGGCCAATTCGTTGCGGATGAGAGTAGCCGTCTGCTCATCCTGACTCAGTCCCTGAATCAAGGCCTGCCCCTTGCTCTTTTCAAAAATCTCTTTCAACAGAGCACTATCCTCCACTCCGAGCACAACCCAGAATCCTCGAAGATGTTTTTGCTCCAACTCCGTGGGATGTTGGAGCTTTCGCAGTTCAGCTCCCCTGGCCGGGACACAGCCCATGCTGAAACAAAGAAGCAACAAACAAGTCTGAATAATGTATTTCATCTCCCCATTTTGCGACCAGATTGATATTTCCGCAAAAGAAACCAATTTTCTGTTTTATATCTTTCTTTCGGATTTATGATGAATACGTGATTCTTTATCCCGCACAGTATTCTCCTTTTGTGTTGACCGGCAGACTGCATACCCATCCGGGAAAGATGGGGGGCAACCCGTTCTACCGGCTCATGGCGGTCACGGAGAATCCACACCGGGTGGACGGCACCCTTCTTCCCATTGGGGCGGTGTACTGTATTCAACCGGATACAAACCCGAACACCCAAATCCCGAAAAATGCGAGACCCATTTCGATCGACTTTGTGGTCAGCTCCACTGCGGTCGAAGCTGCATCGGGAGGGAACGCATACCGTTTGTGTGGATCGGATTCCCAACCTAAAGCACAAGAGGTCTGGGGCGTGGATATTCCTCTCATCCTGCCGGAACATTTATGGCCATGGCTGATGGCCAGGGTTCGCATGATCTCCGGCTTATGGTGGAGGGGAGGCCGGGAACATTTCAAAGCCAACATGCGATTGAATGAAATTCTGGAACACCTCACAGATGTCTTACTCCAGGGGCAACTCCTCCCCAGCTCCCCCACGCACAGCTGGCTGATTGCGGTGGAACGGGCGGCTGCAGAGCGCGTAGCCTCCCTGCAGAATGTACGGGATTTGGCCGCCATCGCGGGAATGAGTCCGGCTCATTTCAGTCGCCGCTTTACGGAGATCGTGGAAAAATCACCCGGCGCCTGGCTCCGCCAACGGCGTCTGGCGGCAGCCGCGGATCTGCTTCGCTCCAGTGATCTCAGTATTCAAAACGTGGCACTGCAGGTCGGGTTCCGGCGCGCCTCTGCTCTCAACCAGGCCTGGCGAGCAGCCTATCACTGCACCCCCAGTGAATGGCGCAACCGCCGGCTGGGGAGATAACATCCGGAGAGTGGCCGTCTGCCTTCAGGCTACGGACCGCATGTTTAGCCGAATCGCTCTCCTTTTCCTTCCTGATAAGCAGAGGGGCCTATCCTGCAGGCATAGGTTGCGGCCCGTAGCCTGAAGGCAGACGGCCACTCCAGAAGAATCCCATATTATTCAGGCAGTTCGGGCAGTTTCTGCAGAAACTCGCTGCTGTAGGTATGAACAAAGTCTTCCGGGTTGTCCACATCCACCATCAGCATGCCGGCTGCATGCAAATGATTCCGGGTAATCTGTGGAGGAATGTTGGCGGACATGTAGCCCCGGGAAAAGGGTTGTCCATCATGGCTGCCACGTTTGGTTCCCCATCCCCTCGCCTCAGGAATTTGCTTCGACTGCCGGGTAAACTCCACCGGATCAGCTGCCTGCCGCACCCGCCATAGAAGTTTGCCGGAACCTGGATCCACTGCAGCCGCAAACAAGCCCTGGTCCAGACTGGAGATACGTCCGGCAATGCTGTGAACCCTCCCCTTGTGTTCGATGACCCCAAAGCAGGGCCAAAGAGATTCCAACTGACCGAAGGCCATCATCTGTAGATCATTCGGCGCGATCTGGGTGCGCCATTTGGTGATGCCGGTTTTAGGATCCAATCCGTACAGCGCCCCGGCATGTGTCGCTGCGATCAGCGTGCCGTCCACCAGAATCGGAGCGGTGCTGATCCGGCCGTCCAGTACGGCAGTCCAAATGGGAGCTGCCGGCGGAGTCCAGGTATACCTCCCGGTTGTCCGAATTTGTTTGTCGTACTCTTTTGCATCTTCTTTTCCCCAGACCTTTCCGCCGGGGCTGGCATGCAGTCGGTGAGTGTGTACATCGACCCAGTAGGTGACGTCATCCTCAAATAAATACGGCGTGGGACCGATGCCGTACCAGTGTCCGTCACCGGCACTCTTTTTGCCGCCAATGGCATCACGGAGCGTCAGTTGCACTGATTTCGGAATCGGGCTCATCCGTTCACTCTTCGCGGAAGGCATGCTGCTTTTCACGATGTGCCAGTTTTCCACCAAGGGGCCTTCGGGTCCCTGGAATCCTGTCCCAACCAGACTTGCAGGTTTCGTGGTAGGATTGGCTTTCTCCGGTTGGGAGTAGTGAGCCCCGGCTTTGACGTAAGCCGTCGGGAGATACCAGCCGCATCCGCAAATCCCGGACTGTCCGGAATAGAGGGCTCCATACCCAGGCATCATCGGCGCTTCGCAGTGTGGACGGAACCCCGAAGAGGCAAAGGCTTGGTCCAGATTCTCCCGGGAGTGAAGCATTTGTCCCCGCAGCACATACTTCGGGGTAATCGAATTGATTCCGCAGCCGCCAGGCTGGGCATACGCGTTAACGCGGTCAATTTCGTTTCCAGTAAGAGGGTCTGAAAATCCGAAACTGGTGTAGGCCGAGTTATGAAACATCTGGCCGTCAATCATGAACTGCATCGCCCGGGTAGCGCCACGGCGTTCCCGGATCACGGTGCCGTCCGCGCTGTTGATAAACATAAACCAGTTGCTGCCGACACGTCCGATCCGGTCATCCTTCCTCAGCGGATGACCTCCCATCCAAATAATCCCGTCTCCGGGTCCGGTTATGGTTTTCGGGAAAAAGCCGACGATGTCTTTGTCAGCGTAGTTGTGATTCTGTAGGTCGAGAGACCAACGGGGCTTTCCGCTTTTCGCGTCAAGGCTGGTGAGCGCTACTCCGGGCCCCACGATAAACTGCCCTTTGTGCTCCACATCCACATCCTCCTCGACCATCAGATAGACGTGCCCGTCCTTATCCATGGTGGCAAATTCGATCTGGCCCTTGGGAGCCTGGTAGCCCCAGACTTTACGGCCGGACGCCTTGTCCAGACGGACCACCTGGTTTCCATACACCTGAATCACCGTATCCTCCTGCAGCAGTACCTGTGCGGTGCTTTCATACAGAACCCCCTGCTCTTTCTGAGTCCGCTTGCCGAATTCCTTCCCGTGTCTGAATCGTTCCCCGATTTCCAGAGAGAGTCCCTGGTCGTAGGCCATCAACTCCTTGCCCGTGGCCGCATCGAGCTTCAGCATGGGGCCGGTCTCATTGAAGTACCCAATCACGACCTCATCGCCAGGTACCCGACGGGTCCGGCTTGAACTGAGTTCAACCACATTCCGCTGCCACAAGGGCAAACCATTGGCAGCATCCAGTGCCCGGTAGAGGGTATTCCGACCCTTGCTGTTGAGCACAAACATCCGTCCCCCGGACAGGCGGGTACTGCGGCTGGCCAGGATGTTCTGTCGACGGCCTTCCTCATGATCCCCCACCATGAACCGCAGGCCCGTAATCCAGGGACCGGTCCGGTGATCCTGAGAGTAAGGAATATTGGTCGGGCCATGAAGCATATGGGTCCATTCATCCACATCCTCCGGCATCTCCGTGAAGGTCATTTTCCAACGGGTGCCGCTCCCGCGCAGCACCGGGCGATCGAAAAAGACCGTACGGGTGATTTCCGATTCAGGTACCTTGTTTCCTTCCAGCCCCGCTTCGTTGATCACCAGAACGGTGATCAGTTCATTGGTATAGGGAAGATGCTCATAGCTGTCGACATGACGCACATCCACCAGGGGGATCCATCCTTTTTCCGCCAACACCCGCCGGGTACTCTTCACCACTTCTTCATGAGTGGACAAGGCTTGAATCATGGCCTGCCCCTTTGAATGAGCAGCCAATTCCAGGAGCAATGAGGGATCCTGAAACCCGAGTACCACCCAAAGACCGGAGGGCTGTGGCTGTGCTTCTTTGGGGTGACGGAGAGTTTGAGGAGTATTGGAAGCAAGGATCGGTTCCAACATGAGCCCGATCCAGAAAACAAATGAGAAGATTCGTACGCATTTCATGCATTCATCATCCAGTAATACAACAGCATCTGCAATAGAGAGAGCACTTTCTATTTTATGATGTTTTTTCGGATTTGCGCTTACGCCTCGAATAATTCGAAGACTTCAGGTTCTGATTCATGGTCTGTGCTCATGAGGCACATGAATCACCAAACAACCCATCCGTGTTTATCCGTAAGGATCCATGATTATATCAATCGACAGCCCCCTCAGCCTGAACTCCGCTGCTCTGTCCGTCTGAAAAAGGCTGCTTTACAACACCGCCCAGTGCTCAGGCAGGAGCAGATCCTCCACCTCGTCCAGCCGCATGATGCTGCCCAGACTGTTGGCATCCCGTGCGGCTGCCCAGGGATTCAGCCTGACCCTAACCGTCTGTCCCTCTTTCACGGTGAGCAGCTTCGGGTTCATCTTCCGGTTTTTCATGGCGAACACATACAACTTGGTTTTCTCCCCTTTGAAGGGGCCTTCCAGAAACTGGGCTTCTGCAGTGACCAGCGCATCCGCATAATCCGCGCTCTCCGGATCCGGTAACTGACTCAACTGAGTAATCTTCAGCTTAGCCGTTCCACTGAAGCTTTTGAGCCCCGGCTCCTCTGCTCCGCCTTCAGGTTTGGCAACCGATCGGTCTCAGGAAATTTCGGTTTGCGCCAGGCGCGGTTCCCGGCGGAAGAACTCATGGGCGTGGCCCGCATCACCATCACGACGACTTTGGGGTTCCCGGGTAGACTCACAAAACGATTCGCATACTCCAAGGGAGCGCCCGCAGCGCCTCCGGATTGGCCATAGAAGGAAACCGGAAACCCTAGATTCCGACCCAGGTGATTGGGAAAGCCGGCCCCCTCCAAGGAACTTCTCGTTTGGTGAAACACCATGCTGTCCCCCAGAACAAACAGATCCGGTGATAGCTTGCGGATCGGATTGCGGTCCCGCCCCGGCCCACCCTCGGATCCAGGATGCGGAAGATCTCCGCTATATTTCCAGGACACAACGTCCTCCACCACCGAGACACCAGCCATCTTTTTCGCTTCTTCCCAGCTCCCCACCACTCCCTTTTTCTTGCGGCTACTCCATATCTTGTTGAATGAAAACAGGGACGCAGCCACTCCCTGGGTCTTGCGTTTTTCCACAAAAGCCTCCTGACCCGAACGATAGGCCTCCAGATGTGGATAGCGGCTCAGCCGTTGAGAAAGACGCTGGGCAGCCAGGTCCATGCCCGGGGAACTCCAATGATGATCCGCCGCATGTAAGACCAGCCCCTCCCCGGCATAGCGGGCAAAAGACTCGGTCAGATCCAGGACCTCCACATCCGCCTCCAACAAACGAATCAGTCCCTCCGTGTAGGCCGGCCACAAATTATGTTGCGGCTGAATCGCTCCGTCCAAGCGATGTCCATATACCATCACCTGATGCGGCACCGGCATGACGATTAAATCCGTTCCCCGTTCCTTTAAAGCCCGGTCAAAGGCCACAATCGCCTGGAAGGCATCTTCGTGTAAGGGACGATTTTCAATCAGAGCCGGAAGATCATCCGGCACCCGGAACAAGACCCCCTCCCCGGAGATGCCGTAATTCTTCTGAATATCCATCAACTGGCTACGTAGCGTATCCAGTTGCGCCGGCACCTGTTTCAGGCGTTGTTGTTGATAGGCGAGTTCCTGTTGAAGATCCCGTTGACGCAAGGCAGCGGCATCCTGGGCAGACACTGCAAGGGAGAGAAATAGACAACCTAATGCGAATCCAATTTTCATATCATCAAGGCTACACAGGGTCTTGCCTAGAGGCCTAGAAGAAATTATATTCAAATAATATCATTTTTCCCTCAATGCAAAACACGAACCTCATCACCCTCCTGGCAGCGGTTTCCATGGAAAACCACTACGGCCGGGGCATTCTGACCGGGATCCGGCATGCCACACATGATGACCCACGTATCCGCTTAAAGACGCTAAACATCAATACCGTCGACCTGCCTAGACTGGAACAGCAGTTTGCCAAGGAGGAGCTTCAGGGCATCATTGCCTCGGCCTACACCCAGCCCATCGTACGCAGTCTGCAGGCCAGCGGCCTGCCGGTGATCAATGTCTCTGCTCGGAATGTAAATCCTCTGCCCTTTGTGGGTGTGGATAATGTAGCTGTGGGGGCCAATGCTGCACGCTACCTGCTTTCTCTGGGAATGAAACACTTCCTCTACATCAAAGTCGGTGCCCGCTTTGCCAATCACAGAGAACAGGGATTTCGGGACTTGCTTCAAGAAGCCGGAGCCAGCGCGGAAACGATGCATGGAGGCAGTGGCCGGCAAAAGGAGGTCTTGGAGTATGTTCTTTCTGCTCCCAAGCCTTTGGGGGTCTTTTGTTGTTTTGATCGCTTGGCCAGAGATTTGGTCGATCGTCTGATTGATACGCAGCTGAAAGTACCCGAAGACGTCAGTGTCCTGAGTGTGGATGATACGGAGCATATCTGTGAAGGCGGAAGCATTTCTTTATCGAGCATCCCCACCTCCAGTGAGCAGTCCGGTTATCAGGCGGTCAGCGCGCTGGTAGACCTGATCCGGGGGAAAGACCGGGAATTTCCCCTGCTGTTGCCTCCCGGAAAAGTCACCGAACGCGACAGTACCCGATACAATCATATCCGGAATCCAGGATTGGCCCGGGCGGTTCGTTATCTGCAACGACATGCCTGCACAGGGATCTCCGTTGAGGATGTGGTGCAGGCTTCCGGATTATCCCGAGCCAGCCTCGACCGGCATTTGCCTGAGATTCTGGGCTGCAGTCCCGCACAGGAAATCCGCCGCATTCAGTTGGAACATGCCGAACACCTGCTCAAAAACAGCACCCGGGACATCGCGGATATCGCAGCGATGAGCGGCTTTTCCAGCGCAGCCTATTTCATTAAAATTTTCCGGGAGCAGCATGGAGTGACGCCCTTGAAATTCCGCCGGCAGCAGCTTTAAAAAGATCACCCCTACGGGCTGCGATCGAAACATCCGGTTCTCAGGCCGGAGGCCTAAGCTCCGTTTGTTCTGCCTGCACTCCATTCAGGTTCTTAATCATACTCTTACTCTTAATCTCTCCATGCGGGCCTGTATGAGATTCCCCCTTACACAATCCCTTCCATCATCGGTCGACGCCGGTAGGCTCGGGGAGAACAGCCGTGAATCCGGCGGAACCAGTTTGAAAACTGTGCCAGCGAATGAAAACCCAACGCTGAAGCCACTTCTTTGACCGTCTTCTCCGGATCCAGCAAGGCCTGGCGGGCATACTCGGATTGGCGTTGCTCAAACACATGCCGGGCTGTGCATTGAAGATGCTTCTGAAACATCCGGTGCAGGTGGCTGGTGCTGACTCCCACCTTTTCCGCATATTCCCCGGCGTCGAAGTGTTTTTCCAAGGGCCATTCCCAGATAACCCCTAAGAGATCCTGAAATGCTGTGTCTTCCGGGAGTGGAGGCTGAATGTTCAATCCAAGCTCCGATGCGGAGTGCAATACACAGGCTACCCAGGCATCCGTCAGCTCTTTCCAGGCCAATGCAGATGGCAAGGATACCAGGCCGCGCTCCCCCTCCAATTCTCCATCTGCCTGATTCTCTTTGACCCAGGCTTGCAGTCGTCCCGCCTCCTTCGTGATCTTCGGCAGGGAAGCCAAGGCCTTCCACACGAAGGCTGGGCCGCTCAACACCTGCCGATGATTGGGCCACTCCAGCTTGAAATTCATAGAACACAGGATGGCATCCTCCCTAAAACGCTGCCTGCGTCTCCCGGGCAAGAGGAGAAGGAGGCTCCCTGCAGGAATCGTAGCCGAAAGCTTCTGGGTCTCCACGGTCACCTCGCCCTGCTGCAGAAACCACAGAGTTATATGATGGGTGGTGTAGCTGCCGGCTTGAACCGACGGAGGCCCGGCATAGATCCGCAGCCACTCCATCTGAAGCTCCCTCACAGCATGCAATGCAATGTTCATAATGGGATAATTCATAAACTCATGAGAAAACAAGGAAAACACTTATTATGGTTTTTGAACATGTTTTGAGCATACACTCCAAAAAAACACCCACCTAATGGAGAAAAAGATGAAACTACAGGAAAAATCCACCGAGAAACTCGCAAGCTACCAGGACAAAGGCTACATCAAATTCAGCGCCCTGTTCAGCCCGGAGGAAGTACTGGCATGGCAGGAAGAATGTGACCGCATCCTTGCCCTGGATCTGGTCTCTCCTGAAAACAGACGCACCCCCTTCCGTTTCGGCTCCACAGAGACTCCGGAACGCGTGGATCCGGTCATTGACCTGTCCCCGCTTTTTTCACGACTCGTCGAGGATGAACGCATCACCTCCACGCTTCGGCAGATCTTTCAGGACGACTGCCAACTCTTCAAAGACAAACTGATTCTGAAGATGCCGGGCGTAGACGGGTATCAGATGCATCAGGACTGGGCCTGGGGCTGGCAGGAACTCTGCCCGCCGGATCAGATTCTGTCCGTTTCGATTCAGATCGACGCGGCCACGGAGGAAAATGGCTGTATCGAACTCTTCCCGAACTATCAGAAGCGCCTGCTCAGCCCCGCCGGGATGCATACCAATTTCCGGGAGGAGGAACTCCGGCAACTTGATCTCTCCAGCGGAGAGAAAATGGAAACCCAACCCGGAGATGTGCTCATCTTTCATTCCCTCGCACCGCATCGAAGCGGATCCAACCGCTCCACCACATCACGGCGCTCCCTCTACCTCACCTTCAATGCCGCTTCAGCAGGCGACCTGCGCAGCTCCTATTATCAAAACTATATTCAGTCAGCCGGGCAGGAAACAGAAGGGCATTTCAAATAAGGTTCACCCCTTTCATGAAGCATTGATTTTTCTGTTACGATATTGAGGGCACCAAACAGAAAGAATTCATGGTTTGATGCCCCCAATACAACAGGCCCCCAGCGCAGCCAGCAGGACGCCAAGCAGCACCTGTTTCCCTGACGGGCTGCGCAGGGGCGGGTCTTTCAGCAGCAGCACACCCATGAGGGCATTCACCACCACACAACCTTGTGCCACCGTGAAACCACGGCCGGTCCCAATGGCATCCATCATGAACAGTGAACCGTAATTCCCCAACGACCAGAGGGCGGCAGAGATCAGGGCATAGGCTGGGAGCGTTCCGGGAACCTCTCGGCGGCGATTCCAGCACAACACACAGGGAATCAGTGTACCCAGCCACATGCCGATCGCTAACGGAAAGGCGGAAACCCAGGGACTGGCGCCACTCCAGCGTAAGGGAAGAAAATAACTTCCCCAGCCCAGGCCTGCAGCCAAAGCACTGAGCAGTCCGATCTTGAACGAGCCCCCCGAGCTCGCTTCCCCAGCGCGGGCGCGGACAATCAGCAGAATACCTCCCAGCATTAGCAACACCGCCAGGGCCAGCAGGCCAAGGGACGTGGCAGACCAGCCCTTAAATTCAGAAAAGAGCAAGCCCCCCCAGATCATCGAGAACAGCACATTCAGAGGAGACCAGATGCCCATAGCCCGGGCCAGCCCCAGTTCGGATACCGCCCGCACCGCGGCGACCCCGCTTCCCGCCCAGATCAATCCACCCAGAGCGGCCGGGATGGCCAGCTTCCAACTCAACCCTTCAAATCCCCGAAAGGCCGCCACCCCGGTGGCCAGCAGCAGAATCCCCAGCGTAATCCAAAAGCTTTTCCAGCGTTCATCGGCGCTGCGCAGCGGATGCAGGGGTAAGAGCCAGGTCCCCCAGGCGAACACGGTCATCAAAGACCAGAAGATACCGTTCATCGAATCGCCACCAGTTCCGCAGCTTCCGTCAGCACAAAGGCCAGGCCACCGCTGATCGCAGGAATGGATTCATAGACCCGGTCTCCCAGATCCACCGACCAGTTCAGCTGCCCCGTTTCCGGATTCAACGAACGCAGAAGCGTTCCCGAAGTCGTTGCCGCCAACACCTGATCCTTCGCCAGCGAAGCTCCGCAAATCCCACCTCCCGGATGCTTCCACAAGGGTTCTCCACTCTCAGCATGCACGCAGCGAATCTCAGATGCGGGCGGTACCGCTCCGCTGAGTACACTTAAGGAAAGATAGAGCCGCTCGCCGTTTAAGGCGGGAGAGGCATTCATACAGCCCCGTTCCGGCCGCAGTTCCCAGAGCACGGAGCCATTCTCTGCATGTAAGCAACACATGCGCTTCCCGCCCATAGGCACATACACCCGTCCTTCCGAGGCAATGGGCGCACCCGAATCGGGAGAACCGCCAGTAAAAAACTTCCACAACAGCGCCCCCGTCTCCGCGTTAAACGCATACAGAAAATGATCCCAGGAACCAAAGAAGACCCGCCCTGCATCCACCGGCGATTCCGGATGCGCCGCCCGGGCACTGCGCTGTCGCCACAGCAGCGCTCCGCTCTCTGCATCGAGGCAGCTGAAATAGCCGTCACATCCGGGCAGATAGGCTTTTCCATTCGAAAGGGTCGCAGAAGACCAGACCCAGCCCAGATTCTGCCGCCAGCGGGGCACGCCACTGCCGGCATCCAGCCCCAGAAACTCATCCGCTCCCCCCTGCTGCCCGATCAACACCAAGCCATGCGGATGGGTTTCTGTGGGGAGCAGACAGGCCGGAGCTCCGGAGATCGCCCCGGAGAATTCGCAGCGCCAGAGTTCCTCCCCACTCTGTGTATCCAGAGCATGCACAAACCGGGAAGGCGCTCCCACCAGCACCCTGCCCTGCATCACCGTGGGTTTGGACTGGGCAAACCCGCCACAGGCCAGTTCATCTGTGCGCAGCTCCCTTCCCTGTACCCGGGCATGCTGCATAAGGGGATGGCTCCAGACTATGCGCCCCGATCGCCACTCCACAGCGTGACACTGCAGTCCGGCATCATTGATTACCAGCAGGCCCTCGGCCTCGACCGGATCGGCAAACACCGGATAGTCTCCCAGAGAAATACGCAGTCGCTCCTGCCCCAGTGCATCATAGCTCCGCAACTCCCCGGCCATACTGCAACAGAAGACCTCCTGTTCCGAGGAGACCCAGGGACGGGCACGCACCCAGTCGGCTTGCTCCTGTTGCCAGAGCAATTCTCCCGTGGAGGCATCCAGGCAATAAAGGTGCTTGCAGGCGGAACCGATCCAGACCCTGCCCTCTGCGATCCGTGCAGGGGAAAACTGAACAAAAGCGCGGGCTTCGGGTTCCTCCAGCTGCTGACGCCAACGGAGCTCTCCCGTGACTGCGTCCAAGGCCACGATCTCGCCTGCATTGCTGCCAAAACACAAGAGGCCCTCTGCCAGAGCCAATCCGGAGTTGACCGCCCCAGCGGCCTGATAGGTCCAGCACACCCGCTCGCTGTCCGAACGGCCAAACCCTTCTATCGCCGCCTCTCCGGCTATCGTCAGAGCAAACAGTACCCCGTCCTGCGTGGCCACATACACCCGCTCGGCATCCAGTAAGGTTTCCCCGAAAAACAGGCCAACGGGAAAGTCCCACAGTTTCTCTCCGGAATCGCAGCTGCGGCAGACCACGCGGTTATGCCCCATGCACTGAGGTGGAGAGGCCTCGATGCGCTGATCTCCATCCGAATGCACACAGACCCGACCATTGCCACTCAGTCGGGCACTGCCCATGCGGTAATCTGCCGCACCGACCGGGATGCGCTCCAACAGTTCTCCTGTCTCCGCCCTCACCCGCAGCAAAGCCCGCTGTCCCTGCTCCAGGCCCTGAGCGCCCAACTCGGCCACCAGCAACTCCCCCTGCTGCAGCAGCGGCGTGGATGCGGCTGCAGGCAGAACATAAGATTGAGGCAGAATGTGGGAGGTAGGACGCGGACGGCCCTGACGTTGCCGCAACAGCTTCCACTGCTCCTCTCCACGATGCAGATCCAGGCAGCGCATCTGTACACGCATACCGGGAATACTCTGGTAGACCTTTCCAGCTTCTATGCAGGGTGAGACGTACCAGGCCAATCCGCTTTTAAATCGCCAGTGAATCTCCCCGAACTGTGGGCCCGGATCTTCCGTCGCAGCATGATGAGCCGCGTCGCCCCCATACATCAACCAATTGCTGGCGGAGAATGGGCTTTCCAGCCCGTCAGCCTGAACTGGGCCTGCCCCTTCCGCCCCGCCGCTTGTTGACGGCCTGGAAAGGCCATCCTCCCCTTCCTGGCCAAAAGACGTTAAGGCCACAGTCAAGGCGGCATCCAGACAGCGACAGGCTTCGCCCAGCTCCTCCTCCACCGAACACTGCTCGATCCGGTCAATCCAGGGAAGCAATTCCGCCACATCGGCGTCGAGGCGCTGCAACAGCATGAGCAGGGCCCAGAGCAGATCCACCCGCTGCCAGAAGCTGTCCGGCCGGGTCGGAGATGAAGAGAGCTCCTGAAACAAACGCTGCAATTCCGCGTCTCCGCTCAAAGGAATGTGATGGGGGGTGCTAGGAATCATGCAGAATTCTTATTGTACATTGTTGACAATATAAAGCTGAAACCCTAGAAATGTTTTATGAGCTCGCCCCTGATTGCATCCTATCCACAACAATTGACTCAGCGCTTCCGGCGTATGATTCTTTCCGGGAAATTCCAACCCGGTGAACGTCTGCGGGAGATTCCCCTGGCCGAAGAATTCGGAGTCAGCCGCGGTCCCATTCGGGACACCTTTCTTCAGCTGACCCGGGAGGGTCTGCTGGTGGCCAAGCCGAATGCCGGCGTTCGCGTGGCCGATCCCCCTTCCCCTTTTAAACGAAAAAGCCTGGTCACCCTGCGCAGACGCCTCGAGTGTGATTGTCTCAAGGAGGCGGACCTGTCGGATGCCGGCAAGTTGCTTAAGCAATTGGAAGCCAACCTGGAACAGTATCGTTTCGCCTGCGAGCAGGAAGATCTCGAAGCGGTGGTGGAAATCGATATGGCCTTTCATCATATTCTCGTGGAAAGCGCGGACATGGGCAGCATGCTGACGGTGTGGATTCCGGTGATCTCTCAGATTTTTCTGAAATACTCCCGTCACCAGAGCCTGATGGAAAGTTACCACGAACACGAAGCGATCGTCGATGCGCTTCGGGATCAGGATATCACCCGCGCAGCCCAGCTGCTGCGGGAACACATTGTCTAAGCCGATGCAGACCCACATCACCCTACAGCGTCAGGGCGGGCATGCCGAATTGCGGCTCGAAGCCCCCGAAGGCAAACCGCCCACACTGGACGTGCCCTTTCTCCAGGAGCTCTCCGCCTTGCTGGAGCATCTCCATGAACAGCCCCCCCGCTCTCTACTCATCCGTTCCAGCAGTCCCAAGTACTTTTGTGTAGGTGCGAATCTGAATGTGCTCAAGGACTGTACCGAGGAAACGATTGTCCCTTGGGTGAAATGCGGACATGACGTGTTGAACCAGCTTGAGGATCTCCCCTGCCCCAGTTTCGCCATCGTATCCGGGTATGCGATGGGCGGAGGCCTGGAACTGGCCATGGCCTGTGATTTGATTCTGGCCAGCCCCAATGCCCGCTTTGCTCAAAGTGAAGCCGCCCTGGGATTTATTCCCGGTTGGGGTGGAACCCGTCGCTTGCCTGAACGGGTGGGACGAGCCAAAGCCAAACGCATGTTTTTCACCGGAGAACTCCTGGACGCCGGGACGGCTTTGGAATGGGGCCTGGTGGATCTTTGTGAAGAGGAGGAGGCCCTGGAGGAACGCATTCTGGCATGGCAGGAAGCCATTGTACGGCAAAGTGCTCATGCATTGAGCACCTTTAAACGCATTCTCAATGAGGCCCAGCGCCTGGAGCGGAATGTGAATCGGGAAACAGAAGCGCGCTTATCTAAGGGCTGTCTGCAGGATCCGGATACCAAAGAAAGGCTACAGGCCTTTCTGGAAAAGAGAAAACGATGAAACAAACTCCCCGCTGCCTCGAAGGCATTCGCGTCCTCGACTTCAGTCATGTATATCAAGGCCCGGTCGCAACCCAATTGTTGGCCGATTATGGCGCTGATGTGATCAAGGTAGAACGTCAGGGCTCCGGCGACTGGAGCCGGGCCTGGGGGCCTTTTGTCAAAGAGGTCAGTCTTCCCTTTGCCAACCTCAACCGCAACAAACGCAGTGTCACCGTAAACATGAAAACGGAGGAAGGCCGGAAGATTGTGCAGGAACTCATCCGTTCTGCCGACGTGCTAGTGCACAACTTTCGCCCCGGGGTGATGGAAAAGCTGGGCTTCTCCTACGAAGACTGTGCTGAACTCAATCCAGGTCTGGTCTACGCCGCCTCCAGCGGCTGGGGAGACGAGGGTCCCAACGTGGAGCGGGGCCGGGCGGGACATGACATGATGGCCCGGGCCGAGGGAGGCTGGTTTTTAGAGTTGGGAGCCGGGGAGGCCCCCATTCCCGGAGGCATCTCTGTAGATTATCCTTCGGGGCTGATGCTGCTCCAGGGCATTCTCATGGCCTTGTTACACCGCGAACGCGGCGGACGGGGACAGAAGGTGAGCACCGACCTGCTCAGCGTAGCCTTTCATGCCCATGCCTGGGATGCGGCTTCCCAGCTCAATGCCAGCAAAATTGATGCCCCGGCACGAGTTGGCGGAACCGAAGCTGCGATCAACAAAGCCTTCCTCACAGCAGATGGTGCCATTGAAATATCGCCCGTATTTTCAGACAACGCTCTTCGGGACATTTCCCTCGCACTGGGACTGGAAGATCTCTCCCAGCTTGAGGAGTTTGACTGTGCCGAGAAACAGATCGCCGGCCGGGAGAAACTCAACCAGCTGTTGGCACAGCGCTTTCGGGAAAAAGAAACTGCACAGTGGATGGTCGAGCTGGAAAAACAGGGCGTGCTCTGCGCCCGTGTCAACCGCTTCGAAGACGCGGCCAGCTGTCCCCAGATTCAAGCCAACCGCATGGTCGTTCCCCTCGAACATCCCCGCGCAGGCACGCTCAAAGTGCTCGGCACCCCGCTGCGTCTCTCCGCCACCCCTCCCCGTCAGGACGGGGCTCCCCCTGATCTCGGCGCCGACTCCTGCGACGTGTTACGCGAACTCGGCTACGCCGAGGAACAGGTACTGCACCTCGAAGCCCAAGGCGTCATCGGAGGATGAGGGGGGATGGGTCATTGGTCAGTAGTCATTGGTTCGTTGTCAGTGGTCGGTTGGCGGTTGCCAGTTGTCGGTTGTGGGTTACCAGGCCTCCGAAAAACCTACCTGGCCCACAAGCTCCACGGCCTCCCGACTTCTGACCACTGACCACTGACCTATGACTAATGACTAATGACCCCTGACCAATGACCAATGACCAATGACCAATGACCAATGACCAATGACTAATGACTAATGACCCCTGACTAATGACCAATGACCACTGACTAATAACTCATGACTTCTTCCCCCTCCCTCCCCTCTTCCCCCACTTCCTACGGCCATTACATCCAAGGAGCCTTCACTGAAAGCGGGGACAACCCGATTGAACGCCAAAGTCCGGCACATGGGGTTCCGGTCAGCCTGTACGCACGGGGTACCGCAGCAGATGCAGAACAGGCCATTCAAGCGGCCAAGGCGTCTTTTGATTCCGGTGACTGGGTGAATACCTCTGGAGCGGAACGACAAGCGGTTCTGCAGAAGACCGCGAACCTGATCCGTGAACATACTTCTGAGTTGGGCCTGATCGAATGTCTGGAAAGTGGTAAACCCTATCAGCAGTCTCTCGATGAAATGGAATGGGCGGCCGGGGTCTGGGACTATGCCTCCGCACTCTGCCGTCATCTGCATGGCGATACCAGCAACTCTCTCGGTCCCGATCTCTTCGGCATGACCCTGCGCGAACCCATCGGCGTGTGTGCCTTGATCACGCCTTGGAATTTCCCCTTGCTGATCATTAGCCAGAAACTTCCCTTCGCTCTGGCCGCAGGATGTTCCTGCGTAGTGAAACCCAGTGAATTTACCAGTGGCACGACCCTGAAGCTGGCAGCCATGCTCAGCGAAGCCGGACTTCCCCCCGGCGTCTGTAATGTGGTCACCGGACACGGCGATCCGGTTGGCAGTACCTTCAGCACCCATCCGGATGTGAACATGGTGTCGTTTACCGGTTCCACTGCAGTCGGTAAAGCCATCATGGCCGCAGCCGCCCCGACGCTGAAAAAAGTATCTTTGGAACTTGGGGGTAAAAACCCCCAATTGATTTTCTCCGATGCCGATCTGGAACGGTCTGCAGATGCGGTTTGTCTTGGCGCCTGGTTTAATATGGGCGAATGCTGCAACAGCGGCAGCCGTGTTCTGGTGCAGGAAGATATTGCCGAAGAACTGGTCGCCAAGGTGCTTGAAAAAAGTCAGGCACTCAAAACCGGAAACCCTTTTGATGACGTCAGTGTGGGCGCAATCATTAACGAAGCGCAATACGAAAAAATTCAGGACTTTATTCGCAAAGGAAAAGCAGCCGGCGCAGATCTCGTCCTGGATGGATCCGGAGTTGAACAGGGTCAGGGCCGCTTTATCGCCCCCACCATCTTTGACAAGGTTCCGCCGGATGCCGACATTGCCTGCGACGAAATCTTCGGCCCCGTCCTCAGCATCGTCCGCTTCAAAGACGAGGCAGAAGCTCTGCAGATCGCCAACAGCTCCTGGTACGGACTTTCTGCTTCCGTGTGGACCTCCAATACGGATCGGGCTCTCCGCTGCACCCGTTCATTAAAAGCGGGTACCGTATGGGTAAACACCTTTCTCGACGGAGCTCCCGAACTTCCCTTCGGCGGCTACAAACAAAGTGGTCTCGGACGGGAACTGGGCCCGGAAGCCGTTTTGGAATACACCGAAACTAAAACCGTGACCATGCGGATTCAGAAGACATAAGCCTCCTACGGAAAGCCCCGAATGGGGAGGCTCTGCAAATGGAGCTTAGGCCTCCGGACTGAGATCTGAATTGGTTCAGACGACCATTCTGAGTGGCTTGAACCCTGTTGATTACCAGGGTGCCCTGCGCAGAGGCAATGGGTCAACGGTTTCCACCTGCCGCTGATTTAAACGGAGGAGGAGATCCATCTGAACGCGTTGCAACTCAGGATCGTCCCATCGGTTCACATGCTCGCCGGGATCCGAGATGAGATCATACAGTTCCCCTCCCCCGTAGGTATGATTCAGCACCAGCTTGTGAGTCCCTGTGCGGATCATGGTTGTCCAGGCGGGGGCCTGCTGATGAAAGGGCATTGCGTCCAGATATTCGCAGTACTGATCCTCCCGATGCCCCCCCGCAGCTCCCTGACAGAGAGGCCAGAACGAACGGCCCTGCATGCCCGGGTGCACAGGGATCCCGCAGGCCTCCAACAGAGTAGGAGCCAGATCCACCAACTCAATCAGGGACGGGTTCCGAAGCCCGGAAGAAACGCCCGGGCCGTTTACGATCATCGGAACTCGTAGCAGTGGCTCGTAAAAGTAAGGTCCTTTGAGGTAGATGCCGTGATCGCCCAGCATTTCGCCATGGTCGGAACTGAACACGATGAGGGTGTTTTCACGTTCTCCCAGCTCATCCAGACACTGAAGCAATCGACCCAGTTGAGCATCGATCAAGTCGATCATCGCCCAGTAGGCCGCGCGGACGAGACGATGTTCGCGCTGACTCATCTCCGGGAACGCAAAACCCAGCGTACCGCCATACGCACCATGATGGTCCTGTACCTGATGAGGGCTTTTCGTTGCTAATTCCCCAGGAATATAGTCCGGTGAGGGGATCTCTTCCAACTGATCCAGATAACGTTGCAGGTAGGCATTAGGCGGGTTGAAAGAGTGATGTGGATCAAAAATTCCCAAATTCAACATCCAGGGACGATCCAGTTCAGAGCTCTCTCTGATAAAGGCCATGCCCCGTTCAACACACCAGGTGGTGGCATGCAGCTCTTCCGGTCGACCGGCGTCGAGCGTTGTACAATCGACGAAGGGCTCCTCTTTCCGCTCTCCTCCCTTTTCCGCCAGCCAGTCACGATAGGCATGATCTTTCTGATCCGGGGTGGGTCCCGGACTGTTGGACCATTCAAACACCTCAAAGCCATCTTGCACACGTCGCTCCGGTCCCGGACATACGGAAGGGTGACAGGCTGAGGTATGCAGTTTCCCGATCAGCCCGCAGCGGTACCCTGCATCTGCCAGGAGGCGAGTGAACAGCACTTCACTGTCCGGAAGACTCTGGCCATTGGCCCGGCAACGAGTGGTTCGGGGATAGCGTCCCGTATACAGACTGGCCCGGCTGGGGGTGCAGACCGGCGAATTGCAGGCGCAGTGGGTAAACAAGGCCCCCTCCTCTGCCAGGCGGTCCAGGTTCGCTGTCCGAACCCAGGGGTTGCCAGTACAGCCCAGGCTGTCCCAGCGTTGCTGGTCGGTCAGAACAAACAGAAGGTTCGGCTGTGTGCTCATTTCGCAGCAGGAATCTTCACAGGGGTCGATCCAACCATCCACCACGTGTTTTCATCCTGCCCCTGATACAAACGGAAGGCCAAGGTACTGTTTTTGGCTCCGAACCCACTGTATCCGGCCCTCGTCGCTTCAGAAATAGAACGGAACTGCTTCTGAGGGGTCCCAATCACCTGCTGCCAAGCCTTCCGACCGCTAGCGGGATCCAGTCCCACAATATGGATGCCGTCATCAAAACTGTTTCGCCTTCCCGCGACCACCACGAGAAATCCATTGATCTTCTGAACCGCCACCACCGGCCAAGCCGATTCCACCTGTCCAAACGCAACCATACGCCTCAACATGGGTGAGGCCTGATAGGACCACACCAGTCGCCCCTCTGCGAGGTTGAATGCATGCACCCATCCACTGTTCGCACCCAGATACAGCATCTCACCCACAACAAGCGGGTCTGCCATCAACCGCCCGCCAAGCAAAAGGGTCCAGGATTTGCCATGCCCTTGGATTTCGACTACATTACTGTGCAGGGAAGAGCTAATGGTCCACCCCGCTTCAGAAAGGGTCTTTTTGGAGGCGTTGTAGAGGTTCATCCCTTTGCTGAGTTGATTGCGTTGTGCTTTACGGATGACCGCCGGTGTTTTTTTGTAGTTGTACTGTTTATTACTCACAAAGAAACCTTGCCCTCTTTGCCAATCCTCGATCCGAATGTTTTGCTGTTCCATAGAGCCGGAAACTGTCCCTGAGAATACAGTGGGGGTCTGCGGGTAAAGACGCTGTTTATCCGGTGTCGGCCTAAGCTCGGGAGCCGCATAAAAGGATCCTATTCCAGAACGATAGAACACGGAACAGCCACAACGCTTCGCCCCAAAGGAGAAAAGCTGTCCATAGGCGGGGTAGATCGGATTCTGACAATTCCCCCGGGCTCCATCACTGATGAGGATCTGATTGGGATCCTGAAGCGAATGCAGCGTGAGCCCCCGGATCATGAAGTCCGGGGTGTAGGTGGGAAAACTGCAACCTCCCATGTCAAAATTGATATCATGCCCTCCGGTTTTTTCTCCGCTTCGTGGGTCATACCATTTGGCTCCTTTCCAGGAATCCACTGCAACCAATCCATTCACCATCACAAGGTGCGAAGAGTTCAGGTTATTGTCCTCCTGCCTCCAGAGAATGTTGCCTGATTCCGTATCCACCCCAAGAATCTGTCCCTTTGCCCAGGTTCCCCCACCCTCTTTCACATACATGATTCCAAGAACCCCCTCCCGCGGTCCGGTAAACGCTTTGACCAGGTTGATGACCGCATCAGGCTGCTTGAAAGTGGTCGTCCATCGTAGCGTCGCTTTCGGAAGAGCAAAGGATTGCAGCGTCCCTTCGGCAATCACATACAAATGTCCATCCTCTCCGACCAGCGAATGCTCAATGTGCTCCTTGATCCTGTGCTCACCAAGGATTCGGCCGGAGCCTTCGTCCACCACCCAGATGTGATTGCCGAAGCTATGAACCAAGGTGTCCCCCAATACAAACACCCCGGACTGGGCAAAGGATTCGGGTTCCGCGAGTGGGGTAAAGGTTTCTTTCCCGTCCCGTCTGGGTTGTTGCCTCCCGAAGGCGGCCCAGCGGATCTCAGCCTTCTCAACACCCCCCAATCCACTTTTCTTTGTATCACCCAGGCGTTTCGGAGCCAGCGCTTGCCCGGCCTTCAGCGCGGGGAGTTGATCGTAAACCCTGACGATCTCTCCGGTATCCGCGTCCAGGGCTGAGAGATGTCCCCCGATCTCGGGGTAGATATAGACCTTGCCATTTCCGGTAGCCCAGTGCGCATTAAAATTCTGACTGAAGTTCCGGTGGTTGAAGGTTGGGATCCAGGCAACAGGTCGACTCCACAACGCGATTCCATTCTGGGCATCCCGGGCCACAAGATGATAGCGGAAGGGCCACTCCTGACTCTGCTTGTTTTGAGGGCTGATGGCGGAGCTTCTGCGAATGGAAAAATGTTTCCCATCATGAATGAGCATAGCGGATGCAAATTGTTCAATGGAATTTTCGCGTTCTGCGATCCACTTCATCCCATCGACATTGTCCTGAAGAAGCCTGTCTTGCGAAACCGGGACCCGATCCGGCCCCCGCAAGGAATGACTCCATTCATCAGTATCCTTTGGGAAAGGGTTTCGAATCACCTTCCAAGTTCCGGATTTTACATAGGCAGCCCCTCCAAAAACCAAGACCCGGCGGATCTCCTGTTCCGAGGGGGCCTCGTTTCCCAGAGCATCCAGATCGGCAATGAGCAGATTTACCAAACGGGGTGCATAGGGCAACTCACGAAAGGTCGGGGTGAATTGCGCATTCGCGAGCGGGAAGAAAGCTGCTTCCGATATCTTACGTCTGGACTCAAAAACCCCAGGCCACTCCAGTTGAAGTTCCTCCACAAGAAAATGCCCCTCTTGTACCAGATCCAGGGTGGTAGATCCGAGCTCGCCCAGGACCACCGCAAGGCCCTGATGGATCGAGGTGGTTTCCAGTATTGCATCAACGTCAGGGGCAGACGCTTCAGGACCCGCCCACATCCGCATCCCCCCTAGTAGAAAGTGCAGTGCCAAAACGTGTAGGAAAACGGATGTAGTTTTTTTCATATCAGATGGATCTCCAACCACAGGAAACGGTGAATTCACTCGAATTGACTCATGATACTGGATTTACGGGATTACATGCCATTGCCTGAACAGCGTTTACCTTGCACTGAAACGTGTTTATTATAGACTGAGTTCATGTCGCCAGAGCTTCAGGAATTCATCAAGCAGGTTCGGCAGTCCCCCGCCTGCCTTCGATGGGAAACTCAGTTGACCTCGCATCACCGATTGGATGAAACCGTGCAGGTTCAGAACCGAAAGGAGCGCTGGCATATTCTGGTGTTGGTGATTTCCGGCAGCCTTCCGGGTCACATCGCCGGTGAGGAACTCAGCCTGGAGGCGGATCAGATGATGTGGATTCCTCCTCAGGTGGTCAACGGATTCACCTGGACTCCGGACCTAAGCTACCAGGCCTGTTGGTTCCGACTGGATCCGGAACCGGATCTCGCTTTGGCGCCACGGATTCTGAAACAGGCTGGCAGCTGCCGTCCGGTTCTGGAACAGATCAGTATGGAACTTGCCACACCGGACAGCTATTCCACTGAATGTCTTGGAGCCCTGTTTATTGAACTTCTGTGCAACATGGGTCGATGCAGGGAACAAGTTCCCCAGAAAAGCGTCCTCTCCAGCATTCAGTGTCAACATCTGGAATATTGGTTTCAGCAACATCTTCAGGAAGCGGTGACTCCAACCATGCTGGGCCGCCAACTCGGCTTGGGTCCGGACTGGTTTGCCCGGATTTTCAAACGGACCTACGGACTCTCCCCGCGCTCCTGGATGCTGCGGATGAGAATGGTGACCGCTGCAGAATTTCTCCGAAACCCCGAATTGAATATCTCGCAAGCCGCAGAGGCGGTGGGGGTAGCTTCCCCCTCGCTATTCCATCGGCAGTTTAAACAGGTTCATGGCCTGGCACCCACTCATTGGCGGCTACAACGGCTGCGTGAACAGGAATGTGCGCAAGAAGCGCATAAAAACGAAAGTGGGCTTTCCCAAGCTTGACCTTGCCCGATCTCCAAAATCGCATTATATTGCGTTATAGACTTATTTTACGAACGCACCCTCGGAGATCCCCCATGCGCCCCACGCTACGAACCCTGATTAGCCTCCTCCCCCTGACGGGACTGCTTCATGCAGCCTCCCTGGAGGAGCTGGAACCCATCCCCTCCGCACTCTACCATCTCTGGGACAGGGCCATTCAGGATGAAGATGGCTGGTTTGAAGCACCCGTGCGCAACCGGAAAAAAATCGGGGAACACCCTCCGGTCACCAAAAAAGTGCGCTTCCGTGAAGTGGAACGGGAAATCCCCGTCTACGAATACAGCAGTAAGGAGGTCATGGTGCGGAGCAAGGGGAGTTCCGAAGCGGGGCAATCCAAGATGGAGAAAAAAACCATCCGGGTGCGGGGCAAACAGATTGGCACCAAAACGGAGAAAAAACTGGTTTCCGATCCGAATGGTCCCATCGTGCGCACCCAAACCATCCGACGGGCCAAATATGGTCCCGGCGGGACAGACCGCTGGCCTCTGGGCCGAGTGGGCAATAATGCGCTGCAAGCTCTGATGCTGCAGCGCAGTGCGATCCCTGAAGCCCAGGATGCGGTGGATGCCAGTATTTCCAATCTCATGGAGCTGGTCGAAGCCTATGGGCTGCCGGACCTGACCTGGGATCTGGTGTGGATGACCATGCTCTTTGCAGAATCAGAGGATCAGGGAGCACAGTCCATTGCATCCGAGATGGTTGAAAAACTGATGCGGGCCCAGCGAAGCCAGGGCCCGGGTGCGGGAATGTGGGGCCCCATTGCAGTTTCGCCCGAATATTTGGCTTACCTGTATCAGCGCTTCTGGAACGCCAGTGAACTCTACGCAGAACTGGAACCCCAGGCGGAAACAACCAATAATCAGAAACTCAGAAAGCAGTTCAACGATGTTACTCTGGAATTGAATGATGTGAAAGAGGAGCTGGGCAAGTACACCTGGTATTACGAAAGCGCGGATCCCATCAAAACCAGCATCACCCTGGAAGACGAATGGGAATCCAAGCGCAGTTTTAATCTTCCACCGGAGTATCCCTTTCATACCATGACCACCGATTTGGAAAGTACCTGGTTGGTGCTGATGGCCATTCGTTCCGCAGCAGATCATGGGGTCATCCAAAGCAAAGCCCCCCAGCGTCCCCAGCCCGGACAACTCCCCCCACCCCCCATTCCCAATCCGCGGCAAATGATGATGCGTGCGGCAACAGGCATCCAGCGCTTTCAGCATACTAGCGGAGCCTTTACCGAAGCTCTGACCCACGCGCCCAGCTCCGCCTTTTCCCGAATCGAGGGGATCCGGGGCATCCCGCTGAACCGCGCGGTGACCTACCCGGAGCTCAACTCCCCCATCACCATGGCCAGTACCGCCAAAGGTCTGGCCAGCCTGTCCATTATTGGCGATGTGCTGGGACCGGATGTGTACCGACAAACCGGGCGTTCGATGTTGAAAGCCAAACAACTGCTGGACACACGCCTGGAAACCGCCCTCAGTGAAAATGCCGCCTTCCTGGGTGGACACGCTCTGGGGCGTCTGGGTCTGGCTCTGGCCCTCATGGATTCCGGCCCGGAGATGGAGGCGGCTCCCAAGGATCTGCGTTCGATCGGCATGAGTCTGGCACTGGATGCCCGTTCCGAAAAGAGCGGAACCTGGGGCCGTAGTAAACCACCAACCTTCCTGCCTGCGGTCTGGAAAGCGCAGGCCAAGGTGCTTCCCCAGCGGACCAAAAGCCATGAGGATTTTAACGAACCCTTTGTGTGGCGCAGCAATCAGGATCCCAAAAAAAGTCAGAACTTCAGTAAATTCTACTCTCAACAGAACACGCGTATTGGACAGGGGGCGCAAACCGCTCTGGCCTTATTGGTTCTTTCCGGTGGAAGTCCCGTAGATGCTGAAGTCCCCATGCCTGTGCCCCCGGAAACCGAAGCTGAAGGCGAAGAGCAACCTGAAGCTGCAGATGAAAACATCGTGCATCAGTTTCCTTGATCTGAGCCCTGGATCCGGAGTAGAACTCACAGCCTGTTCCTGTTAGCTCGACTCGATCCCCTACGCTCTGATTATGAAACCTCACTCGCTTTTCCTCTTAGCTGCACTGCCCTGTTTGCAGGGACTTTCCGCAGATCAGATTCCTGTAACCCGCATCCGATATCAGGAGAATGGAAAGGAAGTCGAGTCCAGCGCCTCTGATGCTCAGGTCATTTCGGGCGCTGCAACCCTCCTGGCCGTGGAAATTCGGGATAAGGTCTATGACAATCTACGAGGTGCCTCAGCGAATAGCATCAGCAGCTCAGACTATGTATACGCAGCACCCGATGGGGAGGATCCGGGTTCCGCCCAAGCTTCCGTTAACGATACGCGAATCGATAGCGTTGCCGTCAATGTGAAGCGTGCCGATTTCCTGATTATTCCCCAGTCGCTGGATGAATACCTGATCATTAGCGACTGGGGAAAAGCTGAGCAAATTGAGTATCAATTTATCGCCGGGGAAGCTGGCGAAGAACCCCAACCCATCGGGGAGAAAATTTTTGCCAGAGGACAGGAATGGGATAAAGGCCGAGTCGTGCGGGTGAATGCCCAAGGTAGTTCGAATCAAAAAAACGTTCCCATCAGCTTTGTCGCTTTCCCCATTCGCGGTCTGGGTATTTCCGAGGAGGAACTCCCGAACATTCGCGGACTTCGCTCCATCCGCAATGCGGATGACCCCAGTTGGTTGGGCATTGCGGCACCGGGTCTCCCCGCATTGAGCTGGTCCAGCACCTGGCCAGAGGCCTTGACCATCAATTCGACACTAAGCTCCATGGATCCAGGTACGATCAAGCTCTTTGCGGATGAAACCGCCTCCCAAAGCCTGAGCTTTCCCAGAGCCATTCAGCTCAACAGCCTCAGTTTAGAACGTAGTGGTTTTTCTTCTCCGGGGCAGCTTCGATTGGAGATCCTCCCTGGGGAGGCAGATCCTTCAGAAGCCAAAGCTGTGTTTGAGCAGGAGTTTCCCATCGCCACCCTGCCGGATGCCCAGAGCCGCATGCTCCTTCGCTTCAGCAAGCCAATCGTATTGAAACCCGGAACCTGGCTTATTCGCTTAAGCTACTCGGGAGGTACCCTGTCCTTACGTACAGCTGGAGCGGATCAGTTTCCCCATGGCGCCCTGCTCGAATATAGGCAGGACGACCTGCTTTTCGGGATTGAGGCCGCCCCCGTAAGCCCCTGACCTTTTATCTGGTTCAGAGCTGTCGTTGTTGACGGTAGGCGCCCGGGGTCAGCCCCTCTCCTTGCCTAAAGGTGGTCACGAACCAGGGCAGATCCTGAAAGCCCGCAGCATGGGCGATCTCCTCTATACTCCAATCGCTCTCTCTCAACATCCGCTTGGCATACTCCATACGAACGCGTTTTAGCTCCCGTGACGGGGAACGCAAACGAGCCTTCCGGAAGCGTTGTTCCAAACTTCTGCGATTCACGCCGGCATGTCGGGCAATGTCTTCTACCTGCAGCATCTGATTGAAAGAGGAGCGAATATACCGCAGTGCTTTGCGAAGCACAGGATCTTCCACGGCAAGCGCATCCGTGCTTTCTCTCACTTCGATACTGTCTACGGCCAAAAGCGTTTCCATGGGAACCTCCCCCCCCTGCAAGCGGACATGCAACAGAGCCGCGGCTTCATAGGCAACCCGCTCCAGAGGCGTCTTCACACTGGACAGGGCTGGAAAAGACAAGAGGCTGAGCGGATCATTATCCATGCCCAACACGGCCAGAGAATCCGGGACCTCCCTGCCCAGTTCCCGGGCCAGTTCCAACACCCGGAAGCCCAGAGGGTCATTGCAGACAAACAGTCCGCAGGGCTCCGGGAGGGTCTCAAGAAAGCGTTTGATCTGGGTATCCACCCGCAGGCTCCGTTTCCGGCGGGCAGGCGTCAGCGGTTCCCGGATCCAGCAACAGGGCACCTCGATCCCCTCTGACGCTGCCGCCTGGACAAAGCCTTCCCCCCGCAAACGGCTGAAACGTGGCAGTTCATGACCCAAATACGCTAAGGCCCGGTGGCCATAGGCAAGAAGATGTTCCGCCGCCACCGCAGCCGCCTGCCCATCATCCACGCACACTCTGGGTAGCGGAGAGCGCTCCAGAGCATTGGAGTGATTGATCACCGGGAAAGGCTGTGCAGCTGCCCATTCCGCATAAAAGGGCGTTCCCAGATAGGCCAGCATCCCGTCCGGAGGATCGGCCTCAAGAGCAGAAAGCATCTGATCATGAGGCGGCTGCAGTTCAAACTGCCAGTGCAGATGATGCTGTTCCACAAAGCGCCGCAGGCCCCGGATCATCTCCGAATTCGGCCAGCTCATGATCACAATTCGCTGCAAAGCATTCATCGCAAAAACAAAATATTGTTTCGCATACACACCTTAAAAACCCAACCGAAATCTTTTATATTCTTAACATCAGATCTTCCCAAAACCTACCATGATGAAACACAGCATTTCTTTACCGACCCTTCTTCTTCTTTGTAGTCTTCCCGCCCTTTCCAGCCATGCATCCATGATCATTGGTGCCATTGGCAATGATGGGATGAACGGATTCGACAACAGCATCACCGCCACCGCCCATGATGAATATACCAGTGGACGTGGTCCCGCTTCGGCCATAAATGGCGCAGGCATCCAGATCAGCAGCGGAGAGGATGGGGACCAAGTCTCCGAGTGGGAGCATGACTCCGGTTCAACCGGAACCGGAAATAACTGGAACTGGCTGGGTGACCGTATCACAGGCGGCAGCAGCATCGGCTGGTATAAAGTGGACCTCGGCAGCAGCTATCAGTTGGACGAGGCCCTGCTGTTTAATTTCAACCCGGACGATTCCGCACGAAGCAGCCGTGGCGTAAATTCAGTAAACATCTACACCGCCCTCAGCGATCCCGGGAACAATAGCAACGGCAACAATACTGAGTTCAATAATACGGGTTGGAGTTTGCTCCGGAATCAATCCATGACACGGGTAAGCGGCAACACCTTTCCGCAAAGCGCGGGTCAGGCAGATGTGATTGATTTTGGTGGACAATCCGCTCGCTATGTAGCCTTGGAAATTGTCTCCAACCATGGAGACAGTTCCTTCGTGGGCCTGGGGGAAGTCCAGTTTTTCGCTACCACCATTCCCGAGCCCAGCTCGCTGATGCTCATCGGCATGGCCCTGGGCGCCGCTCTCTTTCTTCGCCGCAGAGCCTAACCTGCAGAGCTTACCAGCTCTGCCCACTCGTGGTGCAGGCCTGGGTCCGAAGGCCCTCTACATCCTCCTGCCACAGGGCGGGACGGATGTCTTCGGCATCCATGCGCAGATCGACTTCCTCCATGCGGATCCCTTCCACATGGCGCAGGAAAAATCCGTAGGCCGGTAAGACCAAGTCGGTCTTCTTGGTGAACATGTTCACTTCCGGATAGGCCGTACTGTTTTCAGGCACCTCTGACATGATCTTAGCCTCGTCCTGAATGCCCCCCTCCAACTGGAAGCTGAGATTTCCCAGACGAATACGGCGAACGGGAAAACCCGGGTATCCGGTAACCGAACAGCTGTGCTCCCCCACAGAACGGGCATGTACATTGAGGATACTGATGTCTTCGATGCAACCGCGGGGAGCCTCCTCCTCATCCAGACGGCGGTCGAGTCGCTCTCCATATTTGATGAACACCGGCGTAAACACATCGTTGGCGATGAGGCCGTTCACATGGATGTTCCGCATAAACCCGCCATCCACACATTCCATGGCCACCCCGGTAATCACCGGGCGCCCTTCCGGAAAGCCAGGGATCGGAGAGGGATTGGCGGAACGGCTGACCATGCAGTTGCTGATGCGGATATTTTCGAATCCTCCCACAGATTCGGTTCCGAATTTAATTCCATGGCAGTTGGAGCGCATATGGCAGTTCTGCACAAGAATATTTCGGCAGGGACTGGGTCCCGTGCTCTTGAACACCAGCGCGTCATCAAAACTATCGATATCGCAGTTGCTGATTTTCACCTCAGAGCTGCCATCGATATCCATCCCGTCATTGGTATGATGTCCGGGGTGGTTCCAGACGGAAATACCATCGATCCAGACCTGTTCGCAGGCATGGTAGACCTGCATCCAGGAGCCGGAGTTCCGCAGACGGATGTCCTGAACCTTCACCCCTTTGCAATGCACAAACTGCAGATTCTGCGGATGACCTTCAGCGCCGTACTTGCCCTCAATCTGTCCTCCGCAGCCACCGTCACCATCGATCATGCCCAGGCCGGTTACGGAGACATGTTCACAATCGTAGGCCCGGACAAAGGCACGGGGCCCTACCCGCCGGGAGACAGCTTTCCCTTCGACCGTGGAATCCCAATAAGGGTAATCCTCGGGCCGATTGGTTCCCTTGAGCACCGCACCGGCTTCCAGATGCAACTCCACCCCGGAGCGAAGCCAGAGCGTTCCGCAATACCAGGTTCCCGCCGGAATGACCACACGCCCCCCCTGCCCCTGCAGCGAATCAATCGCAGCCTGAATAGCTTCTGTCTGGGGTCCGGCGTCGGGTGTGGCGTGGAAATCGATAATGGAAATACTCATAACAATGCTCAGAAATGTGGAAGAAAGTACTGAGCTAAGATGAATTTATCCAGGTTGGCCACCCCAAAATGCGATTGAGACGGAAACGGGTTACCGGGGCATCGCCTGAAAGTCTTTCAAACGGAGCTGCCCGTTACTCCACTCGACCTGCTGTCCTCCCACCCTTAGCAGCCCGCCCTCGACCTTGCTTTCCGGATGTTTTCCATCCTCTGCTAGTGTCACCACAAACAGCTTCTGATTCCCCAGCATCACCGAACGGGTTTTTACCGTTTCCCCTGGGCGGTAAGCCCAACGCTCTTTCTTCACCCGTTCCCAGGCTCCCCCATCCCAGTGTACCTTGCTGCCATCCTCCGATACGGTTCCGGTGAGGACTTTGTTGTTTTTGGGGCTCCAGAGCAGTTTCAGCTTACGTCCTTCCAGGGTCGCGGTTTTCTCACGGCGTTTGGATCCTTTGATAAAGGTCACGTTCAGATCATGTCCATTCTGCACAACCTTAATGGTGCTGCCATCTGTCCAGGTGCCGCTGAGATCGATTTCCTCATCTGCCACCGCTTCCCCCGGGCCTCTGGGAGCCTGTACGGAGGGCCCCCGATCCCCGGAAAATACAATCAGTCCGGCACAGCCAGCCGCTCCGGAAAAATCGAGAGCCCAACTGCTGCCGCCCGAACGAAGCTGCAGGGAGCCATCGCTGGCCTGCTCCAGAACCTGAACCCCATCTCCGGAAAAGCGCCCCACGCCGATCTTGTATCCATCAAAGAGAATCCGGGCATCCCGGGAAGCCCGGGTTTTATGGTACCCGGTGGGTCCTGTACGCGAGAGGCCGGTGAACAGAATGTCCTGCTCATCCTGAAAACGGTTGCGGCTGAGCACGTAACCGTGAACCCGATCGTAGACCGTCAACGGGAACTGCGATTCCGGAGTCACAGCAGGTTCCCCTACCGGCCAGTTCACAAAGGCATACACGGCATGCAGGGGGTCAATCCGCGCACCGTAAATCCGTTGTTCCGGGGACACTCCGGGTTCCACAAAATTCTCATACAGCCACTTCATGGCCGGGCGATCGGCCTCAGGTAAAGCCCCCATGCCAATGGCAAAGAGTCCGTCTTTGGACCAGCCGCCACGGTCAGCAAAACGGTCCCGGGAGGCTCCGGGCCAGAAATACTCCCCATGAGCGTAGAGTCCTCGTTGCGGTTTTTTTACCCCGTCTTCGGCATTGATCAGTTCAAGGGCCCGGGTGAGTATGGCCATCCTCGCGTTGGGTGCTCCCTCAGCCCAGTCTTTGCCCTGACTGATGCGGGCCGCCTGAATATACGAAGCCGCTCCGGGGAACATCGCGGTTTTATCCGAGCCGGTTCCTTCCCCAAACCATCCCGCGTCACCAAAGGCATGGGTCCACAGTTTTTTCAGAGAAACCTCAGTGGTGCTGAGTACCTTCTCCATCTTCGCGCTGTCTGTGCCGGGATCGCCTCTCAGGGCCAGAGCAGCAAGACCGGCTCCGCTCACATACGCGCCAAAGTGGTTGGAGGAGGGAGGATAGTTTCCCCCGGCGGCCATCGACTCGAGGGTGTACACCCGGTTTCCCTGAATGGCATTTTTCTTCATCCCCTGTATTTCATCGATCACTTTCTGACGCTGGGCAGGGCTCCAGGCATCGTAACTCAGATCATAGGCCAGCGCGAGGGCCTGGAGCACACCGCCCAGACGGAATCCCGTCCCGGGTTCGTTCCAGGAATAGCGTTCATCCCGGTCGACCTGACCTGCCAGAATTTTCTCCACACACTGCCATGACAGGTCGGCATAGCGCTCTTCCCCGCTCAGTTGGTACAACAAGCCAAACCCAGCGGCATGATGCAGGGTAAAGGCTCCCACAGGAAGAGATCCCGGCCCTTGAGGACCAATATTCACGGGTGCATTCTGATTATAGACGGTCGGCATCGACTTCCCACCACCCAAGAGAGTCATCAACCGATTTAGGATGGTTCTGCCTTCGGGTGTTTTCGTTTTTGCCCGAAGAGCCGGGACCTGCTCTTTGCGGAACAGCAAGCGGGGGTGTTCCCCCGCGGCAGGTGCCTGAAACCCCTCCACAGGAGCAGGCCATTCAGCAGAAAGAGGAGTAAACGCTCCGAACAGCATTAGCAGGAGGCAACATACACGAATCCATAGTACAGGGAGAATATCCTTCAGCTTCACAAGGGGTCCTTTCCGTTCATCCAATCAGAAGATAAGAACAGTCTACACTACGAACCCATATTGTTAACAATATATAATCTACATTTTATCCAGCCCAAACACCCCCACTCCGGAACCCGGGGTTGGGGATGATGCCGGGAGCAGAAACTACTGCGCCGCTTTGGGCTCAGGGATCACCACGGGATCCAGAAGATTCGATACCCGGGCCTTTTCCGCCTCCAAGCGCTGATGCATTTCCTGGGTCATGCGGGCGCGCATCTGGAAGCTTTGTATCTCCTCAACGTAGGCCTTGCGGGCTTCTGTTACCGAGGCAACGTACTGCGCCTCCGCCTGAGCCAGGGAAGTCTGATACGCCCCCTTCCCTGGAAAAGCTTCGGCCACAGGCGGCGCCAACACCTGACGGGCCAAAGCCTGTGCGGCCAGCAAGCCGCCAACTACGAGCAAGGGGAGGAGGCATTTTTTGTTCATGATCCCTTACTCCGCCACTTTGGGTTCGGGAATGACCACCGCTTCCGGCAGGGTTTCAATGCGCTTGACCTCCGCATCTAGTTTCTGAGAGGCGGCGGGCATCATGCTGGCCCGCATCTGGAACTTTTTGATGTCCTGCACATAGGCTGCCCGTGCTTTGGCAATGGCCGCTTTGTAAGCTTTTTCCGCTTCGAGGAGGCGCTGACCATACTGAGGCTTGCCTGGGAAAGCCATGTCCTCGACCTGAGGCAGTTGACCGGGAGCACCGGAACCTGCTACGCTCCCCCCTCCTGGAAAGCCGGGGGCTCCGGGCTGGGCCATGAGAGGGGCGGTTATGTTCAACAACAGAGCAGAGAAGAACAGGGTGCGACGTTTCATAAGATCCTTAACCGGTATGGGGAGGGGGCATGCTAGACATCATGGGACGTCCCCAGGCAAAGATTTCTTAGAACAGGTCATATTTTTTTATGCCTGCTCAAGCAAGGCCCGGACTTTCGGTTCCAGCGCCGTGGCCATGCGCCAGGCTCCGAGGTCCGTGGGGTGGCTCCCGTCAATCGTGCCCTCTCCGTCTTCGCCATACCAGTCCGGGTGTGAAGCCAGGTGCAATCCGCTGAGTCCCTCAGCTTTCAGCTCCTCCAGAATCAGATGCTGCATCCGGTTTTTTTCCTGAAATTCGCTCATGCGGGCCGGCTGGAAGCGGGCTCCGCCAAAGCGACGGTCTTCTACCAACAGAATCGGTGTATGCGGACGGGCTTGGCGCAGAATGCGGAGAAAGCCGGGCAGACGCTCCCGCAATTGTTCCGGACTGTTGTTGGGGACACAGTCGACCAGATACAGGGCCGGATCCAACTGTCCCAGCAATTCGGCGACGGCCGGCTCACACCAGGCCCGGCCGGCAAAACCTAGGTTCATCAGATGCCGATCCAACATCCGGCCCAGCTGACAGGCATGCGGCATACCCGGCCGGGATACCCCGGCCCCATGCACAATGCTGCTGCCGTAATAGGCAATGGGCTTGCGCTGATCCGGATGCTGCACCGGGCTGAGTGGCGTTTTGGAGCCAATCAGCACCTGATCCACCCGGGTGGAAATCGGCAGATACACGCGGTAATCGCGTTCAGCGCCATCCAAATCCCCATAGGGCAGCGAACCATCACAGAAAGGAGGATTCCAGGGAGAACGGCTTCCCGCCCAGTGCCAGGCTCCCCGCCCATCCCGGGCATACAAATCGAGTCCTGCCTGAGGCATGCGGTTGATTTTGTCGTCACTGGCCAGCGGCGTAGTCAGGTTCCAGCGGGCAAATAACTGTTTCGGAGCGCCACGGAAATCCACATAGAGCCCCGCAGGTTTGTTGGAGAGTCCCCAGAGGCCCTCTTGAATACGATCCTTCATCGCTAGCGGAAAGCGGTCAAAAGGCTGTTCCCGTTCCTGCTCCTGCCAGCCCAGAACCGGGAGGCCAAAATCGCGAATATCATACCAGGTCACATCAGCATAGGGATCACTCACAGAGAACTCACTTTCAGAATCAGGTTGGAAACAGATGCATTGACCTAGCCTGAAACAACCCATGCGCACAAGTTCCAACTGCTTCGAAGCGGATCCCCTTTCATCAGAAGCCGGCTCTACTCAAAGGCTGGATGAATCGCTCCGAAAAAGTTCCATTGCCAAGAGCTTTAAAATATGTAATTTTAATCTCATTTTGCGAAAGTAGTCATTATGATTCCTCTACAATATTATCTCTATGCTCAGGTGAACTATGCCCAAAAACAGAGCTCAGACCCCGCTTCGGAGCCCTGCGAATGAACCGCCAGCAGCTCTCTACCCTTCTGTTTGCCCTGGGCGTCCTGGTCTTATTTTCTAACTGGGGCCGGCTGTCCGACCTGACCGAAGCCACCCTGCGCCAGGAACAGTTACGTCCCCATAAAGTGGTGTACTGGTCCAATTCCGGCTCACCCGAACAGGAACTGAAAGCCGCCGCCGAATTTATGCAGCGCAATCCGGATGTCTTGGTGAAACCCAACTTCCGGGAAAGCGGGGGCTTGCAGGACATTCTCTATGTCAGCTTTCTCAGTGGGAATCCACCGGACTACATGAATGCCCAGGAGCATGAGCTGCGCAAATACGCGCTCATCGGCGGCCTGCGGCCCTTCGATGATCTGCTGGAACAGGAGGGGCCGGATTATTTTGAGCGCTATACCGAAGGCAAAGCCCGGGTGCACCGTTTTCAGGTGAGCCCGGATGACCCCATGTTCGCCCGCAATGAGGATGGCAGCTTCAAACATCCGCTCGAGGCGGCGAGGTTACTGAACCTTTCCGGCAAAGCCGTAGGCCTGCGCGGGGTCAGCCTTCCCGATACCATCACCTACAACAAACGCTTGTTCCGTGAAGCAGCACGGATGTTTCCCGAGGCCGGACTGGTGGATGAACACGGTGAACCCACTCCCCCACAAACCTGGCTGCAATTTTATAAAACGGCCCAGGTGATCAGTGAGTATGGCCGCCGGGTGGCGGAACAGCGCGGTTCCCCCACGCCCTATTGTTATGGAGTGGTATTGCAGGGGCAACGCAGTACCGACCTGCGGCGCAGCCTGCGACCGCTGGCCAGACGCGCCGGCACCATGAGCTTTCAGTTTCAGGGCTCGACCGAAGAAGTGCAGCAGCACATCGATACCAGCAGCGAAGCCGGACAGCGGGCAGCAACCCGGTATCAGGATCAACCCGTCGGTTTTTACCAGTATGAACATCCCTCCAATCTGGCGGCCTTTGCGCTGCTGTTTCGCATGCGGGAGGAAGGACTGGTGCTCCCGGGCATGGAATCCCGTCATTATGAGGATGTGCGCACCGCCCTGGCAGCCGGACAGGCGGCCATGGTCATTGATGGCTGGCATGCGGCCTTGATTGGTACCGAACGTGTTCCCTGGGCCGCCATGGATCTGGGCTCCGCTCCCATTCCCGTACCCTACGGTACAGCCGTGGAGGAAAAGGAGGAACTGGAAGAACTACTGGGGCTGAACGAATTGGGCATCTCCCTGCCCCCTGGCAATCCCCTCCCCCGGGCTGCGAATGACAGCATGGTATTTCTCACCTCAGCCTGCCGTTCTCCCGAAGCCACCTGGGCCTGGTTGCATGACAGTTCTACCAATGAGGATGCTCTCAAACGCAGCGCCCGACGGGGAACGGTCCCCACGGAAAAACGGGCACGCGTGCATTTGGGAGATCCCGAATGGTTTCCCTACCCTTACCAGGCTCAGGTCTATGACATCATGGACCATCATTGCAGCATGTGGCCCACGCTGCCTCAGCAGGGACCAGTGGAAGTGCCCACAGATATCGATGTGTTTTACAAGTACTTCTACTCCGATTCCGATCTGTCCCTCGCCGAACGTCTTCCGCGGATTCGCAGTGAACTGGAAAACTACAGTCAGGCCAGCAATCAGGAACTGGCTCGCCGTATGGTCAATGGACTGACCCGTCCGGAAAGCTGGAGTTTTCCGGATTTCAACGTGCAGGACACGGCCAGTTTCTTCGCCCGCCAGCAGTCCCTCGCCCAGGACCCGGACATCGAACAGCGATTGCAGCAGCTTCGCTCGGAGCTCATTTCTCAAGCCGCAGCGCAGCCGCAGCTACAGAGCAAACTGCTCAATCAGGAGGCTACGGATTTACGGTCGGATCTCTGGCGTTTCACCCCCACCGACTCTCCATGGATGAGCCTGTGGATCCCCGGACTCATGCTGGGTTCTTTGTTACTTTGGCTGGTTCTACAGAGCATCAAACATCGCAAAAACCATCAGGAATGGTGGCAGAGTACTCGCCTGCAGGCCCGTCAGAACTGGCAGGGCTATGTATTTATCCTACCTGGCATGATTCTGCTCTTTGCCTTCACCATCTACCCCTCGCTGTATCAGATTGCCCTGTCCCTGCAACGGGGGGATGGGCTGGGAACGATGCAATGGGTGGGCTGGGATAACTTTGCCCGCATTCTCAATCCCAATCACCCCCGCTTTGATCGTGTGTTCTGGTTCACAGTCGTTCCCAACACGATCTCCTACATGCTGGTTGTGACCGTGGGACAAGTTGGCTTCGGATTGCTCATCGCCAGCTTGCTCAACCTTCCACTCAAATCGAATTCCGTCTACCGGGTGCTCTTCTTTATTCCCTTGGTGACCTCGCTGGCGATTGTCAGTGTGATTCTCATCGGTCTGCTCAAAGGGGAAGACTCCGGTCTGAATCAGTTCCTGCTCGCTATGGGCTGGCAGGACCTGCCCTACCATCTGGGCTTAACCGATGAACAGGGTCAGCTGATCAACTGGCTGGGGGAAAAGGCCGGATTGGAAACGCTCATGGCCGTAGGAATCTGGCATGGTCTGCCCTACAACATCATTCTCCTGCTCGCCGGCTTGCAATCGATTAGTCCTCAACTCTATGAGGCTGCCCGGGTGGATGGGGCCAACGCCATGCAGCGCTTCTGGCATGTAACCGTCCCCGAGCTGTTACCCATTCTCATTATCATTGCCTTTCAGGCCTTCATTGGCGCTTCCAAAGCCTTTTCCTTGGTATTTGTGCTCACCGAGGGCGGCATCAATCACAGTTCGGAATTGGTCGCCACCTACATCTGGAAATGGGGCTTTATGAAACCCGAAGGCCGTGATGCCGATTTGGGCTACGCCTCTGCCCTGGGCATCATCTATTCTCTGCTCCTGATCTCTCTGACCGCAGTGAACGTCTACCTGGTCGCCCGCCGCTGGCGCCAGAAACTCGATAGCAGTCCCCGCAGCGGAAAGAAGGTGACCGCATGAGCGCCACAGCCTACAAAAGTCCTCTCCTGAAACGCATCCGCTACAAAGGGCCGATACTGTTTGTTCACCTGATTCTCATCACGCTGGGTTTCGTCAATCTCTACCCCTTTCTCTGGATGCTGGGCACCAGTTTCAAGGCTGAGGCGGAATCCTCTACAGATCGAATGAGTCCTCTCCCTGCTTTAAAATACCGCTTGAGTGACAGCTTTGACTTCAGGGCAACACTGCCTCTGGCTCTGCAGCCCGGGATGGCAGACCTGGAGGATGAGGATTTCCGTCGGGAACTTCCGACCTTACGCTCCAAGCTTCTACTCATTGACCGGCTGCAACGGGCCGCATCCATGAATGGGGTGAATGCGGTGGTAGCCGGATCCTTGGGAGCAGAGACGGACCTGCCACCCAGCACCCTGCTGCAGGAAATGATTCAACTGGGTCTACTCGAAGTTGAAAAAGACCATTCTCATTGGCTTTCCCAAACCGCATTCCAGTATCAAAGTGCAGAGAACTCCGAAGAATTGGAAAACGCACTTCTGGCCATACAAGAGAGTCAAGTGATTCGAGTGCAGGAGTATGCTGTCCTCGCGAAAGTGGATGAAAACAGAGCAAGACAAGATCTCAACCAGCTAGTGGATGTGGGTATGTTACAGGTTCTGCCGATGGAAGCGGGGCGTACGGAATTGGATCGACGTTTTGTACTTCAACCCTACAGTCGCGGCATCATCCATAGCGGGCTTGCGCCCAGACACATTCTCACCCTCTGGGATTTGCATCGGGAAAATCGCAAACAGGCCGAGACGCGTTCCACGTTCGCGACCAGTCGCATTGGCGTGAGCGAATACGCCAGCAGTTATGATATCGCGAATGAGGAAGAGGCCTTACTCGAATTGGCCGCCTTGCAGGAGGCCGGTTATCTGACCCCCGCCAGTTATCAGACCATGAATTACTGGGTAGTTTTGAAAGGAGAGAATTTTCTGCTCAATTTTCTCACCACCCTTCTGCTAACCACTATGGTGGTACTGGGCACCGTACTCAGTTCCTCCATGCTCGGGTACGCCTTTGCCAGTATGCAGTTTCCGGGAAAATTCTGGATTCTCGGCACCATGATTTTCGCCTCCATCCTTCCGGGTGAAGCCCGGGTCATTCCCATTTTTAAAATGCTGCTCTCGGTGAATGCCCTCGACAGTCTCTGGGGCTTGATGACCTGGCTGGTGGCTTTTGGAGTTGGGAACGCGCTGCTGATGGCAGGCTTCTTTCTTACCCTGCCTAAAGAAGTAAACGAGGCCGCCAGCGTCGATGGCGCAGGCGTGTTCCGGACCTTCTTCGACATTGCGTTACCCATGGCCCGCCCCATTGTCATGACCGTGGGGATGTTTGCTTTTCTCACCGCATGGAATGACTTTATGGTTCCCCTGCTCTGCACCATCAGCCGTCCCAGTATGCAACCTCTGGCGGTTGCCGTGTACAACTTCCAGGCTGGACATCCGGGTAAATGGCATCAGATCAATGCGGCCGCATCGATTATGATTCTGCCCGTGATTTTCGGCTTCCTGCTGGTGCAGAAACATGTGGTTAAATCTATTGCCGTTGGAGCAGTAAAAGGGTGAGATCAAACAAACCTGATTATCAATACTGAACAAAGTATTTCGATCCCATTTTAAGAAAAGCACTGGCAAGGTCAGCCCTGAGACGCTACATGAACCGAAGCTTATCAACAGAAATGACCCAAGGAATTTGAACGATGTCACGTGACCTTCATGCAGAACAGAATATCGAAGACAGTCTGGCAGCAACAGGATCCCGGAACAAGTCGGATCGGCTGCGCTGGTTTGCCAAACAGGGACTGGGGGCCTTTATTCACATCAGTCTCGATGTTCAACTGGGTATGGTGATCAGCCATAATCTGATCAATGCGGATGCAGATTACCTGAAGCATTATTTCACGGAACTTCCGGAGACCTTCTGTCCGGACCAGTTTGATGCCCGGCGCTGGGTGCGCTTTCTACGCAGCATAGGGATCCGCTACGTCATTCTCACCCATAAGCATCACAACGGCTTCTGTATGTGGCATACCCAGACAACGCCCTTTCATATCGGCAACACCCCCTACGGACGCGATATGACCCGGGAGCTTTGTGAAGCCTGCCGTGCAGAAGGATTGGCAGTGGGTGTGTATTTCTCCCCGGATGATTTCCATGTGCTGTGGAAACAGGGCAAACGCATCCGGCGACGGGACCTGGAGGTGCTCCCCAAAGGCAATCCGGAGCTGATGGCACTGGCCAAGGCACAGGTCACGGAACTGCTCAGTAACTATGGCCCCATCGATATGATCTTTTTTGACGGGGATCCGACAGGACTCAAAGAACTGGCCTGGGAGCTCCAGCCCGACTGTGTGGTCACCCGGGGCGCGCTGCCCACCCCCGAACAGCATCTTCCCGAAATGGGTGAGGACGCCGAGCAGCTTCAGGGCCCCTGGGAAGCCTGTTTCACCATGGGCCGTCAATGGCAGTACCGTGCCCTGCATGAAGCCTACAAATCTCCCCAGACTGTGATTGAAATGCTCATCCGCACCCGGGCAGGCGGTGGAAACCTGCTCATGAATTTCGGTCCCAAAGCTGATGGTAGTCTGCCGCCGGAGCAGGAGGACATTATGCGGGAAGTGGGCCTCTGGCTCTTCATCAACCGTGACGCGATTTATGATGTGGTCCCCTATAACGTGGCTCAGGAGGGCGATGTGTTTTACACCGCCTCCCCCGATGGCAGCCGGGTGTACGCCCACCTCACTCAAATCGACTGGCCCAGTCTGCCCTATTTCATTGACCCGCCTGAGCTTGAGGTTCTGCCCGAGCCTGATCTGGATGAGGACGGACTCCACACTGCGAAAGCCCGCCGCCTAACCTGGAGGCTGAAAGCGGTCAGCGCCGGACCGGACACCCATATTCGCCTCCTCGGCCAGCATGCCAACAGCGTACTGCCCCGGGCCATTACGGAAACCGTGGTCTGGGAGCAGCAGGGCGACGAACTGCAGGTCAGCGCCTGGTACACCAAACGTCAATACAATGACTGGTTTTGGGACCTGCCTATGGTCATCTGTATTGAGAATCCTCTGTAGGCCGTAACCGGTCTTTCCCAACCTAATGTGGGCTTCGGACTACGATCATGCACTGAAGCCATCACACCTGAGACCCACTTCACAAGGACAACGGGCCGAATCGAGACAAGGGATAAAACGTATTTTAATGTCGATTGTTTACAATTAACCTTCACAAAAAACTCTCTGTCCTCTACACTACTAGGATCTTTCACATTGGTTCATGAGGTTCTGAATGATGAGTCGACAGTTGTTTTGTTTCGTATGTGCCCTGTTTTTCGCCCGGCTTGCAGCGGCTCCGGATTTGAAAACGGCATTGGATGCCCTGAACCTGAAAGCAGGATTGGCGATCACCATCGGGGTGGAAGCTAAAGTGGATCAGGCGCTTCTGCAAACTGCACCCGGCTGGCTGTTGCTCAGTCTTCCGGGGGATTCCACGGCGGCCGATACGCGTCGCGAGTTTTTGCGTTCTCAGGATCAGGGCCGGGCCATGGTACACCCCCTTCTCCAGAAGGAGGTCCCGCTCTTTCCCCGGGCAGCAGGGCTGGTCATAGTTGACGCGGATCGTCTCGGCGATTCCACCCCCTCGTGGGAGGAAATCCAACGGGTTCTTCGCCCCTACGGCAGCGCTTTTGTCAAACGGAACGGTACTTGGCAGAGCACCCGGGCTCCCTGGCCGGACAGCATCGCCCATTATCCTCACTGGCTTGGCGATGAAGGGTTTTCCGGTCAGGTAAACGATCAGGAAATCCAGCAGGCACGCAGCCTTCGTTGGCAAGCTGCCCGGAATGAGCAGGCAGGCTCTACGGCCCTCATGTCTCACGGCATCCTCATCGGTCAAATGAAGGTAAAGTTAGGATGGAAATCCAATCAGGCTCTGACGGCATATGATGCGTTCACGGGACTGATGCTCTGGCAGCGGCCGGACCTTAAAGTTTTTGGCAACTACGCGCTGGTCATGGATGAAAAGCGGGTGGTCATTCCCCAATTTGAAATCCAGGCCCGGGAACATCCTCACAAAGCGAAAAACCGGATGGCAAAGATGGTAGAGGAAGAGAGCTTCAAGCCGGTGGCGTTGGATATCTACACTGGTGAAACCCTGCAGGTGTATGACGAGGCTCCCCCCCTGCCCATGATCAGCCGCAACGCCTCATCGAGAGATATGACCTTCAACCTTTCAAACGGAAAGCTGATCGTGAACGTGAAAGGCCATCTGGCCGTGTTGGACGCGGACAGTGGTAATAAACTCTGGGACATACAGCATAAGGGAGCGGTGCTGTTTCCCTGTGTATCAGAGGGACTGCTGGTCGTCGCCCAGGGGAGTCATCTGGAGGCTTCCCGGGCTCACGGTCCAAACATGGATGCGGATGTGGAGAACTTTAACAACGTGATCGCATACGACCTGAATAGCGGAAAGGAGCGCTGGCGCTGGAACCCGGAAGAAGCAGGCCAGGAACGGGTGCGTCTGACCATGTTACATCAGAATGCGGGTTCGGTGTGGCTCGATTATGATATAAGAAAGCGAGACTGGTACTTGGTCAGGCTCAACCCCAAAGACGGTTCGTTGATCTGGAAAACCAAACATAGAGAACTCGGGCCTACCGATCAGTTTGCGAGGGCGTTTGTCTTCGACAAACATGTGTTTCTCAGCCGTGGAGCACAGGATGGGTGGCGATTTGATCTTGAAAGCGGTAAGGTGCTGGACCGATGGAGCACCCTGCAGGGTGGGTGTCATGCCCCGCGCGCCTCATCCGATTTCATGTTCCATTCCGGTGTCTCCGTGTCTGGAAATGGCGATCAGCATCAGAAACACTGGGCCCATATGATTTCCGGCCGCTGTCATCTGGGAGCCTTCCCGGGACACGGGATGCTGGTGGCCTCTGATTCCGGTTGTGATTGTGATCCCTTCATCCGAGGCATGGCGGCGTATGGTTCCGAACCGGCACCCCGCATTCTAAGTCCTATGACCGTTCGCGGAACAGGCAAACCCGGCTCCTCAGGCACCCCAGATAATTGGTCCAGCGGATTCCGGGACGCCAGACGAAGTGGATGGTCGACCTCCACTCTGTCCCCCGCCCTGTCCAACAGCTGGACCCATAAAGTTGGTACGGGCTCAACAGGTCCGGATCTTGCCATTCGACGCTATGACATTACGGCCGGGCCCATGGGTGCTCCCACCATCGCTGGAAAGATTGCAGTGGTAACCCGGCCACATGATCATGAAGTCGTAGGCATCTCCCTGAAAGATGGAACGGAACTCTGGCGCCATCGCGCCATGGGGCGCCTGGATGGAGCGGCCTCTCTGGCCAAGGGTATGGCCGTATTCGGTTCCGCTGCGGGATGGATTGAGGCGGTATCCCTGACCGATGGGAAGCTGATCTGGAAAACCCTGGCCGCACCCGGAAGCCGCTTCCGGGTTCGCTCAGGTCAGGTGGAAAGTACCCACCCCTTCCTCGCATCCGTCGCCGTGGTGGGGGACACCGTCTATGCTTCCGGTGGGATGCACACCCATGTTGACGGCGGCATTCACTTTGTCGCCTTGGACCTGAACACCGGCGCCCTGAAAGACCGCACTATTTATGATGGCTCCCCACCCCTCATGGACCTGTTTGAGAAACAGGGTCCACATCGGGACATCACCATCAATCCCCGCTTCAGTGTCGAGCGGACCAAGAAGAAAAAGACCTACCGAGCCCTATCCGGCACCTATCCCAGCACCGCCTATTCTCTAGCCTATCAGGAGCAACAGAATGGCCCCCTGGTCATCACCCCGGAAGGCTGGTTGGGATTGGGTACACTTGCCTATGATCCAAGCACCCGGACCATGAAACAGGGCGGGATCGATCTGCCGTTTGTGAGTACCGGCCATAACGGGCATCTGCATAAGAACGAGGCACGATGGCCCCAGCAGGTTCGGGTTGGACTGCTTTCCAGAGTCGAATCCAGCGGACGCGGGAATCAGCGGGCGATTTTTGCCGGTATTCTGGGCAAGGCCTTCGCGTACAGGGAAGACCGGATTATCTCCATAGAATCCGGGACCAGCGGAAGCTGGACGACGGACCGAAGCGTGGTGTCCCGCCATCAATGGCGGGAGCACCCTACGGACCTGTTCACCAATTCACGCAGCAACAACAAACCGGAAGTCAGTGCCAAACAGCTCTGGGCCAGCGCACCGCGCCGAAAACCCAAGTCGTCCCCCACCGCCCTGGCGGTCTGTGCGAACCGGGTTCTCGTCAGTCTTGAGAAGAACCTCTTCGTCTACGATCTGGAAAACGGAAACGAAGTCCAGAAGATTGATCTCCCCGCTTCGGTTCCCATTGGCGGGATTGCGATCGCAGATGGCAAAGTTGTGGTTACCTGCAATGACGGGTCCGTCCTCGCGTTCCGATAAACGGAGAGCTCTATGAAACATATTCTCATCCTCCTTCTGCCCTGTCTGGCGACAATTATGCCGGCACAACTCTCGTCACCTCTTGCTCTGGCCGTCGGGGTAGAGGATCCGAAACTCCTGAAAGAAGCCGATCTTCCCACCACCCTGATCCTGGTAAAAGATGCTGCTGCAAGGGAACGGTTGCAGGGAGTACTGTCGCAGGCCTCCATCGGCCTCCTCTCCGATTGGTCACTCCAGGATTGGCCTCCCCGCCTGATCGAGAAGATGCTGGTGGGGGATGCCAGTGCATGCCCACCGGAGTTGGTCTCCAAACTTTTGGCGGATGGCGGCTCCCTGAAGCTGGCAGGGCTTTCCCCCCAAGCCTATGAGCAGGCCCCTCTGTTGGAACGGAAGGGTCTGCAGTTGATCAAACTCCCTACGCCCGGGCTGGACGACTGGCCGATGATGCGGAGAGACGCAGGACGCAGCGGGTATTCACGGGATCAGGTCTCGGGGCCTCCTCAAACCCCGCGTTGGTTGGCAGGTGGGATGTTCGGAGAAACCCCTACCCTTGCAGTTGGGGGTATGATCATCACCCGTGAATCCGAATCCTCCCGCAGCAAAAACCACAAAATCCGCGCACGCAATGCCTTCAACGGACGTCTGATTTGGGAGCAGGATTTTCAATTGTTTGACCCCGAGTACATCAAGGGGCACCCTATCGGGGAACGGGGTAAACTGGGCGGGCGGGGAAAACTACTGGGAGTCTTCGCTCATCAAGGCAGGGTGTTTGTCCGGGCGGAAACAGAGTTGGTGTCCGTGCGCCTGAAAGATGGCGGTGACAGGAAACAGATCCCAGTCACCGATGCGTTGTGGATCACACCGCATGAGGCGGGCCTGCTGGTGGTGGGGAATGAAAGCACCCGGCTTCTGGATACCAAAACGGGCTCAGCCCGCTGGAGTCTGGACGAAGCGATGCTTCGACCGCTTGTGCATGAAAACATCCTGGTTCTGATGCAGAAGGTCAAGGATCAGCCCAATGGGTCCATCATCACGGGACGGGATATTCGCACCGGTAAAGAACGTTGGTCCAAAACCATAGAAGACCTTGCAGGTCTGGATCTCCGCTCCGTCACCAGCCAGGGCGAACTCCTGATCTTTGGCAGAATTTTCCCCCATGAATTTGATAAAAATGCACGCAATAAAAAGAAACCGCTGATTCGCCTTCGGACGTTGGATCCGAAAACCGGTGACACCCTGTGGAGCAGTGAAGCTCTGCAACCCATCCTGAATCCCATCCGCATGATCAGTGAAGTGGACGGCACCTTTTACATGGTCGGCCGCTACCGCCCCAAGGATGGGGTGAAAGTCGACCCCAGGGTCAAACGTTTCAAAATCGACTCGGTGAATATCGGCTGTCAGCTTGCAGCTTCCACACCGAACTACATCCTGTTTAAAGATCATGGAGGTGCGGACCTTAAAGGGAATCACATCGCCTCCCCCAAAACCTTCACCCTCGGAAAATCCGTTTGTGGTCAGCAGTACATTCCCGCATACGGATTGAGCTTCATCACCTCCCAGCCCTGTGACTGCCGCGGAGCCGGACACTGGCTGCGGGCGGGGGTTCCGGTCGATGGGAACGACCCGCTGTTGGGACAGTTTTCAGATCCCCTGGGTTCTATTGCAGATGAAGTGGGCACCTTTCCGACCATGAAGGGAGAGGTCGATGCTGAGTCCATTCTGAAGGCCCATCCCGCAGCTTCTTCCGGCTGGACGCATGCCTACGGGAGCGCAGAACGAACGGCAAAAACCACTGGGTCCCTGCCTATCTCCCTGACGAAGCTGTGGGAGCGCGCAGACATCACAGCCGTCCCCTCTTCACATCCGGCCTTTCCCTCCGTCACAGGGAGCGTACTCGATGAAACGCATGTGTATCTTTCGCTGGTGGAAAACGGTAGCGTGGTGGCGTTGGACCGGTCAAATGGAGAGGAACGCTGGCGCTGGCGGGGGGACAGCCGCATTCCTTCGCCTCCGGTGGTGTACCGCGGTCTTGTTCTCGCAGGCCAGCAGTCCGGACACGTCGTGGCTCTAGAAGCCGCAACCGGAAAACTCGCCTGGAGAACCCGGGTGGCTCCGGGGGTTCGGGTGATTGCGGATCATGGACGGATCAGCAGTATGTGGCCGGTGAACAGCCCCCTGACGGTCGTCGGCGACCAGGTCCACGGCGTCGCGGGCCTCTTCTTTCATTGGGCCAATACTCCGAGAGTGTTTGCCATCGATCTGGCCAGTGGGGAGCTCAGCTGGAGCCAGCTCTCCCGCATGAACGGACGCCTGTTACAGTCCACCAAGAAAGGGCTGCTCACCAGCCGGGAAACTGCGGTGGGTGCGAAATGGTTTGGAGGCGTAGCCGTAGGTCACTTTGATCCTGAAACCGGTGCCTTTTCCTCTCTCCCCCGAACCGGCAACAGCAAACCCCGCGTGCCGGCCAAATCTGTTGTATTCCGATGGAGGAACAGCCCGGCGGAACGACGAAAACATCAGGGCTATACCTACCATAATGGAGACAGGATTCGTTACGAGGATGGTGCCCTTTTCTTTTACAAACATTGGAAAGACCAGGAGGGTAAAACGGCCGGGATGTATGTAAAGAAACAGGGGGGCGAAGTTCAGACCAAGCTACTTCCCTTAGAAGAAAGTCTGGCTCCTCTGGGAATGGCTGGCGATGAACAGGGCATCATCCTGACCAGTGCCAACGGAACGGTCACCGCCTACTCAGACTAAGCAAAGGGACCTGTCCTGCGCAGAAACGGGCCCTCGTTCTCCAGAAACCCTCTCCCTTTTCTACGGACTCTTCGAATTTAGCCTCGATTTCAGATGGCGATCTGTACATAAAAAGGGACAGATTACCTGAATTTGCGTCACTCGGTGTTTCAGAATTGCATCTCTGTCCGGCTCAGACTGTGCCACCTTCACAGATCCTTTCTGGCAGAATCTCCTGAAGGCCCTGTTGATGTATATGAAAGCCCTGTAGGATTCCCTCATTTGGAGACAACCATGTTACTCAGACTCGCCCGCCTATCCCTCCTTTTCGCACTTTGCAGCCTGCCAGTGTTGGCCCAGGAACCTGAGGCGAATGCATATTGGCCCCATGAACTCCGGCTTCCGGATGAACTCTTTCAAACCTGGTCCGCCAAAGACAAACGTGCTCTCAAAAACCTGAAGAAAAAAGGTCATCATATTCAGGTCTGGGCTCCCGAAGGCGCGACCCAACTGCGTGCGGTGATGTTGATCCCGAACAACACGGATTCGGTTCATATCGGTGAGCACCCGGCCCTGCGTGAGGTGGCTAAGAAACAGCATATCGGCATGATTCATCTGGCCAACTTCAGTGGAGCGGCCATTGAACGGGCAGATCCGCCGGACTTTGCGGAGGAGTCCTTCACAACCGTATTGGAGCTTGCCGCGGAAGCCACCGGTATCGAAGACTTTAAACATGCTCCCTGGATCACGTTGGGCAAATCCTCCCGCGGCCGTTTCCCCTTCCGCACAGCCTGGTGGAATTCTGAACGGGTGATTGCCTCGATCTCCTATCACGGTGAGGTACCGACCTGGCCCATGGCCAACTGGTCCACGGCCAAAGATGAGAGCATTCTTCATTGTTCCATCAATGGACTGAGTGAGTGGGATGGTACCTGGTACCGTGCCGTACGCCCGGGGCTGTTGAATTATCACCACCATACCGACTGGCTGGGTCATCAGGTGGTCATCCTCGGCGTGGATCACGGATACTACCCCGATTATTACCTCTATCCCACCTTCCGGCAGCCCATGCCCCAGAAAATGCCCGGCGTGCCGAAACTGGCACGCTGCCAGCGCACCTGGGACTATATTGCGGCCTTTGTAGATTCTGCCATGAACCTACGGGTGGAATCTGGCGCCTTTCCCGAGGGGGCTCCCATGAAACTCAAACAGGTGGAGCGCGACAGCGGCTTGCTTATTCATCCGCGGGCCATTGAAGAAATCCTGGGTCTGAAATGGTTTATGTTCCGTAAAAAGGAAAACGGCGACTACGATACGGTCAAATGGCCTGACGAAGTCACTCCCGTCTATGACGAGGAACAGGGACGGATCCCATTCGATCAGCTGGTCAAGCGGGCCAAGGATGTCCCGGAAGCAGAACGCAGCGACTATCTCTGGATCGCCGATACCAAGCTTCTCAGCGCCTGGCTGGATCTACACAACACCTACAAGGTGAAAGAGCGGATCTTGGAATCCTTGAAGTAAGCGCTGGGGCTTCCAGCGGAGCGTGGACTTTTCAGCCTGACAGCTCAAAAGGAGGTTGGGCTTTCCAGTATGACGGAAAAAATGACGGCCAGGAAAGGCCATCCTCCATGTTACTAAGGCCCTTCCGTCATGCGTACGTTTTCCGGGCCGAGCTGAATCTCTCTTCCGCTGTCGATCCGCCACGTATCCTGAAGAAACCTTACGGGAATGTCCGGCGTCTCTGAGGCGTCCAGCGTGATGACCGCCAGGAGATCCACTGCTGTGTCACCCGCTTCCACATCCACACTCAGAGCATGTAAACGGTAAACTTCTTTTTTCTTGGCACGGTCTTTGGCAGGTACTTTGGAATGGGACAAATCCGACCAGCGGAGCTTGATGGGCGAGTTCGAATAAAACTGGGCCCGTAGTACTCCGCCTGGCTGACGAATCACAAACGCGTTTTCCTGAATCTCAACCTGTTCCCGCTTCAAGGAGGCGGGAAGCTGCCACATCCAGGTAGCTCGAGGATGTCCCTGAACCTGATCCCGTAGTACAAACACGGCATCGGCCCCTTGTTTCCCGGAATAGTCAGCGGCAAAGGTCCGGGATCCAGTGACCCCCGTCTCGACGAAGTGTTCCGGCTTCAGTTGAAAACGATTGTCCACCAGTTTGAGAGATCGACCTTTTTTGCTCGGGTGCGCTTTTGCGCCCGCATAGACTCCATCCAGATTCATTTGGATCAGACCGGAGCCGTCTTCAAAGGACTGCAGCTGTTCTTTACGGGCCCGCATGCCGCGGTTATGCGTCAGTCCTGGAAGCAACAGAACGCTTTCCGCATGGCGCTCCCGGGTTTTCCCCACCCCCTTGCCCCGCTCGGTCCAAGCATGACCCAGCCCCCATAAACGGATGGAACCCGCATCTTGATTCTGCCAGCCCCCTTCCCCTTCGGCTTTCAGAAAGGTCTGCGCCACAATATCATTCTCCGGTCCATCCCAGCCGTTTCGGAACACATACAAGCCTTTGCTCTCCGCCTCCCAGAAGCGGGGAATTCGCCCCTCAGGATTCTGAGCTTCCAGCTCCACCGGATAATATAACAGATTCATCACCGCATTCCCGCCTTTAGCCATCATTCGCTTCAAAGAAGCATCTTCCCGCCCCCATTCGCTTGCACTGCGGCCGAGCCCCCCCTCCGGAATCCCCATACCCAGATTCCACGCCCAAAGACAGGCCGCTTTCCATTCCTCTGGAATGACCTCAAACGCCAAGGGCCAGCGATGCAGCGGCTGGGTACCGTCGCTGAGCGAAAAAGACTGTTGAGCTTCCACAGCGGAATCACTGTAGATCGTCTGAGCTACATAGCGGGGGCCCACATGCGTAACATCCGGTCGTCCGGTGGAAGCATGCCCAAAACTATTCACAAAACAGGTTTCGAACAGCATCGGCAGATCCGCACCCACCCCGGTGTAGACTTCACCCTCCACCTGAAATCCGCCGTCACCGAAGGTGTAGCGATGATATTCCGTAGCCTTCTGGGTTCCACAGAGGAAAATCCATTTATACCGCGGTGAAGCCCCGTCGTTCTCTTCCCAGTAGGCAAGGTCCTCCTGATACGCCGCCCGTTCAAGTTCATAGAGCGTGCGGTTTGCGTAGAGTGCGTCCTGGATTTGCTCCTCGGTCACGTCTTTAAAATTCGGCCGCACCCAGGATTTCCCCCAGGGATTAATTTTAAAGAAGCGGCTGGAGACACGGAGTGGATGAACGCCAGGCTCAAGCTGAACCAGGTCTCCGGGGCGGACTTCATTTCCGCTGACCCAGTAGCGGCTGGAATGTCCTCCCCCCGTGTGTTCTTTGAACTGATAGGTTCCAGTTTCTTCCACCTTGATTTGGGTCACAAACACCACACTTGAGAAATACGCCTTGTTGGTGCTGCGCATGAGTTCCAGGTTGCGGTGCTGGGGCCCCTCACCTCCATGGGTCCAGAAAATGGCGTCCCCCGGCTGTTGAAAGGCATATGTGCTTCCGTTCACCTTGGCCGCGGACAAGGAAGGACCTTTTCCGGGGATGCCATTTCGGAAGGCAGCTGGAAGCTCATCCATTGTCTCTAACTCCCGGGTCGGGATCGGTCCCAACACCCACCATTCGTCCGGCATGATGCCAGGAACGAACGGCAGTACCGGCAGATCCTTCGGAAGGTCTGAATCCTTCGGAGCTACGATTTGGACGGGACTGCCGGCAGGTTCCACCGGCGCGATCGGACGGGGACCCGGTTTGCCGAGAAGGGCGATGCCCGCCATACCGCCGGCACCGTTGAAGTGACCGGAGTAGTTGGAATTGGGAGACCAGTTGGTTTTGCGGGTCACGGTATTGGGGCGGAAGATCATCTTTTCTGCTTTCCGGGCCAGTTCACGATCGACTTCCCGTTGCAGCTCCTCCGGCCAATGCGGGTAACACAGGTCATAGATCTTCACGATCTCCCCTACCCGTTTGGCGTAGGCACCGTCCGACCCGTTAAACGCACCCGGAGATTCATCGGCCAACTTCTTTCTCACATCCGGGATGGTGGAACGCGCGAGATCCGCATCCTCCTTCAGCAGACTCGCCATGGCCCGGGACAAGGCGCCCTCCGACTCCAGAATCTGTTGCCGCAGAGCCCGTCCCAGTTCGGTGGAAGTCGATTTTGATCGCAGAGCCTTCACTTCCTGATACGCCACCAGCATACGAGGATGCTGCAGGAGCGAGGTCGGTTGAAAATCCGGATCGGGAGTGGCCGGAGCGGTAAAGGTCAGGACCGCCTCCCCTTTTAGCTCCAGGGGATGGGCTTTGGTGCCGCGACCGGGAATCTGTTCGAATAAGCCGCTATAGGATCCACGCCACTCCTGATCGGACACTTGCTTCAGATTCAGTCGAAAGCGGGCACGGCCACCCGGAACCCAGGGATCCCCATGGATCCACATTTCCAGTTCAAGGCTGCCATCCGATTCCAGCTTGTTTTCCAGAACACGCCCCCGGTGAAAGGCCCGATTGAAGTCCGGGGCCTGTCCCATCAGCCATTCAAAACCCTGTTCCGACGAATAAATGGATTGAATGTAAAGATCCCGATCGCCCTCCATCTGTTTCTTTGCAGGCGATCCCAGCGCATCCCGAAGGGAAATTTCAACTCTTCGCTCCGCCGACCACAGGAATCCAGGGATCCCTATCAGGATACATAACAGGCTGAAACCTGTGAGAAGTCTAGTGCGCATGAGTTTATCTCCAGCATGAATTGGATACCGCACAGGTCGGCATCGAGTAGTATCGAATACGCGATTCTACCAACACTTACCCTTTTTTACGACAGCAAAATCACTTAGGCCCGGTCTGGAGACGTTTCACCTCTTCCAAAGGGATCTTCAATTCTTTCTCAAAGGCAGGGTGATCCAAGCTGAGGGAACCCTCAGATATCCTGACCCTTTCTCCTCGCAACTGAGTCAGATTATCCTGGAGCTGCAACTGAACCGGCCTGCTACCTACCTGCGGCTCCGGAGCAAGGTGATCCACAGCCCGAATCAAGGAATAGTCCTGTTGATTCCAATCAATACGCCTCTCAGATTTTTGGTTCCGAATGATCGGGTTTCCTTCATCGTCCCCGACGAATTCGCCATAGTGAAGCAGCCCTTCCCTAGACCAGAATTCCACGGGCACCGTTCTTTTGCTGTATCCCACAGGAATCAAACTCAATTCTTTGAACTCCGTGCCGGAGGGAATACCGGATAGTTTCAGGAATTCATCTTTTTCCAAAAACTCCATCTTGAGTCCGGATCTATCCAAGAGGGTCTCCTTGTTGAGGACCACTCTCACCCGACGCTTCGCCTTATCGATGAGAAGATCCAGGGTGAGATCGCGTTGTTTGGGGAGTGAAACTTTCCGGGTAATCGCTTTCCGCTCCGCAGTCTGTACCCGAAGTGTTCCTCTGGAAATAGAGACCCGACATCCGGATCGTTTTCCCCTCTCTGATTTAAAACCCAGCTGAACATTCATCATAAGCTCTGACTTGGGTTTAATCTTCATCCGGACCCTGTACGCATCCGCCTGCTGTGGAATCGGCCACGCAAACTTGTGCAGACGATCTATCCGAAACGCCCCATCCTCCAGCACCGAAATGCGTGGCGAGGACCCAGACCGTTTACCATGTATAGGCAGTGCAAGTTGAAATGGATCCACCAACCAGGGGCTGCTTGCGGCTTTGGACTGATAGATCAAACGAATGGCGTTCTGAGAAATACGGGCTGAACCAAAGCCGGGGCCATGAATCTGTAAGCTCTCGTCTTGCAGCGAATGTAGCTCCCCGGCCAGCATATCCCCATCCTTGAACACAAAGCCCTTCGTTAAGATGGGTCCACCTTTTTTCCGCTTCGAAGTCATCGTATACGAAGACGATGCATCCAACTGCAGATCTTGTTCTGTCCATGTGGGCCGCATACGCAGATGCTGTTCAGTGAGTTCATCAATCTCCCCTGAAATCCGGATCTGCGATGGACCTGTCAGCAAAAATTCTCCTTCCTTCGAGGCATCCTTTTTAGCCTCTGGCCATGTGATGCTGCGCAGCAGAGAGGCATCCAGTTGGATCTGCGGACGTACCCCGGGAAGATCCAGTTTCAGCATGTTCTCTTTTTCGAAGTCAATATTCTCAGCATACAACATCGGATGATCCAGTTGCAGGGATACAGTAAAACTGGACTGCGCTGTAGATGAATCGGATGAAGGAAAGCGGTAGGCAAGGAAGCCCTCTTTCGGAAAGGGAAAAGACTGATCTCCACGTTTAACCTGAAAGCCATTTCCATCAAAGGAAGTGACTTCAGCCTCCAGTTGATCTCCATTCACCAAATGCAGGATCCCCTGGGCAGAGTCAGGGCTCTTCCAAAGCATCGGGGAACTAGCGGAAAACAGTCCCAATTGCTGAACCAGAAGCGGCTGTCCTCCCCCAAGTTGAAACTTCAGATTCGGTCGACGTAAGAGAGGGCCTTCCTGCTGTTGTATCAGAAAAGCCGTATAATCTAATGCTTCGCCATTCATAAAAAACAGCAGCTTCCGCTGTTCCGGATCGAATTCGATAACCAGGTGATGGGTTTGCGAGGCCTGCTCCGATTTAGGCATCTGCACCCGTCCATGTTGGGGAACGAATCCCGGGCTGTAGATTTGTATTCCTGCTTTGTTATGTGAAATGCGTAGTCCTCGAAATCCCCCGGATTCCTTTCGATCCGTTTCCGTGAGGGCTAAACTGTATTGTCCGACTTCTTCCAGAAACCTGAGTTTACATTCGACCCGAAACCTATGAAATTCCTTCGGGTAACTTCGATTCAACGACACGCCTTTCGGATGGGCGTGATACCAGTAGCCACCTTGAGCTTCCCAGCCTCGAAGCCTGGAATCGGATTTTTTTCCTGATCCGGATGATTGCCATTCGCTGAGGCGTAACCGGCCTCCATTCCCAGTGCGAACCATTTCAAATTCCCGAAGCACATTTCGATCCACCTGTAACCGTTGCCCCCACAGACTGTCCAGAATGGCCCTTTCCGTATTCAGTTCTACAAGCTTGCCCAGGAGGATCTGTCCGGAGTCTAAGCTCAGACGAGCCAATTCGGCAGGCAAGGGATGCTTCGGCTGAGGCTGAGTGGATTTCCATTCGGAGACCCAGCCTTCTACAAGCTGAATCGGTTGATCGGAGAGTTCCGAGTCCACCGATAAGGATTGGTTGGCGACCCGATGCATCGCCGCAGGAATTCGATCTCCATTTGTGAAGTACAGCTGCCCACTCGGATCCGAGCTGACGGCGCATGGGACAAAGAAACCGAGTACCGAGATGAAAATTAGAATGAACTTGAACGTAAGCGATTTCATCTCGGTGTCACCCTAGCTTAGATTTCAAATCCCGTCGATATCATCATGATGAGGCTGACCTGTTCCCGGTGCAACGCAGCGAAGCTGGACGAATCATATGCCTAATGCGGAGAAGACTTCAGACATGGGGGCCGTAGCCAAGGAGGTAGCGGTATCCGTGCAGCCGTAATAAACGTAGAGGGTTTCCTCTTTAACCACGAAGGCCGAGGGAAAAATCACCCGGGGAATAATCAGGCCGAATTTTTCGTAATAGGTCTCCGGTTCCATGATGAACTTTTCCGTACGGCCGATGACCTTGCGGGGATCCTCTTTGTCCAACAACATCAGACCGGCCCGGTAGATATGATCGTCATCCACACCATGATACACCATCAGCCAGCCCTTTTCGGTTAAGGCCGGACAAGTACCCGCCCCAATCTTCTGACACTCCCAATCGTATTCAGGCTCGGCCACCAATTCGGGGTCACTCCATTCTTTCAGATCCTCTGAGAAGGAAATCCAGATACTGGGTTTGTCACAGCCGTAGTCCGGACCGACATAATCGCTGGGGCGGCGGAGCATGGCATAACGGCCGCCAATCTTCCCAGGGAAGAGCACATTGTCGCGGTCATGGGTGCTGTCGGTCGGAATAAAGCCCAGAAACTCCCAGTCCTGCAGGTTTTCGGATTTTACAATGCCGGTGCGGTAGGGATTGCCCTCATCCAGCCCCTGACCAGGCAGATTGGTGTAACCCGGAACCCCTTCCCCATTGGGAATACAGCCTGAGACCACCCGGCGAAACACGAAGGTCATGTAGAACACGCCGTCGATCTTCACGATCCGCGGATCCTCCACCGTCCCCCCCGGGGCATCAAAATCCTCCGGTTTTAATACCGGCGTATCCTGAACCAGCTCAAAACTCACCCCGTCTTTGCTGGCCAACAGGCCCACATTGCATTTCAGCGGGTTCAACGAGGCACAAGCACGCTCGAGCATGTAAAAGGTATCTCCATCCAGCACCACCCCCGGATTGAAACTGGCGACTTTCCGCCAATCCTGTTCTCCGGCGGTGACGATGGGGTTGGCGGGGTGACGGGTCAGATTCATGCTTTTTTCTCCGTTAGCATTGCAGATGGGGGGATGGCGGAATATGTGAATCAGTCCACCCGTTCCACGTCAATCTGAATTCACAGCAAAGCACACATGACTTCTCCAACTGGCACACTTCACGATCAAAAACAGCTTCACCGCATCCTTTCCCGGGCCGTAACCCTGACCAATGGTCCCGTTGCCCCTTGCGTGGAGGACGATATGCGAATGCTGGCTCAGGTCCGACCCAGTTTTGTCGGCCGGGCAGCTTACGTATGGATCACCAAAGAGGATGATATCGCCCATCTCAAGAAGGCCCGTGCCTGGGCAAAACGAATTCATGATGAAGTGGACAACGAGATGGTTCTCCAAGCTGCGATCTTTGAAGCGGTCTACCCTGCTGTCGAGTCCATCGCGATTCCTGCTGAAGTGTTTGAGGTGTTGGGCGAAGAGGTAGAGGAGCGCTCTTTCCGCTATGACGACATGATGGGCAAGGTACAACGCCCGGATCAGGGTGTCGCTGGAGGTCCCTGGGATGGTGGAAATGTCCCAGATCTGACCCAGCCGGAAACGATGCGCTGGTTTGTATACCGGGGGCTCAGCTACTTGCAGGCAGGCTACGAAGCCCTGCACCTCGGGCAAATGCACTTAATTTGCGGAGCGGACCGGGGCTTTGTGCAGGCACAGCGTCTTTGCCGGATCTTACGCAAACTGGCGGCAAGCCATGCGCGACGTGGATGGGTTCTTCTCGACGGTCATGGACACGGGATGAAGGTCAACGGCGAACTGCTCTTCGATTTCACCAGCCGCCCCATGTCTGCCCGTGGCCTGATTGATCACTTTCCACATTTGGCACTGCTGAAACGGGGCCCTGCGCTCGGAGGTCGTCACCCTGGTGGTTGGGACTGTGAAGAAAGCCCGGTTTTAGTGGAGGTAGACAACTGGTGCGGCTACAGCCTGCCCCCCGGTGCTCCGGAGTGGGAGGATCGGGTTAAGCTTTCCCAAATCGGCCGCTGGGGCTACGATGAAATTTCCTGGCTGGCCCGCCTGGAGGATACCCCCCGCCGGGAGTTTTTGCGCTATGCCCACCGCTGGACCCGACATGAAGGGACGAACTGGTTCTTCCAGCCTCCCCTCTGCCGCCTCCTGGAAAATGCCGCCTTTGACAAAGGCGACCTGCATATTGATTTTTACCGTGCCAATATGCCTTCCGCAGCCTGCCCGGACGGCTTTGGGGATGAACAAGCCTTGCTGGCCATGTGGGAAGAGAGCGACCCTGCTCCGGAAAGCCCGGCCCCTGCCACAGCCATGACGCCTTTGGGAATTGAAGTGCCAGAGCCCGTAGCCATCCTCGGAGAGCTACAGGCCTACGCAGGCGGCATTCCCGGGGACGCTTCCTGTCCCTGGAGTCAGCTCTATCACGTAGGGAATGGCGTATTCGAACGCAGCTTTATCCTTCCTCTAGCCGGGGAGTTTCACTTTGCCATTGCCGTGGGCGGCTCCCAATCCGATCTGACCAAACAGGGAGGCGTTGCCGGGGGCGCTCCATATGGAGTGAAGATTGAGAAACCCGGTGACGGGCTTCGTATCCGCTTCGATTACGAAACCCGCGAGGTCCGCATTACACGGGTGTAACCTGGGAGTCCGCTCAGCGGGCGCGGAGAAAATTCGGATTCCGACCAGGCCAGCGGCTTGGCATCTGATTCGGGGTGCCGGATTTCCACATCAGCTCGGAGACCACATCTTTCTCAAGCTGAAAGCCTTCCGGGAAGGCCGGGTGTTGAACCTGCCAGATGCCCTCTTCTGTCAACGACATCGCGCTGCTTTGAATCCGAGCCAGACGAAGACCAAGATACAAGACCGGACCCGTTCTCTCCGCCCCGGACAGTTCCGGATCCTCTTTGCTCAACAAGGCGGTAATCCGGGGTGCTTTTCCTTCAGCCCCTTCTTCCGGCAACAACGAAGAAAACCAGTCTTCCCCCAGGTAGCGATCCCCCTGCCAACTTCCGAGAATCACCCCTTTCGTGCGAAACGCCTGGAGTTCGGCCTCATCCTTCCAGGGCAGAACCTGCGCATAGGCAGGGACCGCCCCCATGCCATTAATATACATCTGCACAGTTTTCCCTCTTTCATGAAAAATCTCTCCGTCCCTCCATTCCGCCACCACCCCGAGATCTTCGCTATCTATGCGCATGGACACCTGGCGTTTTTTCTTATCCATGGTGATTTCCAACTCGCTGAGCATGCCACTTTTCGGGCGTTTGATCACACGGCTTTTCTCCCGCCCGACCTGAACATGGACATCTTCAGGAGTCAGACGGAGGGAAATGCCATAACGTTTATTATTATGGGAATAGCGCTGCAGTTGAAAATACCCGGTAATTTGCGTGGCCTTGTCCAGACGGACCCGCATCACATAGCGTTCCGTTTTTGTAGGAATCCGCTGGTTCACCCGCGCTCCGCTGGAGGATGAATTTCCAACCGGATCATGAATATCCTTACCGGCACGCATCCGGCTGACTCTGCGGTGGGAAGCCAGTTCCACCTGATCCAAGCCCAGAAACCAAGCGGCTTTCCGGGAATCCGAACTGCTGAGCATCCGGATATGTTCGGGCTCCACATCATGAATGCCCCAGGACTCCGTTTCCAATTGAATCCGACCATCCGCTAATCCAATCAGCTGGCCTGGAAAAAAGCTGCCATCCTGGAGCATCACCATCGACGTAGGGTTTTCCATTTTACCACTCAGCTTGCGAGAGGCAGAAATCAAGCGGCTGCTGGGAACGGTCACGGGGCTTTGGGACCAATCGGGTTGAATCTTCAGAGCTTCATCACTGATCGAAAGTAAATTGCCGGAAAGCTCCTGTTTCCGATCCAACAGGACCATCCACTGATCTTCAGCAACGCCTTGTTCCTGTTTAGAAGGCCAGTCAATGGCGCCCAATACGTTTTTGGGAATCTGCAGAGGCTTGGAAACGCCATGCAGGGACAGAGTCAGCACCTCTTCATCCATCTTCAATGAGGTCGCATGAAAGGGAGGCAAGTTGCCATGCACATAAACCTTGGCGCTTGAGTTGGGAGTCCGTTTCGATGCGGATTGAAACTGAACCTGCCCAACCTGGGTCAGATCCAGAGCCAGCGGGCTTCCCCCAAGATCCAAGTTCAATTTCCCATCTTTTAGCGAGGTCACCTCAGCTGGGAGCTCATCCCCGTTAAAGAAACGAAGGCGGGTGCCCTCCGCTTCCACCTGTGCCGGAGCTAAAAACTGTTCTACCTGTCGAATTCCTAAGCGTTGAACTACGACCGGATTGGGTTCCCGGAAGTCCAAGGTTACATTGGGGTTTGTCCAACCCGGCAGCTGATTTGGATCTGCAGAGGCCCAGCGATGAATCACCACTCCATTCATATACAAGGTATTCTCTTTACGCACGGGATCTAAGTAGAGCGTAATTCGGTGCTGCTTGGCTTTCTTTAAATGCTCCGGCATTTCCACCGTTTGCCGCATGGACATAATCCCCATTCCATGAAGAGAAATATTCTTGGAACGTGCATTGTACTGCAGGGACATCGGTCGGCGGTTAGTGCTTTCCGTGGTGTCTGAAACCATGAGGAGATACCACTGTGGGTCCGATGCGAAACTGAGTTCGGCCTCTAGGATACAATGACGAAACTCACCCTTATACGTACGGTTCACTCTGCGTTGATGGGGGTTCAGGTTCACCAGCCCCCAAGGTTCCACCAACCAGTTATGCTCCGTATTCTGTCTCCCCCCATTTTGGCTCGTCTTCCACTGTTTCGCTTCCAATTGAACCTGCATGCCCGCCTTACCGGGTTCGATACTCGCAATGTTTTTGCGGGAAAGGACAACAGCCTGCCCCCAGTACATCTGTAGCGTTAACTGTTCCGCATCCATCTCCAGAAGTTTTCCCCGTAGAACCTGACCGGATCGTAAGGTAACCAAATCGTTTCCGGCATCGATTTTCTTTGGAGCTTTATTCCGAGTGAGCCAAAAGCGACTGTGCCCGGGCTGCACCTGCAGTTCCTCTTCAAATTCCCGGGCCTCCAAGGCCAGGGGCTCTTTGTTCTGAATCCGAGTCAGGTTCGCATCCAGCCGATCACCGGAACGGGTCAGAAAGAGCCCATAGCTTGAGGCCCACAGAGTAGAGCAGGTCACAAAGAACCCTACACAGAGAGAAGAATATCGAGCAATCATCATAATGATGCCTTCATAAGAGCCTTCGCCCGAAGCGCAAGCCCCTTCCCCGCTTCAAACGGTAGCGGAGAAGAGCCTCATACAGTTGTGTGGATCTCGTTCAGGGAAGAATCACATCCACCCGATAGATACTCGTATCCTGTGGCGACGCATCGGTCACAGGGACGGGAGCATTCGCGCCAGGAATGGATTCATATCCGGGAAGCGTTGTCCATAGGGTGCTGGCACTGAGGGCATCCGTACGCTGGACCCGATAGGTCACCCCACTGACGCCAAAGAAGCTAAAGCTAAACTCCCCCGCAGGTGTGGATGCCGGCATGTTCGCCTGCAAAGGTTCCGGCGAACCGGCCTGCAAGCCCCAGAAATACACATCCCGCAGATTGTAATTGTTTCCATCACCCAAGAGTACGGTTCCCGGGTTAGCCTGATCTTCATTGATGGCCTCCCAACTATCCGGAACATCGTTGTTATTCGCATCTACCGTAGTCACCGTGATTGTTAGCAACGCGGCATCTGCCATTTCACCATCATCCACGATCAACGCGAGGACATACTCCCCACCCTGATCAAACTGAACGCTGGTATCCACAGAACTTGCAGAAACAAATTGGGCTGTGCCTGGTCCGGAGAGCTGCCGCCAAAGGCTGTTCGGAGTGGGGGTTTCCGTATCGCTGGCCGTTCCATCCAGGGCCAGACTGGCACCGGCCTCAATATTGTTGTTGGCAACAGCTTCCGCCACAGGAACCGTATTATCCGCAGTCCCGGAATAGATACTGGCAATTTCCTCCTGGCTTAAAGCCCGGTTGAAGAGTTGGAATTCATCCAGGCTTCCCGCAAAGAAACGTCCATCACCCGTCTCACCGGAACTGGTTGTATGAAAACGAGAATCATTGTTCATCCCACCCAGTCCAGTGTCCGCACTGTGGGAGTTCAGCGGAGCTCCGGAACCGGATCCAAAGAGCTGTCCGTTCAGATAGCCTCGAAGCACATCGTTTTCCAGCGAGGTACCAGAAGGAGTTGCGTCGAGGACCAGGGCCACATGGTACCAGGTATTCGCTGTAATTCCGTTCACGGAGAAATACGTTTGGTTCCATCCATTTTCATTGTTGTTCCATCCACCTGCGTACAAGGTGCTGTCTTCCAGATAAAGGTTGAGGCCTCGAGAGCTTCCCCCTTCATCGAATAGCACTTGGCGACCATTCAAATCCGCTGCGCGGAACCACAGGCTGATGGATCTCTTGGCATAGGGACCGGACAGGTTGATTTGATTACTGTCTGCGATATCCAGTAGGTCATCCACACCATCAAACACCAGCGCCCCGTTCAGTTGCCCCCCACTGGGGCTCCACTGAGGTGCACCGGTAAAGCTACCATTGTTGTTTTCGTTGTCTGCGACCTCCAAGTCCGAAGCCTGGTTTCCGTTACTCTCGTCCAAGGGTAGATAGATGACGCGATCCTGAACGGAGATTTGCGCAGAAACGTCTGCCTTCAAGGTCACATCGATAGATTCCGTAAAGCTCCCATCCGACACCGTGCAGCGCAGGATATAGCTTCCGGCCTGATTGACGGTGACCCGGGTCCCTGCTGCGTTCGCGCTGTCAAAACTCAGGGTCCCCGGTCCGCCTTCCTGCGTCCAGCTGTAGCTTAGACTGGAACCCGCAAAACCATCGTCCATTCCTGCGACTTCCACCCAGTGGGAAGAAGAAACGGTAGAGGCAACGGTTTCCGCATTCACCGGCCAAAGCAAGGATAGCGTTGGAGCGTAATTGGTCTGTTCATCCAACAGATCACCCGAGGCCGTATTGGGGCTGGATACTTCGTAACCCGTACCGGGTGTAATCTGGAACGAAACGTTTTCGGTTCCCTCGGTGAGCACATCGCTCTGGGCTGTAATCACGACATCACGGCTGAGTTCATTGGCCGCAAAATCCACGCTCCCCGTGCCCGTTACCGGGTTGAAGGAACTGGTACCACTAACCGTGTAATCTGCTGGAACTGCAGTGCCCCCCAGCTCGAAATTCATCGTGAATGCAGCGCTCTCAAACATCTCCCGGGTTACGGTGAAGGTGATTGGATCCGCACTGCGTTCGTTTGCCATGCCGGATACCGAAACACTCAACAAGGGATCGGTGAATTCCTGATACGCCACAATGAGCTTGGGACGTTGAGAGGTCGAATTATTTTCCGAACTGGAATATTCATTCTGTCGGTCACTGGACACGGAGAGTCCCAGGCTGATTTCGCCGTCGCCATCCACCTCGCTCTGCACCTGAGAAGTTGCAGAGGGCCAATAGTAATCCACCCGGTTGGGAGACCAGCTGTCTAGAACTGTGCCCTGGGCCGGTGCATTATTAAAGGTCAGACTGCTTTCATCCCAACTATCCGAATCCACCGCATGCAGACGGTGCGTCGTATTATTTCGATATACCCGCAGATACAACTGCAGGTCTGCATTTATAATGGTCCCACTGATGGAACTTACATCAAAGCGGAGATAGGCATTCCGGGTGTTGCTCCCTTCCGAAGACGGAGTACGAACTTCCAAATCGCTGTTGTTATACACGGTATCCGCATTGCCGCCGGCCCGTACATATCCGTCATGAATGGGAGACAATTCCACCAAGGTGATCCCTGCCTCATACACCTGAACTTCTACGGTATCCGAAATACTGAATACGCCATCCTGAGCTAACAAGCGCAGAGTATACACACCCGCTTGATCAAAACTGACACTCGTATCGACGGCGCTGTCATCGGCAAACACCGCTGTCCCGGGACCACTCTGCTGTGTCCAGCTGATGTTTAGGCTGTCATCATCATTCGCGGTGCCATCCAAATCCAATGGCGTACCCACCACGGCATATAAACGGGGAAAGACCGAGACAGAGGGACGGCCATTCACGGTCAGGGTGACCGGATCACTGGTCACCGTCGCCACCGGGTTGATCACATCCACGGTGTAGGTTCCATTGTTGGATGGCGTTACGTTATCCAGATCCAGGGTCGCTGAGGTTTGGCCATTCAAAGAAGATCCATTGCGTTTCCACTGATAGGTCGGTTCGGGAATACCGGTTGCCACCACCGTAAACCGGATATTATCATCCCCTTCATCCGCACTTTGATTGCTGGGTTGAGAAGTAATCACGGGAGCTTCTGCATTCCCGTTGATGGTAATGACAGCAGCAGAAGATGTGACCGTAGCTCCCTGAGTCACCTCCACAGTGTAGGAACCAGCCGTTGCAGGGATCGAAATGGGCACGTAATAAAATCCTTCGGTTGCCCCGGGAATTTCCACACCGTCTTTTTTCCACTGGAAGCTTGGCTGCGGATAACTTTCCACCGCTACCGCCAGATAAACCGGTTGGAGAACATCAAGGGTCTGAGTAACCGGTTGGCCCCGAATAGAAAGTGGTATGGCTGTAGGGGCAGCGGTGTAGGTGAGCAGGACATCATCAATGGACATATCACTTTCAAAATCAGGTCCTGTTTCCCCGCGGAAGCGAAGTCGGAAATCAGACGCTTGATACGACGACAAATCCACCTGCCTTGTTTTCCAATCATCTCCGTCACTGCTTTGCTGGCCGCTGAGCACCGGCATCACGTTGTTTGTCCAACTTCCGTTAGAAAAGACATCCAAATGGAGATCTCCCATGTCCCCCCCGAACATATGAAAAGCAAAATCGAGCTGTAACCCGGGGGTAGAACGGGTATCAATGACGGGTGAAAGGAGGTGGGCGGTTTTGTTGCTGCCGCTCCCAGAGGCTTCCGTGTAAAAATACTGCCCAGTTCCACTGGTGTTATCCCCATTGGGCCCGGTGTTGGAGGAACCGGTACTCCCGCTGTTAATGGTCCAGTCCAGGCTGTCATCACTGGGATTGCTCCAGGAATTCCAGGTAGCGTTTTCACTGGAGGCAAAACCATCAAAACTTTCCTGAATCAGGGTGGTGGTATCAAACACCTGAACCGTAATCTGAGAGGAAAGGTCTGTAACCAGACGTTCAGAAGAGGTCAGAATAACAGTGGCCCGTTCCAATCCCTCCGCCAACGCATCGGGTTTTGCCCAGAAAAACAGGTCTTTCGAAGACTGACCTGCTGGAATCACGAGCGTTCCGGTTTGAGTGGGCGCATGAAACGAGCTATATCCGGTGAACACCAAATCTGCATTGGGACCAATCAGATCCACATCTCCGGATATCGCAAAACTCACCGTCTCATCCATCGCAGTGCCCGACGCTCCAGGCCGGCTTACCGTAATGGTAGCGACCCTACCTTCAGGCTCCACCAGGGAAAGTCCCGACCCACTCAGGCTGAGCAGGAAACTTTGGTTAATAAATACATTCGCGGTGGCCGTATTCCCGTCTGCATCCTCCACATCGTAGGTCAGGTGCACCTGATTTCCCTCCCCGGCTCCCGGAGTGTATACCACGTAGCCGGTGAAGCCCGTGGAGACAGAAGAAGCGTCCACCACCTGTATCGTTTCCAACTGAACGCTGCCGGTTCCGCTAACAATTTGCACATTAGTGATCTGAAACGCGGGATCGGAAAAGGATTCAGGCGTGGTGTCTGTAGGCCCACGCACAACGTCTACCTGACCTGCCCATAAGCGGCCACGGCCTTCATCGTTCAGGAGAGGGTTGAAGCGAACCGGTTCCAACAACGTTGCGGGGATCACATCATCCTGAAGCACCAGACTTGGATTCAAGGTCGGATCCGAATCATCCCCCCCCACGGTCACCACCACATCTGCTGCATGCAACCATCCCAGCCCCTCATTGCCTACACTCCCCTGAATGGTGTAGGTAAACCAGGCATTCCCGGTATAACCAACGGCAGGTGTAAAGGTAATCTGTGCACCATCCACTTCCGCCGTTCCGGCACTACTGGGGTAAACAGAAGCCACCTCCACCAGACGCAAAAGATTTTCCTGCCCGAACGGCACGGTATGAATATCGTTCTCCAGGGGATCAAAACTCACCGGGGTATCTTCTGGCGTATCAATCGCATCTGCCCGGGCAAAGGGGGCCTCTTCCGGGTGTCGCAACGAAGCCGGGCCATACAGTTTATTCAGGGCAGATGAATCAAAGGCCATGTGACGGTAAATGTCCATGGCCGCGGTGTAGGCGCCGTTTTCGCTTTGTCGGAAGAAATCTTCATCATTGTTGCGCAAGCTGGGGTTCATCACCCCGCCATTCGAATGACTTGCACCCACATTATGTCCCAGTTCGTGGTTGTGTACGTCCCAATCAAAATTCCGTTCCTGGATGGATACGCCGAGGGAAGAGGAACCGTAACGGTCTAGAAACGCACGCCCAATCACACCGCCGCCGCTGCCGTCCACCAAGGTCCATAAAGCCGCATGACCCCAGTCATAGGTGGCTTGAGGGCGGTTGCTGGCAATCCAGTTTCTCCAGGCGGTGAGGTCTTCCCCGAGATCATCCTCCGCCGAATCACTGGGCACCAGAATCAACTCCATCAGCTGCATGCGGAGCCCCAATTGCCTTTCGTAGCTATCCTTGACCCGGGCAGCAAAAGTCAGGTATGAAGCCGCACGGCTACTGAGGTTGCTGCTACTTCCAGTCTGAGATTTCGAGGAACCCCAGAGTACCGGCATATCGCGCAGGGACATATCATACAAAGGCCCCAACCGAAAATAGGAGTGATCCACCCAGGTATCTGTCGCTGAGCCAGGTTGACCGGCTACCGCATCGGCCAGAACCATACTCACCGGAATCCAGTCGCGGCTGCCATCATCGCCCTCCGGAGCGCGGATAACGGACTCCCCATCCTCAATACTACAGTTGTGCGGCAGGGCCCCCTCTTCACCCAGAACCATGGCCATCAATTCGCCGCTTTCCGGATGATTTTCGATCAGAAAATCGCCGGCATCCGTGGTCAAGGCCATAGATACCACATCATGCACCACCGCCATGGAGGCACGGCCCTCGCCCAGGTTTCCTTCAATCAGCTCCCTGCCTTCATAGACCTGATATTCCGCAGGGAATTCTGTATCCGCTCCACTGGAAAAGCGAAACGTAGGGCCTGTAACATCCACCGGACGGAAGATGTACTCCCGCTCATCATCTTGAAGTGTGACTTTTACAGTCTGACCCGAAGCAATCCCCTGTGTCCACTTCCGCATCTCAGGGGTAAAACGAAGCGGCTTGGCTTCAGGAAGCTGCTCAACAAGCACAGATTCAACCTGGGGAGGTTCCTGTGGGGTTTCTTGCGGTTCCAAAGGAGCTTCAGGCTCCGGGACATGAAATTCCGTAGCGCTGATGCGTGGAAAGGAGTCCGGGTTGGACGGGGTTTCAGGGTCATCGGTGGAGCTGCGTAGAAACCATAGGGACACACAGGCAGAACCAATGAGAACTGGGGCGATAAATTTGATCAAATGAGACTTCTTCATAGTATACTAGTGAAGATGAGTCTCACGAGATCGTGAAACCTTACAATTTTTAACGTAGAAAGGATATTTCTACTTAGACTTCAGATACAAAGCAGGAGATGTAACCTTTTTAGTAGAATTATCAAAAATCAACTCTGCATGAATGGAGTAAACACCGGGTTCCAGGTCTTGAATTTCTATAGAAGTCCCTTCATCGGCTGTACCTAAAACCTGGGCTCCATGAAAAAAAGTGATCGATTCGATCCCTTGGATATCGCCATCTAGATTTAAAAGGAGCCCCTGCTCTTCCGTGACCTCAACGCTCACCTGTTGAGGGAGCAGGTGGATCGATTGAAAAGCACGCCAATGAAAGGCCACGTTTTCATTGAGAAGCCACACCTGTTTCGGGTCCTGCAGTCCATCCTCCGTCGCAGGAGCAATCTCAGCATATCGGGAGCGCCAAGTACGGCTATCCCCCATCCAAACGGCGTCAGGATCAATGGGCCTCAGCTGCGGCGGCCCTTCCCGCGCATCGGCATCTTCCGGCAAACGCAGACGTATGGCCTCCTGAAGAAAGGGGAAGGCCAGTGAATTGGTTGCACCGTATTTGTGTTTGGTATTCCATTGGAGCGCTAAGCTCCAGGGTAACTCATGTTTCCGAAGCTTCGGAAAGGTAGGATCTTCTTTGCGCATCCAGTCATGCGTAGCTCCGTCCGAAGCACCATTTACCTGCATCACCGGTACACGTTGCATCGCCGCACGGTACTCCGGGTGATGTCCAGCCCCACTCAGTCCGGGCATGGCACAGACCGCCACGGCAATGGTGCGTTCCGGCAAGACCCGGGCCACATTTACCGCCCACCAGCCTCCATTGGAAAAGCCCATGGTGATAAATGGAACATGCTCAATTTCAGGGTGACCGCTTTTTTCGGCCAGATCCTTTAAGGCGAGAGGAATGGATGTCTCGTAGGCATCCCCATGCTCCATCATCCCACCAATTAGCGCAAAATCCCACATCCGTGCCAATTGCCGATACTGACCTCTGTTGACCAAGCCATTCCAACGCCCCTGAATGATCGCGCCGCGCACGACTTCGGTTTCTGGAGGAATCCACATACGCAAGCTTTGCTCTTTCCCATTTCTCGCGGGCACCATGGTACTGATCAGATCCTCCTGGGCATAGAGGGGCAACAACAGATAGAGCAGGCAGAAAAATCGGTTCATCATGGGTCTCTCGGGGGAATGTTCAGGACCAGAGGGTCAATGCAGTGCTTTTACAGATCAAAAATACCTTCCGGCCTGGACTCAATTCCAAGTCCACCACAGCCTGCCGGGTCAGTTCCACCGAGGCCTCCAAACCCGGTTGCAGTTTCACGTGAAGCAGCCGCTCGCGTCCGCTTCCCTGTATCTCCAGCAGCTCCGCTGGAATTCGGTTCCGAGCGGAAAGATGGGCTACATCCTCAGTGGCTATCATTAATTCACGTGCAGAAATTCCCACCCGGACCTTGCTTCC
>DIYK01000079.1:69469-101644 GCA_002429005.1 Verrucomicrobia bacterium UBA6056
CACCCGGACCTTGCTTCCCACATCCGCCTCCAGACCTACAGCCCGCAAGCGGGCCCCTGCCCCGTTTTCCCCCAACTGTACTTCCCCCCCTTCTTCATCTCTCGAAACAACCCGGGCCGGCCACAGATTCTCCAGTCCGCCTTCCGCAGCTGCCTGAGCAAAAAAGGCTTCCTTGCGAAAGAGCTCTGAAGGCGTACCCCAATCAGAGATCCGCCCCTCCTCCAGCGCAATCACTTCATCACAGAGCGTCATTAACTCAAAAGGATTGTGTGAAACAATCAACATCGGTACGTCGATATAATCTTTGACCCGATACAGATAAGAGAGAATCCGGTTTCGCAAGGAATGATCCAACGCAGAAAGGGGTTCATCCAGAAGCATTAAGCTGGGTCGCATGCAGAGGGCCCTGCCCAAAGCAACCCGTTGCCGCTGTCCCCCGGAGAGCTGATGTACCCGTCGAGACATGAGTTCCCCCAATTCAAGTACCTCATTCACTTCCTGGAGGCGCTCCTGATCATCCCCTGAAGCCCCGGCCAACATATTCTGCCGGACAGACCAGTGTGGAAACAGCAGAGCATCCTGAGGCACATAGCCAATATGCCGTTGTTCGGGAGCTAACTTGAGTTTCTCCGCAGAATCCAACCAGGTTTGACCTCCACAGGAAATCCGTCCGGCCTGAGGATGCCGGAGTCCAGCCAAGGCCTCCAGCCAACTGGTTTTCCCCGAACCTGAGGGCCCGAATAATCCGAGAACCTTGCAGGAACTGGAACAATCCACATCCAGGGCAAAGCCCCCCTGACGTAAATGGATTCGCATTTCCAAATCGAATGCACTCACGCTCTCTTCTCCTCGCTTCCGCTTCGGGACAAGTGTTCGGTCAACAACACTGAGCCAAACCCCAAGGCGGCTGCCACCCATAAAAGATGCGTCGCCTGCTCATCTGCCCCGGCTTGCTGTGCTGAGTAAATCGCCGAAGCCAGGGTCTGAGTTTTTCCAGGGATGTTTCCCGCAATCATGACGGTAGCTCCGAATTCGCCCAGAGCACGGGTAAAGCCAAGCAAAGCCGCCGCGACCAGCCCCCTAAACGCCAAGGGCAGCGTGATCTGAGTCCACACCTTGAAGCGTCCAAAGCCTAAGGTCCGTGCCATCTGCTCGAAACGTGGATCCACTTGCTCAAAGACCACTCGGGCCGTACGGATCACTAAGGGTAACGCCATCACAGATTGAGCCAAGACAACGGCTTTCCAGGAAAAGAGCCAGCTATCCGGCAATAGACTCCCTGAAGAATCTTCAGCTAACAGACTCAGAAGCAGAAACCCAACCGCCGTAGGAGGCATCACCATCGGCAGCCCCAGTAGAGCCGATACGATCCCTTTACCGGGGAAACGTCCCCGAGCGAGGAGATAGGCCAAGGGAAGCGCAAGCATGCAGGAGAACAGCGTGGCCAATAAGGCCCAGAGAATCGTATTCCCCAGAATCGGTATCACAGTCATTTCCCAGCCTCCGGCACAAGAAAGCCATGCTTGGAAAACACTTCCCTGGCAGGCTCGGTTTCCAGGAAGTTCATCCACGCCGTGGCCGCTTCCGGAGAGCCTGCATCCGTCAATTGCCCTGCCCAATAGGAAATATCCGGAGAATCGGCCTCCGGGACCTCCCACACAATCCGTAGGCCATCCCCCCTCACCCGCGCATCTGTGGCATAAACCAATGCCATCACATCAGGCCCCGCCTTCAATTGCGTCAACGCCGCACGTACATCCGCCGCAGGCGAAAGCTGTCCCTGCAGCCTCTCCCATAAACTTTGCTCGCCGCAGCGTTGAGATTCCAGCCATGCTTTCCCATACATGCCGGCGGGGACATGTGCCGGATCACCCATAGCTAAAAAACGAAAATCCTCCCGCTCTACCAATTCACAGGGCGTAGCAAATTGAAGGGGGGAATCCTGCCGGACAACCAGCACCAGGCGATTTGAGGCGACGCGACGTGCAGGTTCAGAGTCCAAGCGTCCAGCTTCAGCCACCCGCTGCATCCATTCCGCATTCGCGCTCATAAAGATATCCGCTCCCCGGCTGGCCAGGATCTGGCGAGCCAGCACCCCGGAGCTGGCTGTGTTCAACTGTACCGGATGACCTGTCTGCTCTTCGAAAACCTCTCCCAGATCAGCAGCGACCTCGGCCAGACTGGCCGCGCAAAAGAGGTGCAGGGCTGGAGCAGCCTGATCGGCTTCCCTGGATCCACAGCCTACGAAAAGAAGTAGCAGCACAGCCCAGATTGAGCATAGCCCCTTCTTCATTTTTTGTTTACAATCGAGCAAAAATCACCCCTAAACATTAAGCGCAAAAAAAGAACTTAAAAACTCATATCACGTTTTACAAAGTACCGAAAGTGACTTATGATTTTAACGTGTGCAACACAATGATTCGGAATAGATGAGCACAAACCACACGACAACTACGCGCTACGCACGCCACTACAGCCTGCCGGGTATCGGACAGGATGGCCAGCAGAAACTCAGCCAGGCCCGGGTCCTTTTGATCGGAGCCGGAGGCTTGGGCTGTCCTGCATCCCTCTATCTCTGTGCTGCAGGGGTGGGCACATTGGGTCTTGCTGAATTTGACCAGGTGGAAGCCAGCAACCTCCAACGTCAGGTGCTGTACCGCGATCAGGACATAGGACGCCCGAAACTGGAGGCAGCTCTGGAACAACTGCAGGCCCGCAATCCGGCTTTGAAGCTACAATCACATCCAGAAGGGATCACAACGGAAAATGCGCTGGAGCTGGTCTCCGCCTATGATCTGGTCTTGGACGGAAGTGATAACTTTGGCACCCGCTATTTGGTGAATGATGCCTGTGTGCTTGCCGGAGTGCCCCTGCTCTCTGCCAGCCTCTTTCAGTTCGAAGGGCAACTGAGTCTGTTTTCGCCAAAACATGGTGGGCCTTGTTACCGATGCCTCTTTCCCGAAATGCCCGCCCCCGGTGAAGTTCCGAACTGTGCCGAGGCCGGCGTGTTGGGTGCCCTTTGTGGCGTGGTCGGTTCCCTGCAGGCCTTAGAAGCTCTGAAGTGGATTACTGGAGCCGGCGAATCACTTCTCGGCACCCTGCTCTCCGTGGATGCCTGGTCCCAACGTCACCGTCGGGTGCGTATTTCCCGCGACCCTGCCTGCGCAATCTGCGGGGAGCAACCTCACATTCAGCAACTGGAGGCCAGCCGCTATCGCTTTGCCTGTGAGATCGCGCTCGAAGACGAAGAGCTGGATATCGAACAGGCCCTCTCCTTGGATGGCGTTCCCTGGCTGGATGTACGTGAGGACTACGAACGGGAGCTCTGTGCCATTGAACCTTCTCTGCATGTTCCCTTGAGAGATCTCTCCAACCATTATCCCGAGCTGTCAAAAGATCGCCCCCTGATTGTATACTGCCATCATGGTGGACGCAGTCTGAAAGCCGTCCGTGAACTTCGCGACGCTGGATTTACTGAAGCTGTCAGCCTTCGAGGAGGTATTGACCGCTGGGCCCTGGAACGGGACCCGGCGATGACCCGTTATTGAGACCCGCTTATGAAAAAAACACTCCCCTCCCTCTTCCTTCTCTTTATCTTCAGCCTTCAGCAACTTCAGGCCTGTGCGGTGCCCGTGTTCCGCTATGCTCTGGAACGCTGGCCCCCGGATGCCTTCTATGTCACCTTGCTCCATAAAGGTATGGAGGAAGAGGCTCAGGAAAAATGGCTGGCCCCGGTGTTTGATGCTAATTACGGCGTAAGCTCTGTTGATCTTCGGGAAGATGAACTCCCGGAGGGCATACCGGATGCGTATCATCAGATCGCAAAACAGGTATCAGAGCAACAGCCCTATTTTGCGCTCGAGTACCCGGAAGACTATGGCATAGAAGAGCCCGTCATCTTTCAGGGCCCCACCAGCCCGGAGAACATGCAACAATTGCTGAGTTCCCCGGTTCGGGAGGAGCTCATCAAACGCATTCTGGGTGGTCATTCCACGGTCTTCCTGTTTATCCCCGGTAAAAATGCGGAAAACAATTCCTCTCTCCTGCAGCTTCTCGAAGAGCAGAGTGTCTGGCTCAACGAAAACCTGGAGCTGCCCGAAAAAATGTTGGAGATTTATAGCCCTGAGCAAAAAGCTGAGGTCATCAAAGAGCTCCCTATTCATTTTTCGGTCATGACCTTGTATCGGGAAGATCCGAAAGAAGGCGTATTGGTAGAAAGCTTAAAACGTATTATTTCGGAGGAGGAATGGAACAACCCCGACCTCGCCTGGGTGGTTCCTATTTTCGGTCAGGGTCGGGCCTTAGCCATGGAATCCTCTGAAACCTTCAGCAAGGACATGATGCGTGAAATGGCCGTGTTTCTTTGCGGTTCCTGTTCCTGTGAGGTCAAAGAATTAAACCCTGGCTTTGATGTCTTCATTGTCGAACCCTGGATGGAGGATCTGGAACGCAGTTTTGTGGATGAGGCCAAAGAGCCACCCGAATTGTTTAATCCCCTCGCCTATGAAATCGAAACGGACAGCGAACTCGTTGCAGAATTGCCCCCCCCGGGAGAGGAGCCCCCGTCAGCAGCCTCCAGCGAAGAAACTGCAGAGCTGGACGCAACGCCCCCGCTCGTCGTTCAGGAGAATAATGTAAGTGCATCGCTGTTGGTTCTTATTGGGGGCCTTGTCGTTCTACTCGGTGGAGGGGCCGTCTTCCTGAAAGGATCCCGCGGAGGTGATGCGTGAAGCTGTCCCGCTTGTTTTGGCGGGAGCTGAAATTCCGCTCTCTGCATAGTATCCTCAGTTTACTGGCTGTGAGTCTGACCGTAGGAGTGATTGCCACAGTACAAATGCGTCTTGAATGGCGACGGGCAGACACGGAACGGGTGCTCTCAGAAAACAAAGCGGAAGTGGAACAGGTCTTTGCCAAACTCGAAGATGAGATGCGGAAGATTACCAAAGCCATGGGCTTTAACGTCATGGTGCTTCCTGCTGAGCAAAACCTGGCAGACTTTTATGCGAATGATTTTGCAGCCAAGACGATGCCGGAGAACTATGTGAACACGCTGGCGAATGCCGGTATTGTCACCGTACAGCACCTCTTGCCGATCCTGCAGAAAAAAGTCTTTTGGGAAGAAGCCAAAAGTACGGCCTTACTCATCGGAGTCCGGGGAGAAGTCCCCTTCCCCGATACCGTTCCGAAATCCCCCCTGCTGCAACCCGTGCCGAAAGGACATATCGTCCTGGGCTACGAGCTTCACGCCAATCAAGGCTGGAAACAGGGCGATCAGATTTCCTTTCAGGGCGCTGAGTTCACCATTCATGAACTGAAACCCCAAAAGGGAAACAAAGATGACATCACCTTATGGATCCCGCTGGAACAGGCACAGTCGATGTTCGATCTGGAAGGAGAGATCAACGCGATTCTTGCCCTGCAGTGCAAATGTGCCTGGGCCGACATTGCCAAAGTTCGCGAAGAACTGACGAAACTTCTCCCGGATACCCAGGTGATCGAATTCTCCAGCCGGGCCCTTGCCCGGGCGGAAGCCCGAAATCAGGCTGCGGATGCCCGTAAAAAAGGACTGGAGCAGGAAAACCTGAATCGTCAACAGATCCTGCTTCGCGAGGAACGATTTGCCAGCACCCTGATCCCCTTGATTTGTCTTGGCACCATGAGCCTGCTGGCAGCCCTGACTTTTGTAAATGTCCGCGACCGCAAATCTGAAATTGGCATCCTCCGCGCTGTGGGTCTTTCCCGGGCGAAAGTACTTCAACTCTTTTTGGGAAAAGCCGCTTCATTGGGCCTCTTAGGGATGCTGCCCGGACTGGCTGTAGCCGTTCTGGTTTTTTCACAGCTGGGTCTTCCCGAAAGTCCCTTAAGCTGGCAGGACGGCCTGAAACCTCTCAGTCTTTCGCTCATCGCCTTGCTGGCTCCGTTGCTCCAAGGGATCGCTGCCTGGCCCCCTGCGGTCTGGGCCGCCAATCAGGACCCCGCCACCATTCTTCACGAGGACTGATATGCTGAACATTGTCGATGTATATAAACGCTATACCCCTTCAGGCCAGAGTCCCGTTGAAGCCTTGCGTGGTGTCAGCCTTTCCTTAAACCCAGGTGATTTTGCCTCCATCCGAGGCCCCAGTGGCTGCGGAAAATCCACGCTCCTGTTGAGTGCAGGCCTCTTACAACGCCCGGATGAAGGCCGGATCGAACTCAAAGGTCAGGATGTGTATGCGCTGAGCCGTGAAGAACGGGCCTCCCTACGTCGACGTGAAGTTGGTTTTGTGTTTCAGCAATTTCACCTCATTCCCTATCTGAACCTGCTGGATAACATCCAACTTTCGGATTGCGTGGAGCCTGAGGAACATGGAGAGGAACGTGCTACAGCTCTGGCCGAGCAACTGGGCATTGCTCATCGCTTGCAACATACCCCGGGCGAACTCAGTGTCGGCGAACGCCAACGGGTTGCCTTGGCCCGAGCCTTATACGGAAAACCCAGTTACATCCTCGCAGATGAGCCGACCGGGAACCTGGACCCCGACAGCGCCAAGCGGGTCCTCGATGAATTAGCCCAGTTTGCCGAACATGGAGGAATCGTGTTCATGGTCACCCATGATCCCGAAGCTGCCGCCCGCGCCACCCGCCCCTTTACCATGAACCAAGGACTGTTGGAGACCCCCGCATGATCACTGCAAACCCAGCTCGTAATATCCTGATAATGGGAGGCATCCTCTTATTGGGTTCCATTGGCTTATTGTCCGCACTCAACGAAGGACAAAAGACGGACAATCGCCCCGGGGAACGGACCTTGGTCCTCTATACTGCCGCAGGAATCAAAGGGCCCGTCCAGGCCGCAGTCGATCAGTACCAACGCGAAACCGGTCGACGTGTTCAAATTGAATACGGAGGATCAGGGACGCTCCTGGCCAAACTGGACATTACCAGAATGGGAGACATCTACATTGCTGGAGACGATAGCTTTGTTCAGAAAGCACACGAGAAAAACATCGTACGCGAAATCATCCCACTTGCAGAAATGAAGCCCATCATACTCGTCGCTGAAGGAAATCCCAAACAGATCACCTCTCTGGAAGACTTGCTCCGTGAGGATGTAAAAACGGCTTTAGGGAATCCAGAAGCCGCTGCCGTGGGCAAGATGGTTAAGGGGGTGTTCACACAAATGGGACGCTGGGAAGACATGCAGGCTGCGATTCGGGACCGGGGTGTCAACAAACCCACCGTGAATGAACTCGCACTCGATGTCTCGCTGGGATCCGTGGATGCGGCTGTAGTTTTCGACCCCATGCTGGCGCTGTTTGAAGGGGTTGAAGCCGTAAGCGATCCTCGTCTGGATGCCAAATCCCAGCAAGTCACTCTGGGCGTCATGGAAAACGCCAGTAAACCTGCGGCGGCACTCCATTTGGCCCGTTTTCTCGCGGCTCAGGACCGAGGACTCCCCCATTTTGCTGAGAACGGATTCAGTCCGGCAGAAGGAGATCGTTGGTCGGAAACTCCCGTGATTGAGTTTTACAGTGGCAGCGTCAACCGGGTTTCAATTGATGAAAAAATTCGTGAGTTTGAAGCCCGGGAAGGCGTCGAAGTGAACATGGTCTACAATGGCTGCGGCATTCTCGTCAGTCAAATGCGGGCAGGAGCTGAACCGGATGCCTACTTTGCCTGTGACACCACCTACATGGATGATGTGTTCGAACAGTTCAGAGATCACCAGATGGTGACCGAGACCGACATGGTTCTGGTGACAGCCAAAGGAAATCCAAAACAGATTACAACCCTTCAGGATCTCACCCGCGAAGATGTCCGCGTGGCGACCTCCAATCCTGAGTACAGCGCTCTGGGTGGATTAACTCATGAACTCTTTCGACATGCCGGTCTCTACGATCAAATTCTTCCGCGGATTACGTATGGGGACGCCCCCACTGCAGATACCGTCCTGCTTCGGGTGCGAACCGGGCGGGAAGATGCTGGCATTGTCTACCGGGCCAATGTACTGGGAATGCCGGATGAAGTGGAAATTCTCGACATTGATCACCCCCGCGCTGTGGCAGGCCAACCTGTGGCCGTGGCAGTGGGTACCGATTACCCCAGACTCATGGACCGCTTGATTGCCAAATTGGTAGATCCGTCTATGCAGGATCTCTATGAATCCTCCGGTTTCCGCTATAAAGTCGGCACGGAGATGCCCCAACGTTGAAGGTCTATCGGCCAAAATCTGACCTAGGTTTCTTTGCGGGGCTGATTCTTCTGGGTGGGTTTTACCTGCTCATGATCTCAGCCCTGCTGCTTTCCCTGACGCTTCGGGGGGTATTCAGACCCGGTGAGATGCTGGGCTTTCTCAGCTCCCCACCCATTCGATATGCCCTTGCGCTCTCCCTGGGATCGAGTGCACTGACCGCTGTTCTTTCGGTGATATTCGCCGTACCCATCGGCTACTTTATGAGCCGCTTCCATTTCCGGGGCAAAGCCGTGGTGGATGCCATCCTAGATGTACCTATTGTTCTCCCGCCTATGGTTGTGGGACTGGGCTTACTTCTTTTTTTCATGACCCCCATGGGCCAAGTGATTGAGCAACATGTCCAGGTCACTAATGCCATCCCCAGCGTTGTGTTGGCCCAATTGACGGTAGCCGCAGCGTTTGCCGTGCGCATGATGCGCAGCGTTTTCGAACGGGTGGATCCGCGACTGGAACAAGTGGCCCTGACCTTGGGATGCTCCAGAGGACAGGCTTTTTTTCAAGTCATTCTCCCTGAAGTTGCCCCGGGCATGCTCGCTGCCTGGAGCTTATCCTGGGCCCGGGCGATTGGTGAATTCGGCCCCGTGCTTCTGTTCGCCGGCGCCACCCGTTTCCGTACCGAGGTTCTACCCAGTACGATCTATTTGGAGCTCGCTATTGGTAATCTGAACGGGGCGCTGGCTGTGTCTTTGCTTATGGTGCTGGTATCCTTGGTGGTCCTTATCCTCATTCGAGCCGGAGGGGGCATGGGAGCTGCAGTCGGATGATGGCTCTGGAACATATTGTGCTTCAGCAGGGAGCCTTCCGACTGGAGGAGATAAATCTGGAAATTCCCAGTGGAGAGTATGCCGTACTTATGGGAAAAACCGGCTGCGGGAAGACCACGCTCCTCGAGCTGTTCTGTGGACTGCGCAAAGCCATCTCCGGCCGCGTACTCTTACGGGGAGAGGATGTCACTCATCTTCCCCCGGGTGCCCGGCGGATTGGCTATGTGCCTCAAGACCATGTTCTCTTTCCTCGCATGAGCGTAGCGGAACAGTTGGGCTTCGCCCCCCGCATTCAAGGTTGGAACGCGAAAGACATTAAAGAACGGGTACAGGAACTGGCTGAACGTCTTGGCATCGCACACCTGCTGGAGCGTAGGCCGCACTTTCTCAGTGGAGGCGAGTCCCAACGGGTTGCCCTGGGCCGGGCGCTGGCCGTTCGCCCGAGTATCCTCTGCCTGGATGAGCCGCTTTCCGCCTTGGACGAAGACACCCATGAAGATGTAATGCATCTGCTCAAATCATTGCAACACAGCGAGAATCTGACACTTTTTCACATTACCCATAGCCGCAGCGAGGCCGAACGCCTGGCAACCCTCCGCTTGGAGCTTCGCGACGGCCAAATAACCAGCTTGGAGACAACAGATGCTGACTGATTTCGAGAAACAACGATACGAATGGCAAATGTGGACCCACGGGGTCGGAGAGGAAGGACAAGAGAAACTCAAAAACGCTCGTGTGCTCATTTCCCGCGGAGGAGGCGTGGGCTCGGTCGTAGCCTACGAACTGGCCGCAGCCGGCGTGGGCAAGATTGTCGTCGCGCATGGCGGTGACGTCAAACCCAGTGATCTGAACCGACAGTTGTTGATGACTCATGATCAGCTGGGCAAACCCCGCATTGAATCCATCTGCCGTCGGCTGAAGGAACTGAATCCCCTGATTGAGGTAGAAGGAATTGCAGAAAACATATCCGAAGACAATGCGGAGGAGTTGGTGGCTAAAGTTGATTTGGTGATCGACTGCGCCCCCCTCTTCCCGGAACGCTACGCCATGAATGATGCCGCCCGGCGTCAGGGCAAACCCATGGTGGAGAACGCCATGTTTGACGGCGAAGCCTACCTGACAACCTTTGTACCCGGAATCACCGGCTGTCTGCGGGACCTTTGGCCGGAACCGCCTCCCAGCTGGAAAAGACAGTTCCCCGTCTTTGGAGCCGTATCCGGAACCATCGCCTGCATGGCCGCCTTCGAAGCCATCAAATATTTCACCGGCGTAGGACAACTCCTCACCAACACCCTCCTGCGCTGCGATCTCATGACCATGCGTTTCCACCGCCTTCCCATTGGTAAAAAACAATGATCATTAGTCAGGAGTCAGGAGTCAGGAGTCAGGAGTCAGGAGTCAGGAGTGCTTGTCGTTTGCGCAACCATGAGCAAGCTTTACCTGACACATTATACGAGCCCCCCGTCTCTTTTCACACATTCCGACTGCGTCGTTGGCTGAGCTGACTCCTGACTCCTGACTCCTGACTTCTCACATCTGACCAAAAACCATTGACCAATGACCACTGACCATTGACCAATGACTTCTTCCCCCTGACTCCTGACTCCTGACTCCTGACTTCCCCCCTCTGACCAATGACAAATGACCATTGACCATTGACCACCAATGACCACTGACCATTGACCTCTGACTTCTTCCTCCTGACTCCTGACTTCTGACTTCTGACTTCTTCCTCCTGACTCCTGACTCCTGACCCCTCCCCCAAAAACCATCATGCCGAACATCATCATTCCCGCGGCCCTGCGCCGTCACATGCCTGAACCCATTTTTGATTTTAAAACCGAGGCCACTACAGTTGGCCTTGCCTTGAAGGAACTCTGTGAGGCTCATCCGGAATTGAAGGAGTCCTTGTTCAGTGAAGAGGGACAACTCCGTAGTTTTGCACGAGTGTTTGTGTCCGAGCAGGACATTGAAGAACTGGAAGGACTGGAGACTCAGCTGGGTCCCCGTGAAGAAATTCTCCTGCTCCCTCCCATCGCCGGCGGATAACGCATGTATCGCCTCGTCCTGTTCTTGTTCCTTCTTCCGTTCCACCTCTGGGCTCAGCAAAGCTGGAAGCCCTCCGGGGAACGCGCCACCGCCGCTCCAGCGGATCCCCTTCCACAACAAAGCCAACTTGCCGGAAAAACCTATCAGCTTAGCCAAGAGGGTCAGCTCGAACGCCTCGACGCCGATAAGGAGAGCCTAATTGCCGGGGAAGAACAGATTCCAGAAAAGTTCGATGCGGTGCTTGGATTGGAACCGGATCACCTTCTTCTTCTGTCCGAAGGAAAGCTCTTCCTCTGGCAGCGTATTACCTCACGCTGGACCCAGGTCGCCGGTCTCGAAGAACCTATCCAAGGCATGGCAGTTGCCGGCGAGGATGAACTCGTCCTACAAGACAGCTCGGCATGGCATTTCGGCCGCATTGAAGCGCAGCGAAACCATATTGGCTGGATCGACTGGCTGGTCCTTGGAGCCTATGCCGCTCTGGTCATCGGAATTGGCGTTCTCGCCTCCCGCCAGGAACGGGACGGAGAGGATTTTTTCCTCGGAGGGAGAAGCATTCCCTGGTTTCTAGCCGGCTTGTCCATGTACGCAACCGGGATTTCCGCCATCTCTTACATGCTCATTCCCGCACGGACCTACAGCAGCAACTGGCAGGCCATTGGAGAACCCATCGCCAGTATGTTTGCCTGGATTCTGGTGGCGATCCTCGCAGTCCCCCTGTTACGGAAGCTCCCCATTTCCACCGTGTACGAATATCTGGAACGCCGCTTTGGTCTCAGCATTCGTTTGCTTGGATCCGCCACCTTTGTGCTCACGCAGATTCTAGGGCGGATGGCTTTGATCCTCCTCATTCCCGCTCAAGCCCTGGCGGTGGTGACCGGCTGGACCGTGCCCTTCTGCATTCTCAGCGTGGGTAGCCTGGCCATTCTCTATACCATGCTGGGCGGAATCAAAGCGGTGGTATGGACCGACTCCCTGCAGGTCGGCATTATTTTCCTCGGGGTCATGACCTGCCTGATTGCAGTTCACCTACAGGTTCCCGGCGGTCTGGGCGGAGCCGTTGACCTGGCCCGCGAGGCCGGTCGCATGCAAATGGTGGATCTGTCCTTCCGCTTCGATCAGGAAACCCTGTGGGTCTTTTTCTTTGTGGGCACTACCGGGATATTCGGAAAATTCGGAGACCAGCATACCATGCAGCGTGCCTTTGCCACCGCGGATGTGCGCGAAGCCCAGAAATCCGTCTGCACCTTTGCCCTGATTTCTTTACCCGGCGCCGCTTTGTTCTTCCTACTGGGCAGCGCCTTGTTCGGGTGGTTTGCTTCTCATCCGGAAGTCATGACCCCGGGCCTCAGCACAGACAGCTCGGTCCTCCCTCAATTTACCCTGCAAGCTCTCCCCCCCGGGGGGGTAGGCATCGTAATGGCCGGCCTGTTTGCCGCGGCCATGTCCACACTCGACTCTGCCATGAACGGGGTCGCCTTAGTCGTTACCCGCGACATGGCCCGGGTCAGGCCCAGCGAAAAGCAACATGACGTCCAAGTGAAACAAGGGCGTTGGATTTCTCTGGCCGCCGGAATCCTGGGAGTGGGCATTGCCTTGCTCCTGAATGGCATGCAGAATCGGGATGCCAGTCTGTGGAAACTCATTGTAGAAGTCAGCGGTTTGATCGGCGGAGGCTACGCAGCCGTCTTTGCCTTGGGTTTTATGACCAAACGGGCCAGCAGCCTGGGAGCCTGGATCGGTATTCTCATCGCATCCGCATTGAGCTGGGGCATCAAAGCCTATGAACTCCATCAAGGGGTTCGCCTGATCGACCCCTGGTTTATCGCCCCTCTCGCCCTCTGTGTTTCCTTCATCTGCGGATATCTCGGGAGTCTGATCTTCCCCCATCGGGGAAGCCTTGCCGGGCTGACCTGGTTTACCTTATCGGAACAAAACGCAGGCTCCCAACGTTGATGTAGCTCCTTCAGGAAAGTGTAGGCCCTGTTCGTCTTCCTCATTGCATTCAGGCCCTCCGGGTCTCATCATGTTCGCATGAAGTTGTCCGGTCTATGCCTCCTCATCCCGAACGCCCTGCTCCTGCTTGCATGCAAACCTTCAGAGCCTGAGCTTGCGAAAACGCCTCTGTGGGAACTACAGGAAGCCCAGGGCCTCGAGCTGCCAAATCACACACTGGGGAGAGATGCCTCTGCCAAACAAAGGGAAGCCGGGAAGACCTTATTTTTCTCCGGACGAGATTTGGAGAACGCGCAGAGTGTGTATTTCAACTGCATCGACTGTCACCGGGTTTCCCGGGAAGATCCGCTGTTAAGCGATCCGGATCCCGAACAGCGTCTAGCCGCAGCCCTTCCCAAGCAGGCCCGGGGAAGCCTGCTCCCCGGCAGCAGTATGCACGGTGTCGTCAACCGTGAGCACTTTTACAATGGCGTCTATCAGAAAAAATACGGTGGCCTGGTTCAACGCGCTTCCAAGGATTTAGTGGAAGCCGTTCAGGTTTGTGCTGAATTCTGTTCACAGGGACGGCGCTATGATGAGGCAGAACTCGAAGCCATGATGGCTTACCTCTGGTCCTTGCAGTTGACCCTGGGAGATCTACTCAGCCCCGAAGAACTGGCCTCGCTGAGCAAGCTCGACGCCCCTCTTGAATCCAAAGTACTTCGACCGGAGAGCTTGAATGCCCGCTACCTGAAGGCCTCTCCCGCCTCTGAATATGTTCCGCCTGAGACGCCTCTTGTGGGAAATCCTCAACGGGGAAAAGCCGTATTTGAGCAGTCCTGTGTCAGCTGTCACCAGGCAGATCGCAACAGCCCGATGTATGAGTTGGACATCCAGCGACTTCACCAAGGCTTTGAAAACGGCAAAATTCTGGATGTCGTCCGCAAAGGGATCGATCCGGATCCGGGGCGAAAAGATGACTACATGCCCTACTACACACCGGAACGCTTGAGCGAACAACAATACGCAGACATGCAGGCCTATATCGCCAAAGAAGCGAACAAATAAACGAAGCTCTGTGCAGCGATCCAACGAATTCCAAAAGCCTAATCGCAGGCAGAGTTGATCCGGGAAGGATACGGTCAGGACTGCATTTCCTTTTTCCTCCATTTTTGTATCCTCACGCCCCCCTAACCGAAGCCTTTCCCACCTGTTCACCTTGACCGTGGCAGGCCCTGCAGATAAGGCGCATACATTCTTTAACCTAATACCTCTGGAGAACCCGGAATGTCACAAGCGGATATCGGCGTAGTTGGCCTCGCAGTCATGGGCGAGAACCTCATTTTGAACATGGAAAGCAAAGGCTTCACTGTAGCCTGCACCAACCGTACCACCAGCAAGGTGGATGCGTTCATCGAAGGCCGCGCTGCTGGCAAAAACATTCTCGGCGCCAAAAGCGTTGAAGAGTTCGTCGGCATGCTGAAAACACCTCGCAAGGTGATGATGATGGTTAAAGCCGGTCCGGCTGTAGATGCCTTCATCGATCAGGTGCTGCCTCTGCTCGAACCCGGTGATATCCTCATCGACGGTGGAAATACCTATTTCCCGGACACCAACCGCCGTTTGGCCAAGGTGGAAGAAGCAGGCCTGCTTTACGTGGGTTCCGGCGTTTCCGGTGGTGAAGAAGGCGCCCTCACCGGCCCCTCCATCATGCCGGGCGGATCCAAGGCCGCTTGGGAACATGTGAAACCCATCTTCCAGGGCATCTGCGCCCGCACCGACGAAGGCGAACCCTGCTGCGACTGGGTTGGCGACGGCGGCGCAGGTCACTTCGTGAAAATGGTCCACAACGGCATTGAGTATGGGGATATGCAGATGATCTGCGAAACCTACGACATGATGTCCCGCGGTCTGGGCATGAGCAACGAAGAGATGCACGAAGTGTTCGCAGAGTGGAACGGCGGAGTTCTCGACTCCTACCTCATCGAGATCACCCGCGACATTCTCGCCTACAAAGACGAAGACGGAAACGCTACCGTGGATCTGATCCTCGACGCCGCTGGCCAGAAAGGTACCGGCAAATGGACGGCCATCAACGCCCTGGACCTCGGACAGCCCCTCACCCTCATCGGTGAAGCCGTGTTCGCCCGTTGTCTCTCCGCTCTGAAAGAAGAGCGCGTGGCCGCCTCCTCCATTCTTAAAGGACCGGAATCCTCCTTTGATGGAGACAAAAAAGCGTTGGTTGCCGACCTCATGCAGGCTCTCTACGCCTCGAAGATCGTATCCTATGCTCAGGGCTATCAGCTCATGCGTGCTGCCGCCGAAGAATACGGCTGGACCCTGAACTACGGTGGCATCGCCCTAATGTGGCGCGGAGGCTGCATCATTCGTTCCGCCTTCCTTGGCGACATCAAAAAAGCCTTCGACAAAGATCAGGACCTGGACAACCTGCTCCTCGACAGCTTCTTCCAGAATGCCGTCGAAACCGCTCAGGCCTCCTGGCGCCGTGTGGTGGCCAACTCCGCCACTCTGGGCATCCCTATGCCCGCGATCAGCGCAGCTCTCGCCTATTACGATGGCTACCGCAGCGCCCGCCTCCCCGCCAACCTGTTGCAGGCTCAGCGTGACTACTTCGGTGCACACACCTACGAACGGACCGACAAAGAGCGCGGTGAGTTCTTCCACACCAACTGGACCGGCCGCGGTGGCAACACCTCCGCTTCCACCTACGACGTCTAAGGCAGATCCTGATGAGCGACAGTTCCTTTGATGTATCCGGCCTGGTGACCGTCGTCACCGGTGCCAATGGAGTCCTCATCAGCGCTATGGCCCGCGAGCTCGCTGCCCGCGGTGCCAAATTGGTGCTCTTGAGCCGTAATGCAGATAAACTGAGTAGCCTCACCGCTGAAATTAATGATGCCGGTGGGGAAGCCACCGCCCTCGCAGGGGATGTAACATCCAAAGAGTCTCTGCAGGAGTGTGCTGCCCTGGTGAAAGAAAAATATGGCCGCATTGACCTGCTGGTGAACGGTGCCGGGGGAAATCACCCCGACGCCACCGCTATGCCGGGTCAACGCAGTTTCTTTGACCTGGATGCCGGGGCTCTGAAATTTGTGACCGAACTCAACCTCGTCGGCACCGTCCTGCCCTGCCAGGTCTTCGGCGAGCTGATGGCGGAGCAGAAGGAAGGCAACATCATCAATATCTCTTCGATGACCGCCTTCAAACCGCTCACCCGTGTCGTAGGCTATGCTGCAGCGAAAGCTGCCGTAAACAACTTCACCGAGTGGCTGTCCGTACACATGGCTCAGGAACATTCTCCGGCAATCCGAGTGAACGCAATTGCTCCGGGCTTTTTCCTCACTGAACAGAACCGCTTTCTGCTCACCAATGAAGACGGCAGCCTCACCGACCGAGGCCAGACCATTATTGATCACACCCCTCAGGGTCGTTTCGGTGAACCGGAAGATCTACTGAGCGTACTGGTTTGGCTGGCCTCTTCCGGCTCGAAGTTCGTCACCGGGACCGTCATTCCGGTAGATGGAGGCTTCCAGGCTTTTAGCGGAGTTTGAAGCGCCCCCGCATTCTTTACGATGACGACAGGCTGCTGGTGCTGTATAAGCCCAGCGGCCTGTTGAGTATTCCGGGGAGAAAGCCACACTTGGCGGATTCCATCTGGACCCGCCTCCAGGATCAATTCCCCCATCGCCGCATCGGTCTGATCCATCGTCTCGACCGGGACACCTCCGGGTTGATGCTCTTTTCTTCGGATGAGGACCTACAGGGCCGCCTCGGCCGGCTCTTTGAACAGCGCCGGATCCATAAAGAATACCGAGCCCGAGTCCTTGGATCTTTCCGCGCAGAGCTGGGGATCATCAACGCCCCACTCCGGAAAGACTGGTCCCGTCGGGATGCCCCTGTCTATCAGGTACACCCGGAAGGCCGCGTGGCCCGGACCCGCTTTGAATGCCTGAAACGCGGAGAGGATTACAGTGAGATGCGACTATTCCCGGAAACCGGACGCAGTCATCAATTACGGGTGCATCTACAACGCTTGGGACACCCGATTGCCGGAGATCCCATTTATGCAGCGGAGGACCCAAGCCCGCGCCTATGCCTTTGCGCCACCCGACTCCGTTTCCGACATCCGCTGACCCGGGAAGAACTCGATTTCCAGCTCCCAATCGATTATGAGTAAGACACATGTCTGCTAAGCTTGGAGAACAGTTTGAAAGCTACCTCATTGATGTGGTGGAGGGGCGACGTGGAGGCTTTCGTGCCGCCCTCCTGCGCAATCTACTTGGTGCCCTCTCCCATCTCTTCGAGGCCATCGTGCAGATTCGGCTCTGGGGCTACAAACAGGGAATCCTCAAACACCACACCCTGGGTTGCCAAGTCTTGAGCGTGGGCAATGTAACTGTCGGAGGCACGGGCAAAACCCCCGTAGTGGAACTTTTTGCCCGCTCCTTGCGCGATAACGGCCGCCGCGTGGCGATTCTCTCCCGCGGTTATAAAAAGAAAAAACGCAAACGCGGCTTAAAACAACGCTGTAAAGACCTGCTCTCCGGCCATGTGGATGTGGAAGATTCTCTTATTGTTTCTGACGGAGAACATCTATTGGCTGAGCCTGCCTACAGCGGGGATGAGCCCTACATGTTGGCCAAAAATCTTCCGGGGGTTGCCGTCATTGTCGGAAAGAACCGAGTGGAGTCCGGGCGGATTGCCATCCGAAAACTCAAATGCGACACCATCATTCTCGATGATGGCTTTCAGCATCTCGCGCTCAAACATCGGCTGGATATGGTGTTGGTGGATCGCAACAATCCTTTTGATAATGGTCGTTGCCTCCCTCGCGGACTACTTCGCGAACCGCCCAAAAACCTCAAACGTGCCGGCTTCATTTTTATCACCAAGAGTAATGGCGACGGTGCCCATGAGCTGCGTACCCGCCTACGTGAATTAAATCCTACGGCAGAAATCTCCGAGTGTCGGCACTGCCCACGGCATTTACAAAATCTCTTCGATGGCCAAACAGAATCCCTCGCCAGCCTGCATGAACGGCGTGTCCTGGCGCTCTCCGGCATTGCTGTACCAGGCGGCTTCGAACGGGAATTACGCCGGCATGGAGCCCGGGTGCTCGATCATATCGTTTTTGCCGACCACCACAGTTACAGCCTGCAGGAAATCCTCGATATCCAGCAAAAGGCCCGGGAATTGAAAGTCTCCGCAATCATTACCACCGAGAAAGATGCTGTGCGCATTCCTCATTTGGAACAAGTAGACATTCCCTTTCTGTTCCTGCGCGTAGAAATTGAGATGTTCACCGGTCAGGAACATTACGAGGACTGGATTCGTCGTATCTGTTTAGAATAGGAATCCTGCCCCCCCCGGCTTCCAAGCCGCTTTCCACTTGATGAGCCCCTCCTGTGCTTTAGGGAGAATGCATGTCCCATTCTGATACGCATGCCTCTCTGGATTCACTGATTCGTAAACGAAAAACCGAAAAAATTCTCCTCGATCCGGATCAGAGCTGTCCGCTGGAGGCTGCGCAAAGCCGGAGACTCGCAGAATGGATTTATGAAGATCTCATGACCGCCGGCTGGGCCCCCTTTCATTATCCCAGGGATATCGAAGGTCTGGCTGAACCCTGGCGCGCTCATGTTCTCAAGGATTCCGTCACCCAGCCTCTGGCGAAACACCTCAAACATGAGCTGGAATTGAGCAGCAAAGAGCCCCTGCTCTGCGCAGCATGCAGTGCCTTGGTGCTGGTCACCTGGCTTCCGGAAAGCGCTCCGGACGATTGTGGGGAGCTCCTACAGCAAAAGCTCAACGAACGGAATCAGGAACACCTGGCAGCCGCCTCCGCCATGGTACAGAATTTCCTGCTCCTCCAAACTGCACGCGAACTGGGAACCTATTGGTCCAGTGGCGGAATCCTCAAAGAGGAACGCATGTTCAACAAGCTGGGAATCCCCACATCTGAAAAACTGTTGGCCGCTCTATTTATTCAAGTACCGGGACACCTGGACGGAACCGAACAGCGCAAACCCGGAGCTCACCGCAACCGCCGCAGCATGGACTGGGTTCGGGAAATTCAGGCGCTTTCGCTCTCTTGATCCTCAGGCAGCTCCCCCGTCCACCAGGCCAGAGCCAATGCTTCGTGATGTTGAATAAAGGCATTTTTTCCATCACAGTAGCGTTCGATGTCATGCTCACACTCTGCTGCGACCTGCTTCTTTAAGCTTGCATAGGCCGCCCGGACATCCGGATAAGCCCGCAGATACTCCCGAAAGGCCAGGTGACGCTCTAATCCGGGGTCGCCGGTTGCAAAGGCATGAATTTGATGACTGCGTTCCTCCCCGCCTTTTTGAAAATAACGCCGTCCCGCTATCCCATTCTCTCCAAAAGCTTCATAGCCAATGAAAGCCAGTTTATGCGCCTGTTCGTCCAATTCCTTCAGGCTCTCCACCTCCATCAGAAGATCGAGAATCGGCTTTGCAGCTAAGCCAGGTACAGAGGTACTTCCGATATGATACAGATTCCGAAAGCCCTGAAGCTGCAGTTGCCGTATTTCCGCCGCTTCCTCGGCAAAGCGATCGGGCCATTCATTACAATAAGGAACCACGTCAACTCGTCTCATACGCTCTCCAAATCAATCCCGGTGAAAGCATCCCTCTGACAGGAAGACCCTCTGCCACTCATGGAGAGAAGGACCTCACCACCCAAACCATACCCACAATAAAGATGAGAATGGCCAACAGCAACAGGATGGCCCCGGAACGATGTAGAAAACGCCGAACCCCTTCAGGAATGGGCTTGATCAGTTGAGGAATCAAACAGAGCAGCAAGGTCGGCAAGCTTACCAGAGGGAGGAGCACGAGCAAGATCAGCCCATTCTCCCAAGCCTTGGCATACTCATTATCCACCCCGGGAATGCCCAGGAGCCAGATGGGGAACATCAGCACACAGCCCACACTCAATAGGCCTGCAAACCAGTAAGGTAGATGAAAGAGAGCTTTGCGTGCATTCATGGCATCGTGAGAAGGTCATCCTCTTTCACAGAATCTCGGGTGGCAGGCAACCCTTCAATTCACGAATCAGGTTCTTCTTCCCTTACCCGGGCAACATGACTCCATCCTTGAACCCCCATTTTAGATTATATAGTGCAAACAATGCACATGAAGGATCACGTTCACTCCCCCAGCCCGCCATCCGATGCCAAACAGCCTGTGGACTGGGTGGATCCCCTCATTGACACCGCGAACCGACGTTTTTTTTATCTCACTACCGCCAGTCGCCCCTTCGGACTGGTTAACCTGAGCCCGGATACACGCGTGGGAGAAAATGCCTGGCGTAGTGGCTACCGCTACAACGATGAGCATATTCACTGGTTCAGTCATGTCCATGCCTGGCAGCTCTGCGGAGTGCCCATGATGCCCACGCATGGAGCCATGCGGGGACATGAAGGCAGTGACATCTACAAATCCCGCTTTTCCCATGACAGCGAAACAGCTGAACCCGGATACCACGCGGTATATCTGGATGATTATGCCATTCATGCAGAGCTGAGCGCCAGCGTCCGGGTAGGGCTTCACCGCTATCGCTTTGACCGCGCGGGACAGGCCTGGATTCTTCTCGATCTACCTGCCTCGATCATGCTGCCCATGTCGGATTGCCAGATCGAACAACATACAGCGACCGAATTCTCCGGCTTCGTGGAAAACGCAGCCACGCTGCGCAGACCCAAGGCCAGCCGAATCTATTTTGTGCTGCACTGTGAGCAGCCTCCAGAGGAACTGCAGTACTGGAAAGACGGGGAACAGGTCCCCTCCCCTGAAGGATCTTCCGGGGCAGGCATTGCCCTGGGCTATCAGGTCAGCGAAGGAGAGGTCCTGCGTTTCCGCATCGGCCTCTCGTATTGTGGTGTCGAACAGGCCCGGGAAAATATCCGTCGGGAGCTAACGCATTGGGATCTGGACCGTCTACGGGCAGAAGCCCGTGAGGACTGGAATGAACACCTGAGCCGTATCGAAGTGGATGGCGGCACGGAGGCTCAAACAACCAAATTCTACACCGATCTGTTTCATGCGCTCAAAGGTCGTCGCCGGGTCAGTGATGCCCAGGGAACCTATATGGATCAGACGGGAGAAGCTCCTCGGATCCGTCAGATTCCCTTGGATGCATCAGGGCAGCCCAGCTACGAGCATCATAACTCCGATGCCTTCTGGGGTTCCATTTGGACGCTGAACAGCCTCTGGCCTTTGGCTTGGCCCGAAATCACACACAATTTCTGCAATACCCTGGTCGATATGTACCGCAACGGTGGACTCATCCCTAGAGGGCCATCCGGTGGGAATTACACCTTTGTCATGACCTCGCCCACGTCCACGCCCTTTTTGGTGGCAGCCTGGATGTATGGTGTACGCAGTTTTGATATCCACGCCGCCTACGAAGGCATGCTTAAGAATCACGGCCCGGGAGGCCTGATGAGTAAAGCAGGCTATGAACACCACAGCTGTGTCGGAGGGGGCGTGGAATACTATCTGGAACGGGGCTATGTCCCCCAAGGGATTGAAGCCGAGGCCATGCACACCCATGCCGCTGCAACCATGACCCTGGAATATGCCTTCCATGACTGGGCCTTGGCTCAACTCGCCCTGGAACAGGGACATGCTGAGGATGCGCAACATCTGCTGAAACGCAGTGAACAGTTCATCAACCTTTGGGATCCGGAAACTCGTTTTATGCGGCCCCGGGAAATGGATGGCAGCTTCAGTCCGGATTTCGATCCCATGGCCGCCTATGGCTGGGAGGAAGGCAATGCCCACCACTACCGTTGGCATGTCCCCCACAATGTCCCCAAACTCATAGAGCTGTTTGGTGGCCCGCAGGCCTTTATCGAAGAACTTGATAACCTCTTCCTGAAGGCGGAAGCCCATGATTTTATTGCTCCCCATGGCTATCATGAACAGGGCTACATCGATTACGGGAACCAGCCCTGTACCTACCTCGCCCACCTGTTCACCTACGCGGGAGCTCCGGCACTGACCCAGAAATGGACGCAACGGGTCATGGCCGCAGCCAAAAGCGACATCAGCCCTTACAGTGGGTACGGTGGCGATGAAGACCAGGGACAGATGGGGGCCTTAAATGCACTGATGTCCATGGGATTATTCAGCGTGACCGGTGGCTGTGAACGGGAACCTACATTCGAACTCACCCGCCCCTTCTTTGACCACATCCGCATTCAGCTCAGTGAACGTTATCACGGCGGTGGACACTTCGTCATTCAGTGCAACGGAAATGGACCCGGAGAACGCTATATCCAAGCGGCCCGCCTGAACGGGGAAGACCTGACCGGGCCTTTCCTCGCTCACCAAGACATCCGGGGAGGCAGCTGTTTGGAGATCGATTTAGGTATGGAGCCTCATCCCAGCTGGGGATGCGCCCCCGGATCAAACGAATGAGATCCCCCAGCTCGATTGCATAGGGGATCTAAAGGATAATCTTTTCTGTGGAATCGTTCATCTGTAAGGCGGACAACACGAAAACCCAACGCCGCTCCGCTGCATCGCCATCGATACCCCTCAGCACTTCCTGCATCTCGAAGCGGATACAGGACGACGCTGAAGCTCAGGAACTGCGGCTTCGAACTTCGAGGATCACCGACCAGGGCAACTCCAGCTCCATGCCATCTTTGAGGCGAAGCTGTATCCCTTTTTCCCCGGCTTGTAGCAGAGTACCGCCCAGCACATCCCCATTCTGCAACCACAATTGATGCGTGCCCCCGGCGGCTTTCAAATCGGCATCCGCCGCCATAAACTCAGACCAGCCCAGCACCCGTCCTTCCCGGATCCGTTGTGGAAAATGCTGACGAGGCTCCAGGGTTACAGAGGCTTTATCCGGATCCGTCTCCGCCGTGCCTCCCGGGATTTTCCCCGTAGCTTTCACATCGCCATTGATGCGCATCACAAATTCACCACTGTTCCGATCCATGAAGAAGCGCAAATGGGCCTCCTTCCCCGGCAAGGGAGTGTAAGTCCCTTGTACCCGATCAAAGCTCTGTAGCTGATTGCGCCCCCCTCCGGCGCCCCGAACCCAGAACCTGGGCTGCTCAAAAATAATGGTCAGCGAACGATTGATGGGATGCCCCCGTTCATCTGCAACTGGATTCAACATCAGGTTGGGACTGGATGACCACTCCAGCCAGAGTTCCAGTTGATACCGGTCAGGGACCTTCCCCAAGGGATGCACACTGCGTTTGCGCTCTTTGACCCACTCCCCCTGAATTTCAGTGCTGTTTTCCAGTTCAGGAAGTACCACAAAAATATGGTGAATGTTCTCACTATTTATGGAGATGGCCTTTTGCGTGGCTGGATCCGTCCCCGTCCACACGCCATCGGCAAACTGCGGAGACAGACATTCCTGACTGGCCCCATCCGCCAGCAGAAAACGGGCACGGGCTTCATCACCGGCACGGAGCCCGGGCAGGGCAACACAGAGCAATATCGTAATCAGACATAAACACATGTACGTACTACACTGTGTTGTGGAGCAGATTGCAAGCGGATTTGCGACGGCCAGCAGCCTATGCTCGGCCTGGCGCAACGAAGCGAAGGAGGCGGTTCCTTTGGTCAGATAAGCAGAGCGAGATCAGCCGCTCGCCTCGAATCCCTTAGAGTCCGGGCAGTTGTTTCGGAGACATCAATTCCAGTTCCCGGGCGAGTACCTGCTCACAATGCCCTTGCAGCGCCTGGGCCACCTCTTCCATCTCCGGACACGCTTCCTCCAGCACGGAACGGAAAGAACATACCGCTTCCCCCACTAAACCACACCCGTTGATGAAATCGAAGTGCGATAAGTTAGGGTGCACATTCAGACTCATCCCGTGCAAACTGACCCAGCGCTTGAACTGAAAGCCAATGGCCGCAAATTTTCCCTGCTCACACCAGGCCCCCGCTTTGCCTTCCCTGCGGAACGCGTCGAAACCTGCATCCGCGGCACAGCGAATGGCGATTTCCTCCAAGGCATGCAAATACCCGTGGGTCCCCAGTTCATTGCGGCTCAACTTGAGAATGGGATACAACACCCACTGCCCCGGGCCATGATAGGTCACATCCCCTCCCCGACTGGCCTGGACAACCTGAATGCCTCCTGCTTCAAGACGGCTTGCTTCCACCAAAAGATGCTCTCGTCGGCCGCGGCGGCCTAAGGTGATCACCGGGGGATGCTGTAACAGGAGGAGCGTATCCGGAATCTCATCCGCAACCCGGGCAGCATGAAGCTGTTGTTGCACAGAAAAGGCCTGATCATAGGCGATCAGGCCGGGTATCCTGCAGAAACGTGCCTTCATCGAAGGCGCCTGCTTAGTCCTGAGGCATGTGTGCGGTGTAAGCAGCGGCATCCAGGAGCTTGTCCAATTCAGATGCGTCTGCCATCTCCAGCTCAAACAGCCAGCCTTCCCCAAAGGGATCCGAGTTAATTAACTCAGGGGAATCTTCCAGAGCTTCGTTGAGAGCGGTTACCTTGCCCGCGACCGGTGCATATACATCCGCAGCCGCTTTAACCGATTCCAGTACCGCGGCTTCATCGCCGGCTTCGAAACTGGCACCCGATTCGGGGAGATCGACGAAGGTCAAATCTGCCAATTGACTCTGAGCGAATTCGGTAATCCCGACCCGCACGGTGTTTCCATTCACCTGACACCACTCGTGACTTTCCGTATAACGAAACTGCTCCGGAACCTGCATGTCTTTGCCTTTCAAAAGGGCTAACGAGAAGAAGAATTGGAGGCGTGGGTCGGATTCGAACCGACGGTAACAGGATTTGCAATCCCGCGCATTAGACCACTCTGCCACCACGCCGTACCTTGGATTAGGTCGGCGAACATATCCTGAACATTGCCGACCTGTCAACCGAAAATACGGAGGATCTTATGCGGAAAACAGCTTAGTCCTCTACAGGGATTCGACTCACCAAAATGCGACTGGGCAGAGCGGCTCCACGCAGTCGCCAGCCCTCATCCTCTTGGCTCAGTTCCAAACCGGGAAGCTTCGCCCCATCCAGGCTTTTCGCCTGCAGGGACTCTCCTGGAAGAAAGCCCATCGCCCGGGCAGACACCCAGACATCCCAGGCCCCTTTGGGTGCACGTAATTCCGCTGGCCTCTCTCCTTCGGCCTCATCCACCTCCAGCAGACCCTGTACCTCCATCCCGGCATAACGCAGAGGGCGACTGGGTGAATGAATCCAATGCCGCTTCCCATCCCGTGCCAGACTCACCCGGTCACCGGCTTCGTTCTTCCCGTTGTAAAGGTAGCCATCATTATGGCGCAGGACAAAGCTGTAGGGGCCCAAAATAAACTGCTGTCCGGCAACCCGCAAGGGCCAGCCTTCGTTAGAAGCCCCATTTACCCAAATTTCCACCCCGTCAGACAGTCGCAGATACAGGCGATTCAAGGCTTCGGGCTGTTTTAACGAAGCCTCCGCGACACCAATAAACGCATCCCCATTCCAGTAGGCAATCCGCTCACAGCGACGATGTCGCAGCAGACGCTGCAGCATACTCATCACCCGCCACACCCGCCAACGCTCGGCCATGCCCCCATTCGCCGGAGGACGAAGGGAACTGCTTCCATAGGCCACGTGCAGGGCCAGCCAGCGATCCAGCTCCTCCCCCTCCAATCCATCCTCATGATCTTTCAACCCGTAGAGCGCAGATACCGGATGGATGTTCCACCAAGCCATGTGAGGTAAGAGTGGCAGAAGCTCCTGATCCGGTCCGGGTGTAAATCCATCTACAAATCCGCTCATCAACCACTCATTGCCACCCGGAGCCAGCAAGGGTTTACCACTTTCCGCGGCCAGCTGCTGCAACATCGCAACCCACTCCGCCCAGGTTTGCGTGAACAATGCGGCTCCCGTCACCCGGGTATCCATATCCATAAAGGCCCAGGGGCCTTGCTGCACGGTGTCCCCCAAACTGAGAAACAGATGTTTTTCCTGACGATCCAAATGCGCTTCCAGACCAGAGGACATGCGCTCAGGTAAGAGAGCGGTTTTCAAAAGGTAGCCTCCAGCAGGGTGTCGTTGCCAGCTCCCATCCTCTTCTCGGGCCAGGTAGGTGTCTGACCAGTCCGGATCCCGCGGTAACACCCGCAGCGGGTGAAAGGGCTCCTGCTCATCCAGGACTTTTGGAGAAAGACTTTCCGGCGCTAAATCCCTTCGGTACATCGACTGCGGATGAGCCGGACGGGGCAACACATGTTCCAATTCAGTCGATACCGAGAGGTAGAGCCGTTCGCGAAACATATTCCGGTTTCCACGCCAGCGGCTCCGCTGTTCAAAGGACCCCAGCGGAATCCGGCCACTTCCATCCGTCTCCCCTGGCACCCAGGCCGAAGCCAAGGAAGCCCACCAGTCCGGAATCAGCGATACGGCATAAGAACGGTTTCCCTCTTCGACCAAAAGCAAAGGCCAGGCTTTCCCCTGATCCAGACGGAGAAAGGGAATCTCCAAACGCTGTCCTTTTAAAGGTTCCGAAACCCCCAGATTTCCGAGATCCATCCCCAACAACGACTGTCCGAGGGATTCTACATCCATCTGAAGTACCTGTCCTTGCAGACGGAAGGCGAAACGAAGACCTTCGCTGTATTGGAAAATCACTTCATTCTCCTGCACGCGCAAGAAGCGTAACTCCGGGTCTCCGTTTTCAGAACGAACCCGTAAGCCGCGCCATAAGCCCGGCCAGCGGCGGCCGTTCACTAACAAGGTGAGCTCCGGTGCACCTGGACGGGCCAGCAATCGATATTCCAGACGAAGATCCTCGCTCTCATAACAGAGGCGTGCTTCGTCCGCATCAATCCGCTCGGCTTTGAGCAAACTTTTCTCTTCGCGCTGTCGTGGCAAAAAGGCAGGATTCGAGGTCGGAAAATCCAATCGTACCGCATTTTCACGTGGCGGTGCATACGCAGGCTCATAGCCCGGAGGGCGTTCATAAAACACCGGTTGATTAATGCGCCCGAGGCTTTCCCAATACGCAAACAAACCATCCAGCAGGAGGCGGCGTTCCCCGGCCGGCTCCGGGTACTCCCAGAGAATGCTGTCCAAATGCAAGGGAAACAAAGGATTCCGGTCCTCAATACGTGTATGCAACATCTGCCATCCGGAGATCGATGCATCCACAGGGAGCCGTATATCGAACAAAGCCCCTTCCCGGTCCCGCCAGCGCAAGCGGATCTCCTCCCCGGGCTGAACCTCAGGATAGACGTAGGCCCAGAGATTGATGACGTTCACCCTGGACTGAAGCACCAGAGGGTCCCCGGGCACCAGACGCACACGTTGCGATCCCCCCGTCGCTTCCACATGCATCAGTTCGGCTGCAGAGCGCCCCCAGATTGCTGCGCCTTCATTTTTAATCAACAAGCTGCGCCCCTGCGTACTCTCCAATTGCCATCCGGCCAAATGTTCAAAGCTACTGATCAGACCGTTTCGATCCGGTAAGTTGAGAACATCCTCCGGTTCCAGAGCATCCGCGACCAGCGGAGGGGGTTGGTTCGGATCCCGCTCCTCTTCAGAAGAACCGCTGCGGCACCCACTCCAGAGCCCGCACAGCAACAGGAACATCGCCGGCAAAGCCATCCGAAAGCCGCAAGGAAAAACCTTCATCCCTTAAACACCCAAAACTTACGGGCCACGTAATTAATCATAATGGCGGCAAGAATGTCCCCGATTTTCGCGAGGTACTCATTGATCCCATAACTGCCGACCAACACACCGGCCAAAAAGGTGCCGATGACAAACGAAATGAACGACACCAGCAAAAACAAACTGATCTCCACCGCCCGGCTATGCCGGCCCGCTTGAAAGACCCACTTAAAGTTCATCCAGTAGGCCACAATATTGCCTAGAACGAAGGCCACCACATTGCAGCGGGTGTAGTTCAGGACATTGGGGTCCTGCCCCATTTCCTGAAACCAGCTGGCCACCTCTCCGGGCGAGGAAGGAAAGGAAATGGTCTGGCCGCCCTGTAGTTCGATGGGAAAAAACAGGGCCTCTGCCAAAAAGAAGGCCAGCACATTGCTGGCCATGGCGCACACTCCGGCCAGTCCATATTTAATGAACTGGATGAGCGGCGGGGCTTCGGGAGTGACAAAGAGACGGACCCATGCGGTACGGTCCGATAACGGTGGCAAGTCCCGAAGCAGGGCTTTCATGGGATCAGGAAAGCCCTTGAGCCAGCCAGCTCCGGGCCTCATCGGCCAGAGGAGTTACACTCAGAATTTCTGCTTTGACCTCACCATGCTCAGAAGGAATGCTCGGGGTATCCCCGGGGCCGAAGCCTTCCAGGGCCTGAGCCAAACCGGATTCGCTGGGCAGGATGTTCAAACTGACATCGCTGTCCCATTCACCCAGAATGTGGTAGGTGGCTTCACTGCCATCCGGCAGACGAACCCCTACAGTGGTGCCGATGCCGGCTTTGTCGGTGGGGAATTCGGTGAAATCGCTGGGTTTGATCACGCGCAGATCCGACTCGTACTCGCCACGACGGGCATGCAACAGACGCTGCGTGTCTTTGGCGGCTTTGTACTCGAAGTTCTCGCGAAGGTCGCCGTACTCGCGGGCACGGGCGATTTCTTCGGTATTCTCGGGAATATCTTTCTCGATGAGCTTCTTAAGAGCGGCCTGACGGGCCACATAACTGCGCTCGGAGGTGACCCGGGGCTTCGGAGCCGGAGTGTCGGCATCGTCCGATTTCCCAGAAACAATATCGCCCAGGCTGCGGTCGATTTTCACGATCTGACCCAGCACGGAGTTCTTCTCCAGCTGTTCCCAGGCGGTGCTGTCTTTCACGCCCTGAGTGAAGGCGCGGCGCTGGCGATCATCCATAGCGTCGAGCACCGTTTTCAGCCAGGCTGGCTGACGGAAGAGGTCACGCAGCTGGTTCTGCACACGCAGACGGTTTCCGGCATAATCGCGGTTCAGCACTTTGAGCAGACGGGCCACCAAATCCGGCGTGTTGCCGTAGTTCCATTCGCGGATCTTCTGAGAGTTCTGAGAAAGCCAGAACATCACATCCACTTCCGCAGTCCACTGGTTCCAGACCTGACGCAGAGAGGAAGCCACTTTTTCTTCCTGTTCCTGACCGAACAGTAGGGAAATTGCTTCGCTGAGCGCGGAGTATTCCAGTTCCGGAAGCACTTTGAGCAGCGCTTCGCAGGCGGCTTCCGCATCGGTATCGGCCAACGCGGCAAAAAAGGCTTTGGTGAGGTTGGCATTGAGCGCTTCCACCACTTTAAGCAGACCCGCAGGCTCTTTCACTTCGTTCAGGAAAGGCTCAAGGCCCACATCTTCGGGCTGAATGCCCACTTTGCGGGTGATCAACCAAATCCGGACGAGGTAATCGTAGTGTTTGCCCTCGGCGCCGATGCGCACAAATTTCAGACGATCCACCAGAATGCCGACTTCCTCCCCTTCCGGTTTAGCTTCGGGATTGGCTTCCAGATATTCTTCGACCTGAGCGAGAATGTCTTCCATGCTCAGATTGCTTTTCAGTCCCTCAAACCAGCCGCCATCATAGCTTTTTTCACTCTGCATGAGCTCAATAGGCTCAGAGCGTTTGCTGGGCAGCACCACCAGAGGATCTTTTTTCAGCTCTTTCCGAGCATTGGCCCAGAAGGTTTTCCACTTCTTCTCTTCCACGATTTCCGGCACCAACAGTTTCTGCACCTGTGGCGCGGCAGTGGGACCGAAGCTACGCAACGTGATGCGGACCACTTCATCCGGCTTCTCCTTCACCAGCTGCTCCATGCGCTCGGGCTCGAGATGACGGATAGCAAAAAGGTGATCGGGGCTGACCTTTTCCATGGTTTCCGCAGCGAAGCCCATTTCCAGCTCATGGCCGGGGCGTTTAGCGAAATCCACCACCAGACGGCGGTCTTCCGGACGCACCTCCTGCAAGGTGCCAAACCCGAAGTTTTTCATATAAATATGGTCGCCAGCGCTCAAACCGTTGAGCAGATTGACCCGACGCATCGCCTCGCGAACGCGCACACGGGGGGAATCCAGACCGGAAAGTTGCAGGTACAGCAGCGTATTCGGCGCATCAGAGAACAACTCTTCCAGGTCCTGCTTCAGTTCCTGCCGCCAGCTGCGGTCAATACCGAACCATTCCGCCTGAAGTCCCAGAAGCTGCAGAATCTGATCTGTGGCTTTTTTCTCGTTCAGCTGCAGACGCATGAGCTTTGCGTGTGCGGTGGCCGTTTCCGGATCCACCTTGTAGAGCTCAGCCAGTTGCGGCAAGACCGGGCTCACATCCGGGGGCGTTTGTTCCAGACACTCCAACATCAACGCTTCATCAAATTTGGTCATAAACGCAATCGCTCCGGGAAATTCGTACTTTAGGGGGTACTCCCATTGCCTTTCCCCCCGCCACTTGTCAAGTCTAGCAGGCTCTCGGACTTAGCACATGGCAACAGGAATAGGCCGATTTGAGCCCGAATTCGACCCGATCTGAGCCGAATCGCCCCAGGAGCTAGCGAAAAGAGGTTTCCCGCAGGGGCTGCGGGACGACTCCACTCACGACAGCATTTTCCCGCAGGGACTGCGGGACTACGGACCAATGACGAATGACTAATGACTAATGACCATTTACAAAATCATCTGTATAGTATACATTTGCTTCATGATTGCTTTAGTCGACGTCAACAGTTTCTACGCCAGTTGCGAACAGGTCTTCCGTCCCGACCTCTGGGGCAAGCCGGTGGTGGTGCTCTCCAACAACGATGGCTGTATCATTGCGGCCAATCGGGAGGCCAAGGATTTGGGTATTCCCATGTGGAAACCCGCCTTTCAGTCCCTGCCCACGCTGGAGGCGTATGGGGTGGAGGTCTTCTCCTCCAACTACCCTCTCTATGGGGACATGAGCGCCCGGGTGATGGAATGCCTGCGCAGCCTCAGCCCCGGCGTTGAGGTCTACAGCATTGACGAAGCCTTTGTACAGGTGCCCAACAGCATTCCCTGGCGTGAAGCAGAACTGGAGGCCTATGGTCACGAACTGCGCACCCGCGTACATCAGTGGACTGGTCTACCGGTGGGCGTGGGCCTCGCTCCGACCAAAGCGCTGGCCAAAGTGGCCAATCGCCTGGCCAAGCGCGAGCGCAAGCGAAGCAACCATGTCTGGGCCATCGCGGACGAGGCCAAACGTATCGCCAGCCTCGAAGCCACGCCCCTGGAAGAGGTCTGGGGCATCGGCCGTCGCATTTCCAAACGACTGGAAGACCGGGGCCTAAAGCATGCGCTGGATTTCAGCCGCATGGAGGATGGCTGGGTACAGCGGGAGTTTTCGGTCGTCGAACTACGGCTGAAGCGCGAGCTGGAAGGACAGGTGCAGTTGGAACTGGAACTGGAGCCGCCAGCCAAGAAAATGATCGGTACCGCCAAAAGCTTCGGCAACAACCTGGAAGACAAAAGCCTCATCCTCGAAGCCCTCGCCTGGTACGTGGCCGAAGTCTCGGTCAAACTGCGCCGCCAGCACAGCCTCGCCGGCCGCATGAGCATTTTTCTGGAAACCAACCGCTTTCGTGCCGAGGATCCTCAATATACCAACCAGACGCAACTGCGCCTGCCCGTACCCACGGATGATTCGGCCGAACTCACCCGCTACGCCCGCTTCGGCTTCGAAAAAATCTATCGACCCGGATACCGCTACAAGAAAGTCGGCGTCTGGCTTTCCGATCTCGTCCGCCCCACGGCCGTGCAGCAAAACCTCTTTGACCCTGACCCCGGCCCCCGCCGCGGCGAAGTCATGGAACTCATCGACAGCATTAACCGAAAATACGGAAAAGCCCGCCTCCGCTTCGCCGCCGCCGGCTTCCGCCGCGACGACTGGAAACTCCGCCAGGAACGCCTCAGCCCCCGCTACACCACCTGTTTCCATGAAGTCCTGCAAGTAGGCTGAGGGAGTGTGATGAGTGGGGAGTGGGGAATTGCATCTGAAGTAGCTTGTAGCTGACTGAAGTAAAACCGAGCTCTTCTGCGTTTACAGAAGAACGCGGCGCCTCCTCCTTCAGCTGGACGCGGGCCGTCTCGGCCCGGAGAAATCTACCCGAGTCTCCTTCCCCGCAGCGGGACGCGGCGCCTCCTCTCACAGCTGGACGCCGGCCGTCCCGGCCCGGAGAAATCCACCCGAGTCTC
>DIYK01000089.1 GCA_002429005.1 Verrucomicrobia bacterium UBA6056
AGGAGTCAGGAGTCAGGGGTCAGTAGTCATGAGTCATTAGTCATTAGTCATTGGTCCCATGAATTATGGGCTCAGGCTCTTGCAAGTCTGCGTTTTCGTAAAACGTGGCGATCCATCCTCAAAGTAGCTGTCGGCCTTCAGGCCACAGGCCGCAACCCAAGCCGATATGTACCATGATCAGTAGAAGTCAGGAGTCAGGAGTCAGGGGTCAGTAGTCATTGGTCATTAGTCAAAAGTCATTGGTCCCATGAACCATGAGCTCTGGCTCTTGCAAGTCTGCGTTTTCGTAAAACGTGGCGATGCACCCTCAAAGGAGCTGTCGGCCTTCAGGCCACAGGCCGCAACCCAAGCCGATATGTACCATGATCAGTAGAAGTCAGCTGTATGGGTCAATGGTCAATGGCCATAAGTCCCATGAACCATGAGCTCAGGCTCTTGCAAGTCTGCGTTTTCGTAAAACGTGGCGATGCACCCTCAAAGTAGCTGTCGGCCTTCAGGCCACAGGCCGCAACCCAAGCCGATATGCACCGTCATCAGTAGAAATCAGAAAAACTCGCTCGCCGTCACCCGGACGACCAGCCCGAACATTCCCCTTCAGTAACTCGAACTTCGATCACCGATCCCTGCCACGAAACAAAAAATTCTAGCGAGGAACAGACTTTGTCATGGGATAACTTCTTAACAGTTGCGTAGACGACAGCCCCCCCTTGACTGCTGACTCCTAACTCCTGACTCCTGACTCCTGACTAATGACTAATGACTAATGACCAATACCTATTCACTATCCCCATGCCGGGTCTTTTCCCAGTAGTGGAGTTTGGTGAAGCATTGGTAGAGACCTTTACAGGCGCCAATGGAAATCAGGATCCAATAAAGGGGCATGGTCAGGGCGGCAAAGGCCAGACGCTTACGGCCGCTTTGCACTACCGCGATCAGCCCCATTAAAATAAAGAACAGGTTCCCCAGTAAGAGAGTACAACTGATGATGAAAAAAGCCCAGGACATGGGGCCCAGCAACCAATGCTCCTCTTTCCCGGTATAAATCATACGCCAGGCATTGCGGATCGCATCCTTGTCCCCGGCCAACACTTCCCAGACCTGGCGGCCCTCGGAAATATCCACCGCCAGATTTCCCAGATAAAAGAGCAGCAAAGCCCAGAAAACAAAGTTCAGCACCAACAGCAACGAATGCCCGCCCACCACGAGAGTAAAGCCCAGAAAGCCTCGCAGCCCCAGTCCCTTTAAGGTGCGGAGCGGATGACGAAGGTGAGTAAACCAGGTTTGAAAATACCCTTTCACCCAACGGGAACGCTGACGAATCCAGTTTCCGACCCGGGAGGTAGCTTCTTCCCAGGTGGTGGAGTCCACGGTACGGGTGCGATAACGGCGTTTGTGTAACCGAACCCCCAGATCACAGTCTTCGGTAACGTTAAAGGGATCCCAGCCGCCAATTTCCCGCAGCACCTCGGTTTTAAAGTGATTGGAGGTGCCCCCCAAGGGCACCGGTACCCCCATGTGCTGCAGCCCTTCCAGGTAAAAACGAAACCAGGTGGCGTACTCCACCGTAAAACAACGGGTCAGCCAGTTCGTATTCGCATTATAGTAGTCCAGACGGCACTGCATGCAGATCACATCCGCCGGAGCGGCCGCAAAGGCCTGTAACACTTTGCGCAATTGATCAGGTTCCGGACGATCTTCGGCATCAAAGATCACCACATATTCCCCCTTCGCCCGCTGTAAGCCCACATTGCAGGCCTTGGGTTTGGTCTTGGGCTTCCCATCCGGAAGCACAATGCGTTCGAAGTACGCAGGCAGATTCATCGACTCCGCCACAGCGACCGTTTCCGGATCATCCTCCTCCATGAGCAGTTTCACATCCAGTAACCCTTCCGGATAATCCAATTGCCGGATGCGCTGCAGCAACCCGGGAAGCACGTTAGCCTCCTTGTATACAGGAATCAACAAGGTGTAGACCGGGAGCTTATCGTCCGGAATCCGCTCTGCCACCAACTGGGAAGCCTTGCGCCGGGCAAAGGACCCACGAATCACACACAACAGCTTAAACAACGCAACCGCCAGATACGCGGCCGCACTCAGCAAGGTGCCCCAAATCAGAAAAAGGTCCCAGCGGAAAAAGAAAATCCAGACCCAAAAGCCGACAAGACACAGGCATTCCAGCCATTGCCGTCGGTTAAACAAACGGTAACTGCAATCTTGAGAATGGTTGGCGAGAAACTCGCGCGCTACTGGGTCTAAAGCATCCATGAATGCGATACTCCTGATAGATGATCAATCTGGAGCGAGCAAGGGGAAAGACCGCACTTCACTTTTTAGAGAATTTGTTGCAAGCTAGGCTTGACCATTTCTCTCAAATTTCAGAAATTGTAAAAGCACCGGAGATCTGAAGTGGCTAAAGATAAAAAAGACACAGGACCGAATATCACCGACGTGGTCGGAGTGGACTTCGGATCCACCAGTACAAAACTGGTTCGGATTCGCCGTTCCGGGCAAGGGTTTACCTTGGTGGATGCTGATGTGCTCCCCCCGTTTGATCTGAGTGAGGACGCAGAACCTCAAAAAATCTCATTATCGAAAAAACTGATGGCTCCCTATGCCGCAGCCTGTGTGGCGGGCAGAGACAGTCATGTGCGGTTTATGTTCGTGTCCTCCAAACTACAGGACAACAAGTCGATCCAAAGCCGGGTCAGCAAGAGCCTGGGTCTGGGAAATGATTTCCGGGTTGGCTACTCCATCGTGGAACGTGGACAGGACGGGATGGATCACAAAGTCCTCGCCGCAGGCCTTCCCACCCGGGAAGTCAACATGATGCGCGAGTTCTTCGTAAACAACAAACCCAGCCTGATTCATATGGAAATTGCAGGCTTATCTGCCCTGAGCAGCTTCAGTCATTCCCCGGCGGTACAGGGTGCAGAGGGAATCGTCTGTTATCTGGAGGGCGGCGCCGAATCCACCCTGCTTAGCTTTTTCCTGGGGGGCGAACTTCGCTTGGTGCGTAAGTTTGATCATGGCGCCAACTATATCCAGAGCCGGATTCAGGATGTGCTTAACCTGAGCGAAGACGATGCTCTGACCATTCTATTTGAGGATGCAGCTCCCTTGCTGGACCAGCAATTGGACCCGATCGGCACCCTGCTCCAGGAAATTTCCATCTCCCGCAAGTTTGTGGAGCGAAATGAGAACAGCCGCATCGAGGCCGTGTATGCCTCCGGCGGCTTGAGCTACTCCCCCTACTGGACCTACATGATGACAGACATCATGGGTGCGGAAATCCAGATCTGGAATCCCTTCCTCCTCAATGGAATGAAGAATCTGCCCAAAGGCGTCCTGGGTGTAGAAAGTATGTTCGCACCCGCAGTTGGCGCAGCTCTTGCTGCTTTACGGGGACACGTATGACACATGTAATTAATCTCCTACAACCTGAGGAATGCACCTATCTTTCCGTGGCGCAGACCTCCCCTCTGGTCAAGATCGGAGCCGTTGCGGCCGTCGCCGTGCTGGTGGCTGGAGTAGGCATGTACATTCTCAGTGCGCAAACCAAAACCGCAGAAGGCGAACGCATCATTGAACGCTGGGAAGAAATTGAAGACAAAGTGGCAGTAGCCAAAGGGCGTAGAGAAAAACTGCAGCGAACCACCGAAAGTCTGGAGACCCTGCAGGGCTGGAGCGAACAGAGACTGCAGCTTCCGGAACTGCTCGAGGAATTATACAGCAGTATTCCCGAGCCCCGTGAAAAGGCTCAGTTCATGCGACTCCACTTGGAAACCTCTTATGGAGATTTGCAGCTCAATCCAGAGCAGAGACCATACTCCCACCCGGCAAAAAGCAAAACCACCATTCACCTGCGCGGCGTTGTGGAATCCCAACGCCCCGAGGCAGTCTTGGCCACCTACCGGGATAATCTAGGGAATTCCAACTTCGGTGAGTTTATGGAGGAAGTGCAGTTGCAGGACATTCGCCGCCTCCGTGGAGAAGACAGCCTGCTGACCGGCCAGACCCTGTTTAATTACCTAATCGAGCTCAAACCCAAGGAGATGACCCCATGAATTTCTCCGAAATGAGCAAAGAGCAAAAACAGTTTGCCATCCTCGGGGTTATGAGTGTGGTGACGGTGGTTTTCGTGCTCAGCAATCTGGTGATCGGCCCCATGCAGGACAAGGCAGAGAAACTGGAAAAACAATTAAAAGATACCGAACCGAAAGTTCGTCGTGGAGAGAGTATTCTCAAAGCAGACCGGAAAAATATTCCGGAACTGAAGACAAAGATCGAGACCATTCAGGAAATTGTCTCCTCCGATCTCCCACCTGAGAATGGCCGCTACCTCTGGGCCTTACAACGGGTCTCTGCCGTAGGCCACAGCTTAGGCCTGACCAGCTCGGTCCGTATTCACAGCCGCCCCCGTCATGTCAGCCACAAAGGGGAATACAACGCTGTCCGGAAACGGGCCAGCATGTGGGTTCCCTACGCAGTAGATGTGGAACTCAACTGTAGTTACGAGGATCTGAAAGCCTTCATTTCCCAGCTGTACAACGAAGATAAATTCGCCCGCATTTCGCTGATCAGCATTCAACCCAACCAGGAAACCCCTGAAAAGCACAGCATCACCTTGTTGGTGGAATGGCCCGTTTTCCGGGACAGCAGTGAAGCAAAATGGTTGGAACAGGAACCTAAACCCGTCGTTGAGAAAAAGAAATCATGAGACCTTCTCTCGGACTTTTGGCTCTGCCTCTCCTACTGATTGCAGCTAACCGGGATCCGTTTTGGCCGATTGGCTGGGACCCCTCGCAGGAAGTAGTCGAAGTCGAACCCACCCCCTCTGCCCCCACGCCCACGCCCACTCCGGAGGTCCGGGAACTGACGGATGAAGAGCTTCGTCAGCTGGCCAAAGAAGAGGCCGAACGAATTCGCAGTACCCTGACCCGGGACGCCACCATGATCGCAAATGGCAAGGTATTTGCTTTCATCGGAGGGAACTGGGTGAGCAAGGGCGACAACTTTGAAGTCGAGGTCATGGGTCGAACCTACCGCCTCGAAATTCTTTCCCTCTCAGCAGAAGACATTCAACTGGAAGCCCATCGCATGGATGAGGCCCCATAAAAAACGAAGGACGCACCATGAAAACAACCCCAATCCTACTTGTGGCCTTATTGGCTGGCTGGTCTCTACGAGCCCAGGACGCTGCCCCCGCAGTGGATGAAAGCGGTGAGGTAGACCGCATTCTGGCAGAGATCGAAGACACCGGCGAAGCAGCTGAAACTCCGGCAGCCGACGCTGCAGAAGGTGCGACCACGGAGGAAGCTGCAGCTGAAGAGCCCATGGAGGCTGCTGCCGAAGAAGAAGCTGAGCCCGTTGAAGAAGTCGCTGCGGAACCGGAAATGGCAGAAGCCACGGAGGAGACCGCCGCCAGCGAGGAAGATGCCAGCGATATGCCCAGCTTTAACCTGCCCACCAGTGATGAGGTCGAAGGCCTCGACATTGCACCCGGTCAGCAGAAAAAAGGCGGGGAAATCACCATTAACTACACCAACGTTCGTTTGGCCGATATGGTCCGCATTTTCGCCCAGACTTCCGGAGCCAACATCATCATTCCCGAGGGCCTGGATGAACCCGTCAGCGGAAACCTGAATGATGTTCACTGGCGGGAAGCGCTCGAAGTGATTCTGGAAGACAAAGGCTACGTTCTCATGGAACGGAAAGCCGGCATCTTCACCATCGTTTCCCGTGACCGCATTGCGGATGAACCGCTGACCAACGAAACGCTGGGCCTGCAGTACATCACAGTGGAAACCGCTCTTCCGGCCGTGCAGGGTCTGATCATCAGCTCCAATGCCACGGTCACCCCGCTTCCTGCCGCCAACGTCCTTATCGTGAGTGAGGTGCCCCAGCAGATGCAGGAAATCAAACGCGTGCTCAGCCTGGTGGACCGTCCTCGTCAGCAGGTGTTCATCGAAGCGAAGTTTGTGGAACTGAACGACAGCGCGATTCAGGATCTCGGAATTAACTGGCAGGTCCTGCAAGGCTACACCGTCCGTGCTACCGGCCTGACCAGCACCTACAATCGTACAGACTTCCGTACAACCCAGGATGCTCAGGCCTTGGTAACCTCCAACGGCAACCAGAGCTCCAGTACTCGCGGCAGCACTGGATCCAGCACGATTACAGACGACCGTCTCGTGCCGGGAATTGAAACCGATACCGTAACCAGCGGCAGCACCAACAGTTCATCCAGTGGCAGCCAGAACAGTCTCTTTGAGTCCGTGGTTCGTGGTTCCAACTTCACAGGCTTTGACAGTGAAGCCAACACCATTACCACCGCTCCGAGCATGGAACAGGAAATCATCAAAAGCGCGGTATTGAGTGCAGATGACTTCGCGCTCACCCTGAGCGCCCTGCAACAGCTCGACGGGGTGCGCATCGTATCCAATCCGAAAATGTTGGTTGCCAACGGGGAAACCGCCACCATTCACGTGGGTCGGAACGAACCGAACGTCCGCGCCATCCCTCAGGGTGAAAATGCCACGACCTTCGCTTATGTGCTGGAAGGCTTCATTGAAATCGGGGTGAAACTCGAAGTGACTCCGGTGATCAGCACCGCGAAAAACATCACGGTCAGCATCATCCCGGAATTGAGCCGGATCATTGGCGAAAAAGTCGTAGGTGAAGCGGGCACGTCCTTCCCCATCACCCAGATTCGCCGCATTGATACCGAGTTCGCCGTGGAGTCCGGAAAAACCGTGGCCATCGGTGGATTGACTCAGGGTGAAGAACAGGAAGTGGTGAGAAAAGTTCCACTGCTGGGTGACCTACCCATCCTCGGGAAATACCTCTTCCGCCATACCAGCACCCAGGATCTGCAGGATGAAATCATCATCTTCGTGACAGTGAACATGGGTCATGTGGATGACATTGACGATCGCTCCGGTATTCCTGAGCATGGTGAACTGATCAACACCTGGCTCGATACCTATGAGAAGAAAAAGGCTTCTAAAGAATAAGCCTCCTTCACATGGATATGAAAAAAGCCCGGGTTCGCCCGGGCTTTTTTTGGGTTCAACTCCAGGGCCAACGAGAGCACCCGGATTCAGCACTGAATTCAGCTCTGCACAAACACAGACGCGGCAAGCTTCGCATCAATTTTGGCAGCAATCGCATCCACCAACTCCTGGGGAGCGGCCTGATTCAGCTTCAGAATCGCAATGGAGGCTTCGCCCTGCTCATCGTGAGGGTTACGCACATCATCAATGTTGATACCGGCTTCGGCCACCGCAGCAGCGATCGTGCCCAACACACCGGGACGGTCAGCGAAACTGAACACCAGAGTGTGGCCCTGAGGATCAAAGTAGAGCTTCTCGAAGGCATCAATGCGGGAGACCATAATCTGGCCTTCAGTAACCGTACCCCGAACGGAAATGGTGCTCAACTGCCCCTGTCCGCTTTCCACACTGAGATCCACGGTGATGGAATTGCCATAGCCTTTTTGGTTATCTACATCGCGTCCCACATAGTCGATACCGCAATCCTGCAGCACACCCAGGGCAGCTTTATGATCCAAGGAGCGGTCAAAGTCCGGGTTTAGCGCAGTGACCATGGGAACTACCAGCCAATCCGAAAACTGAGACAGTTCGCCGTATACCGAACTTTCGAGCAATTTAATGCGGGGGTCGGCTCCGGCCAAGCCCTTGGCCAAAGCAGCCAGGGTGTAAGCGAGGACCCCATATGCTTCGTCCAAGCCTTCGGGAATGTCCCGGTTGACGATGTAGGAAGTGATCCCCTTCTCATCAAACTCCACCAGAATCCGAGCGGCCATTTTTGCCGCGTTTTCGTTGGCCTCAAGTGTGCTGGCACCGAGGTGAGGCAGCATGATATCGGCAATGTCGGCGATGGGTTTGTCTCCGGCGGCATCTTTCGGATACACATCGTTGAGCAAACGAAGCTTCTTCTCTTCTTTCAGAGCGCGGAAATCATCCTCAACCAGCACCTCACAGCGGGCGCAGTTGATCAAGGTAGCTCCTTCTTTCATCCCGGAAATCAAGTCACGGTTGATGATGCCAGTGGTGGCCGCATTCGCCGGGATGTGCAGGGTGATGTAATCAGACTGAGCAAAGAGCGTGGGCAGATCTACCAACTCTACGCCCATTTCACGGGCGCGGTCACTGCTGATCATGGGGTCATAGCCCAGAATCTTCATATCAAAGCCGGAGAGTCGTTTGATGGTTAAACGGCCAATATGCCCCAAGCCTACAACGCCGAGGGTTTTACCGGTGATCTCACGACCCATAAATTTTGCTTTTTCCCAGAGCCCCTGACGTACAGACGCATCTCCCGGGATCAGGTGGCGGGCATCCGCCAGCATCAGCGCAGCCACTTCCTCCGCCACCGCATTGGAGTTGGCACCCGGAGTATTCATGACATCGATCCCGCGTTTACGGGCAGCGGCAATATCGATGGTATTGTAGCCGGCACCGGCACGGATAATCACTTTCAGGGAGGGAAACGCCTCCATCACGTCCTCGGTCACCTTTTCGCTGCGTACAATCAGGGCATAGGTTTCCGGGTGGGATTTGGCCAGTTCCATCAGGTCAGCTCCAGCTTCCTGATACACCTGGTAGCCGCCATGCGCTTCAAGCGCTTCACGGGCGACGGACGAAAGTTTGGTGGGAATCAAAACAGTCTTCATAGACATCCTCTGTGGGTGTGGAGGCCTCTCCATACCCCCGCAGGGGGCCGATTCAAACCGAAAAGGGCCGGAATCAGAACCCAAAGGCCCGGTTCGCCCAGGTCATCGCCCGACGCAGGCTCTCCCGTTCGTCACCCACCCGTCGGCGAACTTTGCTTCGTTGCTTGCGGTAGAGCTCTAGAACCTGCTCCAGACTTTCGCCCATTTGCTGACTGTCAAAGAGTTCCGGTTCCCGCTGACCAAAATCCAAACTACTTTGCACCATCCCAACTTCAAGGTCAAAGCCTACATCAATCCCCGTCAGCAATAAACGCTCCGGCCCTCTCTGGGTCAGAGAACAATTGTCCAAATACCAGGTCGGCGACCGACTGTGACTGTCGAGGTTGAGTAAATGAATAAGCTTCACCTCTTTACGCAAGAGATCCTGAATATCCCCGATGGAGACGCCAAAGTGCCTCAAAGCAAAACACTTATGCAGAAAACAAGCATAACCTCGTGAATAGCGCTTGGGTGGATCCACCCGGGGCAGTTCCAGCTGGGACTGAATTTGACCCACGACCACGTGGTTCCGCCCCAGTTCCTTGCACAGTTCCGGCAGCGTGTAACGCGTCCGACTCACGTCGAGATGCCCTCAAGCAACACAAACTGGACCACCGCAGCTACATAAAAGCTTAAGCCCAACACCAGACAGAGGACCGCATGATGAAAGCGTTTGGTGCGCTGATCGCGAAGCCGGATCAGAGAAAGCAAGGTTTGCTCCATCCCCCCGTCACAACGGCGCCGGGTGGCCCAACGCAATTGCAGCGGCCCCAACATCAGCATGACGGCAGAACTCAGGGCTAACAGCAAGCCCACCGCCAGACAGAGTGCGGGAATCAATCCAGCCGCGGCAATACGGTGCCCGCTGAAGCCGGAAACGGTCAAACACAGGGAAATCAAACTCAGGAGCATCGCCGAGCGGGCTTGCAACACACCATAGTTGCCAATAACCCGATCTAAAATCGCGGCCGGCTCATGCATCTGAAGTTCTTCGCGCATAAAGCGAAGCTCCTCTTCCGGACTCAGAATTTTCAGATGTTTAGGCATACTCTTCTTTAAACCCCTGATCCCGGCTTGCCAAGTGGGAAGCCGGGCTTTCCCCCTGCTCATCCATTGTATTCCGCGGCTTTCCGGATAAAGGGAAGCCCATGCCCCCGCCTCCCCGACTGACCACGGCCCCCATCGGCCCGACCTTATTCCATATGTCCTGGCCCATGACCCTGGGGATTCTGGCCAACATGTTTTTTAATGTGGTCGATACCTTTTTTGTCTCCCGCTTGGGAGAAAAGCCCCTGGCCGCCATGGCTTTCACCTTTCCTTTGGTGTTTTTTGTCACAGGAAGCTGCATGGGCATGAGCATTGGCGTGTCCTCCTGCGTCTCCCGGGCCATTGGTGCCGGGGAGGAAGGACGGGTAAAGCGGCTGACCACCAATTCCGTGCTCATGGCGGCTGGCACGGTGATCCTGCTTACGCTGATCCTGCTGCCCCTGATGAATCCCATTCTCAAGGTCATGGGAGCAGAGCCGGAACTCCTCCCCTTGATCAAGAGCTACATGATTCCCTGGGCCTGCGGCATTGTATTTCTGGTGACGCCGATGATCGGGAACTCCGCCATCCGCGCCAGCGGGGACAGCCTCACCCCCAGTCTGGTCATGCTCTGTGCGGGAGCACTCAATGTCATCCTCGATCCCTTGCTGATTTTCGGCATCGGCCCGTTTCCCCGTCTGGAGTTAGCTGGAGCAGCGATAGCCACCGTCATCGCCTATGTAGGCGTCTGCATCCTCATGCTCTTGCTGATGCGTTTTAAATATCATCTGCTCACACTGCGTCTCGGCGGAATCAAACGGATGCTGGCCAATGCCTGGGAAGTCTTGGAAATTGGCCTGCCCGCCACCTTTACCAATCAGATGATTCCTGTGGCGAATGGCCTCCTCACCGCGTTGGTCGCGAAACAGGGTGTTGAAGCCGTGGCTGCCTGGGGAGTGGGTACCCGACTGGAATCCCTGATGATGAGTCCGTTCTTTGCCATGAGTACCGTCATGGCCCCCATCGTAGGACAAAATCTGGGAGCGGGGCGGATTGACCGGATTCAACAAGCCATCAAAAGCTCTGCCAAAGCCTCCTTGTTGATTTCTCTGGTCATTTGGCTGCTTGCAGCGCTGACCAGTAAACACATAGCCGCACTGTTCAGTGACAATGCGGAAATCCGCTCCTTGATTCAGCTTTACCTCTGGATTGTTCCCTGTGCCTACGGGTTCTTTTCGATTAAGTTGCAAATTGCCTCCTCCTTCAACGGAAGTCGAAGACCCTTGTATTCCACAGCGATTTTCCTCAGCCGTTTCTTTCTCTTCATGATTCCCTGTGCCTTTGTGGGAGAACAGTACTATGGCCTTCCCGGCTTTTTCGCCGGAATTGCTCTCGGCAACCTCTTCTCCAGTATCCTCGCCGTCAGCTTGTGGAAACTTCGTCCCCTGAAAGCACCAAAACTGCAAAGCTGAGCAGCTTCTAATTTTCCCCGGCCTTTGCAATTGTGATGAGCCCAAAGACTGTGAGACCCTAAACCCATGAGTGCGAACGAAGTGTTGGAAGCTGAATGGTTGGATGATGAGCGACCCATCCCCGGCCGCCGCCTGCGGCAACGGATTGAGAAAGCCATGGGCCCCATTCTCGCCGGTCTGTTGATCGATGCCGCTGATTTGATTACCTTTGGTCCGATCGGAGTCGTTCTGGGCATCTTCGTGGGAGGCGGCCTGGCCTATTATCTGGGAAGCGTAGAAAAACTCCCGCTGTGGAAGCGGGTGCTTCTATCCATCCTGTCCGCAATCTACTGCAGCATCCCCTTTACCTCCATGCTCCCTGCGGCAACCTTGCTGGGAATCCTCATCCGCTATTGGAAAAGCGAAGAGGAGGACTGAGTCCGTCTCTGTGGAATGCAGCTGCCCCGTTCCCTCTGGGAAGGATCTTAGCGGTGGCGTCAAAAGACAACCGCGGACCACGCTGACGGCGCGGACTCATGCAGGATGACATCGGGATGTAATCGCTGCAGAGAGGACTGATCCAGCCCAGTCGTTTTAGGTAGGTCCGCGCTGTCCGCGTAGTCCGCGGTTGCCTTCTCTTGGCTGCCTGAGCTTGTGAAGAAACCCTTACCGGGTGCTCAGTTCAGTCCCGAGCTTGAACAGGGAAATGGCCAATGGGGAAATTGGGATCTCCGTCCTCTTTCCCTTCCAAGGCCAGCAGCCAGTCCCGATAGCGCTGTTGGGCTTCGCTGGCCCGATCCTGACGAGCCCGGGTATTGTCTTCATCGCGGCGGGCTCCCAAGGTCATGGGCTGCCGAATTTCTTTGTTTCCCCGCAAGATCACCAGATTTAACCGAGTCCCTGGGGGTTGAGCGGCCACAAAGGTGGAGAAGCCAGGCTGTCCGCCCATTTCTTTCACCGTCTGACCGTTCACTTCCGCAATCAGATCCCCCTCGCGCAGGCCGGCCTTGGAGGCAGACTCTCCCGGAATCACCGAGTTTACCAGAACCAGAGGCTCCCCTTCATCCGTCGTCACTTCCCCCAGATGAATTCCCATATAGCCCCGCGGCAGATCAAACATCAATTCCATGGCCAACGGTTCCATCAGACGGCGCAAGCGGACCCGAATTTCCAAGTCCTCCGTCTCCTGATAGGCTTTTGCCCAGTCCTGCAGACAGCGGTAAGGCGTATCCACCGCTTTCTTCCGCAAGGCTTTTTCTGCAGCTTCACGGTCCTTATAAGCTTCCGCGCCCAGTTTTTCAATGTCCGGGGAGAGCGCCATCAGGCTGAGAGGCAGGCACAACAATACAATACATCGTCCAGTCTTCATCTGGCGTTCCCTTTCACACGGTTTGAAAGTTTGAGACCACGGCGGATAAAGGTCGGCGTATCCAGGTCCGCTCCTTCATATACCGTAGGTTCCGCATCTTTAAAGCGACCTTGTGTAACCCCTTCGAGTTCAATTTCACTTTGCACCAATTTCAACTCGCCCTGACTTTCCTCTTCCTGTTCGCCGGGATCCGACAAAGCTTCCAGCGGCACCACCCGCGCAGACCAGTGCTCTGCGACCATGACCACCAGCCCTAAATAGCGCCCAAAGCGTTCATCCTGAGCAATGCCAATGCGGAATTCAGCATCACTGCGCAGGACCCGGCGCATTTCCAAACTCACCCGTTCCACTTCGGCCAAGGTCACTCCCGGACCGCATAAAAGCCCCAGAATCACCCCACCGGAATGGGCCAGCAAGCTTCCCTGATCCAGGAGGGGATGCTCAAAAAGCTGTTCCAACAAATTTTCCACGCGATCCTCTTCGTCGGAGGAAATCGCCACCAGGCGGCAGTTTCCGTCACAGCGTTGCAGCATCTGCACGACATCCATGAGAGCCAGGGGCATAAGCCAGCCGGAACGAAGCATCACCGCCAGTCCCCCCAGAGAACGGCCCACCAATTTACCGCAATTCACAAACAGCCGAGGTAAAAGCCAGCCCGTATCTTCAGGCTGACGGCAACTCTCTAACGGAAAGAGAAAAACCCCGTCCGAGGTATCGCGGAACAAACTCAGCGCCGTATCGGCCAAATGGCGGCGATGCCCCCCTTCCGCTTCTAAAGGACGGGTTAGGCCAGCCAACACCAATTGCCCCCGCTCTCGGGCCCGGGCAGCCAGCCAGGGACCAACACCGCCGCCGGTGCCTCCTCCCAAACCTGCGATCAGCATCACCACCCGGTAGCCGTCAATCAGCTCCAACAAATCTTCTTCAGCGGCCTCGGCACAACGCAGGGCTAAATCCGGGTTGGATCCCGAACCCTGACCATTGCAGAGTTCCCCGCCCAGCAGCAGCGTGCGGTCAAACGGAGAGGCTTCCAGGGCAGCACGATCCGTATCCACCATGGCATAGGACAGCTCCGGTACCCGACGGGGTAAATGAGCAATCAAGCGTCCACCCGCGTGTCCCAAGGCCAAAAAGAGAATATCCACCGGATCCCGGGGCGTCGGATACTGCAACTCGTCCAGCTCTTCGCTACTCATTTCCCCAGCACCTTCTTGAGCAGCCCGCCCAGGAAACCACTCTGAGCCTCACTGGTCTGATTGCGCATGCCATAGACCAGCATGCCCACCACAGCGGCAAACTCCGGAGATTCTCCATCCAGGGCCAGACCGCTGATATTACGCGGTGTCCCCACATGACAGGGCATCTGAAAAATACGGGAAGCCAAATCCGCGACACGTTTCATCCGCGCCCCTCCCCCGGTCAGAACCAGACCTGCGCCAAAGCGTTGACGAAGAATATCCTCGCCAATATCCTGCTTCACCCACTCCAGGGTTTCCTCCATCCGGGCATTCACAATCATGTTCACGTCGCGGGAGGGAACTTCCTGAGCCCGGAATCCGGCTTCCGGTTGTACCGGAATGCGCCGCTCCCGGGCGGAGAGATCAATCATTGCCGCGGCATGCTTCACCTTCAGACGCTCGGCTTGCAGGGTGGAAAGGCTCAAGCCCAGGGACAAATCGTTGGTGACGTGGTCACCTCCCACTGCCAAAGAACCGGCACGGGCCACAATCTGGTCACAATACACGACGTAATCCGTGGTCCCCCCACCCAAGTCGATCAGAATCGACCCCGCTTCTGTCTGAGCAGGACTCAGGACCCCCAAACCACAGCAGAGACCACTGAAGGCGGCATCGGTCACATCCACCGCCGCATCTTCAGCCAGGCGGAAAAGATTGCGCATGCGGCTGCTGGCTCCATACAGAATGAGCATATCCACGGAGAGGCGTTTGCCCTCCATGCCATCCGGATTGATCACGCCCTGCTGATCTCCCACAAAATATTTGCCACAAATGCTGTGCAGAATTTCATGATCAAAGGGCAGATTCACCGCACGGGCATGTTCCATGACCCGCTGACAATCTTCCCCGCTGATCACCGGACTATCTCCCATCAAGGTAAGACTCCCACGGTTCACCAGCTGGCGGATATGCCCTCCGCTATACACCAAGAGCGCATCCCGAATATCCACCTGAGCATTTTCTTCGGCCTCCCGAAGAACATTCTTCAGACAGATCCGGGCTTTTTCATAGTCAATGATTTCGCCTTTGCGCACACCGCTCGAAGGCGTACGACCCACTCCGGTAATCATCAGACTACCGTCTTCACGGGGCTCCGCGACCACCACGCGGACCTCCGAGGTTCCAATTTCAATGGCTGCCAGGGGAGAGGCCATCTTAGTTCATGGCTCCAATTTTATTGGGGCCGTCCGGCCGCAGGTTGAAGGCTCGTTGGGGAAGACGTTTGGCCTGGGCTTCGTAGAGAATGCGCGAGGCCTCTTCGAGGACATCTTTGGGGTCGCTGTCCCGGGGAAGTTCCAGACGCCGGCCGTCCCGCAGGCGCCAATCCAAATAATCCGGATTACCCAAGCCGATCACCTGAACCGCCAGCAGCTCGCGCTTAATCGCCGGCATATCCCGAAGCACCGCCAGGTAGTTCAGTGCAGACTCTGCGCGGCCCTCCGAAATATCGGTCCCAAGCATCAGAGGATCCGTGACCCCCAGGAGAAAAGGCAGATGTTTATGCTGAAAACTTTTCTGCAGAATCACCCCTTCTTCATCCACCAGCCAATTCATACGGCCCTCCACCTGTCCCAGGCGGGCCAACGGAACGCGCTCATTGACCGTAATCAGCAGAGAATCCGGCAACTGGCGCCGCAACACCGCTTTGCGGATAATGGCATTACTCTCCAGACGCTCCCGAATCTCGGGCAGATCCAAATCAAACAGGTTACTGCCATCCTCTACGCCGGCCCATTCCACCAGCATGGCTTCCGGAAGTACGCCATCGCTGCGGGCTTCAACCTGCTGTAAATCAAAGCGGCTGTTTCCTGAAAAGAGAATCGAACCCAGCCAGCCCAGGAACAGGAAGAAGCCCCAAAGAAGCACCAACAAGGACAGGCCACCAAAAATGAGCAAGGCCCCCGCAGGTAACCCACTATCGTTGCCAATCCGTTTTCCCTGAGGAGACAGCACCGAGCTGCGGGTACTGCGCCCACGGCCTTTGCCGCCGCCACGTGATTTTTTACCAGGAGAAGCCATTGAAAGTACTGCCATAATCAGAGAACCGCCATCTCCAGCAAGGTGGCACAGAGTTGGTCAAAGGACAAGCCCGAGGCGGCCGCAGCTTTCGGAAGAAGGCTGGTGGCGGTAAAGCCAGGCAAGGTGTTCAATTCCAGCACATAGGGGCTCCCCTCTTCAGAGAGCCGGACATCGACCCGGCCCAGGTGCCGCCCCCCCAGCAGTTTCCAGGCAGCTGCCGCAGCTTCCTGCACTCTAGCCTGCTCCGCTTCGCTGAGTTCAGCGGGACAGGTGTAGACCGTATCCTGACGCTGATACTTCGCCTCGTAATCGTATTCCCCTTCTGCAGGAGCAATTTCAACCAAAGGCAGGGCCTGATCGCCCAGAAAGGATGCGGTCAATTCGCGTCCGGGAATAAAACGTTCCACCAACACCCGTTCGCTGTACTGCCGCACCCGGGCCAGGGCTTCCGGAAGTTCTTCGGCCACACGGACAATTTCCACGCCCACACTGGATCCCTGTCGGGGGGCCTTGAGCACATAAGGCGGATCCAGTTTGGGCTCATGCTCATCCGCTTCCAGCATGTGATGCTCCGCCACCGGAACCCCGGCAGATTGAAGCAGGCATTGGCTGATTTCTTTATCGAAACTGCGATTCATTTCCCAACTGCGGCATCCCACATAAGGAAGCCCCCTGTCTTCCAACAGCCCCTGCAGCAAGCCATCCTCTCCAAAGGTTCCGTGAATAATCGGAAACACCACATCGAAGCCACTCAGATCCGGCAGCGCGGCCGACTGGAGATCCACAGCCTCCACCTCATAGCCACTCCGCTGCAGAGATTCCGCAATCGCCGCTCCGGAACGCAAAGAAACCTCGCGCTCCGCTCCGGGCCCACCCATCAATACCGCAACCCGTTTCATTTGCGTTTCACCCGCTTTTTCAAGAGTTCCATGACTTCCTCCTCTGCACGCAGCAGAGCTTCAAACATCTCCTGTTCCCCATAAGCCTCCAAGAGCTCCTCAACCAAATCCGTGTTGCGGCACATCATGCTCAGCCGGGCCAGCAAATGCAGGTGAATGCGGTCCTCCTGACTGCAGACCAGGAAAAACAGCTGGGTCAACCCGCCATCCTCACAACCGAAGGGCAAGGGAGAGGCACTGCGTGCCAACACCACAAAACTATCCTCAAACATGTAGGGTTCATGCTGAGAGGGATGCAGCAGGGCCACGCCGCAAGGCAGCGCCGTACTCCGTTCCTCTTCGCGGCTCTGCACCCCCTCCAGCAGACCGTCTTCATCCCAGACCATATGGCTGCTCACCGCCACATCCACAATACTGCGGATCAGTTTGGCCCGGGTGCGTACATCCAGATCGGCCCGAATGAGCTCCGGTCGCATCAATTCAGGTACCAAAGCATGCCCCGCACTCAGATCATGCGCCTTCGCTGTGCTTTCTTTATGGAACGCATGCAGATCTTTCGCATTCATATCCAGCAAACGACGCGACGCCCAGCGATCAATCTCCGCTTTGCGGAACTTCAGCTGGCCGCCGGCTTGATTGTGGGGAATCTCCCTCCGCTTCACCAACAAAGACACATCCGCCTCCTGCAAGTGCAGGTAAGAGGCAACCTCGGTAAGATTCAAAACGCGGTGAGACATGCAGGTTTATGGGGATGAAAGGATTGGCTTGTCAAGCTAGCTCTGCGAGCACAACCACGTCATTCGGTTCCAACAGGAGTTCCCCGCGCAAGGCCTTGCCTGTCAGGAGGTCCTGACCCTCATGGGCACCTAAATCCACGGAGCGGTTTTCGGAGGCGTAGTTGAGGAAAAAGGTATAACGTTCTCCCCCGGCACCGTGACGGGTGAGAATGTCCAGATCCGGCTGAACCGCAAACCCATGTCCACAGCCTTCGAGGTCGAAGACCCGCTGCAGCACATCGGCCCAGCCCTTGCGCTCCGCAGGACGGCTGCCCAGATAGGAGGCCTGACCTTTGCCGAAACGGTTCCGGGTGAGCACGGCTTCGCCTTGGTACCAGTTGCTGCGGTAGCTGGCCAGGGTTTCAGCAGCTTCCGGCTTCACCGTCTCACAGATAAAGCCGCAGGGCACTTCCGTTCCGTCTTCAAAACAGAGCGCATTGTGATCGTTGCTCTCCACGCCGTCACTTTCCTCGACCCAGCAGCCCAGGAGCTCCCGCAGGTGAAGCGGAGCTTTGCCGTAATAGAGCTGCTCGTTCTCGTCCACGAGCGCAGAATAGTAGGTGACCAGAATTTCTCCACCCTGTTCCACATAGTCCCGCAGGGCCTTGGACTGCGCCTCCGTCAACAAATAGGTGCAGGGCAGAATCAGGTAGCGGTAACGGGAAAGATCCGGATTGTCCGGATGCACGAAGTTCGTATAGAGCCCCAAATCCCGGCAGGCCTCATGCAAGCGCTGAATCTGTTCGGTGTGGTTGAACACCTGGGCTTTGTCAGAGGTTTCCAAGGCCCACAGGTTTTCCCAGTTCCAGAAAATGCCGATCTCCGCCTGCAGGGTGCTGCCCACCACGGGTTTCAGTTTCTTGAGATCCGCCCCCAGCTCGCACACCTCGCGGAACACGCGGCTGTCCGGCCCGGCGTTCGGAACCATCGCTCCATGGAACTTCTCAGAGCCGAAGCGCCCCTGCCGCCACTGAAAGAACATCACCCCATCACTGCCACGGGCCATATGAGACAGGCTCCACAGACGCATCACTCCGGGAGCTTTGATGGTATTCGGCGGCTGCCAGTTCACCTGTGAGGTTACCTGTTCCATCAGCAGCCAGGGTGCATCCGGAGTCAGACTGCGGGTGAGGTCCGCGGAAATCGCCAGAAAATCACCCGGAGCCTCAATGGGGTTCGGGTAACAGTCATAAGCTGCCAGATCACAGTCTTCGATGATCTTGAACTGATCAATCTTAGGATAGAGCTGCATCAGGTTCGTGCAGACCGGAATCTCCGGAGTGGCCTTGCGCAGGATCTCCGCCTCTTTGCGGTAAAAATCGATGTAGGCATCACTGAAAAAGCGTTTGTAGTCCAGCACCATGGAAGGATTGGCTCCGGTGGTCAATTTGCGTGGGGGAGGAATTTCGTCCCATTCGGAGTAAATCTGAGACCAGAAGGTGGTACCCCAGGCTTCATTTAAAGCTTCGATACTCCCGTAGCGGGCCTGCAGCCATTCCCGGAAAGCGATGGCGTCCAGTTCGCCATAGGATTCGGGACCGTTGCCATGCAGCTCGTTGTTCACGTGCCACATCACCAGAGCCGGATGATCCTGATAGCGATCCGCAATGGCCTGAGTCAGCTCCAGAGCGTAGCGGATAAACGCCTTCGAATTGGGCGTATAACACTGGCGGCCGCCGTGGGAAAAGGGGGTGCCGTCGGCATCAATGGCGCCGATTTCCGGATGCAGTTTCCACAGCCAGGCAGGAGGAGATGCAGTCGCAGTGGCCAGGTTCACCTTGATGCCCCCCTCATGCAACAGCTCCATCACCCGGTCGAACCACTCAAAGGAGAATACGCCTGGAGCCGGATTCAGTTTCGCCCAGGAAAAAATACCCAAAGACACCAGGTTCACCCCGGCTTCCTTCATCAACTGGACATCTTCGATCCAGATCTCCTCCGGCCAATGATCGGGGTTATAATCCCCGCCATAAATCATCTCACCCAACAAATTCCAAGAACGCGATTCTTTCATGCGCCGCTCTCTACTCAAAGGGATCAGGGAAGGAAAGACCGAGAGAGAGATAATCGCATCCAGATACGCAGCAGCCTGCAGGTATCAGCCCCAACCAAGCTTCCTAACCGCGTGTCATGCAAACGACCCTACAGAGTTGCAATCAAGAACAGCATGCAGAACCAGCATACCGCTCCCTCCAAAAAGCCCGACGACATCGATCCACAGAAATGGGGTGGATGTTCCGCCCAGGATCTGGGAACATCTGCGAGATCCGTGGTTCATCAGCAGAGAAGTTGGAAGCACAGATGACACAGATTGTTAGGGATGTTCCGCAGCAGGATCTGTGTACATCTGTGTGCTGTGCTGATATGTAACACAACAATCCAAGTAGCAATTCAGCCAGTTGAACCAATCCACCTGTTCAACTCTCTTAATGGAAATCCGCTCCATCTCTCTGCGCATTTCGGTCACTAAGGGATCAGATATCTTTTTCATGATCACTCCTCACGATAACTATACATGCATATTCGTATACCTCCCCACGACACATCAAGAATAAAGTATACATAATGTTAGTTTATAATCATACGAATTCCCTATCGCATTCATTCTTCTTGATGCGAGAACACATAAATGTATGATTGGATCATGAAACAGGATATTATCTTTTTAGATTTAATCATTACGGTAACGCCACCCTGTGTTCCCCCTTTTTGGGTGGATCAACAGATCCGTTGAATCACTTTGTTGGGTGCATAGAAAGATATGAGCAGATCGAAAACCAAGCTCCTCTCCGTTGGAGATGTTTTGCGGACAAATCCCCGTGAGGGGTTCTGGGGTTGCGCTGTTGTTCTAACGGCCAGAGACAAGACGGCCGAATTCGACCCGATGTGCCACATTGGGATCACAACATCGGTGTACACCCATGAATACAGTTTCGAGGAGCTCAACGTTTCAGAACTTGAGATCCTGCGGCGCGAACGCCAGATGAGAGTCGCACCCCACGAATACAAATCCCTTGGGACGGAAACGTGCATTGCGGTGTATTCCCGCAGGATCAACCCTGCAACCATCGTGGTGGGCAATGTCGATCCCTCGCCACTTCATGGCGCCCCTCTCCAGTTCATAGCGGGCAACACGACTGACGGGGGTTGGCCGTTTTGTGGAAAGATAGACGCATCCCTCGGGAACGAAGCCGTGCACTCTTGGCGTGCAGAGCACGACCGTGATGCTTGGCAAAAGGACATTGCCCAGGCAGAAAGGTCCCACGAGGAAATGCTTCTCAGGTTGAAGAAGAAAGGCACCCAACCAGACAATTGAGCATATTGTCGCATAAGCGCCAAATGCTAATTGTTAACGTTATGTCACCCGAACCTAAATACGAAGCCGGTTTTGGTACAGCCCACTGGTTGCGGAAATACGAAATTCACGGTGTAGTTGAGCTTTGTCTAACATGCGGTGGGGTTAAAGTTCCCCTGCATAACCCAGCCGAGAACCGCCTTTGGACTCTTTGGGTATCCAGATGCAAGGTATACGCCAAGCCAGAGATGGAAATGCTTCGTTCCTGTGAAAAGCTATGCGGGTTGGGCCGATGGTTTAAACTTAGCGATAACCCCAAAGAAGAATGCGATTGGTTTTTCGAGGTAGAGGAATTCAATATCCAAGCGGTTCAAGAGATTGTTCTCAGAGAATATAATGACACATTCCAATAAGCGGGTGGCCGGGGGCTGACCGACTAGGGCCAGCCCCAAGCTCCCACACCACCCCGCGTGCGGGTCCGCACGGGGCGGTTCAACGAAGGTGAGCACATCGCTCCCATTCCCGAACAAGATGGGGGGCACCTTGCTCCATCAACCATTCCGGGGATAGACAGAGTCCCAGTAGTTTCGACGCTTTCCACGGACCGTGAGAAGTCCGACCGATGCCAATGGAACCGGGAAGATCCTTTGTAATCTTGCAGAGGTTCGTCATCCGGGTGCGCGGCCGCTTCCACATCACCCAGTAACAGAGCCGGAGTCTTCGGAACAGCCACCCTACGAGATCCTTCCAGTGGCTGTGAGGTTCAGAGAGGCCGTAATAGTTCATCCACCCTCGGACGGTTAGCCGCAGCTGTGCAAGTCGTTTATCCATGGAAATCGACCAGTTACGTCCGGTCAGCTCCTTGAGCCGGGAGCCGAACTCCCGGAGCTTGGCGGGGCTGACCCTGATGCGTTTGTTCCAGAACATAAACCCGAGATATTCGAGTCTGCTGAACCGGATCACTTGGCTTTTCTCCATGTTCACCTGTAACTTGAGCCTGCGCTCGAGGTACACCGTGATGTTCATCATCCAGCGCTCTCCTGCCTTTCGACTTCCCACCAGCACCACAAAGTCATCCGCATAGCGGACGAACTTCGCGCCTTTTCTTTCCAGGTATTTGTCGAGGTCATCCAACACGATATTTCCCAGCAAAGGGGAGAGCGGGCCACCTTAGGGCACCCCGCATCGAGTGGGTTCTATCTGTCCATTCACCTCCACACCCGCCCGCAGGTATCGGCTGATCAACCGCAGGACCGGATCACCAGAGATCTTTCGGGCCAGACGCCCGAGCACGATCCGGCTGAGTGAAGCCGAAGCAGGCGAAGCGCGAAGGCTCATGATCCACACGGTCGAAGAACTTCGACAGATCGATATCCACCGCCCATTTCCGTCCCTCGTTGATGTAGCCTTTCATCTGTTTAACAGCTCCGTGAGCAGAGCGTTGGGGTCTGAACCCGAATGAGGACTCGGAGAACTCCGAGTCCCACATCGGGCTGAGCACCTGCGCGATGGCCTGCTGAATCACCCGGTCCATGACCGTGGGGATCCCCAGCAGACGCACCCCACCGGATGCTTTGGGGATTTCCACTCGTCGCAGGGGCGACGGTGTGTAGGTCCCTTCCCGCAGAGCCTGCTGGATGTTCGGCCAATGTGAACGCATCCATTCAGGAAAAGTATCAATGCAGACACCATCCACTCCGGCGGCTCCTTTATTGGCTCGGACACGATGCCACGCCCGGTTCATATTGTCCCGGTCGAGTACGCATTCCAGCAGGTCTGTATTGGTTTCTTTCATAGGTTTGATGCAGGGCAGAGTTTCCGGTCACGTTACGGGATTGGGCTCCTCTTTTCTGAGTCTACGCTTCTTCCCGGATTAACCGTTCTCCTCCCTGACTTCGTTGCTTCCTCCTCCGCCCTCCGGGCTACGGCGGGACAGGCAGGCTCTCCTCCTCAGACCACGCCGTAGTCCGCAGGACGAAGGCGGGCCGGATAAGGGCGTGAACTTTCTCCGCACAACCGTGCCCTTTACCGTATGCGCTGAATGAGTGGGCTTCGTCCTCTGGTGCGGACTCGCCCCACGCACTCGGCCTGATAGGACCTTCTTGTTCATCGGCTCGGGGATTTGCCATCTGGGTTGCCATTCCGCTGCGCTCCATTGCCACAACTTCGTGTGGCCGGTCTCCCTTCGGTCGGCTCTTTCCCACCCAACCTCACGGTTACGCAGTTGCCATCGGCTAGTACTTTTGTTTTCATCATTCCATGTACAGAGGACTTTCACCTCATAAGTTCACGCCCATGCCGGGCATACACCAGATACCGCACCGAACCCTTCGGGTCCGGTGCGCTGAGACGTTGGAAGCATGAGAATGACTTGACATCTGAAGTGTCACTATAGTATCACTTCCTCATGAAAACAGAACTTGTCACAACCCTCAAACGTCAAGCGACTCGGGTCCTGTCTGAGCTGCACGATACTGGCGAGCCAGTGCTTATCACCGAACACGGGAAACCGTCGGCCTATTTGGTCGATGTGGATTCATATGAGTTTATGCAGGATCGGATGCGTATTCTTGAAGGCATTGCCCGAGGAGAGCGTGCGATCTTGGAGAAGCGCAGCTTCTCGCATGATGAGGCCAAACAAAAGATGAAGAAATGGCTCGGTTGATCTGGACCGAACCCGCGTTGCTGGATCTAGATGAAATTGCCGAATACATTGCCCTGGACGATCCTCTTGCTGCATCCCGGTACGTCCGGAAAGTGTTCGATTGCGTCGAGCGACTCGAGGCCCATCCGAAATCGGGGAAGCAACCGCCGGAGCTCTCTCGCTTACCATATCGTGAGGTCATCGTCGCACCGTGCCGCGTGTTTTACAGCATCGAGGGGGACACCGTGTACATTCTGCACGTAATGCGATCAGAACGGTTGCTTCGGACGTACCTGCTCGATCAACGAAGCCGGGAGAAGTAGAAATTCCAACAAGACAAATGCAACGATCCCGGCAAGCTACGCCGTTGATTTGAGATGTTATCCGAAAAACTTGCGGTGAGAGAGCCCACAGATGAATAACATATTCAAAGATTTCGACTTCACCCAGTTTTGGGAAAGCTCTGACTACGCTAACCAGAATTACGTTGGTGAGATATTCACCGAAGAACAGCGTGCAAATGTTGAAGAGGACTTAGGTTATAGGCTTCCTGAATCATACATTGAACTGATGAAACATCAGAATGGTGGATTACCAAAGTGCACCAATCACCGGACTAATGAGCCAACCTCCTGGTCCGAAGACCATATTGCGATTACGGGGATCTATGGATTAGACCTCAGCCTTTCGTATTCCCTTAGCGGAAGCACTGGCAGTAAATTCTGGGTGGATGAATGGGAATACCCCGAGATTGGAATCTATTTTGCAGATTGCCCTTCTGCGGGACATGATATGCTCTGTTTAGACTACCGTGAATGTGGGCCACAAGGTGAGCCAAAGGTAGTACATGTAGACCAAGAATCTAATTACAAGATCACTCCCGTAGCTGAAACGTTCGAAGCATTCATTCGCGGTCTCGAAGACGATAAGGCATTTGAAACAGATGATGGAACAGAGAGCAATGATGCCAATGTCGTGTCAGCTTGGGTTGATCCTAATTTCGCAAAAAAGATGGGTATCGAGGTTCCTGGAGATGGATGGATTAAGAGGAAGCCAGACGATGCTGAAATCACCACTAAGAAAAAGACCCTCGGTCAAAAATTCAAAGAAGGCTTTTTTGGTAGGAAGAAAACTTCATATCACCCCCCCGGCTCAGAACAAGTCTGAGCGGGTAGACGTTATCCGCACCATAGAAGATGGACACCATAGACATCAACGGCAACCCTCCGGAGCTGCGTGGAGCAAAAGTGGACGAATTGCTTCTACAGACGTTCTGGTATGATGGGCATCTAGAGGATGAGGCGAACGTTGTATACCTTCAGACCGACAAGTCCTGGCACCGGTTGTACTTTGACTGCGGAATCATTTTTTGGCGTCCAGATATGGAAGGTCCCAAGGCCTTTCACTACAAGAATGACGATGGCTCCCTATCAGATTTCAAAATCACGGATTTCGGGCGCGATCATGGACTGATTGGGAAACGTATCGAAGATTACTCTATGGAACCCATACATGGAGGTTCCCGAGTTAGGTTCAAAATGCAGGACGGGTACGAATTTGGGTTTGAGAACGTTGACGACGTTTCGAGGATAATAGCTCTAGGATCTTCAGAAGATTGAATGCACAAACATATAACAAGACCAATCACCCGAACTCGCTGATGCGAGTCCGGCTATCGTAATCGTTAAGCATACTGATGACTTCTATATCTTCGCCTATGACCTGAATGATCATCAGGTTGATTGGGCACCAGAAGATCCGTTTGACTTCGAATTCTGGATGAATGTTACTGTTGGAGACGGAAATGCTGGGAGCAACTATCAGGTTCATGTCTGTACACCGGTGTCCATTTCAACTCTTGAAAAGAAGCAGAACATATACATGACCTTCGAATGGCTAGGATTCGAAAGTCTGATCAAGGAAATGAATGCTCATATTGAGGAGCTGGTTTCTAACTCGACAGATGACCCTTATCACCGACTCGCCAAAGAATGGGCATGGGAGTACGGTCAAACATGACTCTGCTTTTTAACAAACCAACCACCCGAACTCGCTGACGCGAGTCCGGCTATCGTAGTCGTTGAACAAGATATGAATGAACAAGCCATAGCGGAATTCGAAAACGAACTCGGCGTTCGTCTTCCCGACGACTACCGATCCTTTCTGCTGGAGAATTCCGATTCGCTACTGGAGAAGGCCCTGCTATTTAACGACCCCAGATCTGGATGCGTTGATGAGTTACTCACAATCCAACAGATTCAGGAGAACAGTCGGAACGGAGTCATCGGAATTCCAGAGCAGTCGCTCCTCCATATCGGTGGAAATCTAATGGGAGGATACCTCTATCTCAAAGTGTCGGACAATGGGTTCGGAGAAGTCCACTACTCCGAGAACTACACTATCAAAGAGAACTTTCTGTCATTTTCAGAGTTCATGAGCAGCACCCATGATGAAGAGTCCAACAAAAATATCGAGCGAACCTCGTGAACTCGGTCCGCTCATCTTAGACGTTATCCACAGTCTTTCAGAAAATGAAACGCCAGTACATAGAATATTCTGAAACGTTCATGTTTGGACCAATGACGCCATGGGTACATGACTATTTGGGCAAGGGACAGATTGCCTATGAACCACCTAAACCAGTGCCTGGGAAAGGCTATCCAAGGTTCTACGTTGAATTTGGTAAATTTCGTTTCCACTTTGTTTCGCTCGAAGAGATTGAGGTTTGCATCGACACCTTATCGAAAAAGAACATGCCAAACCCTAATCATGAAGATGTGAAAGAGCCCGCAGCCCATTGGTTAGCTAGGCTCCCGTCTTATGTAAAACCATGGCGTTTCAGGGAAGGAGCCGTTGAATACCTGAGAGAGGCGCAAACGATTTTTCAGAAAGAAACAGGCCTTCGTATTCGAGAACCTAAGATCTGTCGAAGAAAGAAGAACCTGTTCGGTACACACCATTATCCTGCATACCTCGAGTTTTTTGATCTTGAGCCTATACATGATTCGACCAATTCATAACCAAAACATCGTCCGAACCTCCTACTTCGGTCCAGACATCTAGACGTTGGTCTCATGAAGATGACGAAACGAAATAAGATCATCATCGGCTGCGCCGCGGCCGGATTGCTGTATGTGTCCGGATACGTAGCCTGCCGCTTGCAGTCCGAGCTTATTCACCGCAAAACGTGGGCCCACGGCTGGAATCGCCACTGGATCAAGCCTGGTCAGCCTGAGCCGTCAGTCGAGCCACTTCCTTTTATGCCGTTGCATGTCCCAGGGGATCGTGAGTACAATGCCGCCATGGAGCAGTATCAGGCTGAATTCAATTCCATTGCAGCGCGGCGTCGTCTGTTGGGGATCGTCTTTTTCCCGTTGCGCTGCGTTGAGTCGGCCGCATGGTGGGTCTCCGATGCTAGAGCTTAGAAAGACCAACAAAGCATTCCATGAGACGTCGGAATAACGCCACTCATGAGTGCGATCGTTCGTTCGAATCATTATTTGATTCATCGAACAACGTGGTCAGGAGGTTGGAATCGTCATTGGGTTCAGAAAGGTGAACTGATTGATGGCCCAATGGCATGTATTGCCACCGGAATGGTTGCAGCTGAGAACGGAAATGATTTTGATTCTGCAGAAAAACAGGTCATGCACGCGATCAGAAAAGAAGAAAGAAAACAGGCTGCTACAAGTGTGCTTTTTCTTCCGTTGAGGCTTTTAGAGACAGGCTTTTGGTATTGTGTGGATTGGAAAGAGTAAAATTTTTGATCAACCATAGACGGCTGCGAACCTCGTAAACCCGGTCCGCAGCGCCTAGTCACTCGCTTAAAAAAATGAAAAACTTCCATATCATCTTGTTCTTTGCAGTGTTCTCGTTCACACGAATGGCGAAATCAGAGGAGCAGCCTGACATTGCGACTGAGATGGCAGCATTAGCCAATGAAGCTGTAAAGGATGCTAAAGCTAATTATACGATCGAATTGGACTTCTCAATGAAATCGCTCGAAGCAGTGGAGGAAGTCCTGACAAAGAAAGTCAATCCATTGCCTCTGGATGAGCTGGTTCCCAAGGAGATTGAAGAATCATTGCGATACGGAGCCTACATCGGCGAGACGTTACGGCGTGAGCACAAGGATTTACAATGGCTTCAAACCCATCCTGAATACCCAGGGGGTCCACCCGTATTGGTTAGGGGAGATATTTACATCTTTCCCGTTTCATGGGCTCTCAAAAGAATTCATTATGGCCGTGAGGCTGACAAAGTAGCCCCAAAAATTAAGGCCTTCATTGCCGCTTTAGACGTTCAAGCGAAACAAAAAAAACAAGACGGCGCTGAGCAACCCGCTACCGCTTTGGAGGCGAAGCCAAAGGATGGGAAGAAACCCAAAGGAGAATTGGAAGAGAGATCCCAGTAAAAGGTGCCAGACCTTGGACCTTATCCTGTGAAAATAGAATCTCTAATCCTGGAACTCCGTGGTGTGAAGGGCAATATATCCGCCCTGAACACTCGGTATGATGTCGAATCGATTTTCGGGATACCGGATGATCTGGGTGGGGTTTCGAAGACGGCTCCTCATGGAACGATTGCTCTTTATGACGGAATCGAACTTCATTTTGATGGCGGGAAACCAGATTCGAAACTAACTTTGATATTTAAAGACCGAGAAGTTGGCGAAAAGTACGTGATCGAGGTTTCAATTCCATTGTGAGGCCAAGATTGCGAAGCCCTTACTTAATCAGATCTGTCGTCCGAACTCGCTGACACGAGTCCGGCTATCCTCACCGTTAGCCACGGGAGAGAGACATGACGGAAGAAACTATAGACCCGACGCAGATGTTGAAGAGTCACAACGCAACCTACGGGTCAGGATTCCTTGCAAATCGAGACGGTAGCATTCCGGGAGTGAATCCAGAGTGCGCTTTCTTTCCGCCACCGAGCTTCTGCACTTTTCTTTAGGACCTACCTGATGGTTTGCTGTACGCAGGACAGGATGCGGGTGGCGGTTCTCCTGAGTGGCGAACATATGCAGTGGCGTTCTATCAAGACGGTTTCGGTAATGCATACTTCTTTGATACCAGGGAAGAGAGTCCGGATGGCGAGTATCCCCTCCTTGTCTGGTGTCACGATGATCCTGAAGTCGATCCAACAGAATTGCACACCGTCGCAGATGACTTTTCCGAGTGGATGGATGACTATTTACCTTCGCATCTTGCCGCTACGCGGCCGGGAGCCAAGGCTAAGAGATGCCTTCTATCTTTGTTCACTATTGGTGGGGCTGCGGTTGCAGCGAAATATCTGACATTCAGATGATAACAGGAAGAATGGTCAACCAAACAGTCGAGCAAATTGCACGAAGACACGCAAATGCTCAGTATGGACGTCATACACAAGACTTCAGACGAAATTTTATCCGAACTGCGGACGTTCTTGAATCACCAAACACAGACCAGGAGATTTCCAGCTTTTACAGGAGAATCGTACAGCTGGAAAGCGTGGGGTTTAGTGATGCTATGCCAGTTGTATTCCGAATCTCCAGTTATCTGCTACAGCATCAAAGGTGTCACCTATTAAATAACGGAGTCCCTTGCATTTCGTCCTTTCATCAAAGGGCCCTTTTCCTTTATTCCCGTTTATTGGCATGAGCCTGGAGCTCAGAGAGGGGATACTGCCGCAGGATGGAGCCCAAGCTGGATGTTGGATTCTGTGCTTGAGTTCGTTCCAGATCATCCATGCTTCCTCCAATGAACAGGTAGGCTTTTGAAAAATTCTTAACCGCCGGATGAGCAGGCTGAGGTTTTTCATGAACTCGGAGACGGAAGCTGAACGTTCCATCCCTGTTGGTTTCGACAACCTTAAAGGGAATGTTCGGATACTCCCCGACTCGAATGAGCACCTTGCCGAGGCCCATTGCCGTGTTATCGGAAACAACCTTGCCGGAAATTACATAAACTTCCGGTGACGATATGGAGCGTTCCACGGAAATCCGGTCGATGATAGGCCATACGCCTCCGATGTCCTGTACAGGTGTGGCTTCACATCCAGCATCTGTGATGCGGATCCACACTACTTTTCCCATTTCATACAGGGAAAGGGGGGCGTTTTCCGCCATGATCCGGAAGTGGAATAGAGTGCATAGTAAGAGGAGAGGCACATATATTCTGTTCATCGTCATGGCAGACATCGGGGTGTGAATCGAAACATGGATCAGGCAGAAATGTGAACGAGAGAGTGTTCCGGTTACTCAGGGTCGAAGCTTAATTTAATATCCCCAACGTAACAGGCATGTAAATCAAGGTGTACGGAGCCATTTTTCACAAAGGCATGCATCACGTTTACATTTCCGGCTGACAGTGCCTCTGGATCTGAAGGCAGAAAAACATCTGTCTTGGTCGCGATATCCGTCAATCCTTCTAACACAAAGCCATCATCGCGGATTGTCACATCCACATACCGCTCAACAGGGCCATACCGATCCACGCAGGCATGGGTTAACTCATATATGCGATATCGTCCTGCGGGAATTTCACTTATGGGAATGGTCGTTGAATCAGGCGGGCTCGAACAGCCGATCACTACAAGAAAACTGACAAGACAGATGAAACAAAGGCGCATAGATCATTTCTCCCACAAAACAGGACTTCGGGTTCACCCACTAGAATAGGTGAGTCCATCACGACACCAATGTCTTTCCTGTAAAAACATTGTCATAGCGGTGTAAACAAATTGCCTCCTCGAGGAACCGCCAACGCAAAACCATACTACATCGGTTCGGGCATCGTCAGGTTCATTGTACCCGGTCAGGTCGAAAGAGACAGCCCGGGGGAGGAGAACGTGGCCGATACCCACTTGATCTGTAGAACCAGAGAGGACATCAGAATAATTCAGAAATGATGAGCAAAACAATCTTCACTTTTCATAGACGAACTTCGGGATTCCCAGTAGAAAGCAAAATGGGACAGCCCGTGCATTGTTTCATTATCTGTATGAGTTCTCGTGTTTCCGCATCTTTGGAATCTCGGAATCGGGCCAGAGCCCGCGATAGATTGCTTCGGTGGCCCATGCAAAGCCGGACTCTTTTCGAACAGCTAGCGACGACGGTTTGACGGACCCTCTCTTTGCGCTTAGGGGATGCGCATGAGTCGAATTAATGTGCTAGATCAGCTTGCTGGGGCTGGACCGCGGATGTTTGGGGTCAATGTGGAGATTCAGGATCATGCGGAACGAAGCAATCTCTGGGATTTCCTGGCGGACAGCGGAGTGAATTGCGTTCGCACCTTTCATCCGGAACAATCCATGCGCCGGGCTCCTGCGACAGAGGGCGAGTTGGGGGCCTTTACAAGCTGGTCGGATTTCGAGCGCTTTCGTTCAGCCGTTCTTCAAGATCCGGAGCAGGGACCTATCCGCTGGGATGCATATCGTTTTTCGGAACAGATTCCCTGGATGGGGGTTCCAGAAGATTTTTTGAGGAAATATCAGGACATCGGAATCGAAGCATTGGTATCGATCGGGATTGGCCCGGGGGACTTTCCCCAGTCCTTGGTTCCTGATTTGATGGCACATCAGCCTCCGCAATTACAAAACTGCCATCCTGAAGCGGCGGCCGTGCTCTATGAATATGCATTTGCGGTAACGTATTTCTGCGCGAAACATCATGGCGTCCGCATGTTTATGACCGTGAATGAACCGGAGTGGGCTCCGAAATTTTTTCACATCGCAGAGGAATTGAAACATCTGAAACGCCTCCCCATCATCCGGGAGTCCGATCATGGTCGCAGCAGCCCGGAGGGGGATGCCTATCGACGCTGCTTTGGGATTCAGTTCGCGGTCATGGCTGAACTGATCCGCATGGCGCTGGATGATGTGCAGGCCTTGTTGGGCTTGGAGGATCGCCTGATCTTAAGTGGCCCCACCAGCAATCAGTTTTTTGCAGTTCTGTCGAACTACGCGGCACCCTGGCTGGATGTACTGGATTTTCATCACTACAGCGATCATGCCGAGAGTCATCAACAACGGATTGATCAAGCCCATGCTGTTGCCAAGGCCTACCCCGGAAAACGCCTGGCGATCAGTGAATTCAATCTCAAAGCAGGTCCGACTCCGGTTGAAAAAATGATGTTTGTGCTACCGGCCGCGCTCGCGCAATGTGATGTAGTCATGACGGCGATTGAAGCGGGTTCAGATGAGACCCCACTGGACTATCTGGCCTTGTATTTGTTTGCGGGTCCCTCAACACACCGCAGTTTTAAACACTTGGTGTACGGAGATCTCAATCTCTTGTCCTGGGATGGAAAAGACAGCGCCTTGCGGAGCAAGGGGCCGGAATGGTATCCGACTTTTGAGGAACTACAACTACGCCACTGCACGCCCGCCTATCATGTGGTCAAAGCCTTGGCACGTGCCGTACAGAGCTCGGGAAAGGAGGGATGTGATCGCTTGGCCTGTTCCCTTGCAGAGGAGGAAAAGCTGCGGGTACTGGCCACGCGCTGCGGACAGACCTGGTATATCACCCTCCTGGACCGTCGCTACGAAGATGCCTTTGCCACCCAAGCAGACCATCAAGTGGATGCCCCGACTCCCGCACAAGCAGAGGAGCCTGAACAAGGCCCCTTGCTCGTGTTTCCGGAAAGCTGTGTGGGCATGTGGGCGGTGGTTCGCCGAACAGCGATGGGAGAACATGACGAGATCCGGCAGGTCACACGGCTCACAACACCAGATCTGCAGCTGGAGGAAGCCCCACAGTCGGTAACGCAAGTCATGCTGATCCCCCATGACCTCGATCACGTGAACAGCCTCAGGTTGCAGGAAGAGCGCTCCGTTGAGGGAAGCTCATCCTTACGGCTTTATGAAACCCTGCGACTGCGCGCCATTGCCGGGCTGGAAGGGGAAGAGATCGATCTGTCAGATCAAGCGATTCATTGGGAAAGTTCTGCACCGTATTCCGTGACCGTGGGGCCTACAGGTCTGGTACAACGATTACGTGACACGGTCGAGCCTGAGACGATTACAGCGACGCTTCTTCCGCGGGGACTTCAGGCCCAGATGCACATTCCACAGTCCTCATCGCGATAAGCCCTTCGGATCTGGAACGAAATTCAGATCGGATCTGCTTTAGATCTCCCTCATCGTTTCATGGCCCCCTTGGGTTATCGATCTTTCCATCCTCTCCAAGCCATCAGCCAGGACTAACTGCTATTCGCTAAAACAAGTGTCGGTTTTCATCGACGGCAGATATCCATCCAAATACAGGTACTAGCCATGAACCGTAAAACGTTTCTACGATTAAGCGCAGCAGGCAGTATGAGCCTTGCCTGCGCACCGCTGCTCAAACTGCTGGAATGCCCTTTCGATCAGTGGAAACAGCGCTATGCGGCATCAAGCTTCCGGAAAGGGGATCTGCTGATCCTGAGCGCACGGATTCGCCGTGATAAGCTGTGCGATGCATTACAGGAATTGGATCGGAACAGCCAGGGACCCTTGTATTGTTCAGGATCAAGTATCAAAGGCTGCAGTTTGGACGGACAGCGTTTCGAAGTTCGGCTGACTTCTTAATTAATCGTGATCTGCATCGTCCCCTCCATATAGGGAACTGCGAATACGGTCACTTCGTAACCAGAAGCATGCTTTAACAGATAAATCGCCTGAGGAGCCGGTCGCTCCGTGTCAAAGCACAGCCAAAAACAATCTAGCTCATCCAGCTCCGGCAAGGGCGGTTTTTCCAGCCGCTCACAGGAACGCAGCGTCCAGGTTCCTACAAGGTTTTCCCCATGGAACACCTTAAAGCCGTCACCAAGGCGGGAGTGAAGATCTGCAAAGGTCGGTCGCACGAGGAAGTTTCTCTCTCTATTGAGGACTGGGGCGTGCATGAATTCGAAGATAGAGGGGACTGTCCGCTGGAAAGCCCTCTTGCTCGGGGCTTAATTCTATTTTCCACTCGGAGTATACATGATCTATCGGATCACCCAGCTTGGTGTTCAAAAGCGATGCCCGCCAAGGTACCTGAACAAGGTCATTCGTAACTTCAGCCACATAATCATGACCATAGGATAAGCCATCAAAACGAACCAGCGTTTTGCCTGTATTCGCATCATAGGAGACCTGTACTGGGGGCTTATCGACAACAAAAGGAGCGCCATTGAAGACATACTCCATCATCAGCGTCAAACCATCTTCTTCCTCATCCTGCCCGGGCGTCAATTCATGGATACTTTCACCTGAACTCAGAAAGCGACGCTCCCAATGGTCGGGAATATAATCATGATCCTGATCTTCCGAATCATAGATCAACAAGGCACGCCCATTACGGGGTTCTTGATACGGCGTATGAGTGATATCCCCGCTTTGGACATCTATGCTGCTAATCCGGTCCGCCCCAGCCTCTAAACAAAATAAGGTTCCTGAACGATCAAAAGCCAGGCCCCGTGGACCCTCGAGTTCTTTGGTGATCCGGGTCAGATTCAATATGGCTGGGACCACATCCAGCTGCAAATCAACCTCATAGAGACTGCCCTCGTCGTAACTCGTGACAAAGATACGCTGACTACTGGAGTGTTGAGCAATTCCCCAAGCCCCAGGTAATGCAGTGGATGCCAATTGATTACCCGTCCGGGTGAACACAAACACCTGGTCAGCACCGGAATCCGTCACCAACAAGACCCCGTGCTCCTTGTCGAGAATCAAATCATTCGGCCGAACTAAACCTGCCTTTTGCACATGAACCGCAGGCTTCCCACCAGACAACGAAATCGATTCCACCGTATCTGATGCTGAATCCAGGAAATACAAACGCTCTTTTTTTCGGTCTAATTCAATCCCATGGAAGACCGCATCCTGTCTATCCAGGAGGATGGTGACTTGAGGCTGTTTCGGGGCACCTGTTACATAACGAATCGTTCCATCGGTCGGATTCGAATAATAAAGCCGTTCCGATTCAGTCCCAGCCAAATCCCAAGCGTTCAGCTCATCCAGAAAGGGCAGCATGGAAGGATTTGCCTCTGTGCCCTGTTTCAGCTCAAAAAGAGCTGGAGCCGTAGCCAAGACCGTTTCTTCGCCGAGCAATGAACTCCACGCAAAGCTACTACCGAGTAGTACTGAGATGACAGATCGCAACTTCATGCTTGCCAACTAGATGAATTCAACACAGCCTGTCAACGATTAGCGTTCCCTATCGCTCAAACACAACTTCATCCACAAAAAGAAACACAGAAATGTCAGAACCTTTCCTTGGAGAGATAAAAATGGTTGGCTTCAATTTTGCCCCGCGTGGTTGGGCATATTGCCAAGGCCAACTTTTGCCCATTTCCTCAAATGATGCATTATTTTCCCTGTTGGGGACGATCTATGGCGGAGATGGTAGAAGCACGTTTGCCCTTCCCGATTTAAGGGGTAGGGCTCCAATTCATCATGGACAGGGCCAAGGCTTAAGCAATTACAACATCGGGCAAAGAGGCGGCGTTGAAACAGTCATCCTGAATGTGAATCAGATCCCCTCTCATACCCATTCGCTTTCCGTAGCTACCGATGCCATTGGGAACAAAAAAAATCCCGAAGGGAACAAACTTGCGATCGCAAACGATGGCGAATCCAACTACAGCGATACCGGGAAAGATGTTGGTATGGGGACAATAGAAAACACAGGGGGAAACCTGGAGCATGAAAACAGACCGCCTTTTCTCGCCATTAGTTTCTGCATCGCTCTGCAAGGGATTTATCCCTCCCGGAGCTGACCGGTCCCTCCAGTGCCACTTAGCCATGTCAGCCTCCGCTCGGAAACAGAACAGGACCGCTCCTTTCTCGAAGAGCTTTTTATCGCTACTCGCGAAGAGTGGCCGGGCTTTCGTGATCTGGCCCCCGCATCCCGCAGCCGTATCTTGAAAGAGCAGTTTCATATACAACATCAGCAGTATAAACAGTATCCACATACCTGGTTCAATATCATCAGTGTAGATGATCAGCCCGTCGGTAGGATATATGTTTGCCAGAACCCAATGGAACTCCGGGTTATCGACCTATCGCTGCTTCCCCAGTATCGCCAGCACGGCATTGGCACTCAACTGCTTCGCTCGATTCAGGCGGAAGCTACCCGCACCCAGCTTCCCCTTCGCCTCCAAGTGCATCAATTTAACTCAGCCCGGCATTTCTATCAAAAATTGGGCTTTCAAGAAGAAAGCCGCAACAGCAGTCATGTGCAGTTGATGTGGAGCGCAGCACAACACAAGGGCCCTCTCGTAGGCCAGCTGTAAACAGACCCGGATACAGCTACAGCTTCAGTCATCCCGTAGATGCTGCCAAAACCGCTGAGGATTCTCTAAGATGTGGCGGGTAATCTGATAATGTTCGGTTTCTTCCAGGGAGCTGGGAGAAATCTGCTCATCGATCTGAAGAATCTGTGCTCCGGGATAGGTCAACAGGATGGGAGAATGGGTCGCAATGATAAATTGCACCTCACCCGTTCTGGCCAACTGCTCCATCTGATACAGCAAGGCCAACTGCCTCTGAGGGCTGAGAGCGGATTCCGGTTCATCCATCACGATGATCCCAGGCTGCATCCACGCAGAGAACATGGCCAGAAAGGCCTCCCCGTGGGAACGGCTATGCAGCGAACGGCCGCCGTAGCGGGCATAGGGATCTGCCAAAAAATCCGGATCCGCTTTGCGGGCATCCAATACAGAGGCAAAATGCGCATGAAATTCTGCACGAAAAAAATAACCCTCCCGGGGCTTCATGCCAAAGGCCGCTCGGATGTATGGGGCTAACTCGCTCTTGCGATGAGGCGCCTGCAGGTCAGCCAGCTCATTGCGCCCGCCTCCAGACACCGGCAAATCACAGCATTCCGCGATCGCTTCGATCAGCGTAGATTTTCCAGAACCATTTTCACCCACAAAGAAGGTGACCGGATGCTCAAAACTCAGATCCAATCCCTGAACAAAAGGCAGATCCAAAGGAAAGCCACTGAAATCTGTGAGCTCAGGCTTAAGGTAAATACGCTTCAGAAATGGGTTCATGTGTAAAGCTTCCGAACCAGGCTCAGCAAAGCTGCCTTCTCACAGCATCCTGAAATCGTATAGCATGAGCCATGCCTGTCCCCAAAAGGGGCCGATGTCGATATTCCTTAGGAGTGAACCCATCCATGACAAAAAAAACCTGCATTCAACAAGGTTGAATACAGGGGAAAGTGGAGCCAAAGACGGGAATCGAACCTGCGACCTATTCATTACGAGTGAATAAAAAAGCCTAATTCTACTGGCCCTATTTTCAAAAAGTGACGTAAAGTGACGAATTAACCTTGTTCAGAGGTGTTCAAGACTGTTCACTCTTAGCTTATGGCAGCACGAAAGAAAACCCTGAAACAGGACGGAATGGAAGAGCACAGAAAGGGCTTCAACATCCGTTCCCGAGCCACGGAAAAAGGGACCAGCTACGTGGTCGACTATCTTGATGGTGTCGGAGACAGGCAGCGTAAACAGTTCAAGACCGTAACTGAGGCGAGGCGCTATGCAGAGAAAGAGCACAACCGGCTGCAGCAGTTCGGTAAGGAGAGTGATCAGCTTGGTCAGGTAGATAGAGCCGATGCAATTAAAGCCATGCGTATCTTAGATGGTCGCTGCACGCTGGAACAGGCTGCAAAAGCATGGGTCCTGACCAACCCTCTCCAATCCACTCTTACAGTTAAAGATCTGGTCCAAGAATTTACCTCCTGGATGGAAGCAACACCTCGTAAGCTGAAAGGATCAGGTTCTTATCGACCAGCCTCAATCCATAACGCCAAGATACATCTAGCTTATTTTGAGGAGAAGTTTGGTTCAAGGCTTGTGTCTGATGTAAAACGTGGAGACTTAAAAAAATGGTTGGACGGATTGCCCAAGAAAGACGGGTTTAAAGATAGCATCAAACGGCACATCGCCGCCATGTATACTTATGGAATCCGGGAATTTGAAGAGCTGGCGGATATCTCGAAACCAACGAACGACCTGACTTTTGAAAGTTACGAACCGGATCCTCAGGTATGGGTACCCAATGAAGTGGAGCTATTCCTGAATACGGTACCAGATGACACAAAAGCTGCATGGGCCATCCTCTTCTTCGCAGGGCTAAGGCCAGAGGAGTTTCAGCGCCTTCAGCCACGGGACATTGGCTCGAAAAGTATTACTGTTCGACGAGAAGTGAGCAAAACTGGCAAGAAGCGCTTCGTGACGATTACAGAAACGTTGAGAGCATGGCTAAAGAAATACCCACTGCAAAAGGTTCCTACTGATGGGCGAATGAAAGGTGTGCGCCTGAAAGCATGTGAGAACATGAAGCTCATATGGATACGTGATCTGCCCCGCAATTGTTTTGCCACCTACTTGTCAGCAATCAAAGACATGGAACACGCTGCAAACCAGTTAGGCCATGCTAATACCGAAATGCTTCAAAAACATTACAAGGCGATCATTGAAGACGTTGAGGAGATCGCTGAGGAGTTCTGGGACATTCGCCCCTGAGACAAAAGAGTGTTCTCCAATGTCATTAACTGCGCATTTTTGATTTGCAGGATGAACAAATCGAGTTTATTGTGTTACTAGTGATTTGTTTAGCAGCCCCAGAGGGCGCAAGTAGGGAACATAACACCGCGGTTCCCCTCATGGTTACGTTCACAGCGGCAACGAAAACGACACGATCTAAATGGTCGAGGAGTTGTTGCAATGAACGCACACATAAACAGCATAAATGAATCCACTACCGACACATCAGACTACCTCCGAGGTGTGTCCGCCGCATCCCGCTATTTGGCAGTATCAAGGAACACTACCTATGAACTGATGGCAGCTGGTATGCCAAGTTATCTGGTTACTGGGAAGCTACGACTATTCAGGAAAAGCGAACTGGATCACTGGATCTCTCAGGCAGCGGTAAATGGAGTTGGGCGATGAACAATCTGGCCACAAAACCCCAATCACCTCATTCAGAAATCCCTCCGCCTCCCCCTCCAACAGATCAAAAAAAGGCCCCCGTC
>DIYK01000093.1:0-13841 GCA_002429005.1 Verrucomicrobia bacterium UBA6056
CTTGTGGCCTGAAGGCCGACAACGACGTTTTAGGGCCCTGCGGGAACTTCCCGGAAACGGAAATTCATTGAATCGCCCTGCATGGGAATAGTGATCTGAAAGGGCTGCGGGCTGTGGTCATGTATTTGCACAGCCGGGCTGACGGGAGAGAACTGCATATCGCTTCCGGCTGACTCAAGTTGCAGGGTCATCCCGGCAGGGACGGCCGGCAAACGGATCAGAGCCTGAACATTCCCCCCTGAGAGCTTCATCTCCCGGGCCTCGATCTGCATGCTTGTGTTGCGTGCGAAATCCTCCACGCTCTGATCTTTGAGCTCCTGAATTTCCGCTGCGGTGAGAGCGCGATCGAACAGAGAGACCTCATCGATTCTACCGGAAAAAGGGAACTCGTTACCGAGGTCGCCTCCTCCGCCAATGTGGAGACCATTTTTGAGGTTGAGTCCATGAGGGGCGGTTGCAGAAGAGACTTCGCTACCATTGATGTAGAGCTTTTTGGTCTGAGTCGCATCATCATAGGTGATGGCGAGATGCTGCCATTCATTTAAGGTAAAGGGACTGGGTGCATCCAGGGTATGCCAGCGATGGGGAGCCTGGCCTTGACCGTTCCAAAAGCTCCAGGTGCCAAAGGCATTGTAGAGAATAAAGCCGTAGGTGGTGTTATCCGTGGCGACCGCATCATGCCGGCTGGTGACTACTGAGTAATAATTGCCATTATGAATAGGGTAGGCCCAGACAGAGAGCGTAAAATTTTTCGGATTTAAGCGGGGGTGGTAGGGGACACTCAGATAATTGCTTTCGGCGAACTGCATGGCGTTTCCGGATCCGCTATGTGCACCGGTGCTGCTTGTGAAATTTCCATGAACCGCTGCATGGTGCCCATGTCCGGAATCGTCACGCCCTGGGGCGGTTACATCGTCCAGTGACCACCAGGCCAGCAGGTTCGGGGACAGGGGGGAGGGGATGTGTATGGCGTCACCAATGGCCTGAACGCTGGTGATTTCTGTGCCGTTCTGTAGAGCGGCTTGGATATCGGAAACGCTGAGGCCTTGTAATGCTTTTGTACTGTCAAAATAAAACCGTTCCAGTCGAAGGTCCATATCCTCGGGATTGCCATATATCCAGTCGAAGACATAACTTACTTGCAAAAAACCTTTCACCCTGCCCAGGCCTGGAATCTCACTCAAGGTAAGGTCAACATACCCATAGACCCGTTGTGTAGGATCCTGTGTCGAACTCCTGTAACTACCCGAGCCCCCGCCCCCCGCTGAGTGCGTACTACCCACGTACATCTGCCCTGCAACAAGACGACTGGAATCATAACCAATAAGATATTCCTGCACAGCACTTTCATCATGAGCCTGAAAAGTGGCATAGTAGTTGTTTGTTATAGGTATGAAAGTAGGGGCACCTATATCGACAAAACGCTGAGTGCGGAGGTTTGACATGTCCGCGACATCATTGTCCGATCCGATAGCCAGTTGCCCATTGGGAACATCCCGGAAATCCAGGTTTATCGGAATCTGAAATAATTCCGCAAAAGTGGAGCGGAGAGGCCATGTAACTGCGAGGATGGTCAGGAGGAAGCTGGATGTCGTTTGTTTCATTGGATAAGCAGTTAAAGGGAAAGGGTTTGTAGATGCAGCTAGTCGCAGGTCTGCTATTTGCAAGGCCTATCTAACTAGAAAAGTAGGATTGCTGGCAAAGGGCGACAGAACTGTGGAGCTGTAGACTGGATTCAACTCCTCTCATTCGTTACAGAAGGGTCATGCCCCGTCCTTCTCAAAAACGTCGATCTCAGGATAAAGGTCTTTCGGTTTCTGCGAAAGAAGCCGGAATGGGTCTGCAGGCCTTTCTGCAAGGACGCTTGGATCTGTCCGGGCGAAAAGTGAAAGCGTTGCTGGATACCCGCAATGTGCTGGTCAACGGGAAGCGGGTATGGATGTCGCGGCATGAGCTGCGCTCCGGTGATAAGGTCCTGTTGCCCTACATGCCGGAAGGGAAGCCGGAGGTTTCGGCGAAAGGGGCGGCGAAAGCGCCTGTCCCGCTGCTCTATCGGGACCGCTGGATTCTGGCGGTGAACAAGGCCCCGGGCCTGGTTAGCGACCGCGATAAACACTCTCTCGAGGCCCGCCTGCAGGAGGAGCTGGATCTTCCCGACCTGCGTGCCCTGCATCGCTTAGACAAGGATACCAGTGGATTGCTGCTCTTCACCCTGCGTGAACAGGATCGTGATCCCTATGTGGAGCTGTTCCGCAACAAACGGATCCACAAACGCTACCTCGTCCTCGTCTCCGGAAAGCTGGCCGCAGGGAAACAGGTCGTCCGCCGCCGCCTGGATGGCAAAGAGGCGGAAAGCCGCTTTCAACGGCTTCAGCAAAAGGGGGCCTTCTCTCTGGCCCTCTGCGAAATTCCCACCGGCCGCACCCATCAGATCCGTCGCCATCTCCAGGATCTGGACTGCCGCGTCGCCGGGGACCGGGCCTATGGTCAACAACGGGCGATCTCCCCCGAAGAGCAGAGCCTCCCCAGACAAATGCTGCATGCACTCGATGTGCGCTTTCCTTGTCCTCATACGTCGGCCGAACTGCAGCTGCAGGCCCCGCTTCCCAAGGATTTTCAGAAAGCCGTCAGCGCTTTAGGATTGAAGACTCCCGAACTCAACTCATTGGTATCCCTATGAAATCTTTGCTTCGTTTTCTTAGTTTTTTGTTCGTTCTGTCTCTTCATGCACAGGAGCTCGTGCAGGAGAGTCCCGCCATGGCTACGGAGTCTCCCGAAGTGCCGGCAGCCTCGGAGCCGCTGACTCCGTTGGATGCCGAGCCCGTGGTAGAGACCGTAAATGGGGGCACATCGGATTCAGAGTTGATGGAGTCTCTCTCCGCGCTGAACGATTCCTACAAAATCCGTGAACGGAGGCGGGACGAACTGCGGGCTCAACTGGCTGCCGCGCAGACCGATCTCGAGAAAGAAGAGATTCTGGGGAAACTTCGCACAGTCCGGGAGGAGATGAGTACCTTGGAAGGGCAGTTCCGAAGCTTTGCACTGGCCACAGATGTCAGTTTGTATGATGTGGAGGAAGAGGAATCCGGTGAATTTGATTGGCAGGCGGAACTTGCCGGCCTGGCTCAGCCAATTATTTCTGAAATCAAAGCAGCCACCGCTGCCAGTCGGGAGCGGGCGGAACTGAGGGCCAACATTGACCTGAATGAGCAGAAGCAGCAACAAGCGACTGCGGCGGTCAAACGCCTGGAAGAAATTCTCGCAATGAATCCGCCTCCTGAACTGCAGGAGCGATTGGAAGCCAGTTTGGAACTGTGGAAAGGGCGGGTCCGCGATGCAGAAAATCAAGCAAAGGCATTTACGAATCAGCTGGAGCTGAAAGAGCAGGAACAGGCCAAGCTGTTGGAGAATGCCACCAAACCTAAGAATAATTTTGTGGTCACCCGTGGCCTCAACCTGCTTTATGGGCTTTTGGCCTTTGGCGTGGTGTTCTTCGGGATGCGTGCGCTTCCTGACCAGATCATGAAACTCAAACCCTTTCAGGGTAAAGAAAAGAGTTTCTCCGGCCGTTTGTTCACCTTGGTCTGGACCATCGTGGGCACAGGTTCGGCCATTGGAGCGATGTTATTGGTCTTCAATATGGTCGGAGATTTGTTCCTCCTCTCCCTGGTCATGGTCTTCCTTCTGGGCCTGGGCTGGGCTTCGGTGAAAACGCTGCCCGCCTTTGTCGATCAATTTAAAATGATGCTCAACATGGGTGCCCTGCGCGAGGGACATGTGCTGGTCTACGACGATGTGCCTTGGAAAGTGGAGTCGATCAGCTTTCAGACCAAACTGGTGAATTCCCGTCTCAGTGGTGGGGTCTATCAGTTGCCCACAAAATTTTTGGTCGGGATCACCGGGCGTGAGCCGGCTCCGCAGGAAGAACTCTTTCCCACTCAGACGGATGACTGGATTGTGACCGCGGATGGCCTGTTCGCCCGTGTGGATTATCAGTGTCCGGGCTACGTGCAACTGGTCATGTTTGGTGGAGCTCAAAAAGTGATCCCGACTCCGGAATTTCTGGCAAGCAAACCCACAGTACTCAGTACGGGCTTTCGGATTAACTCCAGTTTCGGCATCGATTATCAGCATATCTCCGGGGCTACCGCTTCCATTCCTGAAAAGATGAAGGCTGCTGTCGAGAAGATGCTGAAATCGAAAGTCGGCGAGGAGCTTCAATACGTGGATGTCTGTTTTGCAGAAGCGGCAGAATCCAGTCTCAATCTGGACGTTCGGGCTGACTTTAAAGGTGGAGCCGCTGCGAACTGGGCCGATCTGCCCTTGTGGATCCAATCTACGCTGGTGGAGCTCTCCGTTCAGGAAGGCTGGAGCATTCCCTTTCCGCAGCTACAGTTGCACACGACTCCGGCCTCCTGATGCGGAAAGCTCTCCTGCTGCTGGGGCTTTGCGCTCTGGGGGGCATCCTGCTCTGGCGACGGATGCCAGGAGCCGTTGATGAACGCATCGGCCTGGTCGAGCGTGGTCCCTATGAGCAATGGACCCCCTTGCACGGTGAGTTGGTGGCCAGAGATGCCTTGAGTGTGCGGGCTGAGCTGGACGGCTCGGCAAAATTGACCTGGGTGATTGAAGATGGCATGCCGGTTCAGGCGGGTGAGCTGATTGCCCGCTTTGACCCCAGTTCTCTCGAAGCTCAAAAAATCACCCTGCAACGGGATCTGCGCATGGCTGAGGCTGAGCTGAGGGCTCTAAAAGAAGCGCGTCACCCTCTCGAATTGCAGCGCATTCGACGGGAGGCGGCGGAGATTGAATTGGAATGGAGGGAGCAGCAGAAGTTACTTAAGGATACCCGTGAATTGGTAGAGGAGGAGCTGCTTCCGGAAGAAGAACTGGAAGCGATCACCCAGCGGGTCGCAGCTCTACAGGAATCGCATCAGGGGCGATTGGAAGAGCTGAACATCATTCAACGCTTATACCAACCGGCTCTGGAGGAGCAGGCCCTCGCGAGATTGGAGGCTGCCCAGGCCGAAATGAAACGGGTGGAAGGTCAGTTAAAGCTGAGCGAGGTCCGGGCCGCCAGGCAGGGGACCGTCACACGTCCTTGGATTCCTTTGGATGGTGAGCGCCGCCCGGTTCGCGTGGGGGATGCCTTGTATCGCAATCAGGTGTTTTTGGAATTAGCTAATTTAACGCAACTCCATGTTCAACTGATGTTGCGGGAAGAGGAACTGCCGCAGGTTCTGCCGGGGATGCAGGCCAGGCTTTCCTTTCCTTCCCGACCACAGGATCCCCGAAGCGGGCAGGTGTTTCGGGTTGGGAGCCGTCCAGTGACCGGGCAGAAACGTTATCCTGCAGAGATTTTAATCGATGGAGAACTGCAGGCCTTGCGTCCTGGACTCAGTGTTCGGGTTGATGTGTTGAGCGCTCGTTGGGAAGAACTGAGTTCTGTCCCTAGAGATGTCCTCCAGCGCGAAGGAGATCACTGGAAACTTCTGCTCGAGGTGCAGGGAGCCTGGGTTGAGCAGAGCCTGACCCGGGTGGCTAGTGATGCGGAACGGATTTGGGTGGAGGAGGCCCTTCCGGCTGGAGCCCGGGTGCGTAGGCCATGACCCAGCCCCGTCTGGAAGTGAGAGGGCTCAAGAAGTCCTTTGGCTCCCTGCAGGTGTTTGCAGATCTGGATCTGGATCTCTATCCTGGTGAACGGGTGGTGCTCATGGGGCCCTCTGGTTGTGGAAAATCCACTCTCCTGCATATGTTGGCCGGGTTGGAGCCGCTGGATGCAGGGCACTGCCTCTGGCAGGCTGGGGATATGAACTCCTGGAGCGACTTCCGCTGGCAACAGTTCCGGGCTCAGGAATTGGGCCTGGTCTTTCAGCAGTTTCACCTTCTGCCTCATCGCAACAGTATTGAAAACCTGGCACTGGCCGGACAGTATGCGCAGCGGGGGCCTGTTTCCTCTGAGGATGCGGAACAGTGGTTGGAGCGCATGGACCTTCCGAAACGGGATCATCAGGCGGCCCGGTTGCTCTCCGGTGGAGAGCAGCAACGGCTTTGTATTGCCCGCGCCTTGGCTCAGGATCCCAAATTATTGCTGGCCGATGAACCTACGGGGAATCTGGACGATGCGAATTCGCAGCGTCTGCGGAACTTGTTTTGGGAGCAATTAGGAGAGGACTGTAGCCTGCTGATCGCGACCCATGATGCGGCGTGGTGTGAAGGGGCAGACCGGGTGCTCCATTTAGAAGAGGGGCAGTTGCGGGAGGAGCGGCGAAAGCTTCGTCCTCAGCCTCCTTCGCCTTCCAGCAGCGAGCTTGTCCAGGCGAAGCCGCTGCGTCACTCAGTAGATGCGGATCCCTGGCGTAGTCGTCCCGGACGCAGTCTGGCCTTGAGTCTGACCTCGTTTTTTTCAGCTCTGCTTCTGGTGTTGGGGGCGATGCTGTATCATCAAGGCGACAGCACCCGAAGGCAATTGGAACAGATGTGGCCTCCGGGTCTCAGCAGCCTGCGCTTTCAACGTGATCCAACGGCCAATGAACTCTTTCGTCTTCGCCAACAGGCGGGGCCCGGGCAGCTTCGCGCCTGGCGACAGGATGGCGAAGATCTGTGGCAGTGGGGAGAGCTAGCTTCCCTGCCGCCGGAGCGACAGGGGCTTCCGGAGGATTTGCAGCTGCAGGGAAGCTGGGTCCTGTTCTCGGAAGAGCGTGCCCGTCAGGATAATCTGCTCCCGGGAGACGAGTGGTTTCGGGACGGAGAACGCTGGCAGGTCATGGTGAGGCCCAGCCTCCCTTTGAATGCATCCAGGGTGTTTCCAGCACGTAACCTGGAGGCGCGACTGCAGTTGACTCTGTGGCAACGGGAGCAGGAAGTCGAGGACTTGCGTCTGTGGCTTCTACAAAGTGGACTGTCCGATCTTCCGGTGGAACTCATTGATCACCGGGCCAGAAGGCAAGAGGCGGGACAGGCATTAAAAAGACTGGAGCTGGTGCTGGCGGGTTCCGGATTGATCTTTTTTTTACTTTCCGGTCTCTTATTGGAACGGCAACAGCGGGACTGGGTACGCGTGCGTCGTGGGGAACTGGGCTTGCGCCGGGCTCTGGGGGCCAGTCGGGCAGATTTACTGAATTTGTTCAGCGCAGAACAGTTCCAGACCTCCATTCCCGCCGCCTGTCTGGGCTGGCTGCCCTCTTGGTGGTTGTTGCCTCCAGGCTCCAGCCTTCTGGTTGCATTCGGTCTGCTGCTGTGGTTGTTTGCAGGAAGCCTCTTGCCCCTGCGCGAGGCGCTGACCCTATCTCCGGCGGCCTGCCTGAAAGATGCGGCCTGAACAGCATTAACTATTTTAGGGTTTCTTTTTTCTGCCCTCTGGATCTATCATCAGGCCATGAAAGCCTTAGCCTTGCATGCATGCGTGTTGTGGGTCCTCGTGTTGGGGACCCTCCCGATTCAGGCGGATGAGATCTCGGAGCTGAAAGAAGAACTGCAGCGTCTCCGAGATGAATATCAAAGGAAGTTGAACGAATTGGATCAACGCCTTTCGGATTTGGAAGATCCGAAAGATGCAGGGGAGTTAAAGGTATTGCAGGCACATGAGGCCAAGGAAGCCCTGCCTCCTGCAAAGCCCGGTTTTGCGTTTGAAGGATACTTTCGTTCCGGATTTGGTGTGTCGAATTCCGGCCAGAGTGCTCAGGCCTTCAAAGCGCCGGGTGCTGATGCAAAATATCGTCTGGGGAATGAAGTGGACACTTATATGGAGACCACCTTCCGTCAGGAGATTCCCGCTCTTCCGGATCAACGCTTTTACATTCAGACCCGCCTGGCGTATTCCATTCCTGAAAACGGGGCTGCGGTGGATTCCACCTTTTCGGTGCGGGAAGTCTTTGCAGAAGCTCAGGGGGTGATTGACGATCAGCCGGATATGGCCTTTTGGGCAGGGCAGCGCTTTTATGACCGCTATGATGTGCATATCAACGATTACTATTATCTGGATATGAGCGGCTTTGGAGGTGGCATCACTGGAATCGATATGGGGGTGGGTGAACTCTGGCTGGCGCTGCTGGGGGGAACCATTGATCAGTTGAATTCGGATGGCTCCGTCCGCTCAGGGGATACGGTGGCCAAACGCAGTCTCGATTTGCGTTGGAAAGGGATTCCCGCGCCCAAAGGCGAGATAATGTTGTGGGTGAGCCCCTCTTTTATCGATGGGGAAACGACCAAAGAAGGCGTGTCCGTAGAAGATAGCGGCGGGGCGGCCTTTGGCTTGATTCATGAAAGTCGGGATGAACAGGAAGCCTGGTGGAATCGCTTTGTGCTGCAGTACGGCTTTGGGCCTTCGAGTAATTTTAAATCCGAACTCATTCCGGATGAGGTCAATGAAGAGAATCCTGAACGGCAAACCCGTACCAAAGATTCCTGGCGTTTCAGAGTGCTGAATCACAATCAATGGCAGGGAGAGAGCTGGGGCCTGATGTCTCTCCTCTTGTGGGAGGAACGGGACTTTGGGGCTCAGGTAGATTCCGGATCCCGTTGGCTCTCTGCCGGAATTCGGCCGGTATGGTTTCTCAGTCGAAATGCATCCATCGCTCTGGAAGCGGGCTTGGATCATACGGATCAGGATGGAGGCCCTCGTGGCGAACTCTATAAAATCACGCTCGCACCGCAAATCAGTCCCGGGCCGCTCGTGGACAGCCGTCCGGTGTTACGCTTTTTTATCACCTACGCCGCCTGGACGGATGAGTTTGAAGGACAAATTGCCCCGGATGTGTATCCGGAAGATCAGCAGGGATTTTCGGTCGGTACTCAGGTCGAAGCCTGGTGGTGATGCCGAATTCAGCAAAAGTGTTTCAGGATCGCGACTGCCTGCGAACGATAGCTGGATCCGAAGAGCAGCTGATGGTTGAGGACGTGATAGAGCATGTAGAGATCGATTCGCTCCTCCCAGCCATCCACCAAGGGGTGTAGCTCTTCATAGGCCCGGTAACAGGCGGGACTGAAGCCCCCAAACATCCGAGTCATGCCCAGTTCGGCTTCGGGGTGACCAAAGTAGGGGGCGGGATCAAAAAGAACGGGGCGACCTTCTGGGTCCGAGGCCATATTGCCCGACCACAAATCTCCATGTAGCATGGCGGGATATTCCCCACTGCCATCGATGAGGCCGGATAGTCTGGAAGCGAGCTGCTCACCCAGACGGAGCAACTCGGGATCCTGAAGGCGTTGCAGCAGAGGATCTAAGCGGTATTCCCACCAGAAGGAACTCCAGGGAAGTTCTTCCGGTCGACGCATCGGTGTATTTTTTTGAGCTGTACTGCCAATGACATGATCCGCTTCAAAGCCATAAGCGGGGCCCTGCAGCTGATGCATCTCGGCCAGAGCCCGACCCAGCTTTTCCTGAAAGCCTACCCCCTCCGGGACGAAGGGAATATATTCCAGAATCAAAAACTGTGGCGAAGCCAGCAGGACCTTTGGAATACGTGGGCCCTGTGTGGCTTTGGCCATCCACTGCAGTCCACGGGCTTCCACCTCAAAGGGAAAGGGCCTGGACATGCTTTTAACAAACAGGGTCGTTCCCTCACGGGTGTCAATGGCCCTGGCAGAGGCAATACAGCCACCGGAGAGAGGGCGGCTCCGAATGGGAGTCAGGCCCAATTCCTGTTCAATGGCCTGTTCCGCGTTCACCGTTCTGACCGCAACTTCGTCAGCAGAGCCTCAGAAGCTTCTTCCACTAGATCCAGAACCCGTTCAAATCCAGCGCCCCCCCCATAATACGGATCCGGAACCTCCAGGGTATCTGTGCTAGGATCATGTTCCAAAAACAGAGAAAGCGAGGCGGTGGCATCAGCGGGAGCCATACTCTGAAGGTCGCGCAGATTTTGTTGGTCCATGGCAAAAATATGGTCGAAGTTCCGGAAATCCTCGGCGACCACTCCCCGGCTGATGCTGTCGAGCTGATAGCCCCGTTTGCTGGCATGTTGACGCATGCGGGCATCTGCCGCTTCTCCGGCATGCACGGCGATGGTACCAGCAGAGTCCAGCTCAAAGAGCTTGTCCAGGCCTGCTTTCTCAACCCGATCCCTGAATACAGCTTCTGCAGTAGGCGAGCGGCAGATATTTCCCAGACAGACAAACAGCACTTTCATTTGCTCCTCATATCTATCCTTCTCCCAAGCACAATCGCAATATCTACAGCGAAGGTTTCGCATGGATCTTTGGGGCGAGAAAAAGGGGGAAAGCGGATTTACAAGAGCGGGATTGGCATGCATTTTACCCCTTCATGTCTCAGCCGGATTCTTTTGCCACACGCTTGTCTCTTCGGAAAGCCCTGCCGGGCTTCCTGTGGCTTGTACTGGCGGCGTCTCTGACCTTGGCTGCGACCTGGGTGACCACCCGTCTGCCCCGTATGCTGGGCGATCTCGTGGACCGCTTTACGGATGGGGCTGGTCTGGAACAACTCTTGCCCGGTCTGGGCATATATATGGGCTTTGTCGCCTTGAGTGCGGTCCTGAGTAAATTTATGCGGATGTTGCCCATGCGTTGGGCTCCGCTGTTTGCGCATCGATTGAGAGTGCAACTGTATCAGCGTCTCCTGGCATTGGATGAATTTCAGATTCGTGAAACACGCATCGGTGAAGTAATGAGCCGCATGACCTCCGATATTATGGCGGTCGGTAATATGGTGGCGATGGGGGGGCACAGTCTCTGGCGGGCTACGTTGACCCTGGTCTTTTCCTATGTGCTGATGTTTCAACGTTCTCAGGAAATGGCCTGGGTGATGGCCGCGCTCCTGCCCAGCATGATCTTTGTGGGCTACCTCTTGTTGCGCTCTATCAAAGAACGGCACAAGGAGGTGCAGGAACAGCTCGGTCTGCTCACGGCCTGGTGTCAGGAAAGTTTCAATGGCCTGCGGGTGATTCGCGGGCTGGGGCTGGAACCTCTCCGCAGTGGCCGCTTCCGCAAGATGAATGAGGAGTTTATCCGCCTGAATTTACGTCTGAGCCACATTGAAATTCCTGCCTGGCCTTTGCTGATGAGTTTTTTCATGGTGGGCACGGTACTTCTGCTCTGGGTGGGTGGACGTTTGGTGATTCAAGACAAGCAGAGCCTGGGGGTTCTCGTCGAGTTTCAGCAATATCTCATGCTGCTGCAATGGCCCACCTTATCGATCTCCTGGAGCATCAGTATGATCATGCGTGGACAAGCCAGCATGCGCCGCTTGAACGAGCTCATGGAGCAGGAGCCCCAGGTTCTGAATTATGGGGATCAGCTCCTCCCAGCATCCGGAGAGGCTCCTACACTGCAGATTGAACATCTCGGAGTCGAGCGGGACGGGAAATGGCTTCTCCGGGACATCGATCTGGACCTGCGCCCGGGGGAACTCCTGGGCATTACCGGAGATACCGGCAGTGGAAAAACCTTGCTGCTACACGCATTGCTACGCCGTTTTGATCCGGAGGAAGGGGAAATCCGGTTGCAGAACATTCCCTTACCCGAGCTTCAGGAAGAGGCCCTGCAGCAGGTTGCCCGGATTGCTCCGCAGGAGCCCTTACTGTTTTCAATGAGTCTGGAGGAGAATCTGCGTCTCGCGGCTCCGGATGCCAGCGAAGCTGAACTCTGGCAGGCGTTGGAACTTTCTGCCATGGATGAGGAAGTGCGGGCCATGCCGGATGGACTGCAAACGCTGATCGGTGAAAAAGGGGTCAACCTCTCCGGGGGGCAACGGCAACGCTGTGCCATTGCCCGGGCTCTGTTAGGAAATCCAAAGCTGTTGATGCTGGATGATTCTCTCTCAGCTGTGGACACGGCCACCGAAGCGAGGTTGCTGCAGGCCTGGCGTCAGGTCTTTGTCGGGCGTACGGTTCTCCTGGCCAGTCACCGCTATGCGGCCCTACGCCATTGTGACCGGGTCTTGGTACTGCAGGAGGGGAGGGTGGAAGCCTTGGATACCCCGGAGAACTTGCTTCATCAGGATGGGAGTTTTCAGGAACTGGAGCGTCGTCAGCGCCTGGAAGCCCAGGTGGAGGAACATGATGTCTGAGGAGACGCACAGCAAACAGGATTGGCGGCACTTCCGCCGTATGCTGCGCTTGGGGAAGCCGTATCGAGTCTCCTTGCTGTTTGGTTTTCTGCTGTTGCTCTTGCAGGTGTTCAGTACCAATGCGCTGCCCTTACTCATTCAGCGCAGCATTGATGGCAGTATATCCGCCGAAGCCCCTGGAACTCCCCTGGAACGCTTGGCCCGCTTGAATGACATGGCCCTGTGGATGGGCGGCTTGGTTGTGGCCATGTTTCTGTTTCGCATTTCCCATGCCTGGATGATGACCGTTGTAGGTCAGAAGGTTCTTCGGGATTTGCGTGTGGAGGTCTTTCAAAAGGTGTTGGATCTGCCCATGCGTCGGGTGGAGCAACTGAAAGTGGGTCGACTGATGACCCGCGCGACCTCGGATCTTGATGCCATGCAGGAGCTGGTGAGTAATGGGGTGATTGGCTTGCTGGCCAACATTTTGCTGCTGCTGGGTGCCATGAGCTTCGTATGGGTGTTGGAGTGGCGCTTGGCGCTCACGATGTACACGGTGTTTCCCCTGCTGGCCGGGCTACTCTGGTTGATCAACCGCAAGAGCCGGGAGGCACAACGGGTGACCCGGGAAAAAGTGTCCGCCTTGAACAGTCTGACCCAGGAAAGCCTGAACGGCCTGTTCACGGTACGGAGTCTTGGCCAAAGCCGGCAGATGGAACGGCGCCTAGGAGGACGCAGTGAGGCTGTGCGTGTCGCTCGAAGCCGGGTCGCGGATTGGGGAACCTGGCACTTTCCCGTGCTAGAACTGAACCGGGGCCTGGCTCAGGTGCTGATTATTGGCGTGGCATTGTATCTGGGAGATATTCCGGCTGGCACCGTGGTGGCCTTTCTCGCCTACATCCGTACCTGTTTCCGTCCTTTGGAGGAACTGGCGGAACAATCGCTGATGTTGCAAAGCGGCTTGGCTTCGGCCGAACGAGTATTCGATCTGTTGGATGAAGCGGAAACGCTGCCTGAACCCCAGCATGCGAAGCATCTGCCGGAGGTACAGGGGGCCTTGCACTTTGATCAGGTCCATTTCGGCTATGATCCCAAGGTCCCGGTTTTGCATGGATTGGATTTTCGGGTGGAACCCGGTCAGTTTGTGGCCGTGGTGGGAGCCACCGGGGCGGGGAAGAGTACTTTATTCAACCTGCTTTGCCGTTTCTATGATGTTCAGAGCGGGGCGGTACGTTTGGATGGGGTGGATGTTCGGGATCTCCCCAAAGCGGAACTCCGCCGACATTTGGGTATGGTGCAACAGGATCCGCTTCTGTTCGCCGGGACCGTGCGTGAGAATTTGGAATTGGAACGCCCGGGAATTGGTGACGAGGAAATCCGTGCAGCTGCCAAACGGGTACATGCCCACGAGTTTATTGAACAGCTCCCTCGGGGATACGACACCGAATTAGGGGAAGGTGGTTTCCGGCTTTCCACCGGACAAAAACAACTGCTGGCCTTAGCCAGAGTGCTCCTGCAGGATCCTGAGCTCTTGCTGCTGCTGGATGAGGCGACCGCCAGTATTGATTCCCGTACGGAAGCCCTCATCCAGGAAGGGTTACGGGATCTGCGCCAGGGACGTACCTGCATCGCCATTGCCCATCGACTCTCCACCGTTATGGATGCGGATCAGATCTTGGTCCTCAAACAGGGACGCCTGGTGCAGCAAGGCCCCCATGGCCAACTTATGCAGGAAAGCGGGTACTACCGTAGTCTGGTAGAGGCCATGCGGGCTGGGGTGGATGTTTAATAGTCAGGAGTCAGGAGTCAGGAGTCAGTGGTCAGTGGTCAGTGGTCA
>DIYK01000093.1:13901-74972 GCA_002429005.1 Verrucomicrobia bacterium UBA6056
CAGTGGTCAGTGGTCATTAGTCAGGAGTCAGCCAACCACGCCGGGGCTGTTCCGCGATCCTGGGCTCCCTTATGTCCCTGATGTCCCTTTGGTCCCTTTTCAGCGTTCAAGACTGTGCAATGAGGAAGGGTTCCCAGTCGGCAATGCCGTGGGTATTGCGCAGAAAGAGCGTAGAAGGGAGCACCTTTGGAGTCTCCGGCTCTTTCATGAGTTTCAGACCGGCCTCGGAAGGCGTGCGGTCTCCCTTGCGGTTATTCACATTCTTGCAACTCAGTACGCAGTTGGCCCAGGAGGTTTTGCCTCCCCGGGCACGCGGAACCACGTGGTCGATATTTCCTTCATCCGCACGCAGGGGACGCCCGGTGTACTGACAGCGTCCACCATCCCGTTCACGAATCGCCCGGTATGAAAATTTCGGACGCCGCATGGGTACCTTTTTATAGTGCACGGCCAGGATGACCGTCGGGACACGAAGCGCTCCTTTGACCACGCCGACAGAAAGGTCGTCGTCCCGTACGGGTAAATCTACCCAGGTTTCCCAGGGTACAGGGAGCATGAGGCTGTCACCGTCGATGTTCAAACCAACGGCGTTACCTGCTGCCATTTGGCAGAAGGCATGAGCTGGCGTGGTCGTGTTGACCGCCTGCCAGAACTTGTTCAGAACCAGAACAACATTTTTTTCCAAGACTGAGTCCATCTTGGACCCAAAGTCTGCACATTTCAGTTAAAGGGTCAAGGGGTCGCTTGTTGAAAAACGGTTAAAATGTGGGTTTTTATCCGAAATTCATCCAAATAGCGCATTTTCTGCTCCTGAAAATACCTGGCCTGATCTGAAAACGGCTTATCTGACCGCCTCTGGAAGAGGGAAATGGCCCCTGTCTTCAGGGGCATCGCAGGCTGAACTGCTTATAATTTCCTGCGTCGCTTCCCATAGCTGGCGAAACAGCCCTGGATTAAGTTGTAATGATGAAAACGAAAAGAATCTATCTTCCGGCAGGAGGTCTTCCTCCCCGAAGCATTCCTGAACCTGAGGACTCCTTGCTCCATTTGCGTATGCGACGTGCCCTGCTTTGTGTCATGGGGCTGGTCTATGTCGTGTTGTTCATCATGTGGATGCTGGGACATGTGAAGATTGGATTTGGCACGGGGGGCATGCTTGGTTTGATGGGACTCCTCTTTCCTATGGCTTCAGAGCATCTTCTCCGCCCTGGGAAAAGCCGGGTCTGGCTATGGACCTTTATTGTGGTCGGATCCTCCATGCTTAGCTATTGGACCTTGTTGTTTTGGATGTTTTTCCCGATCATCCTGCTATATCGGCAGGGCTACGAGAGTGTCCGGGATGCTCATCCCAGGCCAAGGCAAACTGGTTCATAAACAAGTTCCAGGGGTTCACCTGAGGTATGGCCAGATTGGCAGAAGCCTTCTTAAACGGCGTCTGTGGCTATCGAACTGTCTTTCCGAAGCTCGGAAACAGCTCGCGATGTGGTTTCCGAGGTTCGGAAACAAAAAAACACCGGCGCCGAAACGCCGGTGTGTTCGTATTCAGAGTAAACCCGGATCAGGGAGCGGGTTTGCTGATGACTTCCAGTTCGTTGACCGTGATTTCTGTGCGAACTTCATCGCCCTGCGTGATCCGGTTTTCCTCCCAGGAGACGCGAATACGTTCGCCGGGGCGAAGCATTTCCAATTTCTCCAGCGTCTCTTCTTTGTTCACGGCAGAGAGAGGCAGGAGGATGGATTCGCGAATTCTGGGCGCATCCTCGGCTTTGCGCTGGTAAGCGACCAATTCTTCCACATGGAGAATGAGCGTGTCCTCGTCACGACGGGTCAGCGCCAGGATGGCCTCCTGGTCGCTTAACGCCGTTTTCACCGGTGGGGGAGGGGGCTCGACGGGAGCAGCCTCTTCCATGGCGATGATTTCCGGCTCTTCGAACTCAGGGGCATCCCAGCCCCCGCCGAGGGAGCGGTACACATCGACCAGATTCCGGCCGCACTGACCCAGGCTGGCCGCTGCGTTATCCTGCTGTGCAGCAAGGTTCCGTTCCGCATCGAGTACGTTGAGGAAGGTTACCAGTCCATTCTCATAGAGAGCGCGAACCTGCGTTACTGCAGTTTGAGCTGCCCGAACGCCTTCGTTCAACATATCCAAGCGGACCCGTTCTTCCCGGTAGGCATTGAAAGCGGTTTCCACTTCCTGAAGCGAGAAGAGCACTTGTTGACGATAGGCCAGTTCAGCTTGTTCCAGGCGAGCTTTGTTGGCTTCGACATTGGCTTTGAGTCGACCGCCCTGGAAGATGGGAAAGGTCAGCACCGGTCCCAGACGGAAGCTCTGGGAGTTTCCGTCAAAGAGGCTGCCGCTGTCACTGCTGCTCCAGGCAAAGCTGCCACTGATGGAGAGGCGGGGATAGATGTCAGCCTGGGCTACACCCAAGCGGGCTGCAGCGCCAATGAGTCGCTGTTCGGTCTGACGGATATCCGGACGGCGACGAATCACGTTCGCAGGAATGTCGTTCAGGTTGTTCGGTTCCGGAAGCGGGGGTGCGCGGAAGTCTTCCCAGAGTTTTTCCAGTTCGCCGGGGGCCAGACCGGCCAGCAACTCGAGTCCACGCAGGGTGGCGATCTGCTGCTGGCGCAGGGTGGGCAGTCCGGCTTTGGTTTGTGCCAGGTTGAGCTTCGCCTGTTCCACATCGAGTGCCGGAACCAGACCGGCATCCAGACGGCCCTGGGTCAGCGTGAGGGTTTCCTCCTGACGGGCGATGTTCTCCTCGAGGAACTTCTGACGCAACTGCAATTCACGCAGGCTGAGGTAGGAAGCGGCGCTTTGGGCGGCAATGGAAGCACGCAGTCCGCGCAGGTCCTCAATACTGGCCTGAGTGTCCGCATCCGCAGCCTGTACCGATTTCGCAATACGTCCCCAGAGGTCCAGTTCCCAGGAAAGGTCCAGGCCCAGGTTGTAGAGGGTCGGGTTTCGGTCGGGGGCTGTGGCGCCTCCTTCTGCATCGCTCAACTGAGCTCCGAGTACGGAGCCGGAACCATTAATCTGGGGCCAGTACTCACCCGCAGCCACACCACGTAAGGCGATGGCTTCTTTTACACGGGCAAAGGCAGCCTGCAGGTCCAAGTTTTCATCCAGGCAGCGCTGCACCAAGCGGGTGAGCTGGTCGTCTTCGAACTGCGTCCACCAGATGGCCAACTCTTCGGCAGCGATTCGCTCCTCTGTGGAAGCGGGTGCATCAATCCAAGCATCAGGCTGAGGGGTGGAGGGAAGTTCCGGGTCCACCTTGTGAGTAACACAGCCAGCCAGAGCCAGGACGGTCGCGGGTACAATCAGATGGCGGGGCTTCATGCCGGCACCTCCTCTTCTTCATCCGGGGTGGGGGTAAAGCTTTCGTTCTTCTCTCCGCTTAACCGGGCAATGGTGTAGTACAACATGGGCACCACAATCAAACTGGCGAAGGTCGAGATCAGCATCCCGGAGAACACCGTGGTTCCAATCACCTTCTGGGATTCAGATCCCGCACCGGTGGAGAACAACAGCGGCAGTACGCCGAGAATAAAGGAGAAGGCGGTCATCAGCACCGCACGCAGTCGTAGGTCCACGGCGGTGGCGGCAGCGTCGCTGAGCTTCATGCCTTCGGCCCGTTGTGCGGCGGCAAATTCGACCAGCAGAATGGCCGTCTTGGTCGCCAGACCAATCAGCAGCACAATCCCGACCTGAGTGTAGACGTTGTTGTCATAGCCACGCAGCAGAATGCCGCCGACCGCTCCGAGCAAGGCCGTGGGGACAGCCAAACACACGGAAACCGGCAGGCTCCAGCTTTCGTACTGTGCGGCCAGCACTAGGTAGACCAGTACGATCGAGAGCACGAATACCAGATTCGAGCCCCCGGACTGGGCAGCCTGTTGCTCCTGGAAGGACAAGTCTGTCCAGGCGATCCCCATGGAGGCGTTGAGTTTGGTTTTGGACATGTCCTCAACAATCGCCATCGCGTCACCCGTGGAGTAACCGGGGGAGGGGGCGCCCAGTACCTTCATGGAAGGATACATGTTGTAGCGGGTGATACTTTGCGGACCGACGATTTCCTCGATCGAGGCCAGCGCACTCAAGGGAATGCTTTCGCCGGTCTTGGGGTGACGGATCTCCAGGGCGAGAATATCCTCGGGCCGGTCGCGGAAACGACGGTCAGCCTGGGCCTTCACCTGGAAGGAGCGGTTGAAGAGAGTCAGGTCATTAATATACGCCGAACCGAGGAAGGTCTGCATCGCACCGAACACGGAGCTTAGCGGAATCCCTTTGGTCAGAACCTGGTCGCGGTCCACATGTACTTTCAACTGGGGCACGGCCGCACGGAAGGTGGAGTACATGTTGGTCAACCCGGTCTGAGAATTTCCGTCCATGATGAATTCGGAACCGACGTTCTGGAGCATTTCCATGCCCACGCCCCCTCGGTCCTGCAACATAAAGGAAATCCCTGCAGTCAGACCCACACCCGGCAGAGAGGGTACGGGGAAGGCCATGGCCTGACCTTCCTGAATCTGGGAAAGGCCCATGTTCAGTTTGCCCAGGATGATGGACTGATGCTCTTCGGGAGGCCGTTCGCCCCAGTCCTTAAACACGGCTACGATGAAGCCGGCATTCGGAATAGCGACCCCTTCGAGAATGGAGTATCCGGTAATGGTGATGTATTTCTCCACACCGGGCACCTCGGCCACAATCTTATTCGCTTTCTGTGCGAATTCCTGCATACGCTCCTGAGAGGCTGCATCGGGGAGGCTGAGGTTGATCATACAGTAGCCTTCGTCTTCCTGCGGTACAAAACCGGAAGACAGCTGACCGAATCCAAAGACGGCGAGTCCGGTCATCCCTGCAAAGAGCAGGACGCCGATGAAGACCACGCGGATGGCGCCATACACCATTTTCTTGAAGAGGTTCCGGGTTCCGTCCACGCCGGCATTGAACAGCTTAAAGAAGGGGTTGCGGGTAGGGCCTTTACCTGGTTTCAGAACCACACCACAGAGCGCGGGACTGAGGGTCAGCGCGTTAATGGAACTGAAGATGGTCGCTACGGAAATGGTTACCGCAAACTGTTTGAACAAGGTCCCGGTAATGCCGCCAATAAAGGTGGTGGGAATAAACACCGCCAGCAACACCAACGTGGTTGCAACCACTGGACCAGACACTTCGGTCATGGTTCGCATAGCTGCCAGTTTGGGGCTGAGGCCGTCTTCGATATGCTTCACGCAACTTTCCACCACCACAATCGCATCGTCCACCACAATACCGATCACCAGCACGAGGCCGAAGAGGGTGAACTGGTTGATGGAGTATCCAATCGCAGACATGGCAGCGAAGGTACCGATCAAGGAAACCGGAATGGTCACCGAGGGAATAATCGTGGCCCGGAAATTCTGCAGGAAGAGATATACCGTGAACACCACCAAGGCGAGGGTCGCAAAGAGGTTGACCACCACCTGATTGATGGAAGCATTAATCACATCGGTGTTATCATACACCACATCGTACTCCACCCCATCCGGGAAGGAGGATTCCAGGCGAGCCAGGGTGGCTTTCACCGAGTCTGCCACCTCAAGCGCGTTGGCCCCGGGAATCTGATTGATGGCGAGAGTGGCTGAAGGCTGACCATTGTAGGAGGAGCCCATGAGGTAAGAACTGGAGCCCAGTTCCACTTTGGCGATATCGCCGAGTCGGAGCACCTGACCGCCTTCTCCCGTGCGGATAACAATCTGTTCGAACTCGGAAGCCTCCACCAGACGGCCCTGCACTTTAATGGTGAACATGTTGGCCTGGCCTTCAGGAACCGGAGGTTCACCCACCATCCCTGCAGCAACCTGTACGTTCTGATCGCGGACGGCATTCAGCACTTCATCCGTGGAAACCTGCCGGACCCGCATCGCTTCGGGGTCTAGCCAAATCCGCATGGAAAAGTCACCTACACCATAGGTGAACACTTCGCCCACACCCGTGGAACGGGCAACTTCATCCCGGACATTGATGTTGGCAAAGTTGGAAAGGAACAGACCGTCGTAGCTGTTGTCCGGGGAATAGATGGCGATAAACAGGTTGGTGTCCGCCGATTGTTTTTTTACGGTGACCCCCATACGCTGCGCTTCCTGAGGGAGGGAGGCAATCGCGGCAGAGACGCGGTTTTGAGTCAACACGTTGGCGGTGTCGAGATCGGTTCCCGGGGCGAAGGTTACGGTGAGGTTGTAGGTACCGTCGTTTCCGCAAACCCCGTTCATAAACTGCATGTTTTCCACCCCGTTGACCTCGGATTCGAGGGGAGTGGCTACGGTGTCGGCGACCGTCTGGGCGTCCGCACCGGGATAGACGGCACTTACGGTAATCGTAGGTGGAGCAATCTCCGGGTACCGCGCGACCGGCAACGCCACCAGAGACAATGATCCGATGATCACAATCACGATGGAGATTACGGCCGCAAAAATGGGCCGTTTGATAAAGAAGTGACTAAACATGTTACATGCCTCCTGCAGCCTGTCCGGCGGCTCCAGGCTGAGAGCCCGGGGCAGCGGTGTTGGCTTTCACTCCGGGACGAACCCGCTGAATGCCTTTCACCACCACACGGTCATTTTTCTGGAGGCCTTCGAGAATCACCCGTTCCTCTTCAACCTGAGAGCCCAGTTTGACATAGGCACTTTGCACCGTGCCGGTATCATCGAGGATATACACAAAGGGACCGGAGAGATCTCGCTGGATCGAAATTTCAGGGATCAGCATAGCCTGTTCCACGGGAATGGGTAGGCGGACCCGGGCAAACATGCCTCCGATGAGAATGCTTTGTGGGTTGGGGAACTCTGCACGCACATCCAGGGTGCCGGTGTTGGCGTTGACCACGTTGTCGGCAAAATCAATGCGGCCCGTATGCTCATAGAGCTCGCCATCTGCCAGAGCTAAAGAAACATCGGGCATCTCTTCCAGGGTCATTTTGCTGTCGGCAATCTGACGCAGTTTCGGCAGCAGACGGCGTTCGTCCATGCTGAAGTAAACCTGCATGGGGTCGGTGCGCACCAGCATGGCCAGATCGGAGCTGCCCATGGAGCCTACCAGATTGCCTTCACTTACGGTCGAGCGGTCAATCACCCCGTCCATGGGAGCGTAGATCTCAGTGTAGGAGAGGTTGAGTTCGGCCTGCTCCAGGTTCGCGTTGGCGGTCTGCAAAGCGGCTTCGGCCTGCTGTACTTCGGCCTCGGCGGTGAGCACATCCAATTCGGACACGGCCTGGGTCTCAAAGGCGCGCTGTTTCCGGCTGAGGGCGGCTTTGGCCAGACTCAGTCCGGCTTCGGCCTGGGCCACGCTGGCTTTGGCGGCGTTGACTGCGGCCTCGTAGTTTTCTTTCTCGATGGAAAAGAGCAGGTCGCCCTTCTTCACCATGGCGCCATCTTCGAAATGAATTTTTTCGAGAAAGCCCTGCACACGGGCGGTAAGCTCAACTGAATCTTTGTTGTCTACGCGACCCGGGAAGGTTTCATAGAGGGTGACGTCCTGAATGACAGGCATCTGCACCGTGACCTGCGGAGGCGGCGGTGGGGCAAAAGTGTTTTTTTCCTGACAGCTGGTCAGGACCAGTGCCGTGAGAGGGAGAAGAAGGAGGGTTCTGTTCATGGCCTGGTCCTTAGAGGAAGGGGGTCTTTAGTATGTAAGTGTCAGTTGAAATCGTTCATTGCCACGGACGATAATCAGCGGGATCTGATTCCCGGGAGTGGTGTTGAGTACGGTGGCGATGCTTTCTGCAGAATTGACCGGTTGTCCGCCAATGCTTTCCAGTACATCTTTGGCTTGCAAGCCGCTACGATGAGCGGCGGAGCCTTCCTGAACTTCTTTGACCAGGAAACCAACCCCTTCTTCCAATCCGAGGAAACTGGCAAGCTGCGGGTTCAGGGCTTCAACCCAGGCACCGAGGCTGCGAGGAGCGGGAGCGGGCTGGCCCGCGGCAGTACTGATCTGGCCTGCACCAAGCACGACCTGGGTGAGAACGGCTTTTCCGCCTCGGATCAGGCGCAGCTCGACATTGCGGCCGGCCGGGCTTTCCTGAACCAGACGTTGCAGACTGCGCATGCCTTCGACCCGCTCACCGTTGTAGGAAACAATCACGTCGTTCACCTGTACGCCGGCTGCGGCGGAAGGGCCTTGCGGAGCTACGCCGACCACCCAGGCGCCATATTCACCAGGAAGAGTAAAAGCCTGAACCTCTTCGGCGGTGACTTCATGCAAAGCCAGTCCCAGACTTCCGGGAGGATGCACGTCTGTGGAATCCACAGCGCGGAGGATAGACAGGGCGAAAATGATGGGCAGGAAAAAACAACGTTTCATTCGGTAAACTCCTATAAATGACCTCTCTAAAGCGTGTAAGGGACTTCGCAAGGTTAAGTCGTAATTTTATCGGAGGGAAAACTGGGAGGGCGGGCTGCCGTAGTTGCGGTGGAAGTCGCGACTGAAATGGGAGTGGTCGCGGTATCCACAGAGTTGGGCTACCTCGGAGATGGCCAGATCGCCCTCCTGAAGCATGTCTTTCGCGATCTGCATACGAAGCGTACGCAGGGTTTTGAGCAACGTATTGCCTGTTTCAGCTGAAAAGCGACGGGAAAGCGTATCCGGATGGCAGTTCACCTGCTCTGCCAGCCAGGAGACACTAAGGGCAGGATTTCCAGGTTGATCCAGCATGATGCGCATGGCCTTGGACACGATCCGTGAGCGGGGCGGCAAATCCGCCAGCTCCAAGCCCCGTAAGAGCACATCCGCCAACACTTTGGAGGCGTGGGCCGGGAAAGGGGCCTCCTCCTGATACATGTGGAGGATTTCCTCCATAAGCGCGCCCCCTTCAAAAGGGAGGCTACCGGGGGTCTGTACCTGTTTACCGCCATTCTTCTGCCAGAGTAACAGATTCATGGACAGACGTCCTTTCATCGGGGCGATGAAATAATGGGCGTATACCCCGTCTTCCCCGGCAACCCAGCTTTCCTGGTGGGAGAGGTTGCGGTCGACAATCCCCAACTCGCCAGCCTCCACCCGTAGTTCCTGTTGCGAACTGCTGAGAATCAGATGTCCGGTGAGGGGGAGAAAAATTTTGTAGTGGATGCGGTTGTTGCGTTCCCCCCGGGTCAGCACATGAACCTGTCGGGCTTTGGACCAACGGGTCAATTCTCCCTGCAGACAGCGAATGGGGTGCTGATGACCTTCGGGGAGGCGTTCCTGTAGAAAGGTCAGAAATCGGCCAGAACTGTCAGTTTTTTGTGATTCCATCTTTCGTGCTGAATCGGAGATAATCTGCCGCATGAGTGATTCGAAATTGAACGTTGCTGTTGTTGGTCTCGGAATGGGTAAAGCGCATTTACGAGGATATGCCGCAAATCCGCGTGCGGAGATTGTTGCGGTGGTGGATGTGAATCCGGAACGCCTGAAGGCCGTTCAGGAAGAGTATCCTCAGGTCAGGATTTTTACAGATCATAAGGAAATGCTCAAGGAAATCCAACCGGATCTGGTTTCGGTGGTGTTGCCGAACTTCCTACATGAGCCGGTGTCGGTAGACTGTTTGGAAGCAGGGGCAGATGTGCTCTGTGACAAACCGCTTGCCCATTCGTTGGAGTCCGCTCTCCGGATAGAACAGGCCGTGGCCCGGACGGGCAATCAGCTGTATATGAACTTGTCGCAGCGCTTTTCCGGCCCCCACCTCCAGGCCAAAGCCATGGTGGATGCAGGAGCCCTGGGTGAGGTCTATCAGGGCTACACGGAATGGACCCGTCGGGACGGGATGCCCGGATTCGGAGGCTGGTTTGGTCAGAAAGACAAGTCCGGTGGTGGTCCGCTGATCGATCTCGGGGTTCACCGGATTGATTTAGCGCTGTGGCTGATGGGTTCGCCCAAGCCGGTTACGGTGAGTGGCAGCCTGCATCATCGTCGTGGGATGCCGTTGGCTAAGAAAACCGGTCAACACTTTGATGTGGAAGATTTTGCCAGTGGATTCATCCGTTTTGAGAACGGGGCAACGCTGCTGACGGAAATTTCCTGGGCGGGCTATATGCAACATAAAGACAAGTTGAGCATGCGCCTGATTGGTTCTGAGGGCGGGCTCGAATTTGATAGCCAGTCCGGCGGCTTGGTCTTTAGCGGGGAACAAGCCGGGGTGCCTGTGGTGACCAAACCGATTCCTCCGGCCAAACAGGCTCCTTACTCCACCTGTGTGTTGGTGGATGCCCTGTTGGATGAACAACCCTTTGCCGCAAACCTTGCAGATGGCCTGCGCATGCAGGTGATTCTGGAAGCCTTGTACCGCAGTGCAGAATTGGGTCGCGAACTGGATCTGCGCAGCGAATTCCCTGATGTCCTTGATAAACTGTAACTCCCGGAGACCAACCATGCGTCCTACTCAACCTGAAAATGAAGCCCTGGGCTATTCTGATACCCCCGTATTGCCCGAAAGTGGCTACACCGTACACGACGGCCGGCGTCCGCAGCCGCCGGTCATTCAATCCCCCGCTGGAGGCGTGCCCTCGGATGCGATCGTACTGTTTGGAGGCGACTCGCTGGATGCCTGGCAGCAGAAACGTGACAACAGCGACTGTGCCTGGAACTTGGTCGATGGTGAAATGGAAGTGAAACCCGGAACGGGGGACATCATCAGCCGTCAGCATTTTGGTGACTGCCAGGTCCACGTGGAATTTGCCAGTCCCAAGGAAGTCCTGAAAAAGGGACAGGGTCGCGGGAACAGCGGCATCTTTCTGATGGGTTTGTATGAAGTGCAAGTGTTGGATAACTATGAAAATCCAACCTATCCGGATGGTACCGTGGGCGGTCTCTACGGTCAGACTCCCCCCCTGGTGAACCCCATGCGGGCTCCGGGCGAATGGAACCAGTTTGATATCTTCTGGAGCGCTCCACGTTTCGAAAACGGATCCTACCTGCTGGCCCCCCGAATCACGGTGATGCTCAACGGTGTGGTGCTGCATCATGCGATGCGTTTGCAGGGACCCACGCAGCATAAGGTGCTGGCTCAAGTCACCGAGCATGGACCCACCGGACCGCTGCAGTTGCAGGATCATGGCGACCTGGTTCGTTTTCGGAATATCTGGGTGCGTGAACTGCCCCCGATTCTTCCCTAAGGGGGAGGACTTCTCTCCACAAAAAAATCCCCTGTAGCCATGGCTCAGGGGATTTTTTGTGACCTGTGCGAGCGTTATTCTTTTTCGGCGGCCTTTTCGGCGGCTTCCTGTTTCAGATTGTCCATCGCAGAGCTGTAGTATTCAAGCGCTTCCTGTTTGCGTTTCATTCGAGCCTCAGCCCGTTCCGCTTTTTTGGCATCCCGGTCTTTGGAGGAGCTGCTGTTGGAGCTTTTGTTCTTATTTTTGTTTTTGCTGCTTTTCTCCCGCTCCGCTTTTTTCTCTGCAAAGCGGGCCGAGTTTTCTTCCCGTTTACGTACCACATCCATGGCGTCGCTGTGACTGGGGTAGGTTGCAGTTTTGATGAAGCGACGTCGTTGAATGCTGCTTTTCGGGAAACTGCCATCTTCTTCGTTGGCATCCCATTCCCGGGCGGCCTGATTGATGGCAAGCATGTGAAAACGGGCTTCGAGAAGGATTTCCTGCTGGAGTTCCCGAATTTCGGATTGGGAGAGCACTTGGTCTTCGGATTCCCCCAGCTGATCATAAACTTTTACGATGCTGTAGCGTTCAGAGGCCTGCAGGACTCCCAGGCTGCAGGTGCAGGCCAGAAGAAGGAGGGATAAGCGGAGTAGCGTTTTCATAAGGAATGAGAGGATGGATGGTTCGGAATAAAAATAGACGTAATATAATTTAATATTACACCATAATGCGGCGCGTCGGCGAGGGCAACTGTTTTGTGTATTTGTAGAGTTTGGGTGGCCTTTGTCCTGTGTTTATAGGGAGATCGGAAGGGTGAGCTCCGTATATATAGCTCCTCAGGTGGAACGGAAAACCAACATCTTTTTTAGAGTTGTTTTCCGGCGCTCATTCGTGTTGCGCTAGGGAGTGGGTTCATGGGCCCTTAGAATCAGAGCCATCGCAGCGAAAGAGCGACCTGGAGTTTGGCTCATCGAGTGGCGGTAAACCTAGAGATGGCAAGCTTCGGAGGGCGTTGATCCGACGTCGCTTCTGGGGAGAGCGTTTGTAGGAAGTCGCAACCCTTCAGGGTGCATATTCTTCGTGGGATATCCTGTCCAGGGCGTTGCCCTTGGCTTGCCTGTGTGATCCCTTGGGGATCTATGTTGCTGCCGACGTAGATGTCTGCATCGTGAGGCCAATAAAAAACCCCCGCGATTGCGAGGGAAAATGGCTCCAGCGGTAGGATTCGAACCTACGACCAAGAGATTAACAGTCTCCTGCTCTACCACTGAGCTACGCTGGAGTGGGGTAGGGCGATCCTTTTACACCGATTCAGGGCCTCTTGACAAGTGGAAAAGGCAAAAAGATATGGAAAGGAAAGCTTTAAATCGGATGTTGCATATCCGATAAATCCTCTATACAGGAAGGCGGCACTCAGTTTAGCTCAGGATGTGGGATCGCTTATGAAGAAGACGAAAAACAGATGGCTGATTGCAGCTTCGGCTGTTGGGATTCACATCTCCATTGGTTCTGTCTACGCCTACAGCGCTTGGAAAATGCCCTTGGAGAACAGTTTTGGCTGGAAGGCTACGCAGACGACCTTGGCCTTTAGTATCGCCATTTTTTTTCTGGGACTGTCTGCTGCCTTTTTAGGGAAAATTATTGAAAAGAAAGGGCCGCGTTTTGGTGGCTTCCTTTCGGCGCTTCTGTTTTGTGGTGGACTGGCCGGGGCCAGTTTCGCCTGCAAATTGGAAAATCTATTGCTGTTCTATCTGACCTTTGGTGTGATCAGCGGTGTTGGGCTGGGGCTGGGCTATATTTCGCCGGTATCTACCCTGGTGAAATGGTTTCCGGATCGACGGGGCCTGGCTACTGGGTTGGCGATTATGGGTTTTGGCTTCGGTGGCTTAGTGTGTGCACGTCTCATTGATGTCTTTGTGCCTGGTCATGAAATTAGTTTGCCAGCGGAACTTTCCGCTGTGGACTATATTAACCTAACGGAGACGGAGCAGGATCAGCTTCTCACTAGCCTGACCTCCGAAGCGGACAGGGTCCTGGATCAGGAGGGCGCGGCTGCGACGCTGGATCTGCATAAGGTGGTCATCTTTGATCCAGCGAGTATTGTGCAGGGCTTCCTCGTGTTAGCGGGGATCTATTTTCTAGTGATGCTGCCCAGTGCGCTGTACATTGAGCCTCCACCGAAAGAGTACGCCGAGCAGTTTGCGGCCAAGAGCGGGAAGGCGGTCAAAGCTCCGCCACGGGAGTTGAGCGCCAAACAGGCCCTGAAGACCCCTGAGTTTTGGGGGCTCTGGCTTATGCTTTTCCTGAATGTCTCCTGTGGCATTGCCGTAATCGCCACCGCCAAAAAGATGGGCTACGAAATGGTTCATCTCTCGGTGCAGATGTCCAGTCTGATGGTGATGGGGATTTCCCTGCTAAATGGGTTGGGGCGGATTTTTTGGGCGAGCCTTTCGGATTATATTGGCCGGGCCAACACCTACATCGCGTTTTTTTTCATACAGCTACTGGCTTTTCCGCTGCTTGCTAACCTTACTGCGCTCCCCTGGGCTTTTATGCTGGTGACCTTTATCATTCTCAGTTGTTATGGCGGAGGCTTTGCCTGCATTCCTGCCTACATCAGTGATTTATTTGGCCTCAAAGAAATGCCCACGGTTCACGGACTCATTCTTACGGCCTGGTCTTTGGCCGGACTCGTAGGTCCCATGTTGAATTCAGCAGTATATGAACGCACTCATGACTACCGACTCAGTTTGTATATTTTTGGTGGAGTGTTTCTCGTCGCGTTGTTGATCTCTCTGTGGATGAAAGGGATCTGGACACGAGTGCAAGAAGGCTGAGTTCAGCTGCGTTGCCTGGGGAGATTCTGCTTACTTCCGGTTCATCATCCACTCACTGAACCGTTCGATCCAACGGAGCAATTCCTCGGTCTGTGCGGCATCGAGGTTCAGGCGGCTGCCGTCTCCCAGTGCGCCCTGAAAACAGGAGAGCCAGGTCTGGCGTGCATGTTCATCGATTGGAAAGGGGAGATGACGGGCCCGCATGCGTGGGTGGCCATATTTTTGACGATACAGCTGCGGGCCACCAAAGGCGCCGGTCAGGAAATCGGCCTGCCTCCGTGAAGCGGCTTCCAGTTCGCCGGGGTCGGAGGGAAACAGTGCAGAAATCTCTGACCGGGACAGACGCTGGTACATGTCGCGGCTAAAGGCCTGCAGGGGCTCCAAGCCGATATGTTCAAAAAGGCGGGGTGGGGAACCTTGCGGGGGACCACTAGGAGGGGTATAGACGGGATCAGCCATAGCGACGCACGCTATGAGGAGACAGCGGAAATGCAACGGATGATTCTGATAAGTGGTGCCTCCGGGTTAGTAGGCCGGGCCATTACGACCCTTTTGGATGAAAAAGGACTGCCTTGGAAAGCTCTGAAACATGGTGTGGACTGGAACCGTGAGCAAGGCTTGCTCGAAGCGCATGATGCGCATGCCTTGATTCACTTGGCAGGGGAGCCCATCGCTGCCGGTCGTTGGACGGAAGAGCGGAAACAGGAAATTGCGGATTCACGCATTCTGGGGACCCGGGCCTTATGTCAGTCGATGGCGAAACAGGAACGTCCCCCCGAAGTGGTCATCTGTGCTTCTGCCAGTGGCTTCTATGGTAACCGCGGAGAAGAGTTACTTCGCGAAAGCTCGGAACGGGGGTCGGGCTATTTGGCGGATCTGGTTCGAGACTGGGAAGATGCTGCAGCGCCTTTGAAAGAAGCCGGAGTCCGTGTGGTGCAACCCCGTCTGGGGATTGTGCTGTCCAAAGAGGGGGGCGCTCTAGCCAAAATGCTGCCCGCCTTCCGTTTGGGCTTAGGCGGGCCTCTAGGCAATGGGCAGGCTTGGATGAGTTGGATCCATGTGGAGGATGCGGCCCGATTTTTTGTTCATGCCCTCGAGCATGGCGATTGTTGCGGAGCCTATAATCTCGTGGCTCCCCGGCCTGTGCGGAATCGGGACTTCGGTCGGGAGCTGGGTCAGGTACTGAAGCGACCCGCATTTATGCCGCTCCCTTCCTTTATGGTGAAGGTGCTCTTTGGAGAAATGGGCGAGAATTTGCTGCTGAGCAGTGCTCGCCTGCTTCCGGAGAGAATTCAGCAAGAGACGGATTTTATATATTCCTACCCGGAATTATTGTCGGCATTTGAGGCCGAAATCGCCACTTGTGCACAGGTTGTTGATAAAGATGGGGGTAATTGTGAATAACATGCCGAATTATGAACCTTCCAGCCTGCTTCAGTATCTGGTTGCCGCACAGCAGATTGTGGTGTTCACCGGAGCGGGGGTGAGTACGGCAGCTGGGATCCCGGACTATCGGGGTGCGGAGGGAGTGTGGAAAACCCGGCCGGAAATCACCATTATGGATTTTCTGGATGACCCTGAAAAACAACGTCAATATTGGCAGTATAAATCTGAGGATTGGTCCACGTGGTCCCAGCTGGAACCCACTCCGGTGCATCGGGCTTTGCTGAAGTTGGAGCAGATGGGTAAATTGGCAGGGATACTAACGCAGAATATCGACAGTCTTCACCGAAAAGCGGGAAGCTCTGAGGAATACCTGGTCGAGATGCACGGTCGGATGGATGAGGTGAATTGTACGCAATGTGAATTCCGGGGAGCCGCGGATGAGTGGTATACTGCTTTTCTGGAAAACGGAGAATCTCCACGCTGTCCCGAATGTGGTGGTTGGTTGAAGCCCGGCGTGGTCATGTTTGGCGAAAGTCTGAACCCGGAAACGATGCTGCGGGCGCAGCAGGCGATGCAGGCGCCGGATCTGGTGATTGCCTTAGGCAGCACCCTTTCCGTTCAGCCTGCGGCCAGCTTTCCGTTAATGGCTGCCCGGGCAGGGATTCCCTACATCATTGTGAATCAAGGGGAGACGGCGCATGATGGTTTGCCCCACGTTTCCATTCGTCTTGAAGGGGACGTGCAGGAGCTCTTTGCCGGCGCTGTAGATGAGGCTGCGCTCATGTTTGGATGACCTCATCAGCTGGTCGATTGAATGGGTTGACATTGGAAGATCCCTCCGTAAGGTGCGGAACCCATTCGTTAAAACGTTAACACTATCACGGCGGTTTTGATGAGCAGTGAGATTTTGATTAAACAGGGTTTGGATTTACCTATGGAAGGCGCCCCCGGCGATTCCATTCGTGAGGTACGTCCCCAGTCCACGATTTCTGTATTTCCCAGCGAATACAGCAAACTGAAGTTCAAGCTGCAGGTGTCGGAAGGAGACACGGTCAGTCGCGGTGGCGCTCTTGCCATTCGTAAAGACTTGCCTGACTTTGCCTTACGCTCTCCTGTTGCTGGGATCATTAAGAGCATTGTTCTGGGTGAACGTCGCTCGTTACAGGAGATTGTGATCGAGCCGAATGGTTCAGAGGACAGCGAACGCTTTGACGTGTATACAGTTGAGGGTTTGTTGGGGCTGAGCCGGGATGAAGTCCTGAACGGTCTGATCCGTAGCGGGTTGCTGGCTCTGATCCGTCAGCGTCCTTTCAACCGCATCGCGGATCCTTCACTTAAGCCCAAGTCCATTTTCGTGAACGGCATGAAAAGCGCTCCGTTCCGCCCCGACCCAGCAGTGCTGGTCCGTGGGAAAGAAGCGGAACTTCAGGCTGGTTTGAACGCCTTAACCCGTCTGAGTGACGGCCCCGTTCATTTGAACCTGGCCAAAGATCAGGCACCCGGCCCGCTGACTTCTGCAAAGAACGTGCAAAGCAACTATTTTGAAGGGCCTCACCCGGCAGGCAATACCAGCACACACATTCACCACTTGGATCCGATTCTTCCTGGAGATACGGTGTGGACCTTGCGCATTTCTGACGTATTGCGCATTGGTGAATTCCTCCTCAATGGGGTTTACCCTCAGGAACAGATCACCATGCTGGCCGGTTCCGGCGTGAAAGAAGAAATGCGTGGATACGTCCGCAGCATTAGCGGCACGCCGCTGAGTGAAATCTTTGATGGAGCTCTGGAAGAAGGGGAGCAACGGATTATTCGCGGTGATGCCCTCTCCGGCGAAGCGGTGACTCTGGAATCCGGCTTATTTCTGTATGATCAGGGTTTTGTTGTGCTCAACGAAGACCGAGAGCGCGAATTGCTTGGCTGGTACGCGCCTACCACGGAAATTTACTCGGCCCATAAAGTGGTGCCCAGTAACTGGATCAAAGACAAATTGTTCAAATTCACCACCAGCAGCCGGGGCAGCCACCGTGCGTTGGTACTGACCGGGATCTACGACAAGTACGTCCCGTTGAACATCATGGTCGACCCCTTGAGCCGCGCCTGCATTGCGAAAGACGCGGAAGAAGCGATCGCCCTGGGAATTTTGGAAACAGAACCCGAGGACTTTGCCCTCTGCACCTTCGTCTGTCCTTCCAAGACGGACTTTGGCGCGATGGTAGCTGAGACCTTGGAGCAGATTGAACAGGAAGGTTTCTAATGCCAAACCTCAAAGAAACAATTGAAGAAAAGCATGACGCAGTCCGTGAGGACTTCGAAAAAGGTGGCAAGTTCGAAAAGCTCTACCCGCTTTTTGAAGCTCAGGACACCTTTTTCCTGACTCCGCCGGATGTCTCTGAAGGAAAAACCCATGTCCGCGATGCTGTGGACCTGAAACGAGTGATGTTCACGGTGGTGATTGCGCTGCTTCCCTGCCTGATCTGGGGCATCTTCAATGCGGGTTCCCAGTACTACGCCTACAGTGGCATCGAAACCAATGCCGTCGCCAAGATGTTCCGCGGAATGCTGATCGTCATGCCGATCGTGATGACCTCCTATATTGTGGGTGGTTTGTGGGAGGTAGGTTTTGCCATCGTCCGCAAACACGAAATCAATGAAGGTTTCCTGGTTACTGGCCTCTTGTTTCCGCTGACCCTCCCCCCGACCATCTCCCTCTGGCAAGTGGCCATTGGTATTAGTTTTGGTGTGGTTGTAGGTAAAGAAGTGTTTGGTGGTACAGGCTTTAATATTCTGAACCCCGCATTGACCGCACGAGCTTACTTGTTCTTCGCCCATGCGAAAGACATGACCGGGGACGTCTGGGCGAAAGCTAAAGATGGTGCCACCGGCGCTACCCCGCTCGGCATGGGTGCCGCTATGGGTGGTCAGGGTGAAGACGTAGTGCAAGGTTTGGCTCACGAAGGCTTCACCTTTGGCAGCATGCTCTTTGGTCTGGAACCGGGTTCCATTGGTGAAACCTCCCTCATTGCCTGTGCATTGGGCGCTGCCATCTTGATTGTATCCGGCGTCGGCTCTTGGCGAATCATGGCTGGTGGTCTTGCCGGTCTATTTGCTGCGGGCATGTTGATGAACATCATGCCGACCCAGGGCTCAGATGAACTCGGAAAGATGGTTCAGTTGACCACCTGGACGCAAATTCCCTTCCAGTACCACTTGGTCATGGGCAGCTTTGCCTTCGGAATTGTGTTTATGGCAACCGATCCGGTATCCGCAGCACAGACCAATACCGGCAAATGGATTTATGGCGCACTCATCGGCGTCGTCACGGTACTCGTTCGAGTCACTAACCCCGGTTTCCCCGAGGGCGTGATGTTGGCCATTCTGTTCATGAATGTGATGGCCCCGATGATCGACCACTACGTGGTGAAAGCCCACATTCGCAAACGCACCGAAACCCTGCGGAATTTCAGCTATGCAAAAGGATGAACTGAACACCATCAAATTTGCGGCCATCATTTGTCTGGCCTGTAGTATGGCGCTGGCGGGCGTGCAGTCCGCCCTGCGCGGAATTCAGGATGAGAACAAACGCATTGACCAGCAGGTCAACGTGCTCAAAGCGCTTCTCCCGGATTTTGATCCGGAAGGCAATCCCCTGACGGAAGAAGAACAGATTGAGCTGTTCACCGAAGGCGGCATCCTGAAAGAGCATAAAGAGTGGATTTCCCTCTACTTTGAAAACTTTGTGGAAACCAGTGATGTGCAATTAGCCGAAGGGAAAAGTGGTACGCTGTACAGTCTGAAAAAAGGCGAAGACTTGGTGGCCGTGGCTTTCCCTGCTGAGGGCAAAGGACTCTGGTCCACGGTTCACAGCTACGTAGGACTCCAGCCTGACTTGGCGACCATCCGCGGTGTGACCTTCTTTGATCACGGCGAAACCCCCGGTCTCGGTGGTGAATGTTCCAAGCCTTGGTTCCAGAAAAACTTCATGGGCAAGACTCTGTGGAATGCAGATGAAGGCCCCCTGACCCTTGTGGTAGCCAAAGGCAAAGCTGACGCATCCTCCCTGACTCAGGTGGATGGGATGAGCGGAGCCACCATCACCGGTAACGGTATCCAGAAATTCGTGAATAGTACCTTCCGGGACTACAACGAAAGCCTCTTTAACGAAAAACGCGCGCTCTAAGCGGAGAACCCGAATGCCAGCGAAACTCAATAGTATTGTAACGGACCCGTTATCGGAGAATAACCCGATTACGGTGCAGATGCTCGGCATCTGCTCCGCTCTTGCGGTGACGGCTCAGCTGCCCACGGCGATTACCATGTCGATTGCCGTGACCTTGGTGCTGACCAGCTCCAACCTCATTATCTCTGTACTCCGGAACGTCATTCCCCCGAAAATCCGTATGATTGTGGAAATGGTGGTGATTGCTTCCTTGGTGATTACGGTGGACCAGTTTCTCAAAGCCTTCGCTTTTGAGATCAGCAAACAGCTTTCCGTGTTTGTGGGTCTGATTATCACCAACTGTATTGTGATGGGTCGTGCCGAAGCTTTTGCGATGCAGAACCCTCCAAAAGCCTCTGTGCTGGATGGTTTGGGCAACGGCTTGGGATATTCCGCCGTGCTGATCATCGTCGCGTTTATTCGTGAACTCATCGGCGCCGGTAGCCTGGCTGGCGTGCAAGTGCTCCCGGACAGCTATCCTGGTAATGGACTGATGGTGATTGCGCCTGGTGCGTTTATCGTCATTGGCCTACTCATCTGGCTGCAGCGCACCCTGACCAAAAAATACGAAGAGGCCTGAGGAGACTATCATGGGACACCTGATTGAAATTTTTGTACGGGCGATTTTCGTTGAGAATATGATTCTCGCCTACTTCCTGGGGATGTGCTCTTTTCTCGCGCTCTCCAAGAAAGTGGACACGGCCTTCGGTCTTGGACTGGCGGTGGTCTTCGTGCTCGGCATCACCTGCCCGCTGAACAACATTATTTATAACCTGCTCCTGAAAGATTCCGCCCTGGCCAAGGGTGTGGACCTGAGCTTCCTGAACTTCCTTTGCTTCATCGCGGTGATCGCCTCGACGGTACAGCTGGTGGAAATGCTTTTGGACCGCTTTGTTCCTGCTCTCTACAACAGCTTGGGGATCTTTCTGCCGCTGATTACGGTGAACTGTTCCATTCTCGGTGGTTCGCTGTTCATGGTGGAACGTGACTACACGGTCAGCGAATCTGCCGCCTTTGGTTTCGGCAGTGGCGTCGGCTTCTTCCTCGCGATTGTTGCGCTTGCGGGCATCCGCAGTAAACTGCGGTATTCCAATATTCCTCCGGGACTGCGTGGGCTGGGGATTACCTTTATCCTCACTGGTCTGATGGCGCTGGGCTTCCAGTGCTTCTCCAGCGTCTCCCTGCAAGTGCCCTGATCCTAACCCCCTAAAACGCTATGCCATTTATCCTTCTCTCTGTGGTTGTGTTCACCGGCGTGATTCTGGCGTTGGTGTACGGACTGATGTCCGCCAGCAAGGCCCTGTCTCCAGGCGGCACCGTTAAAATTGACATCAACGAAGGCAATAAAGTCCTCGAAGTTGCACCAGGCAGCAGCCTGCTGAGTGCCTTGGCTTCTGAGAATATTTTCCTTCCTTCCGCCTGCGGTGGCGGTGGCACTTGTGCGATGTGCAAATGCCAGGTTAAAGAGGGCGGCGGAGATCTGCTGCCCACGGAAGCCGGTCAAATTTCCAAACCTGACCAGAAAATCGGAACCCGCCTGAGCTGCCAGCTCAAGGTGAAGAACGACATGAAAATTCATGTGCCCGATGAAGTGCTCGAAATTAAAAAATTCGAAGGCACGGTCCGTTCCAACGACAACGTCGCCACCTTCATTAAAGAACTGGTTGTCGACCTGCCAGAGGGCGTGGACCTCAACTTCCAGGCGGGTGGTTACATTCAGATCGACGTGCCTACCTACGATATTAACTTCAAGGATTTTGACATCGGCGAAGAATATCGCGGCGACTGGGAACACTTCAAACTCTTCGAAATGTCCCATAAGAACGAAGAGGAATGTTTCCGGGCCTACTCCATGGCGAACCATCCTGCTGAAGGAAACATGGTTATGTTGAATATCCGTATCGCCACGCCTCCCCGTGGGTTGGATGTTCCTCCCGGAGTCTGCTCCACCTATGTGTTTAACCTGAAGCCCGGTGACAAGATCACGCTGTCTGGTCCTTATGGTGAGTTCTTCATCCGTGAAGAGACCAAACGCGAAATGTGTTACATCGGTGGGGGAGCTGGTATGGCTCCGCTTCGCTCTCACATCTTCCATCTCTTTCACACGATGGGAACCGACCGGGATGTTACCTTCTGGTACGGTGGTCGTTCAGTGAAAGAACTGTTCTACATCGAAGACTTTGATGACATCAAAGCCAAGTTCCCGAACTTCGATTACACCATCGCGCTGAGCGAACCCCAGCCCGAGGATAATTGGACGGGACCTACCGGCTTTATCCACCAGGTCTGTCTCGAAATGTACCTCGACAAACACGAGGATCCGACCGAGATCGAATATTACATGTGTGGACCGCCTCCCATGATCGCCGCCGTGAACAACATGCTGTTCAATATCGGTGTCGAAAAGGAGATGATCTCCTACGACGAATTCTCCTAAGGAGATTCTCAAAAAAGCCCCCGCAATGTTCGGGGGCTTTTTTGTGTGGGTTCGGAACGCTCACTCCATCCTCAAAAAGGTTTGTCGTCCGCAGGTTTCCCTGATACAAGCATCCGTCCCGTACAGCCACTTGTGCGGTTGTCCCTTGATTTCCTATGAGTACCGGTTCCCCCAATCGTCATTTGCTCCGTCTGTGGGCAGTTCAGTTTCTTTTTCAACGCGACTACAATCCCGACGAGGAGTGGGAGGACGCGTTGGAAACCTTTCTGGATGGTAAGAAACAGAAACCCTCACGTAAAATGATGGAGTTTCTGATGTATCGTCTGGATGGTTTTCGTGAACATCAGGAACAGATTGATACTCAGATCGGTGAAGCTGCTGCGAATTGGGACCTGCACCGAATGGGCGGGGTGGACCGAAATGTTCTACGTCTGGCCATGTTTGAGCTTCTGCATTGCAGTGATGTCCCCCCTGTGGTGACGGTGAATGAAGCCGTGCAGTTGGCGAAGGAGCTGAGTTCCGAGGAAAGCGGCAAATTTGTGAACGGCATTCTCGACAAGAAGATCCGTAGTCTGGACCGCCCCTTGCGTGCTGCGCTCCCCAAAGAGGAGCAATAAACGATGGCCAGTTGGAAAAAAGCACTTGGGAAAACCCGGGATGTGCTGGTCGGAGCGCTGCAGGGGATTGTTGCGGATGGAGAAGCTCCCGATGAATTGACCTTGGAGGAGCTGGAAGCCGCTTTGCTGCGGGCAGATCTGCCTCCTCGACTGGTGGGCGAATTGGTCATGGACCTGGAAGATCATCCTCTTCAGCCCGGTCAAAGCATCACCGGAGTGTTGAAAGAGCGTCTGTCCTCAAAGATTCAGACTCAAAAAGGGTCTGCCTTTGATTTCCCCCAGTCCCCCAGCTGTGTGTTGATGCTTGGAGTAAATGGGGCGGGAAAAACCACCACCTGTGCCAAGTTGGCTTGGCGGGCGCAACAAGAAGGCCGCCGGGTGCAATTGGGCGCAGCGGATACCTTCCGTGCTGCGGGTACAGAACAATTGCGTTTGTGGGGAGAGCGCTTGGAGGTTCCCGTGGTTTCCGGGCGTCAGGGTTCTGATGCGGCTGCCGTGGCCTATGATGCCTTGGATGCAGCCTATGCCCGGGATGTGGAGTTGCTGTTCATCGATACTGCCGGGCGGATGCACACCAAAAGCCATCTGATGGATGAGCTCCAGAAAATGCACCGCTCCCTGCAGAAGCGGGATCCCGCGGCTCCCCATGCCGTCTGGATGGTTCTGGATGCCAGTTTAGGACAGAACTCTCTCAATCAGGCGAAAGTCTTTCACGAAACCATCCCGTTGACCGGACTCATTCTGAGCAAATTGGATGGGAGTAGTAAGGCGGGCTTCCTGTTTAATATCCAGAAGGAGCTCCCCGGGGTACCGGTGTTGTTCTCGGGATTAGGAGAACAGAAAGAAGATCTGGTGCCTTTTGACGCGGAAGCGTTTTTGGACGCACTTCTAAGTGGGCCTTCATCATGAAAGATGACGAAGACTGGATGCGGGACGCATTGCTGCTTGCTCAAAAAGGCTTGGGCTTGACGGCTCCGAATCCGGCTGTGGGCGCTATCGTGGTCAAAGATGGAGTGATGGTGGGTTCCGGCTGGCACCAAAAAGCCGGTACAGCCCATGCGGAAGTCCATGCTCTGGCCGATGCCGGTGAGCAGGCCCGTGGAGCGACGGCCTATGTCACCTTAGAACCCTGTTCAACCTATGGACGCACGCCTCCCTGTTGCGCCGCATTGATCAAAGCGGGAGTGACACGGGTCGTAGTGGGCTGCGAGGATCCAAACCCGGATCATGCTGGTAGGGGATATGATCTCCTACGACAGGCGGGCATTGAGGTGGTGGCTCCGGTGCTGGAAGAGGAATGCCAGCAGGTGATCCGTGGCTTTGCCTTCTCCCAGGTCCGTAAACGGGCTTATCTCAGTTTGAAACTTGCTGCCAGCCTGGATGGGCGTATCGCAGATTGGGAAGGAGCTTCACGCTGGATTAGCGGAGAAGCGTCGCGTGACCGTGTGCAGTGTCTTCGCCGTGAAGTGGATGCCATTCTGGTTGGCAGACGTACTGCGGAACTGGACAATCCCAGTCTCTTGCCTCGTCCTGCGGAAGGGCGGAATCCGCGGAGGGTGATTTTGGATCGCAAAGGGTCCCTTCCACTGAGCCTGCGGGTGTTTCGTGATGAGCAGTGCGGGCGGAGTATCTGCGTTTTGGGAGAGCGGGCATCGGAGACCCGGGTGGACGCCTTGTCCAAGCTCGGGGTTCAGGTTCTTCGCTGTCCGGAGGAAGATGGGCACTTGGATCTGGCGCTGTTGCTGGAACAGCTGCGGAAAGAGGGCCTGAATCATGTGCTCTGTGAGGGGGGAGGGGAAGTGGCTGCTTCTCTGATGAAACAAAATTTGGTAGATGAACTGTTCTGGGTCTTGGCTCCAAAAGTCTTGGGAGCGCAAGGAACGGCGGTGCTGGCAGGCGGCTGGAGGCTTCCCGAGGCTCCCGCTTTCGAGCTGACTCGTCAGGAACGGGTAGGAGAGGATCTGTGGCTGACTCTCTCCCGGAATCGTTCATGTGAACATGCTGTACGTTGAGGGGGAAAGATGATTTTAGCCTATCAGGTCCAAGTGGTGGATGGAAACCGTCTGCGCTTATCTCTGTATAAACTGGAAATCTCGGAAGGGGCTCCCTGGGCAGGCACTCCCTTTCCATTGCAGCCTGAAAAAGTTCTGGCAAAATCTCCCAAAGGGATCCGGGTCGGCATGTTGGACCGCCAGATTGTGATGTCTGCAATGATGCATCAAAAATTGGGCGGAACCGAGGCTGTGTTTGAGGGTGCTGATGTGCCTCGCCTGCTGAAGCAATTGTTGGAAACCAAGCGGGGCTATCTGGCTGGTAAGGGAGCAAAACCTCTGCATGCCGCCGAAGAACTGCAGGCGGAACCTGCCTGGGTTTTCTTTCAGGGGAATTGTAAAACCACCGTGGATCTGGATACAGACTGGGATGTAATTCCCGGAAATCCCTGCTTGGCGATCGACCGTCAATCGGGGGCCTGTTCCGAATTGAAATCCTCGTTAAGTGATGCGGCGTTGTATGCCTGGCTGACAGAGGATGAACAGGATCCGGCTGCGGTTCCGGGATGGCTGGAGAAAATGGGGCTGCGTTTTCCTGCAGATTTTTTTCCTGCTCCTGAGGGGATTGAACCCAAACGGCTTGAAGGATTGGAACCCAAACCACAGCTCATGATTTCCAGTGCTGAATTGGTGCGGAAATTGCCCATGCGTGCAGAAGTCACCTTTGCGTACGGCAGCGGGCGCTGTGAGGAGCATCGGGAAGGGGTTCTGCTTCGCTGGGTGGAGGAGGGGCAACTCTACGAAACGCTGCGGAAGATCGAGCGGGAAGCTGAGCGTTTACAGCAACTGCAAGAAGCTGGACTTCGACGGAATCAGGACCAAGTGGAGGATCTTTTTGCCAGTAACGTGGAAGGGGAATACTTTCAACTCGATCCTGACTGCCATGCCCATTGGGCTTCGTTTGTTCTGGAGGGACTGCCCGTTCTGGAGAAGCAGGGATGGCAGGTCAGCATTCCGAAGGAACTGGAGCCTCATGTCGTTCAGGAAGAAGACTGGTATTCTGAACTTCAGGAAAAAGGACGGGGCTCGTACATGTATGAGCAGGGGATTCTGTTGCATGGTAAGCGGATCAATCTGCTTCCCGTGTTACGGGATGTGCTGTTATCCATGGGGGCGATCCGATTGGAGGATCTGCCGGGCTTGATTCCCGATGAAGCTTATCCGCTGTCTACCGAATTCGGTTTGCTGATTATCCCGGGCTTACGCCTGAGACATATTCTGGGGAATCTGTTGGAACTGTTCGGCAGTGGGAATCTCGATCGAAACCAGCGCTTGCAGGTCCATGAATGGAAAGCTGCGGAACTCGCGGAAGACGGAGCTGCTGGCTGGCAGCCGCCTCCCGAGCTGAGTAAACGCATCCAGGCTTTAAAATCAGGAATTGCGATGCCGACTGTTCCTGTGCCGCAGTCTTTTCAGGGGGAATTGCGGGAGTATCAGCGGGCGGGTGTGAATTGGATTTCCTTTCTCTATGAGCATGGCTTGGGTGGGGTGCTTGCGGATGATATGGGTCTGGGGAAAACCGTCCAGGTGATCGCCTCCATGTTGCATCTTCGGGAGCAACATGCTGAACATGGCTTGGTGCTGATCGTTTCCCCGTCGAGTGTGTTGCCGAACTGGAGACAGGAGCTGAAACGCTTTGCCCCGGAACTGCGTGTGCAGACTCATTATGGTCCGCAACGTCGGAAGAGTCTCTCGGGCTTTGAAGATCGGGATGTGTTATTAACGACCTATGGCACCCTTATGCGGGATGTATCCTGGCTCTCCGAAGCTGAGTTCAGTTTGGCCGTGTTGGATGAAGCTCAGGTGGTGAAGAATCCCAGCGCACAGGTTTCCAAAGCGGTGCGGAAGCTGAAAGCCCGATTGCGTCTTGCCTTGTCGGGTACGCCTTTAGAAAATCATCTGGGCGAATTACACTCCCTCTTTCAATTTGCTCTGCCTGGTTATTTAGGGACCGATAAACAGTTTAAGCAGATTTACCGTGATCCCATTGAGCGCGAGCAGATGAAGACGGTACAGCAAGCTCTGGTAGCGCGGATACGTCCGTTGATGCTTCGGCGCAGCAAAGACCTGGTGGCGGATGAACTTCCACCTAAAACGGAAATCGTTACCGAGATCGAGCTGAATGATGAGCAGCGGGATTTGTATGAAGTGGTGCGACTCTCCGGGCAGCAGGAACTTGCGGATACTCTGGAAGGGAAAGGCTTTCAGGCCTCCACCTTGCAAGTTCTCGAGTTGTTGTTGAAACTGCGGCAGGTCTGCTGTGATCCACGCCTCCTCCAGCAGGAGAAGGAGGAACTGCAGGCAGGTTCTGCTAAACTACAGTGGTTACGACACCATCTCCCGGAGATGTTGGAGGAGGGTAGGCGGGTCCTGATCTTTTCCCAGTTCACCTCGATGTTGGATCTGATCATTCCCGAACTACAGGCCTTGCAGATTCCCTTTGTGGAAATTCGAGGCAGTACCCGAGACCGGGAAACACCGGTCCAGCGTTTTCAGGCTAAAGAAGTTCCGGTATTCCTGATCAGTCTGAAAGCAGGCGGGACCGGGTTGAACCTCACGGCGGCGGACACGGTGATCTTTTATGATCCCTGGTGGAATCCAGCTGCCGAAGCCCAGGCTGCTGACCGAGCACACCGTATTGGCCAGGAGAGTCCGGTGTTTATCTATAAGCTCATCAGCCGCGGAACGGTGGAGGCGCGCATTCTGGAGATTCAGCAGCGCAAGAAGGATCTACAGAATCTGCTCAGCGGAGGGGCTTCTGGTAAAGCCGAATTCACAGAAGACGATTTCAACGCGCTGTTAGCGCCGTTACCAGCAGTGGATTCCTGAGGGCTTCAGGCAAATTTCGCCACATGCGGGGGAGGCTGGTACAAATCCATGCTCCAGGCCTCATCGCTGAGGGTCTCACGGAATTGGTCCGGAATGATGTAGGCCTTGGCCTGATGACGTTGCCCGTCCGTTGTGGTGACGCTGACATCCAGTCTTAGGTAATCATCCGATTCGTATTCATCTAGAATCCGCCATTCATCTTCCTGAATATCGCAGAGCAGCATACCTAGCGTGCTAGCTCCGGGCTCCGGCACCAGACCTGGATAGTTGGCCTCTTTTACCCGGTAGCGGGCATAGTTCTCAATCTGAGCGGGCTGCCCCTCGGGCAGCCTCCCCAGTAGATAACGAAGCAGGGCCGGATGCTGAAGGGTGCCGTAGATAAAGAGGCTGCTATTCATATCAGATCTCGTTGAGGATGTTTCGTGATCTTTACCTGTACCCAAGCTTAGGGTCAAAGAGAGCATTAATTCAGGAATTGGGGATTGTGAGCCATATTTACTCATTTTCTCGGGAATCTTGATTGGCAGGCTGTTGCGCGAATTAATAGTGACATAATGACGCAATATTGTGAGGATGATATTTGTTAATTCGCTATTCAACAAGATGTTAGCTATATTCCTTCTAAAACGAGGAGTTTCGAATGAATCCTGAAAAGATGACACAGAAGACCCGGGAAGCCTTTGCGGCTGCTCAACAGATGATGGCGCAGCGTGCTCATGCGGAATTAAGTTCGCTGCACCTGTTGTCGGCTTTGTTGAAACAGGGGGACGGGGTCTTGCGTCCCATGCTGGAGCGCATGCAGGTGGATAGCAATGCGTTGAAAACCCGTTTGGAAGCGGAGCTGGGAAAAGGTGCCCGGGTCCAAGGGACGGGGCTGCAGCAGGCGGCTTCGCGGGAGCTACAGCAGTTGCTGATACAGTTGCCCGCTCTGGCGGAGTCTCGGGGGGATCAGTATGTTTCAAGTGAACTGTTGGTACTGGGCATGTTGAAACAGGCCGATTCCGCAGGCGGGGTGCTCTTACGGGAGCAGGGGGTGACCGCGGAGAATTTTGAACAGGAAATCACACAGTACAGAGGGAGGCAGAGCGTGAACTCAGAAAACGCAGAAGAAACCTACAATGTGTTGGAAAAATATGGCCGGGACCTGACCGAGGTGGCCCGGGAGCAAAAGCTGGATCCGGTCATTGGCCGGGATGCAGAAATCCGTCGGGTGGTTCAGGTCCTGTCTCGCCGGACAAAAAACAACCCGGTGTTGATCGGAGAGCCCGGGGTGGGCAAAACCGCGATTGCGGAAGGCTTGGCCTTGAGGATCGTGGCCGGGGATGTGCCGGAGAGCCTGAAGAACAAACGAGTGATCTCTCTGGACATTGGGTCGATGTTGGCTGGTGCCAAATACCGGGGTGAGTTTGAGGACCGCTTCAAAGCCTTCGTGAACGAGGTGATGGATGCAGAGGGGGAGATTGTGTTGTTTATTGACGAACTGCACACCCTGGTTGGAGCTGGAGCTTCAGAGGGAGCCGTGGATGCCTCAAACATGATCAAACCTCCTCTGGCCCGGGGACAGTTGCGCTGTATTGGCGCGACCACGCTGGATGAATACCGCAAATACATTGAAAAAGATCCCGCACTGGAACGGCGCTTTCAGCAGGTGCAGGTGGATGAACCCAGTGTACAGGATACGGTAGGCATTCTGCGTGGCCTGAAGGAACGCTATGAAGTGCATCATGGGGTACGCATTCAGGATTCCGCATTGGTGGCCGCGGCGACCTTATCCAACCGCTACATTAATGATCGCTTCCTGCCCGACAAAGCCATCGACTTGGTGGATGAGGCGGCTTCGCGCATTCGCATGGAGATTGATTCCATGCCCACCGAAATTGATGAGGTGGAACGGAAAGTGATGCAGCTGGAGATTGAACGGGAGGCCTTGAAAAAGGAAAAGGATGCCGACTCTCTTCGTCGTCTGAGCGAACTGGAGAAAACCCTGGCCGAGCTACAGGAGCAATCCGCAGGGATGAAAGCTCACTGGGAGCAGGAGAAGAGCTTGATTGCAGATATTTCCTCTCTGAGTGAAGCCTTGGATTTACTGCGTGCTCAAGAGGAGCAGGCCAAGCGGGAGAATAATCTGCAGCTGGCTGCGGAAATCCTCTATGGCAAAATCCCTTCCACAGAAAAACAGCTGGAGGAAGCGAAAGCCAAGCTTGCCGACTTTCAGCAGGAAAAAAGTATGTTGAAACAGGAGGTGGACGCCGAGGATATTGCCGGCATTGTCAGCGCCTGGACGCATGTGCCCGTGAGTCGTCTGCTGGAAGGGGAGCGGGATAAGCTCCGTGGTATCTCGGATCGGCTGCGCAAGCGGGTCATCGGACAGGAGCGTGCGGTCGAGGCGGTGGCGGCGGCGGTGAAGCGTTCCCGTGCCGGCCTTCAGGATCCGGATCGACCGATCGGTTCCTTCATGTTCCTGGGGCCAACGGGTGTGGGTAAAACCGAGCTGGCACGTGCCTTGGCGGAATTCCTGTTTGACGATGAGCAGGCCATGCAGCGAATCGACATGTCAGAGTACATGGAGAAGCATGCGGTGAGCCGTCTGGTGGGGGCCCCTCCGGGATACGTAGGCTACGAAGAAGGAGGAGCCTTGACGGAGGCGGTGCGACGGAAACCGTATTCGGTTCTGCTTTTTGACGAAGTGGAGAAGGCGCATCCGGATGTATTCAACATTTTGTTGCAGGTGCTGGATGACGGACGCCTTACCGATGGTCAGGGGCGTACGGTCGATTTCCGGAACTGCATTGTGATCATGACCTCCAACATTGGTGGCAGCCTGATTCATGAGCGCTTGTTGGAGATGTCCGATGATGATGCAGCCGGATTCACCCAGCTGGAAAACGACGTGAACGAGTTGTTGCGTCAGCAGTTCCGGCCTGAGTTTCTGAATCGCCTGGATGAGTGCATTGTCTTTCACAGCCTGCGGCCCGAGCAGATTCATGAGATTGTGGAGTTGCAATTGCTCCGGGTGGAGAAGCTCCTTCAGGATAAGCATATTCAGATTCATCTCAGTAGCGAAGCCAAGGAGATGCTGGGGCGTCAGGGCTATGATCCCGCATACGGTGCACGCCCCTTGAAGCGGGTGATCCAACGCCAGTTGGTGGATGGACTGGCTGAGGAAATTCTCGAGGGCCGCATTCTGGAAGGGCAGCGTGTGGAGGTGTCGGTGGATGCCGATATTCCGGATCAGCTCCTCTTTCAGGTGCAAAGCTAAGCGGATGCAATCCGCCGTCCCGGAGGATCCGGGGTGGCGGATTGTCGTGTTTTGACGATCATTTCGATTCAGAATCCATTTGCAGTCCGACGGGGGACTTGGTTTGCTTAAGGCATTGATTCTCATTTGCCTGGAGTGTTCCGGATGTTTCCTTCGCAGTACCATCGCCGGTCGGGATTTACCCTGATTGAGCTGTTGGCGACCCTATTTATTCTCGCGGTCTTAGCCGGCTTGACGCTGGGCGCCCTTCGTGCGTCCCGGAATCATCGTCGTCTTTTTCAGTCGGCGAGAGTGCTGCGCATGGATTTGGAACAGGCTTCTGCATTGGCTCAGTCTGAAGGGGTGCAGGTGTTCCTGGCGCTGGCTGCCGCTACTTCGGAACCGGAGGGAGCCCGTTACCGTGCCTGGAGCCTGGTCCGTCTCAGTCCGGATCCCCTGCAAATTACCGAGTGGCGCTCATTACCTGAAGATTGGGTGATTGCTGATTTTCCGGACAGTTACGGCGCGGTTAGTTTTGCGGATCTGTTGCCTCCTGTATCCGGTGAAGTGGATCTGGTAGCTGTAGCCGATCCGGATGGACGCTTTCAGACAACAGAGGGTCTGGAGGTGGTTCGCTTTGAGATTCGTAAAGGGGAGTGGTTCCGACTGAATAGTGGGGATTGGTCTTTTGATCAGGATGAAGAGTCTTTTGAAGGAGTGGACATCGAGCTGCGGCCCCGGACCGGAGTCGTGCTCATGGAGGAGGTTACGCTGTGAAGCAGGGCTTTACCTTGGTTGAGATCCTCTTGGCGCTGGGGGTCTTGGCGGTGGGCTTGCTTTCTTTGTTTGCTCTGCTGCCTTCCGCGGCCTCCTGGAGCCGGGAATTGCGGGACCAGGAGAGCTCCTTACGTCTGGCGGAATCGGTTCAGGCATCGTTACAGTGGCATGAATGGCATGCAGGAGCCACAAACCGGGTGGCTCTGGCTGAGGCCTTGGAACTTCCACAGATTAATGGTCCTCAGAACCTTTCCTTGGAGAGCGGGGAGCATGCTTTTCCGGATGTGATGCTGCCGGATGAACTCTCTCCTGTGCTGTTCTATGAACTCCGGTTCAGCACCAATTCCTGGTCCGAGGCTCAGATGCAAGTGCGGAACCTGGGTGGAGGTGCCGAGGTGGAGGTGGATCTTCATGTCTTGCCGGAGCAGAGAGCCTGGTGAAAACGAAGGCGGGATTTACGTTACTTGAACTGCTGGTGGGGCTGGTGCTGACTCTGGTGGTCTTGCTCTTGCTGTTCCGCGGCTTTCAGGCAGTAACGGATTCTTTGCAACTGGGGGAACGCCGAATGGAGCTTTCCCGTCGCTTGGCTGCGGCGGAACGGGTGTTTCGCGAGGATGTGGAACACATGGTGGTGCGTCCTGAATGGCCGATGTTTCTGGGACCCACCAGTTTTGGGTTTATGCGCTATGATCCCCGCAGCGAGGGCGACACCGAGACCGAGTTTGTTATGTATTTCCGCCGGGACCGAAGCGATGAACCCCGGCTGGAAGAGTGGGTTCGCCGCCGGGCTCCGGGCAGCTCGCGGGACCTGTTATCCACGGTGAACTGGTGGGCGGAGATTCCGGCAAGCGACTGGTCGGAAGAGGTCTTGCTGGATGCGTTGATTGCTCCGGAAATCGTGTTTTGGGATGCGGCAGGAGAGCGTGTTTCCCTGGGCTTACAGGATGCGCCTCCCGCGCTGGTCGATGTGCAATTGGCTGTGACCCTCTTACCGGCTCGCCTCTTCCCGGGTTCTCCCTCCAGTAATTTGCGCCAACGCATTCGGCAGGAGGAAGGCGCGGTCATGGATTTCCGAGTGGCCATTCCGGGGATTGGGGTGAATCCGTGAGCCTGCGGAGTTCAACGTTCGGAATTCGAAAGAGAAGCTCTTCGGGGGATCGTTGCTCCAGATTTCAGGGCTCTCCATGCTTCGCAGCAAACAGATCGAACTCCGAAGGTGTTGTGCTGATTGCGGTATTGCTGTTGATGGTTCTGCTCCTGAGTCTGACCCTGCTCTACACCTTGCTGGTTCGGGTCGAATCCGTCTTGATCCAGGCGGGGAATGCCCGCAGGTACAGCCGCTTTGAATTGGAGCAGGCTGCAGCCGAGGCCTGGTGGACCTTGGAGGATCAGGACTATGGCCGGGCCACGCTCCCGGAGGGCCTGAGTCAAGTATGGGCTTCCTCTGGATCCGGACAGAGTTTGTCTAATCAGGTCGACAGTTCTCTGGCGCAAAGCCTGGGGCTTCCGCAGCAGCTGTGGGGTGTCGGGGAGAGTTCCCTCTGGCATAAAGTATCCAATGCAGAGTGGGTGATTGATGGGGATACGAATGACATTCACTCCGCCTATGCCTGGGTGGCTGTGAATCTCAGTGGCCTGATGGATCCGCATGCGCTTGCCAATTTTGATCTTAGCGGACTAGGTGTAAACAGTAATTTAAGTGCGGGAACCTATCTCAGTCCTTCCGAATTCGCGACACGGCAGAGCACGGCAGAACCGTTGTTTTTTCCGGGAATTTGGAGCCGGGACCGGGGCTGGTGGGATGAACCTTCTGCGGGAGGGCAGGGCTGGCGAACCAATACAGTGATCGGGACAGAGACCCTCTCCATGTTTCCGCATGAATGGAGCGAGGCTCAGTGGCGGGCTGCTTTGGAGGATCAGTATGGGGCCGGAGCGGAACTTATTCTCACCGCGGCGATGGATTTTGTTGAAGGGCGGGCTCTTCCCCGGGATCCGGATGGAGTTACAGCGGTCCCGGTTCCCATGTTCAACGAAGCGGTTTCCACGCTATCGCTGACCAACTTGGGCACGCAGGTGGATGCCCGCCTGCAATTGGAGCTGGAGCTTTGGTATCCCTTCCCTTGGGACACGCGTTCGGAAGCCTATTCCGTAACCAATGCGCCTCCCACCTTTTCCACCATGCCGGGGCTGACCTTGCCGACGCAAGCCAGCGGAGTGGAATGGATCGATTTCAATGTTTCCGGCGGAAGCACCAGTAATAGTTTTGTACGCTTAACGCTGGTCTATGTGCGGCCGGGAATTCTCGTGACCAATTTGGGGCCTTATGAGCTCGAGTGGGAATTGGATGGCTTGGAGATTCAGCACGGAGGCACCTCTGTGGTCGACCGCTTGCCTGCTGGATTGCGCTTGCGGCATGAGAATTTCAGTTTGCCGGCCTCCGGGGCCGTGTCTGAGCTGCAGGTCTCTCTGGAGGCCCTGGACCCCCGTCATAACCACGATTTGATTGTCTGGGAGCCGGCAGATGAACCCAGCCTGGAAGCCGTGAACAGCAATACGGTTGCCGCGGCCGCGCCGGAAGAGTGGGTTATGTGGACACCGCTGAACCGGAGCAGCAATGACTGGGAGAGGGCCTGGTTGGGCTTTTTGCCTTTGGATTTGCCTTGGCAGACCATTCATCTCGAAGGGGGAGGCTTCTGGTATGAGCAGACCCGGGATGCAGACACCTCCTTTGGTGAATGGCGAAGGGATCGCATTAATATCAACGGCCTCTATCCCGATGCACAACGCGCGGCCTTGCGGAATGCTCCGTTGCCCCGTTGGCCGGGAGATCCCAACCCTCCGCTCTTGCAGGATGTGACGCTGGAACAGATTGTGGGAATGGGATTCTCAGACTGGAGAAATATCGACAGCTTCTCAACTCTGAGTGATGCCGTTCGTTACTTTACGGTCTTCGGTCTGTCTGAGCCCGAAGCGGAAGCCTTAGCGGAGCATGCCTGGGATCGCTTCAGTCTGGAACCGGAAACCTGGACCCTGCTCCTGTTTGCAGAACGACGCTCCCCTCAAGGGCGTGTGCTGGGCCGTGCCTCGCAACTGAGATGGATCTGGCGTGACGCTTTTCCGCTTCCTGACGGACGGCACGAGCGGCGGGAATTACTTCGTCGCAACCTGCCATAAAGCCCTTGGCAATTGCGAAAAAATGTGAGCGCATCATGTGTTTGAGGGTTGACCTTACAAGAAAACTTCCGTTAGCTTCGTATCAGCTTTAAGAAATTGATGTTTTCCATCGCTCCCATACTTGGAAATCACCCTGACACTGGAGATACCTATGATGCCGACCCGAGCCGTTCTTGCTAGTTTTGTGTTACTGGGCAGCATCCTGTCGCTGTCTCTCCACGCTCAGGATAGGGGGCAGGATGAGCCCAAACTGCGTCTGCGCAAGGTGCAATGGGAAGAGGTGGCCACGCCCGATTATGAAGTCAAACTGCGTGGTCGTTCCACCAACAACGACGGCCGCCGCAACTGGCTGGAGCTTTCAGCTGAATACGATGCGCTTCCCAAATGGACGGATGAAGTCACGCTGACCTTTTACGTGGTGCTTACCGGAGATCCGGAGGACATGAAAGAAGGCGAAGAAGCTGTAAATCTGTTCAGCGGTACGGTCACCTATCGCAATGTGAAACAGGGTCGTTATGTCGCCACCATGTTCATGGATCCCAACACCTTCGAACGATATGGCAAGCCCAGTTATGTGGCCGTAATTGCCGCGGTGAATGGCGAAAATGAAAGTGGCAAAGCGAATCCCGAATCCAGTGCACAGAGCCAGTGGTGGACCCGCAAACCTCCTCACAGCATTCCTCTGATGAATCGCAGTGAATCCCCCTGGGCGCTGGTGGAGATCGAATCTCACAACACCATTCAACCCTGATCCCGGACCCAGGCGCTCCAACATATGTCAAAACGTATTCTTACCCTGGATATTGGCGCCAGCACGGTCAAGCTGGCGGAGTTTGAGGACCGGAAGGACAAGGGACTTGTCCTGACCAAATACGGTATGCGCAGTCTCGGCATGGAGCCTGCGGATGAAGAAAACCGTATCCTCTACACCGAAACAGCCCTCTCGGAATTGATCCGGGAGCTTTCCGTTAAACCGGCCCCGTTGTACGTGTCCCTGTCGGGCATGAACGTCTTTTCCCGCTATGTACGCCTGCCTCAGGTGTCCAGCGACAAAATCTCTCAGGTCGTGGAGTATGAGGCGCAGCAGAACATCCCGAACCTTTCGGATGTGGTCTGGGATCGTCAGATTCTCCCTGCCGATGATGGCGAGATGGATGTGCTGCTCGCAGCTGTGAAGCAGGATGTGGTGGAAAACCTGTCCGAATCCATCCACAATTGCGGCTTGGAAGTGGAACTGGTGGATGTATCTGCCGCGGCCCTGTACAACGCCTACCGTCACAGCGATCCGGATGCGGAAGGCTGTACCATGATCCTCGATATGGGGGCCAAAACCACCACCGTGATCTTTGCGGAAGCAGAACGGGTGTGGAGCCGTAGTTTCCCCATGGCGGGCAACTCCATCACGCAAATGATTTCCCATGACTTCAGTCTGGGCTTCTTGGATGCGGAAACGCTGAAAGAGCAGGTGTCCATGGTGGCCCTGGGTGGGGCATACGAACCTCTGAAGGACCGTCAGGCGGATCAGGTCTCTAAATGTATTCGCGGGGCAATGACCCGGATGCATGCGGAAATCACCCGTTCCATCAACACCTACCGCAGCCAGCAGCATGGATCCGCTCCTCAGCGCCTGTTGCTCAGTGGGGGCAGCTCGGTGATGACCTATCTGGATGTGTTTCTCAAAGAGAAGCTCAACCTTGAAGTGGAATATTTTAATCCTCTGGCCGCGGTGGACTTCGGTCCGGCTGTGGATCAGGAAGCCCTCAATGCGGAGTGGCATTTGCTGACCGAAATGGTGGGTCTGGCCCTCCGGCATCATGGATCCACCCCGGTGCAGCTGAATCTGCTGCCGCCTTCCATTACCCGTGAACGCCGTTTCCGGAAAAAACAGGGCGTATTGGCCATGAGTTGTTTTCTGGTCGCGGGCATCTCTGCGGTATGGGCATGGGGAGCTTCCGCGAAGGTCGCGGTGAAACAAGAGGTGAAACAGGATTTGGACCAACAGGTGACGGAACTCCGTGGTTGGAACCAGAAAATCCAAAGCATGAAGACGGACTTTGATGCCTTGGAACTGGAACTCTCCGGCATGGAAGAAGTGATTGAAGGCCGCGGCCGCTGGCTGATGGTGCTCGAAGATGTGATTGGCCGTCTTCCGGAAGGGGTCTGGATCACTCAGGTGGCACCCAAAAAAGATGATGAGCGCAGTTACCTGCTCACAGGTTCGTTCTTCAAAGACGAGGTCTACGAGGACCTGCAGAAACCGGATAACAGCCCCATCGTTGCGTTTGTGGACAGCCTCAAGGAATCTGACTTTTTAAGTGACGCAACCAAGTTCACCCGGAGTACGACGAATTTATCCGAGGAAGAGGGGAGCGATCCCCGAAGGAGTGTAGCTACCTTCCAGGTGGAACTGGTGCTTGAGGAAGGAGTCTCCTTATGAACTGGAAACGCTATCAGGCTTTGATCATCAGTGGAGTGCTCTCTCTGATCCTCTTGCTGGCGGCCTTGTTTTGGATGCGCAGCTCTATGCAGAAAGCCCGGGATCTGGATATGGAAATCCAGAGTCTCACCGGCGAACAGTCCCGCTTAACCGGTCAGGATCTGTATCCTTCTTCCGAGACGGTTCAGTCTCTGCAGGCTTCCAAAGATGCTCTTCAGGAACGTCGGGATAAATGGATTCTGGCGCTGGTCGACGGACAGGCAGAAGCTCCCCGCCTAAATCGTTCTGTGTTTGGCGACCATGTAAAGAGTCTGGTGGAACGCTTGCGGGCGAAAGCCAAGGCATCTACCAAAGGCGGCGAAAACGGCGTTATCCTGCGGGACCGCAGTTTTGGACTGCAGGACTATTTGGAAGGCACTCTGCCGGAATCCACGGAGATTCCCCGTCTGGTTCTCGAAATGGAACTGATGGAGGCCAGCCTGAATATTCTGTTCGATCATGGCATCAGCGAGTTGGTTGATATTGAACTGACCACTCCCGAAGAAGAGGCCGAAGAAAACGCTGCGGGCAACAACCCAGCTGGCGGAATGTTCGGTTCTGCACTGCCGGGGCTGGGTGCCCGTCCTCAGTTTGGTGTACAAACCGAAGAGGCCGATAAAGGCCTGAGTGAAGCTGAGATCAAACGCGATGAACTCTTTTCCTACGTAGACGTCAGCATGACCTTCCGGGCCTATGAAGACTCTTTAAAGGACATTCTCAATCGTGTGGCCGCCACTCCGCATCAAGTCGTGATGCGGGGCTTGGAATTTTCCAACAGCAACGCCGAACTCTGGCCTCCCCAGACGGAAGCGGGGCGCACCGGTCCTTCTGTGATCGATACGAACACCCGAGGGGGCAGGGCTCCCCGGAACCGCCCAAGGGGCCGACAACGTCTGGACGCGCTTATGGGCATGATGGAAGGCGTTCCTGGAGCTCCTGACGAAAGCGAAGAAGTCATGGACAAACTTCCCGGCCTTAAGGACCGTCGTTTGATGGTGACTCAGGGAACGGGTGGTGAGCTGATCAACGTGGCGCTGGATGTGCGCATTTACCGTTACATGGGTGAAGTGCCTGATGCCCCGGATGCCCCTGAAGCCACTGCGGCTCCTGCTGCGGCTGCCGTTAGCACAGAACCCGGAACGGAGGCAAACTGATGGACTTTCTAAAAAAACATGGTGAAAAGCTTCTGTTTATTGTCCTCCTGGCTTTGCTGGGCGGCTCCGTTGCTTTGGTTTTGGGGAACTCCGGATTGGGAGAAAGTGCGCCCAAACCGATGAAAAAAACCACCCCGGTGGAGGTGGATGTCTCCCGTTTGGATGCGTTGCTTGCAAAAATCACGGTAGAACCTCCTTCTATTGAAGTAGGCATGGGTGATTTTACTGCAGGTCACCGCGTGTATTGCCGGAATCCTGAGGATCGAACCTTGATTCCGTATGGCACGGAAATTTGCCCCTACTGCGATTTCGAACAGGGTGAAGGCCCGATCGATTCGGATGGGGATGGCATCTATGATGAAGATGAAATTGCCTACGGAATGGACCCAAATGATCCGAACGATGTGTTCGAGGATCATGACGGAGATGGTTTCCCGTCCGGGTATGAAGTGAAAAATGACTTCCTCCCGAATGACCCGGAAAGCCGTCCGGCCCTGGCTGATTTTATGCGCCTCAAGGAGATGTCCCGTTCTGTGTTAACTATGGAACTACGAGGGGTTTCCCAGCTTACGGATGAGATTTCTTCCCTGCAGATGCGTTGGCTTTATCCCGGCGAACAGCAGTGGCAACGTGACATTGTTCGGACGGGTAGCACCTTTGGTCGTCGGAAAGAATTCACGGCAGTCAACTTTGTGGAAAGCCGCCGTTGGGACGAAGTTCAGGAACGAAATGTGGATGAATCCTATGCCACCATTCGCTTTGAGGACAACGAGATCAAACTGATGCGTTCCGGCACTGGCCGGCGGGGGAACTTTGAGAAAAGTTCTGCCACCCTCCAGTTAATCTTCGGCCCCGAATGGGAGCAGGTGGTCACCATCGGCAGCTCCTTTGAATTGGATAAGAAAACCTACAAGGTCGTTGACATCCAGAATGAGGCTGTCGTAATACAGCAGGCCGATTCGGACACAGAGCTGACCCTGCGCAAAGCCACCCAGGAAGAGCTGGATGAGCTGCGTCCTCCGGAGCCCGAAGTCCAAGACGAAATGATGGCCCCAGAAGGATTTCCCTTCCCCGGAGGATTTCCGGGTGATCAAATCCCTTAACAATTCCAACGAGATTCACTAACACTAGAAACTCATGATCATGCTGAGATTTCAGACTGCGAAAAGAGTCAAGGAGAAGTACCTGATGAAGCGTATCCGTAATGTAGCAAACCTGGCCGGCCCCTTGTGGCGTTCGACCCTTGGATTGGGGCTGTGTGCCAGCCTGATCCTTGCCGCACCTGGAAAGGTGATGGCACAGGGTGGCGATTTTGACGCCCTCCTGGGTGGTGGAGCTGAGCCGGCCCCGGCTGGTGGCAATGACGTTTTTGGTGGTGCCGCCCCCGCTGCCCCCGCTGGCGGTGGTGACCTGGGTTTTGGTGGTGGAGAAGAAAAAGCTGCCGAACCCGAAATAAACCCCGATGATGTCACCCCTGAAATGCGTGCGGAGGATGCAGAGCGGGTTGCCGAGCAGGAACGCATCCGTGTGAAAGCTCAGACTCAGGACGCAGAGGCTACCCTGAAACGTGCCGATCAGGCCATGATGAACGGTCGTTGGGCTCAGGCGGTCGAACTCTACGACGAAGCCCTGAGTAAAATGAAGGTAGTTCCCAAACTGGAAGAGTCGATTGCTTCTGCCCGCATGCAACGCTCAAAGGCCTATGTGGAAATGGCTCGTACGCTCTACGACCGCCGCAAAGAAGATGTGAGCATGGCGAACATCGAGCAGGCTGAAGGCTTTTTGGTCAGTGCAGGCGAGTCCTGGGAAGCCAACCCGGACATCCCGCTGTTGCAGGCCGAAATCGACAAATTTAAAGATGATGTAAAACAGGGAATCATCAACCAGCCTCTGGCAGATGAGCCCAAGTACAAAAACGCCAAAGAAAATATCGAAGCTCTGCTCCGTCGCGGTCGCGACGAGCTGGATATCGGTGACTTTGACACGGCGGAAGAAACCTTTCAGCAGGTACTGGTCTACGACCGCTACAACAAGAAAGCCCTCCGCTTCCTCGAGCGCGTGGCTGAAGAACGTTGGGACCGTCGTAAACTGGAGCGTAAATACTCCACCATGAAAATGATGGACGAAGCTGAAAAGCGTTGGCTCTACGACCTCAAAATTGATGAAAAGGGTGCTCGCACCCTCAGCCCCAGTTCTGAAGGGGAAATCATCATCGAAGAATCTGCTCTGGAACAGAAACTGAGCGAGATCATCATCAAAGAGATTCGCTTCCAGAACGCAGCAATCTCCGACGTGATCAACTACCTGGTGTCCGCCTCCCGTGAATTCGACAAAGACGGTATTGGCGTCAACATTATCTTTATGGAACAGGACATGATCGGCGGCGGCGCTGCCCCGGCGGCTCCTGCGGCTCCCGCTGCTCCGGCTGACCCCTTTGGTGGTGGTTTTGGCGGCGGTTTCGGTGGCGGTGGTATTGCTGCTCCGGCTGCACCTGCTGGTGGTGGAACCATTCCTACCATTACGCTGGAACTGCGTAATGTGTCTCTGCTCGACGCGCTGAAGTTTGTGACCGATCTTTCCGGCCTCTACTATCGCATCGAGCGGAACGTGGTCATCATCGAGCGCCGCGGTAGTGGTACTCGGGTCACTCGTTTCTATCCGGTTGACCCTGCCCGTTGGCAGGCCATGTCCGGTGCCCTGCAGCCCACTGGTATCGGCGGTGGCGGCGGCGGTGGCGGCGGCGACCCCTTCGACCCGTTTGACCCCGGTGGCGGTGGCGGCGGTGGCGGAGGTCTCGGTGGCGACCCTGATGTCAAAGGCCTGTTCACCCGCTTCGGCATGGACTTCTCTCCTGGCGATGAAATTGCCTACGAGCCCATGATCTCCCAGCTGGTGGTCACTCTGACTCCGGACCGCTTCGACCAGTTCGAAGAGATCCTCCGTAAGATCAACGTAGCTCCCAACCAGGTGGAAATCGAAGCCCGCTTCGTGGAAGTGCTGCAGAGTGATCTGACCGAACTCGGTTTCGAGTGGTTGCTGAATGATAACTACGAAGTTCTGGTGCAGGACACCGGTGCTCCCGTGGGTGCCAGCCCCCGTATTCAGGTGGACCAAAACACCACCGGTTTCACCAGCGGTCTGCGCTTCTTTAACTTCGACGGTGTATCCAACTCCACCAATCCTCAGTCCCGTCAGACCACCAACAACAACTTCCTCGGTGACATTCTCTCCGTGAGTGGTGTGCTGACCAACCCCGAACTGCAGCTCGTGGTTCAGGCTCTGGACCAGAACGGCAACAGTGATCTTCTCTCCGCTCCTCGTGTGACCACCATTAACGGTGTGAACGCGATTATCGAAGTGGTGAACGAGATCATCTACCCGACTGAATTCGATGTGACGGAAAACGACATTGAAGTTCAGGGCGGCGGTGGCGGTGATGGCGATCAGCAGATCTTCATTCCCCCGACAGTGATTCCCGGTGGTTTCGAAACCCGTCAGGTGGGTGTGATTCTGAACGTCACTCCGACCGTGAATGCTGACAACTACACCATCAACCTGGTGATGCTCCCCGAGATTGCTGAACTGGTTGACTGGATTCAGTACGGTACGCAGATCCCCGTGGGTGACCAGGTCTTCGTGGTCAACATGCCCCAGCCGGTGTTTGCTTCCCGGAACGTCACCACCTCCATGATTGTGTGGGATGGCCACACCGTGGTCATGGGTGGTCTGATCCGTGAAGAACTCACTACCTTCGACGACAAGATTCCTCTGTTGGGTGACATCCCCGTTCTGGGCCGTCTCTTCCGCAGTGAGGGTCGTCGCTCCGAAAAACGGAACCTGCTGATCTTTGTCACCGCTCGTCTGGTTGACCCTGCGGGTAACTCCCTCAATGATCAGGACCGTCAGGAATTGATCACCGGCGGAGGTGAAATTGAACGGACGGGTCCCGCGGTTGGTAATCCCTAACCATTGACCCCTCCCACAGAACAGCGCAATCCCGCCGAAAGGCAGATGGGGTTGCGCTGTTTTTTTTGGTTATTCCCCGTATGAAATCATCGATGCCTAAAGTTGTTCTTACTTTTCTTGCTGCCCTGCTCCTGTGGGCGGGAGCCCTTGGAATTCGTCGTGCGGTCTATCATCAACAGAGCCGCAGTCAGGAAGGGGAGGTGCCCTTTCTCATGGAATCTGCCCTGCAGTTCCGCATGACCAAAATCGTTGCGGAGGAAGGGAAGCTCCCCAAGCAGGATCCGGATGTGCAGATCCCGGAAGGGGTGGAGTTCCGGAAGACCTACTCCGTCGGCGCGGAACAGTGGTATGCCGGCATCGCAGCGCTGCTTCCGAAATCCTGGTCCTTTGCCGAACGGGTACGATGGGCCTCAGCCGGATTATTCTCTCTGGCCATTCCCTTCGCTGCGATGTGGGCTTGGAAATGTTTTGGCTCCCTCTATGGCGGCCTGGCTTGTGGCTGTTTGCTGGCGGTTTCTCCGGCCTTTGCCGTGCGTTCCAGTGGCTTGGAACTGAGCCGCGAAAACCTGGCATTTCCTTTCCTGTGTTTATTTTTATGGATGATGGAAGCCAGTCGGCAATCGGAGAGCCCCCGGGGCCGCTGGATCCGGGCGGGCATGGCCTCGCTTGCGCTGGCCTTAGCTCAGGTGTATTGGGATTTATCTCAAGTGGTACCCGCGTTATGGATTCTCTGGGTCTGGGGACGAAGTCTGTTTGGAAAACTAGATGATGCTGAAACCCCCGTCATTCTTCTGAGTGCCTTGACTCTGGGCCTGGCCTCGCTGATCAACCCCTATCTGCGCAGCCATGGCTTTCTCTTTTCCCCTGTGTACACGTTGATCGCGGTGCGGGCGGTGACCTTGCTGGTTCCGCTTCAGGGGAAAGCCTGGCGAATCGGTCTGCCTCTTGGACTCTTTTTTGCCTGGCAGCTCCTGGGTGGCTACCTGATTGAGGGCTATTCCCACTTCAGTGAGTTGTTTGTGGCCAAAATCCGCTTTGGCAACGTGAAACCTGAGGACCCGGCTCTGTTGAATTATTCCCAACGGATCATGTGGACACCGGCCTTGCATTCCGCAACGAAGGCATTGACAAAGGCTTACTTCCCCATTAGTTTGCTTTTATTGGGTTGCGCAACCATCCGGTTGCTTTGGGTGGCTGTTTCCCGGAAAGAACATCGGGGACTGGAAGTGCTGATCTGGTCATGGATCTCTCTCCTCTTCTATGTGTTCTTTTTCCGTTTTCATGTGTTCCTGATTCTGTTTGCGGCCTGTGCGATTGCGGCACTCTGCAGCAGCTTCCGCGACCTGAAATGGACCCCCGGCCGTCACCTGTTCCCGCTCCTCCTCATATCTCTTTTCACCTGGGTGGAAGTCTACCACCTGTTGTTCTTTGAACCCCCAACGCAACGGAATCCTCAACAGGAACAATTGCGCCAGCTTTTCACCCAACTTGGGGCAGACATGCAAAGTCTGCGCTCCAATCGTTGGGGGCGGGCTGGTGGTGTCTATGTTCATACCGAGGACCTGCTGAAGCACATGGAAGCACTGCCCGAGGAAGGGCCGGTACTGGCCCATTTCGGGATCAGCGGCAATATCCTGGAAGGCGTGGGTTTCCCGATTGTGTTACATCCCAAGTTCGAGGGTGAAGAAATCCGTGAGCGCGTCCGCCTCTTCTACGAACATCTGTTCCTGAAAGACGAAAAGGCGCTGCGTGACTGGGCTCTTTCTTTCGGCGCTCGCTATTACGTGCATAGCAATGGCGCGCTTTCCGAACATGGCGATCTGCGCATGAGCCCTCGTTATATGGTGGATGCCATGGAACCGCCTGCAGAGGCCGCCGTGCATGTGCTGGAAAACGACCCGATGGAAGCTACCTGGTTCCAACCTCTGGGTGGGAATGCCAAGTACCGGATTTACCGGATTCTCTCCGATGAGGATGAAGTCTGGGCTGGCAAATTCACGCAAATGGCACTCATGGCCCGTCAACGGGGCGACGTGGAAGGTGCCCGTCGATTCGCGTTGCAGGCTCTGGAGTACCATTGGAAGTACCAGCCCGCACAGAATGTGCTTGGACTGCTTCAGCAGGATGCGCTGCCCCGGGGGGAATAGAACCCTCTTTTATGTTTAGGAATATCGGATGCACAGGCGGGATCGCCTGTGGCAAATCTCAAGTGCAGCGCATGCTGGAAGCACGGGGCATCCCCGTGTTGGACACCGACCGGGTGGCTCATCAGGTGATGGAGCCTGGGAGCGGGGTGTTCGATCGCATTGTGCAGCAGTTTGGGTGCGGGATTTTGCAGGAGGGCCAGATTCACCGTCCCAGCCTGGGCCGGATCGTGTTTTCGGATGAAGCTCAATTGAAAAGGCTTAACCAGCTGGTCCACCCGGAAGTGGCCCGGCGCTGGCGGGCCTGGCAGTCGGAGCAGTCCGGTTTGAATGTGGTGGTGATCCCCTTGCTCTTTGAGGTGGGGGTTAGCGAACATTTTGACGGCATCCTCTGTATTTCTGCGACAGAGGCACTCATGCGGGAGCGCCTTCGTAGCCGTGGCTTGTCCGAGGAATCCGTAGAACAACGTATGGCCGCACAATGGCCGGTCGCCGATAAAATGAAACGAAGCACCTGGAATGTACGAAATAATCAAAGCCTGACCCACCTGGAACAACAGGTGGAGGACTGGCTGAAGCTGATTCAACCTGAGCAAGGAAATGTCGATGTCTGATGAAGTAGAAGAAAAACCCGCCGCTCCTAAGCGTCGTACCCGCCGTAAAGTCGCCGTGGATGACGCTGCACCTGCACCCATTTCGGATGCACCTCCGCCGCCACGCAAGAAAGCAGAAGCTCCTAAGGAAGCTGCTGCGGATGGCGAGAAAGCGCCTGCGGCTGCCAACCCGGAACGGGAAGGAGGGCAACCCCGCCGCCGTCCTCAACGGGAAGCCGCTGCTCAGGATGGACAGGGGGGCGCCAATCATCGCCGCCGCAACCGTCGCCGTAACCGCAGCGGCGGTGGCCCCCAGCAGCAGGGCCAGGGCAAAGGCCGCTACGGACGTCATGGTATGGAGGACCTTCCCGAGGAGGAAGGGGAGAAGGACGGACCCGAGCTGCGCTTGTACGAGCTGCAGAAGTTGAATGTGCCTCAATTGATTTCTAAAGCCGAGGAACTGGAGATCCCGGACCCGGCAGGTCTGCGCAAAGGCGAACTGGTTCGTGAAATTGTCAGTGCAAACGCTGCGCTGAATGGGGCGGTTTTTGCCCGCGGGGTGATGGAACTGATGCCTGATGGCTGCGGCTTCTTGCGCTCCCACTTGTATAATTACCAATCCACCACGGAAGATATTTTTGTCTCGCCCTCTCTGGTACGGGCCTATGGTCTGCGTGGAGGCGATACGGTGGAAGGGGAACTACGAACCCCACGTCCCAAAGACCGCTTCATGGCCTTGAGCCGTGTGCAGATACTGAACGGTGACGAGGCTCAGCGTGGAAAACGCAAAACCATTCCTTTTGAGCACCTGACCCCCTTGTTCCCACAGGAACGCCTGGTCATGGAACGTTCCGAAAAACCTTCCGTTGCCATGCGGGTGATCGATCTGGTTTCTCCGATTGGCAAAGGGCAGCGCGGCTTGATCGTGGCTCCGCCCCGTACAGGGAAAACGGTGTTGCTGCAGGATATGGCTAACTCCATTTCTACGAATCACCCCGAGGTAGAATTGTTCATCCTGCTGATTGATGAGCGCCCGGAAGAGGTGACCGACATGAAGCGGAACACCAAGGCTCAGGTGATTAGTTCCACCTTTGACGAAGCTCCCGACCGGCATGTGCAGGTGGCCGAGATTGTGATTGAAATGGCCCGCCGTAAGGTGGAGGCCGGAAAAGATGTGGTCATCCTGTTGGATAGCATCACCCGTCTCGCCCGTGCCTATAACACCGTTCAGCCCAACAGTGGCAAGATTCTCTCCGGGGGTGTGGATGCCAATGCCCTGCAGAAACCCAAGCGCTTCTTCGGGGCGGCCCGGAATATTGAAGATGGCGGCAGCCTGACCATTCTGGCCACGGCCCTGGTGGATACCGGATCGATGATGGATGTGGTGATCTTTGAGGAATTCAAAGGAACGGGCAATATGGAATTGGCTCTGGACCGTTCTTTGGTCGAAAAACGGGTGTTCCCTGCGATCAATGTGGGTAAATCCGGAACGCGAAAAGAGGACCTGCTTATGCATCCGGATGAGCTGCAGCGGACCTGGATGCTCCGGAAAGGTCTGAACGGAGTTCCCCCGGTAGAGGCCATGGAAGTGCTCAGCAGTCGTCTGAAGAAGACCAAGAGCAACGCCGAATTCCTGATGATGTTGCAGAACGCTTGAGCTTGCGGGGACTCCATTGTCCTGACAAGGTAAGGCATGGCCATCCGTCTGGAATCACAACCTACCCTGTCCTGGATGACCTGGAGCCTGGCTCTGGGTCTATCCCTGGCGGTGCATGGTGTGCTCTTTCGGCTAAACCCCGATGTATTGAGCGGTTCAGGGCGTTTACAGAATCGTTCGATTGAGGAGCGACAGGAAACCCGCCTGGATGACGTCACCTTACGGGAACTGCAGCGGGAGCTGCCCCGTTTGGTGGATCAGGTGGACCAACAGTTTCCGGATGCGACCCCGATCGACGATCCACAAGTGGAGGTTCCGGAAATTGAAGTGGAAACTCCGAACTGGGAGCCGCTGCCTGAACCCTCCCTGACGGAACAACAGGCCTCTCTGCCTCCTCCGGATATGCCGGAATGGGAAGAACAGGAAGGCAATTGGCTGCCTAGACAGGAAGTGCTGGCGGTGACGGATCAGCGGGTGACCGAAACCCTGGACAGTCTTCCCCGCCGTTTTCGGGAGGAACTGCCTGAAACCCGCAATGCCCCCGATTTGATTTTGCCCGCAGAACTACCGGAGCAACCCCGTGTGGCTGCAGGCGTGGGGCCTCAGCTGGATTTGCCTGCAGGCTTCTCCAGCAATCCGACCGCGAACGCGGTGCAGGGGCTTCCGGAGCTAGGCGATGTCCCCGGATTGGGTGGATTGCCGCCGATGTTGGAGCCGGATCTGATCCTGCCTGAGGAAAATTTCCTGCCAGAGGACCCGATTGCGGTCGAAGAACCAGTTGCGGTTGAATCCTTGCTGCGCTTGCGAACCCAAGTGTACCGAGAAGCCCGTGAGGGGGGAGCGCAATATGTGAAGTTTCAGCTGAGCCGCAATGGCATCGAGCAATTGCCGGTGTTGGAACGCGATCTGGTTTTTCTGATCGATCACTCCGCCAGTATGGGGCAGCTGAAATTGAATCAGGCTCTGATTGGGCTGCGTGCCGCGATTCAGCAATTGGATGAAGAGGACCGATTCAACATCATTAGCTTCCGGGATCGGGTGAGTTATTTTCAATCTCAACCGGTTCCGGCAACGTCGGTGAATAAATCTAGAGCCTTGGCGAGCACACAGAACTTGCGGGCCTACGGTAAAACCGATGTATTTGCTTCATTGGAGGCTCTGCTTACGGTGCCTTCGCCTCCAGAACGACCCTTGCTGGCCCTGCTGGTAACCGATGGGGTTCCCACCATGGGCGTGACCGACAGCGGAGAGATCCTGCAGAAATTCACGGAGCTGAATAAAGGGGAAGTATCCATGTTTGCGGTTGGCGGAGGCCAGCGGGCTAACCGGCTGCTCTTAGACTTTCTGAGTTACCGCAACCGGGGCGAATCCCGGGTGACCGAACGGAATGCGGATATTCCCCGGGCTCTGGTGCAGGTGGTTCGGGAGCTGTCGCGTCCGGTGCTAACCGGATTGGAGTTACAGTTCAGCGCGGGTCAGGGTGTGGCGGTGTATCCAAAACAGCTGAGTCATCTCTATATCGACCGCCCCTTGATCATGGTGGGGCGATTTCCTGCCGACACCGATACCGTAACCTTTCAGTTGGTCGGCCGTTCCGGGAGGAAAGAACACGATATGGTGTTCACCGTGAATCTCAGAGAATCCGAAGCGGGGAGTCCTGAATTGCGCCGGGAATGGGCCTGGCAGGCTCTGTTGGAGCGGCTGGCCCGGCATCTGGCCTACCCCAGCGAGGGTGGCATGCGCGAGTTGCAGCGTTTTGCTGAAAGCTATGGCCTGAAAATTCCATCCGCGTACTTCAAAGAGTAAGCTCTATGCTCCTGGGCACTTCTCTGCGCGATGCGACTTGAAGCCCGAAGATGCCGAGCTAGGTTCCGGCCATGGAGACTGAACAGCGTAATCGACGGATTGTGGTAGGATTTTTGGCCGGGGTGATCCTCTTTACCACGGTGATGATTTTTGTGGTGGGCCCGCAGATGATGCAGTTGCGGGATACGGTCGAGGAGCAAAAGCTCCTCTTCAAATGCCAAAGCGTCGAAGATGGCAATCATGTCATTGTTCAGATGCGGGCCTGGGAAAAACCCAATCCGCATCCGGAGATTCGGGTGAAACTGGCCGGGGTGGATGCGGCCCCGCTGGCTGAGGACGTCGAAGATGTCCAATTGCAGGCCTGGGCTGCGAAGCATTCGCTGGATCCGGAACGGGCCCTGATCATGGGAGAAGCGGCTCATAAAACGCTGCTGGCTTTTATTCGCAAACAGAACATCTGGATGGAACGCGCAGATGGGCAGGAAATGTCTGAGAGTCTGGCAGATGACAGCGAAGTCTATTTGTTTGTGAGTGGTACCCATGTGGCGCTCAAACTCGTGGAAAGTGGATTGGTTCTGCAGGATGTGGCCGGAACCGGGCCCTATGCGGAGTTGTATGCGGCTGCCGAGCAGCGTGCTCGGGATAAAGGCCGGGGCCTCTGGGCTGAGTGAGCCTTTGACAAATTCCCAGCGGGGGGTAAGGGTCTGCAAACATCAACCCCAGGAAAGCGTTCCATGTCCGACCCTCTTCAGAAACTCGATGAAATTCAATTTAATGCCGACAACCTCTGGCGTGAGGAAATGTACACGGACCGTGAAGTGGGCAGCATCCGGGTGATGATCCCGGTTACGTCCGAGGGACTGGAAGATCCCATGCGGGAAAAAGAATTTTACGTGCAGACCCAGGTCATGACGGGCGCAGGCGCTCTGCCGGTGGAAGGCCGGATTGAAGCCAAAACCATGGCTGAAGCTGTGGCCAACTATGGCCCTTCGGCGAAGCAAGCGGTGGAGGATATGATCAAACGCGTTCAGGAAATGCAGCGTGAAGCCGCAAATCAGATTGTGACTCCCGATCAGGCCTTTGGTGGCGGTGGTATGGGCGGCATGGGCGGCGGCATGGGAGGCATGGGCGGCATGGGCGGCGGCATGGGAGGCATGGGCGGCATGGGCGGCGGCATGTTCCGAGTTGCAGCCGACAAATCGCGTAAGCTGAAGGTCGCTACCGTTTGCCTCGAACACGGAAAGCAAGATCCCAATCCACGAATGAAATACAAGATCGTGCCGATCGCCAAGGTCAACGCGGATCCCAAAGTTGCTCAGCTCTGCCAGATGCTGGGTAACGGTCAGCTTCCCCAGAACACAGCCCAAGCAGCGGCTTGGCACATGGCTAACGGCTTGAGCTGGCAAGAGTTGGCCGTTAAGAATCGAGTTGAGTCGAAGTACACCGGCAATATCCGGTTCTTCAATCATCGAGAGCTGTTCATGGCGAAGCGTGTCTCGACCGGCATCAGCGTGCTTTACCAACAGTACCTGGATTCACAAAAGTCGAGCGGTGATGAGGAATCTCCAGGATACGACGAAGAGGTCGAAACCGCTGAAACCGAGACGGTCGACACCGAGTAGAGAAGGTACTGTTGCACGTTGTGGCAACAGCACTCATCTCTCGAACAAAGAATTGAACGCGAGGCCTTACCGCCTCGCGTTTTTTCGTATGTGCACCAATCTCGCGCGTTCGCAGAAGCGAGTTCCGTTGGCCGTCCAACTTGCTAATCTGTCATTCGACGGAACCCCGTTAATGCCGACCTTATTCTGGCGGAGCCTCAAGGGGAATGTCTTGAAACGTCTTTCGCTACCGACGGCTTTTCTACTCACCTGCTTTGCTCAACTACGCAATCGCGGTCTTGTAGTAAGATACCAACGGACTGCGTTGCCTCCCGCGCGGACCTGCGCCGCCTGCGAGGCTCGATATCGAGATTCGAATTTAACAGACTAGTCCTTGAGGCAATCAAACACATGCGATTGAGCATCAGCCTGAGAAGTGCATTGCTGCTTACGGCCATTATCGCCGTAGCTTGCGCGTTTGTACTTCCGTCAATTGTTGAACGCCAACGCATTCGGCAACTGTCTGGCAACGGTATACAGATCTATACCGAACCTCGCGGGCAATACCTTTGGCGACAACTTGTTGGAGATTTCTTTTCGCAACGTGCCGTTTACGTACACTTGGACGATCCGGAGGTCGACGATCTATGGCTCGTAAAGCTGCGACAGTTTCCTTACATCGAGACTCTCTCAATCAAGAGCCCGAAAGTTACCGACGAGGGTCTTGCGAATCTCAAGTACCTCCCAAATCTGATGAACCTCGACCTTATTGATACGGATACCACTCCCGCTGGAATTGCAAGACTTCGGCAATCATCCAAGAAATTGCAGCGAGTTGCGGCTTATACCAGCCAAGACTGACGCATCGGGATGCTAGAGATTGGCGCCCCAACCCCAGAGTCCACCCAAGACCTCTGCGGGGCTCAAGTGGCAACCCCCAACTACGAGCCGTGCAGCCTTGAGCGATTGAACTTGTTGGCTCATCAATCGCCAGAAGCAATCAGCTGCTCGAGAGAGACTCCGCATTTGCATGCTCGACTCTCGGTGACCACAGCGGGGTGAATGGAAACGCAAGAGCATCCGAGTCAGGGCGCTGCATCAGGGATGCTTGCGGCAAGCACTTGGAAGACAGTTGTCGATCACAGGGAGTTAGATTTGGCGTCTAACGCAAAACTCTCATTTATATCGACTGGATAGAATAGCCCCGAGATGCGATCGGCCATGATCTGAAGGTAGAGCCCGCGAAACTTGGACTCGCTCACGTCGGTAACGGCCGGCCCACCCATGTTCGGATAGGTGAACTCTGGCAAGTCTTTGCGAAACTCAAGCTTCCGTGTTTTTACGTCGTGGACGGCGACGGTAATATCAGCCTTGCCCTGATACAGGGTTTGACCGTTCATCAGTGAAAGGTTTTCAATTTCAATTGCCACTACCTTTTCTGCCTTCACGCCTTTGCCGATATCGACGAAATCGAATTCACCGCTCGGGTGGCGTTCTAGCCAGCGCTCAACCGTGGTCTGCGGGACTGTGTCGATATCGTCAACATGAGAGTTGATGTTGGCGTGGATGTAGCTGGTCAACATCTGGATTGTCTTGCTGTTCATTTCCTCTTCGTCCATCATGCAAACGATGGCGACGCGTCGGTTCTCAAGTCCCTCGTACTCCACCGGTGGGCCATTGTGGATGAACAGTCCAGCGAGGTTGGCGGTCAGTCCGATGCATCCGGTCGACATAACCAAGCCAGCTAGCAGACTGAAACACAGCATAAAAGAGTAGAACGTGGTCGTGTTGCGCATTGCGTAGCTCGATTTAATCGTCTTTTAGGAACCAAGTGGAGGGGCTTACAAGCATGACACGATCGGTTGATCCACCAGATCGCTCGAACAGACAGTGGCGAGTCCACCATTTGCAGGCGGAGGCAGCGACTGTCCGGTGGCGATTGCAAGGATGCCGTTGGGTTGCACTAAAGGCTGAGCCAAACGAGCCACTGGATGGTGGCGACACATAGGCTCGCGAGCAGTGCGATTGCCAGGAAGGTAGAAAACCAGCTTCGACGGCTTGTTCGACCCAGCAGTGAGAAATAGCAAGTTGTGGGAATGTACGCCAGAGCGATTAATGCCAGCAACGTACCGCCAGCGTTGGCTTGTAGTGCAGCAGGTAATTCGCCCCGCATCGTCCAGGCCCAAGAGGTGGTCATGCCGCAGCCGGGACAACGCACCGACCACAGCGCGATCGACGTGCATGGTGGCAAGCCGAGTTGCTGGTGAGTTCCAAACCCCTCGGTCGACGGTGTGAGCGACCAAGCGATTGCAAGCAAAGCAGCAACTGGAGCGACGCTTCCAGCCCACAACCAACGTTGCCAAGAGGTCAGTAGCAAGTAGGCGCCGCGTGGGTCGTCTCTTCCGCGCACTCTCTCTTGCCACGAAGCCATTTAACGCGTCGCCATTCGCGACAGGGTACTCAGGAGTGAGTCTGCGCTAAAAAGTGCACAGCTAAACTCACGAGATCGGAGCATCGCGTCCTGCCGCTGCTGTTCCTCAAGGGCACTGACTCGATCCTTGGCATCGTCCAGTAGCGGTTGGGCCAGCTCGACAAGCTGTTGTTTAACGGACTTCATCGCCTGATGCCAGGCCTGTCGACTGCCACGATCGGGAATGTCCGCGACCAACTCCCTTTTTCGTTCCACCAACTGTATGGCTTGCTCACGACTGGCAGCATCATCAAGGAGGGCTTCATCAGGATTGTGTTGAAGTTGCCAAGCTTTCTGTTTGGCGTCTTCGATCGCGTCGTCATCGACAGGAGTGCGGCTGGACAATGGCAGGTGCACGGTTGCAGTGGCGACACAGACCGGCGGCGGTGAAAAGCCAAAAAACTGTTCGATGATCGTGTCTGTCAGCTGGTCGTACTTTGCACCACCGATACCGTGGACGAACAAATCGCCTACGAACAATCGCATGAACATGGTGGTCACCAAGGCTCGCGGTCGAACACAGACTCCGCTGGCAGCTAGGTCCAGCCACTGGTCGGACGCACGATCGCATTCGAGGCGTCCGTTCAGCAAGTGTTCAAATCCTGAGCGGTCCGACAGGAGGATCCCATCATCGATGGCTTTTACCCACAACCGGCGTCGTTCGGGTTGTGCCGGGCTATAGATCCACAGCGGAGCTTCCAGCCAGCCACCTTCGGCCTTCAGCTCTGGGACCGGGTGGGCATGATTGCGGATCTTGTGGGCAGACCGATATGCAAGCAGCTGATCGTTATGGACCTCGATAAATCGTGGCAGTTGCGTGAGTAAGTGAATTACGAAACGAGCAAACGAGCGGGTGCCGGAAATCGTATGCTGCGGCAATTCCAAGGTCCGCAGGCCATGTTGATGTTCGAGGTGGTGACGGCCTCGAGCAAGTGCTTGCCCCAGATACCAGCCATCGTCGACAGCCCTCAAAACCTCAGGCCACATTTCCTCTGCTACCAGCGGTGAAGCGACCTTGTCCGGTACAGCCTGTCGGAGGCGGGCTGGGAAACTAGCGAGCAAGTCGTGACTGGCAACCTTGCGTAGTTCCCAGGGCACCGGTTCTTCTGTGCGATCAAACGCGACTTGTTCCGTAGATACGCCTGTGGACGTTTCGCGAACAACTCGCACCGCGGACCGACGACATAAATCGTTGTCCACTAGAAAATTGATTGCGATCGCTGAGTTCTCTTTTGCCAGCGAATCGAGCAAGAAATTCTTGTACCACACACCCGGATGAAACAGCTCCGGCTGATGGCCACTAAGGATCAGAGGCGCGTCGATATCAGTCGCTTCGATCGACCCGGGCGTAAGGTATTGATACGTGTAGTCTCGGGCCAGTTGAACGATTTCTTGACGGGCGTCCGACCGCGCATCTCCAAGAGTTTTCCCGCAGAACTCCACCGCCTGGCGTCCGTCGAACGAACGCAGTTCAAATTCATGGGGTGTGCTTAGAACGTGCGATATGTGCCCGGAATCGGGGACTACAAGTGACTGCCCATCGGCCTGCGGTGCTCGGTAGTCTCGATAAGCACGCTTTTCGGTGGTCACAGTGGCGTTCAATTCAAACTCGGTGCGAGGAGGAATGTGAAAAAGGGGAGCTGAGCCAAGGCACAGGACAAAGCAGGACACGCGACTTGTCCGGTGGATGATCGCGTCCAGGTTTCAGTCCGAAAAACAGGCCGTCGTGCGAGCTTTAGGTCAACTGCTCTGGCAGGTGGAAGTGGGCTCGGTCGGTACGCTGTAACCACGCTCTTGCATCTGAGCGACGCTCTTCGCAATGCAATCTCGATAATATTTTAGTCGCGTTTCAGCCTCGTCGAGTGCTCCGCCAAAAGACCGGCTGAGGTCGAGATAGATCAGCGGCACCGGTTCTTCGACCACACGCATACCTTGCATCGCAGCTTGTACCCACACTTGAAGCGGCATTGCGTATCCAAGGTCGTCGATGTCGAGCTTCTTGAGGGCTTCGACGCGATACGCCTTGAACCCACAAAACGCATCGGTAAGGTTCAGGTGGAACATATCATTCAGCGTTGCCGTGATCTGGCGGTTAATCAGCATCCGGCTGCTTGGCGGCTCCGAATCACCCTCGTAACGTTTTAGGTACCTGCTGCCGGACACGATGTCGGCCCCGACACAAGCGGCTACAAAATGCGGGATTCGCTGCGGTTGGTGTTGGCCATCGCAATCGAGCGTTACCAAGTAATCGTAACCTTCATCGATGGCGTATTGAAACGCGCTCTTCAGTGCAGCGCCGTAGCCCTGGTTTTGATCGTGGTTTACGACGTTAATGCCGGGAATCGTGGCCAGTTTTTCGGTGGTTCCATCAGTTGAGCCGTCGTTGACGACCAATATGTTTTCAGCGTAGTTCTTAACTTCCGACAAAACTTCGTCGACGTAGTTAACCTCGTTGTAGACCGGCAATGCGGCAATCCACTTCGTCATCGTGTTCCCATCCTTCGTTTGTGAGGCTGCCTAGCATTGGAACCGGCATCGCATTCTATGAGACTTGCCCAGTACGTCAATGAACAGACGTACAGTACGCAAGCATCACTTCGAAGCTGCAATTCCCTCAGTTTTCTCCTAGGGAGGCCCTAGTCGCGAGGCATTGATTGGCCAAATCCACCAGGACCGGCTCGATCCCAGCGTTTTCGGCGAGCATGCTGGCCGTAAGACGGTTTTTCGTCAAACGTTGCGTCGAGGACGAACGAACGGGGAACGTCCTTACACTCCGATTATGCATCTGGTGCGTAGGCCGGAACAGGTAAGTGCATTCACTGCCGTAACTTCGGTCCAAACGTCGCCGCAGGCTCTCGCCGCACAACGCGATGTCGCTTAGAAGGCACTTACGCCGCTGCGGCAGGTCATCAGCAGCAAGTGAGCCGGGACCAGGGTTGTTGATCGCTGCACAGGACTGTTGATCGCTGGGCAGGGCTGTTTTTGTCGCTGGGATTTGCGCTGTTGACGCTGCGCGCTAGCCGAATCGCGATTTTGCCACCGTCAAACCGGCTGCGGCGTGTGGTCTTCAGAGGCTCATGAGGTTGAAGCTGAGCGTACCGCTTGCACAGGATCGAACTCGTTCGCTGAAGCCCAGCACTCGACATCGCTGAATTGGCCGGACAACCGTCTTGCTAGAACTTCCAATGAGAATCGCTCGCTGGCGTGATGCCCGACCAGAACCAGGTTAACGCCAGCTGCCTGAGCTTCCAGACAGTCGTGGTAGGTGGCCTCACCGGTCAATAGCGTGTCACAACCGGCACGCCGCGCCGCCGAAAGGAAACTGCCACCGCTTCCGCAAGCGATCGCAACCTTGCGAATTTTTTTTCCTGCATCAACAGTACGAGTTCGTGCATCGGGGATACCTGCCGCGACTTGTTCACAGAAACCCGCCAGGTGCACGTCTTCACGTACAACGCCGAATCGACCGGTGCCACATCCCTCAAGGCCTTCGATTGAGGTGGGTTCCAGCGGCGCAATCGCTTGCAGGCCGAGAAGTTCTGCCAGCTGCTGGTTAATGCCCGCTTTGGCAGAGTCCCAAGCGGTATGGGGGCTGTAGACTGCGATGGACCGGCTAGCCAACTTCCAAACCAGACCGCCGTAGTAAGAGGCGTCGGTAATCGTCTTAAGAGGACGGAAGGGCAAGGGGTGATGAGCGATCACCATACTCGCACTGCGGTCAATAGCTTCCTGGACCGTGGTTGTTGATAGGGTGAGCGTCGTCATAAGACGCGTTACGCTCTGCGCTGACTCTCCTAAGAGCAAGCCGACGTTATCCCATTCGGCTGCCAGCTCCAGCGGCGCGATACTTTGCATGGCACTGCAAATATCTTCGACAGTGGGCATTATTGCTCCGACGCACGCGGCAGTTTTCGCGGAAAGGGCACCGGTTGAGCCTCAGGGAGCGGCCCTTCGTTGTTTTCAAGCCACTGGAGCCGCTCGCTCTCGGTCGCGTAGTAGGTCAGCCAAGTATCGTGGTCGGCTTCGTCTACACAACGCCAGCAAAGGTAGTTGCCGGGCAGATCCACTTTCTTTTCACAGGCCGGCAAGATATCCCGATAAATCAGGGTGTAAAGTTCGCGGTTGGACAGGTGGTCCGTCATCTCCAACACGACTCGCGCGGTAAACAGGCGGTCGATCGCATCATCGAGCAGCGTATTGAGCAGATCGTCGTCAAGCGAACTTGGGCGGGGTAGCACCAGCTCTGGCAGCGACCAGCAGCTGATAGGAAGAGCAGGGGCTCGCTCCCAGGCCAACATCGACTCGAGGAAACTATTCTCTTCCCGCAGGTTCATTTGACGGAAGTGTACGAGCTGCACCGACTCATCAATGTACGGCTCAAGCTCATCACGCAGTCTCGCGTTCTGAAGCAGCAACTCGACTTCATCAGTAACATTGTGCATAGGTAGTCTGTAGGGTTACTGCCCAGTTTCGCTCCCGGAGGCCGCGCGTCATTCCAACCATCGTTCGGGGGGAAACGGGCATTCTGTCCATGCTTCGCAAATCGAGGAAACGGCCTGATCCATGCCGCTCCAGGACAAACGACTCGCGATGATGTACCGACTGTACCCATCCGACTGCTATGATCCAAGGATGTTCTTGAAGTCAAACGGCTGAAATGCAAAAACACAGACTTCGGTCGGCGTTAGAGCCCGCAAAACCTGAAATGTTTCGCTTTCTAAGACTCATTGGCAGCGTTGGTACGAACGCGGGCTGGAATGCCGGTGGGCTGATGAGACCATAGGCTGATGAGACCGTGGGCTGACAAGACCGCCCATCATGAGTGCAGCGGATTCGAGTCGCTTTTGCGGACAATCTGCCAGAGTTGCTGGCCGGTCGCAGCAACTACCGAGCGTTTTGCTTTTCGATCTCGACGATTTTTTCGATGCGTCGCTGATGGCGTCCGCCTTCGAATTCTGTCGTAAGCCAAACGGACAGTAGATCATCAATGGGGCGATCCCCGATGACATCGCCCGCTAGACAGAGGACGTTTAGATCGTTGTGCCGCCGGCTGATCTCGGCTGTGACTTCGTCCAGGCAGGTAGCCGCGCGTACACCTGCGAATTTGTTGGCCGTGATCGCCATGCCGATACCGGTGCCGCAAATCAGGATTCCGCGTTCCGATTGACCTGAGGCGACGTGTTCGCAGACAACGCTCGCGAAGTCCGGATAATCGACACTTTCCTCACCAGCCGCCCCCACGTCGAAAGCTTCGTGTTCAGTTTGCTGTAGGAAAGCCAAACACTTCTGTTTGACTACCGAACCGCGGTGATCGCTTCCAATGGAAATTCGCATGAAACCGTGTTGGGGCAGTGTGATTTTTGGGGAACCAGCTGGGTATATGATGCAAGGGAGCTTTTGGAATTTGAGTCGTATCACCGCCATCGAAAGCTATCTGACTAGATAGTTGACGTTAGGTAAGTGAATAGTGCCTCTTTCGGGCTTGCAATCTCCGATGTTGCAATTGGTAGGAGGTTGAATACCTCAATTCCGGGGACGGTGTGCAATAAGTAAGTCGGCAGGCAGACAAGTCCGCTGCGAACTGGCAGGGCGGCAGTTTTCTAGGCAACTGTAACGCACGCAAATCCCGTACACGCATTCGCCAGCAACTTGTCAGCTTAATCGAACTGCCACTGCGGCAGCCACGACGGATCCACTGAGTTGACCCAGGTTTGGAGGTAGCCTTCGATTTGATCGGCACAACTGTCATAGATGGCCTGGTCGCCCCCAAAGGGATCGCTCACATCCCCGGTACCACCGCTGATAAGACGCACTTTGGATGCCGCCTCGGGCATTGCCTGCAGAATGGCGGAGCGATGGGTACCAGTCATCGCGAATACAAAATCTGCGTGTTCTACAGAATGTCGCGTCACCGGAGAACTTTGGTGTGCAGCCAAGCTTAGGCCCCGAATTTTCGCCGCCGTGCGTGCTCCTTGGCTGGCTGGTGAACCGGGGAAAGCGCTGACTCCAGCCGAAGCGACGAAAACCGCGCCGCTGAGCGGACCATTCTGAGGCGGCAGTGAAAATTTCTTTCGAAGCAGACTATCCAGGATCACCTGGGCCATCGGACTTCGGCAAGTATTGCCAGTGCAAACGATCAAGATCGTCAGTTGTGAAAGTTGCCAGAGGCGTTCATTGTCGACGACGCCGGGGACCTCTAGCTTGCACTGGTTGGATTCAACAGAGATAGCAGTAGCCGCAGCTCCGAAATGTGTGGGGCCATCGTCGACCACAAAACTACAGGCATCCCCAGCTGCTTTCGCCGCATCATTCGCGCTGGTTGCAACCCCTTGTTCCGAGGAAATTTCGGCCGCAATCACTGGGCCTTTCAGCAGACGCATCACATCCAAGACTGCTGGATGGGCAGGCAGACGAATGCTCAATTGGTCGCCTTCGCGAAGGTGTCCGGCCAATTCGTTGCCTAAGGCACTTACCAAACTTCTTTCGTCGGCCGAAAGGTTTAGGGCAATCGGTCCCGGCATCCCTCGCTGGACGATTCGTCTTGCCACGGGAGAGATCTCTGGGCAGTAGTCGAGGATTTCTCCCGTTCCGCGGGCAATCAGGCTTAGTCGACTGGATAGTGTGTTTGCATATTCGGCTACAGATTGAGCTGCATCGGTGTTTAGCCCGCTCGCACACAACAAGTAGCTGGATTCGGTAGGCAGTGCTACGACCTTACCTTCGGTCAGCGCCTGGACAATTAGGTGGACCGTATCCCGCTGGTCGCCGTCCTTCCAATCGATCATTGACATTCATCGTTGCCTTATTTTCCAATCCATGTTTGTCTTGGCGGCACGCAGTCGATTTGCTTCGCCCGCCTGAATTAATCGATTGGCGGCTGCACAGCTTGGTGAACAATAACTGACCTTCGACCGATCTCGCGGTCCGACAGCACGCTCGCAGCACTATAATGGCACAAACGAGTTGTTGGTAGAATAGACTGTTGTGGCTTGGAGCTTTTTGACAAGGCAACGCTGACAACTCACCCGTTCAAATCATGGTGTTGAAGTTTGCTTACGATGCAAGATCGAACCTCTAGCCGGAATGACGCGCAAATCTCTCCAATGGGCCGTAGCCGGAATCGCCGCGACTGGATGTTGGGGGCGGTCTCAGCTACGGTGTTGAGTACCGGTTGTATGTCTCGCTCGGTTGAAGCCAACATGCCGAGCCTAGTCTGGGGGCGTCGTGGGTTGTCTGATGGTCGACTGATGAAGCCGCGGGCAGTTGCTGTCAGCCCCAAAGATGAAGTCTATCTGGTCGATATGACAGGACGCATCCAAGCGTTTTCCGCAGACGGTGAATACCTCCGCGGCTGGCGGACTCCTGCGATCAAACAAGGCAAGCCAACAGGTTTAGGGTTCTCGCAGGATGGACAATTGCTGGTTGCGGACACGCACTATTTCCGCATGCTCGTTTACTCACCGTCGGGAGTACTGGACGAATCCCGGACGATCGGCGGAGAGCATGGAGATGGGCCAGGACAGTTCAACTTTGTTACTGATGTTGTTCAGGATTCGCGCGGACACTTTTTCATCGGTCAGTACGGGCAGATTGATCACATTCAGGAATTTAGCCCGGAAGGTGAGTACCTACAGACGTTTGGAAGCCAAGGTTCTGAGCCGGGGCAGTTCTCTCGGCCACAGTGTTTGCGGATCGACGACGAAGGCTTGCTGTGGGTTGCAGACGCTTGTAATCACCGCGTGCAGGTCTTTGACGTTTCAAAGGGAAAAGCAGAAAGAGTTGAGATCTGGGGGGCTCACGGCCATGCGGCTGGGCAGCTCAACTACCCCTATGGTTTGATTTTTGATACCGACGGCACGTTGCTGATTTCTGAATTCGGTAATCACCGGGTGCAGCGGTTTGATCGTCAGGGTAAGTCGCTTGAAGTGTGGGGTGGGGCCGGCAACCAGCCTGGCCAATTCGATAGTCCTTGGGCACTTGCGCTGGACAGCCAGCGACGTTTGCATGTTCTCGATAGTCTCAACCACCGAGTGCAAACGTTTACACTCTGAGATAGGCCAGGGAGGCTAATTACACAGTGTGCCACCCTTGCTATCGCCTGGCGCGTTTGCGTTTCAAGAGCTTCGAAATCGCCTGCTGTTGGTGTTCAGGATCGAAAGCGGGATTCGGTTCGCTTGGAATCGGTGCTGCAACCCTTTGTTGCCAAGCGGTTAGATCTCCGAGCAGCTTGTGCGCGATCTCTTCGTTTTGATTCGCCAAATTGTTCGATTCGCCGGGGTCGTCGCGGAGGTTGTAGAGTTCAACGCCTGCCAGAGTCTGAGTGCTGTCGAGTCGGTCTTCGAAGTACTGGTGCAACTTCCAATCGCCCCGTCTTATCACGCTTACCGGGCGCGTACGAAAAAGTGCATCACGCTGCTGGTCGATCCGCGAGTAGCCTTGTAGGTAGGCGGGGAAATGCCAGTAGATCGCACGATCCGCGAACATGCCGGTATCGTCTGTTCGGCCGTCACTTGATTCGCCAAGC
>DIYK01000107.1 GCA_002429005.1 Verrucomicrobia bacterium UBA6056
GCTTCCCTGGCCGTCGCCTGCAGGCTTCGCGTTCTTCGTGCCCTTCGTGGTGAAAAAAAAAACGCAGAAGCCTGGAGCTCAGACCGCAGCCGGGCTTAGCCCTCTGCGCTACTGGCGGCGATGAGGGCCTCCAGTTTGGCGAGCGCGGCGCCGCTGTTCACACTTTCGCGGGCAGCCACGAGTGCGGAGGGAAGATCCGCGGCTTTGCCACTGCTGCAGATGGCAGCGGCTGCGTTGAGTAGCGCGATATCGCGTTTGGCTTCGTCCCCCCGACCTTCGAGCAACTCGCGGGTGATACGTGCATTTTCCACAGGGTTTCCGCCGCGCAGCTCTTCCAAACTGCGGCGCTCCAGTCCAAGCTCCTCCGGCGTCAGGGTGTAGAGCTTGACCTCTCCTTTTTTCACTTCGCCGACCTGAGTGGGGGCGCAAATACTGATTTCATCCAGACCATCCTCGCCATGCACCACAAACATATGCTCGGCCCCGAGATCCGCGAGCGCATGGGCCAGGAGCTCCACCAACGAAGCCGAGTAGACCCCCAGAATGCCTCGACGGGTACTGGCCGGATTACTCAGCGGTCCCAGTACATTAAACAAGGTGCGGATGCCAATTTCACGACGTGGTCCAATGGCATGTTTCATGGCGGGATGCAGCGAGGGCGCAAAGAGAAAGGCAATGCCGACCTCGTCCAGACAACGGCTCATCGCGCTGGCCGGAATACTGATATCCACGCCCAGTTCTTTAAGCACATCTGCAGATCCACTGGGACTGGACACGCCACGATTGCCATGCTTGGCCACGGGAACCCCGGCGCCTGCGGTGATAAAGGCGGCCGTGGTGGAAATGTTAAAGGTATGCAAGCCATCTCCGCCGGTGCCACAGGTGTCTACGGCGTCACTGCGCGTGCTCGCAACGGGCGTAAAGGCTTCTCGCATGGCCTGGGCCGCACCGGCAATGATGTCTGCGCTTTCGCCCTGCAGGCGCAATGCGGTTAAAAAGGCCGCAATCTGAGCATCGGTAGCCTCGCCATTCATAATCATGCTGAGAGCGCTGTGGCTGTCTTCGCGGCTGAGGCTTTGTCCGTCGACAAGGCGTTGGATAAGTTCTTTCATGAGTCGAGTCCGTATCGGGTGCATTCTTCCAAGGCAAAACGGTCTGTACACCCCGCGACATAATCGCACACGGTTCGTTCCAGACCTTCCCGTTCAAGACGGGCCTGTGCTTTCTGCCCCAGATCCTCGGGGTGGTCAAGATAGTGATCAAAAAGACGTGTCATCAGCGCGACTGCTCGATCGCTGTCGCTCGCGACATCCGGATGCTGGTACATGTGTTCAAAGAGAAAACTTCGGTAGGGCTCAAGCTGATTCCGGAAGTCGGGGCTGAAGTCCACCAGACGCTCCTCTGCCCGGAGCACATCCCAGGGGCTTTGCAGATTCCAGCGCTCAAGACGTTCGCCTGCATAGGCCAGCACATCCTCCACTTGGAGCGTAAACAGCATACGGATGCAGGCAGAAGGCAAGCGTTTGGCAGGACAGCTGGGGTAGAGGGAGCGTACCCGTTCCTCGGCACGCATCCATAACTCCAGTTGCTGTAAGTGCTCCAGGCGAATCAGACCGGCTTCCAGACCATCCTCCGCATCATGCGCCTGGTAGGCAATGTCATCGGCCACATCGGCAATCTGTCCCTCCAACATTTGCCAGGGGCCAATGGGGTGCCCGTCTAATTCGGCTCCGGGAAGATGGCTGACATGCTTTCTCAACCCGGCCCGGAGTTCCCAGGTCAGGTTGAGCCCATTAAATTCGGGGTAATCCTCTTCAAGAATTTCGACCCAGCGCAGACTTTGCAGGTTGTGTTCAAAGCCGCCATGATCTTTCATCAACGCATCCAAGGCATGTTCCCCTGCGTGTCCAAAGGGACTATGCCCGATATCATGGGCCAGGGAGATCGCGGCGGCGAGATCTTCGTTGGCCTGCAGGGCCCGGGCCAGAGTCCGAGCCACCTGAGTCATCTCCATGGTGTGGGTGAGACGGGTTCGATAATGGTCCTGTGTTCCGTTCACAAAGACCTGGGTTTTGTACTCCAAGCGCCGAAAACACTTACTGTTCACGATGCGGTCGCAATCCCGTTGGAATTCCACCCGTCTGGAGTGACGTGCTTCGGGGTAGAGCCGGCCGCGGCTTTGAGAGGAACGCGCGCCCCAGGGAGCCAGAACTTCTTCCTCTAACGCTTCGCGTTCCACCCGGTCTGAGATCATAGGCAAAGCATAGAGGGGTGGGGGAGTTTTGGCAACCTGGGAAAACTTTTCCCTTTTTTCCGGTGGGGTTCGTTCCTGCTTTCTGGCAAAAGGTCCCGCATGCCCGAACTGCTGATCCTGATTCCAACCTACAACGAGGTGGAGAACCTTGTTCCTTTGGTGGACGCCCAACGCAGGGCGTTTCCAGAGGCGGATCTGTTGTTCATCGATGATGCCTCGCCGGATGGAACGGGTGAGCGCATTTTGCAGATGGCGGAAGAGGATTCCAGAATTCATCTTTTATCCCGGGAGGAAAAACTGGGCCTGGGCCGGGCCTATCTAGCGGGTTTTTCCTGGGCATTGACACGCGAGTATCGGTTTTGTCTGTGTATGGATGCGGACCTTTCCCACGATCCTGCAGATGTGCCCCGCTTTGTCGAAGCATTGAAGGAGGCCGATCTGGTCTGTGGCAGTCGCTACCTACCGGGCGCCCGTATCGAAAACTGGTCGACCTACCGTCTGTTCCTCAGCCGGGGAGCCGAGTTGTACAGTCGTTTGGTGACGGGATTGCCCTTTTCGGATCCCACCGGTGGATTTAACGCCTATCGCTGTGACTTGCTTCGACGCTTAGCACTGGAGGAAATCCGCTCCAATGGATACTCCTTTCAGGTGGAGATGAAACACTCCGCCTGGTGTCTGGGGGCACGGTGGAAGGAAATACCGATTGTCTTTACGGAGCGCCGCAGCGGAAAATCTAAAATGAGTCCGGGGATCGTGAGAGAAGCGTTTCAGGTGATTGGCCGCTTGGGGTTTCGACGTCCGCGGAGGGGGGCATGAGTCAGGTTCCCGCCTGGATCCGGGCTTGTCGTCCTGAGCAGTGGAGCAAAAATATGCTCTGCGTCTTTCCCTTGTTGTTTGCCATGGGGGACCGGCAGCTTCAGTTACCCGCCTCGAGTTGGTTTCATGTGTTGGTGGCTTTCTTCAGTTTCGGTCTGATCTCGTCCTCTGTGTATCTGATTAATGATATTCGGGATGTGGAGTTTGATCGCCGTCATCCCCGAAAACGTTTTCGACCGATTGCCGCGGGAGAGTTGAGTTCGGTTCATGCCCTGCGCCTTTCTGCCGGCCTGGCCTGTGCCGCGTTGCTTTTGTCGATCTGTGCCGGGTGGCGACTCAGTGTGGTTCTGCTGCTGTATGTGGCCTTGCAGTTGCTGTATACGCTCTGGGGAAAACACATGCCCTTGTTGGATGTGGTGCTGCTTTCCGCGGGTTTTGTCCTGCGGGCTCTGGCCGGGGCAGTGGCCATCCCGGTGCCTGCAAGTCGCTGGCTGTTGGCCTGTACCTTTTTTCTGGCGCTCTTTTTGGCGCTCTGCAAACGCTATCATGAGAAAGACAATGAAGCGGAGGTGGAAGGGGAAACCCGGCCCAGCCTGGAAAAACTCCGCCTCAAGCATTTGGCCCAGGCACTCGATCTGGCCTTGCTGGGTACGCTGGCCTGTTATCTGGCCTATACCTTGTCCCCGGAGCTCTTGCTGAAGCAAACCGACCGCATGATTCTTTGTACCCTGCCCTTGGTGCTGGCAGGTCTGCTCAGGTATCGATATTTGGTGAGGCATCGCAGTCAGGGGGATCGACCGGAGCGGCAACTGTTTCAAGACCGCTGGATGTTGGTGATTTCCGGAATGTATTTTATCACCGTCGCGCTGCTCTTTTTACGAGGCTAAGCCATTCCAGATCAGCTTGCATTAGCCGAAAAACGCTATTCTCCTGGCTGAACCTTCCCGCTGAACGGGGATCACTGGCTGGAGAGGAAACAATCCTGTAGAGATTGCGGCAGGGAAGCGGAATTTACTGTTGCATGACTGGGGTCTGAACTCTACTCTGCACCTAGTTTTAACGCTCTACTCCCCGGAGAACCTCCCTTATGCGCTTCCCTCTGTTGCTGTCCATGATTCTGGCCCTCTGTTGTTCCGCGATTCATGCGGAAGGTGACTTGTTTGAACGGGCACCCTGGTATTTTTCCGGAAGTGTGGGGCGCAGCAATTTCGAAGGGGACCATGCCACCGAAGATGGCTATCTGTTTTCGCTGCGTGCAGGCTATAACATTGACCCCCGCTGGAGTTGGGAACTGATTTTTGACATCATGCCCGATCTGGAAGGGAGCAGTGGTGAAAACCCGGATCGTGTGCGTCTGGGAGGGAACGTGGGTACGGAACCGGCTGCGGAGAGTACGATCGCCTTGCGCTGGGCGGCTGACCTGCAGCTGCACTTGCGTACCATCGAGAATCTTCGCTGGGACCCCTACCTGAGTGCGGGTGCCGGATATACCTGGTACGAAGAAACCGTACCGGAAGGCGATGGCTTTCAGGTTTTCGTGGGAGGCGGTATGTTCTACCACTTCAACAACACCTGGGCTCTTCGTGGCGATGTGCAGACGGCTGTGGCTGGATCTGCAGAGGCGCAACTCATTTGGTCCTTCGGTGTGAATTATCGCCCGAATGCAGAAGTGCCTCCCGAATTCCGGGTGAGCGGCACTCCGAACAATCTGGATACCGACGGGGATGGCCTCACCGATGGCCGCGAACGTGAAATCGGTACCGACCCCAATGATCCGGATACAGATGATGATGGTCTCACAGATGGTGAAGAAGTCCTCAAATACATGACGGATCCCCTCAACCCCGATACGGATGGGGATGAACTCAAGGATGGGCGTGAAGTGCTTGAAACCAACACCGATCCCCTCAATCCCGATTCGGATGGCGATGGACTCAAAGATGGTGAAGAGGTGATCACCTACAGTACAGATCCCCTGAATCCGGATACGGATGGAGACCGTCTGAAAGACGGAGCGGAAGTCCTCGAGCACAAGACGGATCCGCTGAATCCCGATTCCGATCTGGATAAACTGACCGACGGAGCCGAAGTGCTGGACCATGGTACCGACCCCATGAACCGCGACACGGACGCCGGCGGAGTGGATGACGGCCACGAAGTGCTGATCGATTCCACCAACCCCCTGGAACCCAAGGATGACTTCCTCCGTTTCGAGCTGAACATTGAATTTGATACGGACAAAGCCACGATCCGTAATGCGGATTACGAGGAACTTCAGGAAATCATCAACATGATGATCTCCGTTCCCACCTCCACTGCAGTGGTTGAAGGCCATGCCGACAAACGGAAAACTTCCAAACGGAATTACAACCTGCGCCTTTCCCAACGTCGGGCAGAGGCCGTGCGGAAGTATCTGCTGGATAATTCCAACATTGATGGAGCCCGGATCGGTGCCAAAGGCTATGGCTTTGACCGTCCCTTGGTTCCGAACACCACGGAGGCCAATATGCAGCGCAACCGCCGCGTGGAAATCTACATCAAACGCAACAGCCCGACTCCTGTGGAGTAAGGCCTTCGACTTGATCGAACCCTGCAAACACCATGGGCCGAGCTCATGGTGTTTTTTTTTCTCATGAGCGACGATCCGTTACCTGACCCCATACCGCTTCCGATGAACGGAGAGCTGGACCTGCATCATTTCCGACCCTCGGAACTGGGCGAATTGCTCCCTGAGTTTCTACGAGCCAGTCAGGAAGCGGGTTATGAGACCGTACGGATCATCCATGGAAAAGGGAGCGGGGCCTTGCGGGAGGGAGTCCACCGCTTGCTGGAACGGCAAAAGAACGTAGCATCCTTTCGACTCTGCGGGGAAGGGGATGGCGCTTGGGGTGCTACCCGGGTGTGGTTCCACTAGGAGGGGGAGCCAAGATGCTATGGATCTGTTCCCCCTGAGAACAACACTCAGATCCGGCGCCATCTGACATACCGCAGCCCCTTCAGGCTGCATCGCGCGGGGGCGTTTCCGACATGCTTGATGACAGGCCGGAGGCCTATCCTCCTCTAGCGTCTTAACTCCACAGATGACGCTTCAACTCCGATCGGTTCCCCGTGGAAGCGTGCTTGATGGAATTGGAGTGCTGTGACGTAGAGCTCTTCCCAGTGAGCCTCGGAATATCTGCTTAGCTGTTGACTGATCTTCTTTGCACGCATTTCGGGGTACGCGATGTTGTAGGAGCCCACGAGAAAGAGAAGAAGGAAGAAGCCCAGCACGATATACGCACAAGCTCAGCCCTTCTGTCGTTTCCTTGCCATGTTTCTATCATGCCAAGAGAAGGGGGGGACGACAAGGTGGAAGCTACCTAGGCAGCGGCCCGTGGCCTAAAGGCCGACGGCTACGTTGACTCCGCAGAAGCTATGTGACGCGCAGCGTCTTTGGTGCGGGAGCAAAGCGTAGCGACGCTGCCGCTTTCTGGAGAGCCAAGGACCGGAGGCGGGCCCTCCCGGCCCGCTTATTCCACCGGGGTTTCGATCCAGCCTTCACGCTCGGCGGAAGCTTTATGCACCCAAATCAGGGTGGATTCGGACTGTTCTTCTCCCCAACGCACTTCAGTACGCAGTTCGTAGAGCTCATCCTCTTCCGGGCCCACCAGGCTGATTTCCCGATTCCACTCCACCCGTTCACCATCCAAGGTCAAACTTCCGGAGAGGGTGCCCTCCTCGAGGTCCTCCAGAGCCAGCGGTTCCCGGAGTTCAAGTTGGTTCAGGTAACTTCGGCCTCGTTCGTAATTCCGTGCAGCTCCAATAAGGGACAAGCCCTGATTCGCTGCGCCGAAGTACACGGTAAGGCTGATTCCAAGGATGAGAATGGCCAGAAGAACCTCCAACAGGCTGAAACCATCACGAGAGCTCATGGTTCATCCCCAATACGCACGTCACCGGTAAAGCCCTGAACGAACACTTCATGTATGCGTTCCTGTTGATCTTGAAAGCGTACCCGGTGAGGATCGCACATGCCAGAGGGAGCGTAGACGGCGAACCAGACATTGTTTTCCTGTGGGAGATCCTCCACTTCGATTAATTGAACGGATTTTGGCAGGGGACGTTTTAGAATCGGAACAATGGCTCCGGCTTCTTCATCTCCGGGTAAGGTCAACGGATCACTGGGCTGCATGGGAGGTTCCAGCCAATCTGCTGTACTGGTCTGCACACGCGGAGGGAGTTGAAGCAGTTCCAGGACCTGAGTATCTTGATCATAGAGGATGAGCATAGGCCGCTGGTCCAAAATGGCCCGGCTTCGGGCATAATGATGCAGGGAAACCATGTCCCGCATCGCCTGACGGACACTGCTGCCATTCATGGACTCCACGACCGTGGGAATCACGGCAAAGGCCGCAATGCTGATGACCAGCAACACTAATAAAATTTCCAGCAGGGTAAAGCCCCGCCGACCTGTGGCCTGCGAAGAGCCGAAGTGGCATTGAGGGGGGAGAGAGGCTTTAGCTTTCAGCACAGTCCCTCTCTTCCCACAAGACGCAGCGTCCTTGCACGGACTCAGTATAACTCGTTACTACTGATGCTCCCGCCCTCGGAGCCACCAGCATTAGAGCTGATCTCAAAGCTCCTCCCGCTCTGGGTGTAGACAAAAGCATCGCCCCAACGATCTGTAGGTAATTTTTTCTGATAGGGACCGCCCCAGTCAGAGCTTCCTGGATCAGTTACTAATTGCTCAAGGCTGCTCGGATAGGAGCCCATATCCAAATAATAACGCTCCACTGCAGTAACCAATTGGCCAATGGTGACCTCCGTTGCATCGCGTTTTGCTTTGTCGGTCGTTTCACGGATATCAAGTTGCGTTACCGCAACTGCAGCAATGACGCCCAGAATGACGATAACCAGCAACACCTCAATCAAGGTGAAGCCTCTGCGTGATGTGGAGTTTGAACGGGAATGGGAAGCGAAATGTGTATTCATAATGTCACCTATACGTAGAATCGTAGACTACTTGGAGTCATTTGGAAAGCGGCTGTTCAACGAAGGCCCTGAGAAATTTGAAAAACCGGGAGCAGCATGCTGAGAGCTACGAAACCCACAGCAGCCGCAATGATGACCATGAGTAAGGGTTCCAGAAGTGTCGTCATCCGCTTTACATCTCTGGAAAGTTCCTGGTCATAGCGCCGGGCAATCTGGGTCAGGGAACGGGGGATTTGTCCGGTTTCTTCCCCAATGGACAACATATCGGTAAACACATCCGGAAACACCCCGCTTTCCGCGAGAGGGCGGCTGAGCGAGGAACCATCGGTCACCCGGTCTTTGAGTTCCGTTACCTGCTCCTCGAGAATGGCATTGTTGGTGGTAATTTTCACGATATCCAGGGCATTCAGCACCGGAACCCCGTTCTGGAGCAGATTCGCCAGGGTGCGGGCGAAGTTGGCGTAGGCGGAGGAGCGGATCACTTTATTAAACAGAGGCATTTTCAGCAGAAAGGCATCCCAGCTCCGGCGGCCGTTTGGGGTACGCTTCCAGCGGTTGAATAATACCACCAGCGCGGTGATCGCAATGAGAACAAATAATCCGTATTTCACCATGAAATCACTGGTGTTCATCAGCATCCGCGTGGGCCCGGGGAGGGTCTGGCCGATGCCTTCAAATACCTCGGCAAATTTTGGCACCACAAACACAATACAGAGAATGATGATCAAAATGCCAAAGACCAGCACAATGCAGGGGTAGACCAGGGCGCTGACCACTTCCTCGCGCGTTTCTGCACTTCGCTCGTAATGACGTACGGCATCCTCCAATGCATCCTGCAGATGCCCGGAGGCCTCTCCGGCACGAATGAGACTGACGTAGAACTCCGGAAAACTCTTCGGATGTCCGGCCATCGCCTCCGAGAGACTTTTCCCCTGCACAATGTCTGTATGCAGTTCTTTGAGGATATGCTGGCGAACCGGATTGCCTGCCTGTTGGCTGAGTTTCTGGATGGAACTGCCCACAGTGAGACCGGCAGAAAGCAGATCCCGCAAGTCGATGGAAAACTGCAGCAGGGCACTCATTCCCAGTTTTTTTCCACTTAGGTTGACCTGCTCCGCTGCGGTAGTTGCTTTGTCCTGCTTGCGTGGATTGGAAGCCTTCTTCTTGCTTTTGGCAGCTTTGGCTTCGGCCTTGGCTTCGTTCACCGCAAGCGGCACCAGTCCCTGGTTCTGCAGGCTTTGCAAGGCCAGGGCCCGGGTAGGGGCTTCCAGGCTCCCGGATTTCGAGGCCCCGCTGCGGTCGCGGGCTTTATAATCAAAGTTGGGCATGAATCAGATCGCTTTCGATGTCCTCTTCCTCTTCCGAAACCCGGAGCACTTCCTCAATGGTGGTGATGCCTTTGAGCACTTTGCTCCAGCCGTCATCCCGGAGCGTTTGCATGCCGTTACGCAAGGCGGAGGCTTTGATGCTCGATGCCGCTTCGCGGGTAATTACCTGCTGCCGGATTTCATCGGTCACCACCAGAATTTCATAGATTCCGGTCCGGCCGCGGTAGCCGCTTCCACGACAGGATTCGCAGCCTACCGCCTCATAGAGCTTCCCTTCATCCAGGCGATCCATGGGGAACTGAATTTCTTTGAGATAGGCTGGGTCGGCTTTGCGAACCTTTTTGCAGTCCGGGCAGAGCGTGCGCACCAAACGCTGGGCGATCAACGCTTCAATGGAGGACGCAACCAGGAAGGGTTCTACGCCCATATCCAGCAAACGGGTGAAGCCGCTGGCGGCGTCATTGGTATGTAGAGTGGAAAACACCAAGTGACCGGTCAGGGCGGCCTGAATCGCAATTTCCGAGGTCTCTTTATCCCGGATTTCCCCGATCATGATCACATCCGGATCCTGACGGAGAATATGCCGCAGACCTACCGCAAAGGTGAGCCCGATCTCTGGCTTCATCTGAATTTGATTGATGCCCGGGATTTCATACTCGATCGGATCTTCACAGGTGAGGATGCGTTTTTCCGAGGAATTGATGCTGTTCAGGTAGGTGTAGAGCGAGGTGGATTTTCCGGAACCAGTGGGACCGGTAACCAATAGAATTCCGTGGGGTTTCCGGATTAGTTTTTCCAGACTTTCTGCATCGTTCGGAGTCAGGCCCAGACGTTCCATGCCTAAGAGGGTGGACTGGCGCATCAACAAACGCAGGGATACGCTTTCCCCATACACGGTCGGCATGGTGGAGACACGAATATCAATTTCCTGTCCGCGAATCCGCAGGCCGATCCGTCCATCCTGGGGCAGACGTTTTTCGGCAATGTCCATATGGGACATCACTTTCAGGCGGGAAATAATGGCGGATTGAAAGCTCTTCAGTTTCGCCGGCACCGGAATGGGCACCAGGAGGCCGTCGATCCGGTTGCGGATACGAAGTTCTTTCTCCATCGGTTCCAGATGAATATCGGTAGCGCCATCCTGATGGGCCTCCCAGATAATCTGGTTCACGAATTTAACCACGGAAGCCTCTTCATCGAGTTCCTCGAGATCCGCATCCAGCAAGTCGTCGCTTTCGGAGCTTGTGTCGTCAGAGAGCAGTTCTTCGATGGTTTCGCCACCCACCCCGTAGAGTCGTTTGATCGCTTTTTCGAGATCGCTCATAGGAGCGAGGGCAAAGCGAACACGGCAACCCGAAGCGAGACGAAGGGCATCGGCCAATCCACGACGGAAGGGATCCCGGGTCGCGACCAACAATTGTCCGTTCAGCATCTCTACCGGGAGGACCATGTACTGATACACCAGTTTGGCGGGGAGTAGTGCGAGTAAATCGGCATCCACCTCCACGTCACCCAATCGACGACAGGGTAAGTTCATGGCCTCTGCTAACGGGGGCAGGGCCTGTTCTTCAGATTGACGGGTCAGGTCGAGGATTCGCTGTACCAGCGAGCCCCCCTGTTGACGCTGGATCTCGAGGAGATCTTGAGCATCTTCTTCAGAGAGTAGGCCTGATGAGGCCAAGTTAGCGGCGAATCCAGTGCGAAGAGACAACATGGGGTCTACATGTCCTGAAAGCCGGGACCTGTCAACTCAGTGATGCAGTCGTCCCGCAGTCTCTGCGGGAAATATACAGAGAACGTAGTCCCGCAGTCCCTGCGGGAAATACACAGAGAACCTAGTCCCGCAGTCCCTGCGGGAAATATTCAGAGATGTTACAAAACGTTCCAGCAGGGAAGACCGGACTGCGGAGCTTAGTGCTGCCGCTCCGGCGCCCAGCAACTGGTGCGGCCACCCACCGTATCGAACTGAAGAACTTCTCCTTTGGGACCGCGTTCCGCTTGTTTTCCCCAGCGATAGGGGAAGAGCCAGCTCTTGGGGAACAGTGAATCGTCGGCTTCTACATCCACAGCGGTGTTCAAAATCCGTTTCAGGGTTTTCAAGATCAGACGGCAGTCGGCCTCACTGAGCTCTGTGCCTTTTCGGTGGGGAGAGATGCGGCTTTGGTACAGCACTTCGTCGGCAATCCAGTTTCCGACTCCGGCGAAGAGTTTTTGGTTGAGGAGCAGGGCTTTGATCGGAGCTTTGCGCGTTTGCAGCAGTGGCGTGAGTACCTGGAGCTCGAGTCCCTGCTCCAAAGGATCCGGGCCCAGTTTAGCCAGTACCTCTTCCGGCTCGGACTCCGGATACCAGCGCAGTCGTCCGATGCGTCGGGGGTTGCGGAAGCAGAGTCGTTTGCCGTTGCTGAACAGAAGCAGCAGTTTCCAGTGGGACGGGGCTTCCTCTTGCGGAGCGAGGGACATCAAGGAACAACTCATGCCAAAGTGCAGGTACAGACAGGATTCCGGTTCCATGCGCATCCAGAAATGTTTCCCGCGTCGGCCACTGGATACAAAGCGCTTTCCTTGAAGCTGCTCTGCGACTTCGGAAGCCGGGCGACGGTCGAATACCTTGTCATCCTCTACAGCGAGCGCTTCCACAATTTGCTCGCCTTCGGCTTCGCGGTGGGCAAGGCGCCGCCAGGTTTCCACTTCGGCCAGTTCCGGCATCTAATCCAAGTCCTCCTCAAAAAAGATACGTCCGGACATGGTATTCAGATCCATGGGTTTGGTGGATTCCCAGTTCCCCAGGATCTCCAGCTCGGGAATGAGTTTCAGGAAACAACGTACAATCTCCGGGTCAAATTGCGTTCCGGATTTTTGTTTGATGTCGTTGACTGCCTCTTGTGTCGACATCACGTTCTTATATGGCCGGCGTGAACGCATGGCATCATAGCAGTCCACCAACGTGAAGATTCGAGCTCCGAGGGGAATCTCTTCGCCTTTGAGGCCCTGTGGATAGCCACTGCCATCCCATGCTTCATGGTGAGAGAGGATGATGTCGCCCGCGCCTTGAAGGTAGCGGCTGGATTGCACAAATCGGTAACCGATTTCCGGGTGGCGTCGCATGACGGCCCATTCCTCCTTGTTGAGGGGGCCTTTCTTCAAAAGAATGGAATCCGGGATGGCGATTTTGCCAATGTCATGCAACTGAGCCCCTTGGAGGATGTCTTTTTTCTGATCCCCCTTGATCCCCATTTCGTTGAGAATGCGCTCGGTTAATTTCATCACCCGCTGGCTATGCAGTGCGGTTTCATATTCACGGGCGTCAAGCATGGCGCTCATGGCATCGAGAGAAAAGGCGTAGGCATCTTTTAACTCAGCGAGATTCTTTTCCAGTTGGCGGTTCTTTTGGCTGACCATGTCTTCCAGATAATTCTGGTACTGCTGGTTCTCCATGCGCAGCTTGCGATATTCCAACGCCCGCTTCATCAGAGAAATGATGTGCTCAGGATGACAGGGCTTCTCCAAAAAATCATAGGCGCCTGCCCGCAAGGACTGGATGACATTGTCTGCGGAGACGTGTCCGGAGATAACGACCGATACGATTTGTTCGTCAATGTCTCTGGCCAGTTCGAGCATGCGAAGTCCACTTTCCCCCGGCATCGATAGATCGGTCATCAGCACATCATAGGCTCCCTTGTGCTTTTTCAGTAACTCCACGGCCTGCTCCACATCAGAAGCCGAGTCAGAGGCATAGCCTTCCCGCAAGAGCACCTGCTCCAGCAAACGCCGGAAGAGGGGATCATCATCCACCACCAGGACCCGTTCTTCATGGGGAGCATGCAGATCATTGAACACAGGACTGACCGAACCAGGCATGTTCCGCGTTTCCCGTGACTGATTCGGATGCCAATAGGTAATGCGGTCGCCACCAAAGCGTTTGGAGGCATACAGAGCTTTGTCCGCATAACTGAGGATATCATGGCTGTCCGAAGGCTCTTCCAGCTCCGTTTGCGCATCAAAGTAAAAAACACCGACCGACATGTGAATGCTCAGCGGATATCGTTCGGCTAAGAAAGGGTGTTCCCTGACCAAGGCATGTAAGCGGGTCACATAGGCTCGGTTTTCGTCTTCGGTGATGCCGTCGACCAAGACGAGAAACTCATCTCCCCCCATGCGGATCAGGCTGTCGGGTTCGCGAAGTTCCTCTTGCAGGAAGTCGCTGAGTTCGACGATGCATTCGTCTCCAGTTTTGTGGCCGAAGGTATCATTGATGTGTTTAAAATCATCAAGGTCGATCAGCACCAAGGAGAAGCCATAGCCGGGCTGTTGGCACTGCTCCATTAAACTATCCAAGCCCGGATCCAACACTCGGCGGTTGAAACAGCCGGTCAATGGGTCTCGAATGACCTGTTCCTTGAGTTTATGTAGTTCCGCTTCCCAGTTGGCCGGGGTAGGCGAAGTTTCACCGGGGCGGGAGGATCTGGAGAGATCTGTCACAGTGAGACCCTACCATGTGCCCCTTGAGCAGGGCAAGACTCCTGTGGCTGGGATTAGTCGACTCCAAATAACTCCAGGGATTCCCGATCGCTGACAGCGCGGCTGAACTCCAGCCCGGAAATCTGTTCCTCCAGCCGTCTCTGATAATCTTCCAGCAAGGGGCGCTCACTGTGCCCGTGTTCACTGATCAGGACGGCCCGACCCAGGCGAACCTGCTCGAGAATTTCGTGATGTTTCATTTCTCCGGTGAATACCGCATCCAGGTCCTGCAAGCCTATAAAGGTCGAGGCGCCTGCACCCGGGCAGAGCGCGATGCGTTTCAAGGGACCCGCAGCCCCGGCCACCCGCAGGTAGGGCAGGGGCACTTCCTGCTGGAGATAGGCAGCGAGTTCATCCCGGGAGATCTCTTCCTCCAATTCAAAGATGCGCAAGGAGCCCTCCCGCAGCTGGAGCGCATGAGGAGGAAAGCGAGCCATGAGCGAATCGGAAAAGCCCCCCGTTGCGGCATCCAAGGCACTGTGCGGGCTGAATAAGGAGATCCCTGCTTCCAGAAGATCCAGCATCATCGCGGTGAGGGGATCCTCCCGGGTGAGTCGCTTCAGCCCCCGGAAAATCGGGGGGTGATAGGCAATGAGCAGATCGACGTCGTTCTCGATGGCTTCTGCGACGACCTCCGGGCTGATGTCGAGTGTCAGCAAAACCTTGGACAGTTCTCTGCGGGATCCTTCCAGCAGCAAACCCACATTGTCCCAGTCCCCCGCTTCCTCTAAGGGCGTGAGCTGGCAGAGTGCATTCAGCAGATCGGATAAGGGCATGGACATGATTGGATTTCCGGGGAAGCAGTCGTTGAAGGTACTCGGTGCCTGGGGCCGCGAATGAGGCCCTGATCTTTTGAAAAGACTGAAACGGAATGCAAGCGGTAAAAATGGCTTGGGATGTCACGGATTTGTGTTTGAAAAGCATGTGTGTTACAAAAAAGTAGTTGTCTGTCTCATGATTTTGTAACGGAACTCATGCGTGATAACGTTCTAAGTTGTTTGTTATTAATACATAAGGGTTCTTTGTTAATAAAAGATGTAGAATGGCATCTGTTTTGCTTAAGGGTGACATCCCCATCCGGGACCCCTCCGGATGTAAAAACCTACAATGTGTATGGAGTCTATGAAGAAATTTTACCTCGCTCTCTCCGGACTGGCATCCTTCCCGATGTTTGCTCAGGAACTTGAGCTCGCCGAAGTGAACCTTCGGGTCAACAACACTTGGATGTTGGTGGCCACCTTTATGGTGTTCATCATGCATCTTGGCTTTGCCACGCTGGAGACAGGCCTGACGCGTGCAAAGAACACTGTGAACATTTTGTTTAAGAATACCTCGATTATCGCCATCGGCTTACTGACCTTTGCTATCTGCGGCTTCAGTCTGATGTACCCGGGTTTTGAGGATGGCACCGGGCATGAAATCATTGGGTTTGATGATTTCGGGGTAGGTACCCACAAAGTGGAAAACTATGATCCGCTGACCTACGCAGACGGAAATTACACCTACTGGACGGATTTTCTGTTCCAAGCCATGTTCGCCGCGACTTGCGCTACCATTGTTTCCGGTGCGGTTGCTGAACGTATCAAACTCTCAAGCTTCCTCATCTTCTCCGTGGTGTACGTTGGTTTTCTCTATCCGTGGTTGGGGTCCTGGAAATGGGGCTACGGTTGGTTGCATGATATCGGCTTCCACGATTTCGCCGGGTCAACTTTGGTGCATTCTGTTGGAGGCTGGGGTGCTTTAGCTGGCGTTATTCTGCTGGGACCCCGGATCGGCAAATACGTGAACAGCAGCATTAAACCCATTATGGGTCATAATTTACCCCTGGCCGCGATTGGTGTCTTTTTGCTGTGGTTCGGTTGGTATGGATTTAATGGCGGTTCTGTACTCAGCGCTGATGCGGAAACGGTTTCATTTGTCTTTGTCACCACCTCACTGGCTGCTGCTGCGGGGGTCATGTCCGCCACGGTCACGGATTGGATTTCCAGCCGCAAGCCGGATTTGACCATGGCGCTCAACGGCTCTTTGGCCGGTTTGGTCGGCGTGACCGCGGGTGCGGATGTGGTTTCGGTGATGGATTCCATCATCATCGGGGTGGTCAGTGGTGTCATCGTGGTCTTTGGGATCAAACTCTTTGATACCTTGAAGCTGGACGATCCTGTGGGAGCGCTTTCCGTTCATTTGCTCTGCGGCATTTGGGGGACCTTAGCCGTCGGCATTTTTGCTGAACCGAAGTTTAAAGAAGAGCTCGGGATCTCCCTGGGCACTCAAGCCCTGGGCGTTCTGGCCTACGGTGCGGTTTCCTTCGCCTTTGCCATGGGCGTCTTCTTCCTGCTGAAAGTGACCATGGGTATCCGGGTCTCCGAAGAGGAGGAGCTTGGCGGGCTGGATATCGGCGAACACGGCATGGAGGCCTATACCGGTTTCCAAATCTTCACCACCCAGTAATCAGGAAAGGAGCGAGTCATGAAACTTATCGTTGCATACATTCAGCCCCATCGCCTGAACGCGGTGAAGCAGGCGCTGTTCGAGAAAGAAATTGTCAAAATGTCTGTGACCACGGCCTTGGGCTGCGGTCAGCAGATGGGCTACCACGAAACCTATCGCGGCGCAGATATCGAGGTGAACCTCCTCAAGAAAGTTCGCGTGGAGATCGGCGTGACCGAACCCTACCTTCAAACCGCCATCGATGCGATCGTCCAGGGCGCACGTACTGGAAAGATCGGAGACGGCAAAATCTTCGTGATGGATATGGTGGATTGCATCCGTATTCGTACCGGCGAGACGGGGGAGGAAGCGATCGGTTAACAAGGTTTTTCCTGTTGACAATTTCGTGTTATCCCTCATTTATCCCTAACAATTAAACAACTTTAGATAAACATTCCAGAGCGCGGCGCGGATTCTCCTAAAGCGCCGTTCCATCAACCCAAAAAAACAAGAGAGAGAACACAATGAAGAAATTCATTACCCTGCTGAGTGCGGCTGTTGCTGCCACTGTGATGACCGCTTCTGCTGAAGTGAGCATCGACCTCGTATCCGCTTACGTTTTCCGTGGCGCTACGATCAACGACGAATTCAACATCCAGCCCGGATTTGAAACCGGTATGTTCGGTGACCTGTTCACTGTTGGTACCTGGGGTAACTTCAACACCGACACCAGCGAATTCGACGAAATCGATTACTACATTGGTTACACCGTGCCTCTCGAAGGTCCGGTTTCCGTAGATATCGGTTACACCGAGTACGTGTACAACGTGGGTGGCGAAGCTGACCGCGAGCCCTACATCGCCCTCGGTTCTTCCGCTGCTGGCGTCGACTTCGGCCTGCTCTTCGCTTACGGCGTTGGTGGTGCTATCGAAGATTCCCTGTACCTCGAGCTGAGCGCTGGCTACGCCGTGCCCGTTTCTGAGGACGTGGAAGTTTCCCTCGGCGCTGCCCTGGGTTACCTCGACCCCGACTCCGGTGACTCTGGTTTCTCCCACCTGACCCTGGACGCTGGCGTAGACCTGCCCGTGGGTGAGGACTACTCCCTGAGCCTGGGCGTGACCTACATCGTAGAAACCGACGACGAAGTTCAGGAAATCGACGAAGATTTCTACTTCACCATCGGCACCGTACTGTAAGTCTCCTTCGAGACAAACAATACGACCCCGGCATTTATGCCGGGGTTTTTTTTCGCTTCGACATACAGCCTGAAGGCAGACGAAGCCTCTCCGCCGCTACGTTGGCCCGCTTCCCGGGTATTCCTGAACTGTTACAGATCCTGAAGATGTCTTTCGCGTTGTCATCCTGTTCCTTTCTGGCTGAACTGGGGCATGCCCCGACCGAATTTTCTTCTGATCAGCACCGACCAGCAACGCTGGGATACCCTGCATGCCGCTGGGAATGAGTATATCTTTACTCCCAACCTCGATTGGCTGGCAGATTTGGGCACCCGCTTTACCCGGGGCTATAGTGATTGTCCTATCTGTATGGCGGCCCGGAGCACCATCCTCACTGGCAACCATGGCTTTACCCAGAATCTGGTGGAGAATGTGCATGAACCGGATCCCATTGATCCACGCAGCAGCCTTCCCGGCCTGTTGAGTCAGGCTGGCTATCAGACCCGTTTGATTGGGAAGACTCATTGGCCCAAACGGGGCTGTGCATATGGCTTTGAACATCTCGAGACTCTGGATGAGTACTACAAGGAGATGCAGCGGCTGGGGAAATGCCCTTCGGCTCATGGCCTGGGGCAGAATCAGATGGAGCCGGGAATTTCCACCGTGGATGAAGTGGATTCGCTTACTCACTGGTGTGTGGACCGCTCGGTGAACTTTTTGCGCAACCGGGATCAGACCCGGCCCTTTTTTCTGTGGTGCAGCTTTACCAAACCACATCCTCCCCTGGACCCCTGCCGGAGTTATTGGGAACTCTACCAGGGGCAACCTGTTCCGGAAGCGCAGTACGGTGACTGGTCCCGGGAGGCGGAGGATGTGCCGCCCTATTACCGGGAGCTGACCTTCTGTCTGAACAACATCGATCGTTATGCTCCGCATCAGCAGGCTCAGATCCGCCGGGCCTATTATGCCTGTGTCACTCAGATTGATTATAATCTGGGGCTGCTCTTTTCCGAGTTAAGGGAATCGGGGGAGTTGGACAATACCTGGATTATCTTTACCAGTGACCATGGAGAGATGCTCGGAGATCATCATCTTGGAGCGAAAGCTGTGCCCTTTGAAGCTTCTTGCCGGATTCCCTTTCTCATGAAAGCTCCCGCGCCTTGGAATCAGCCTTTTCCCATTGAAGCCGGGGGGCTTTGCCATGAATTGGTCTGCCTGGCAGATCTCCTACCCACCTTCTGCGGCCTGGCCGGATTGGAACCCAAACCCTGTGATGGCATCTCTCTGCTCGACAGCCTGCAGGGCAGGGGAAGGCAGGAGTTGCACGTTCAGTGCCGCGATTACCATGCCGTGCTCTGCGAAGGGAAAAAACTGCTCTATGCTGAAGCCTGTGGAACCCAGCTGATGTTTGATGTGGAGTCCGATCCCTATGAAACCCGCGAATTGTTGCGTGCAGGGGAGGATGCGTCCTCATTAAGGGAGAAGATGATGCAGCGGCTGGGAGTGAGCGAACTGGCGGCGTGTCGTCCGGAGGATCCGAACCTGGCAGGCTTGAGGAACCGATGGCCTGGACATCATAGCCCGGATGTGCCCAGCGACGTAAGGCATTGACCTTGTAACCCGATCCGCTTCCGGATTTGCAGCCTCCGCTGGAAAACGGGAGAGTGGAGGCATGAGGCTGACCCAGTCCTCCTGAAGCCTGGCCAATCTGGGTATCTTGTTGCGCATGGCCGGCATCCCTCTGTTTAGCCTGGCTGAAGTCGAAGTATCTGCTCAGTCTGGAGGAACAGGCGCTTCCAGGCTACCGCCGGGCGGCGTTCTGGGTGTTTGTGATTTTGGCTTAGGGTGTATCGGCGCGGAACCTACAGCCCGCGTCTGTGTGTGGAGGACGCAACCCAGCCCAGTTCGGAGCTTCGGCCCAGCACTGGACTGGGCTGATATCGGAACGGAGCCTTTGGCCCGTTATCCTGCCTGCACAGCTGTGGTATAAGATTCTACGTATTGTTTCATCTGATAACTGCATGGCGTTCTGGCACGCCTTCAGTGTGGTCTGGAGTTTGGTTTTTCAGAGAGCATGGTCACCTGGGCCTAGATGCCTCCACCGCTCAGGTGCCGCTGCAGGCAACTCGAGGGCCGGATCTGAGCCTCGAAGCTCCCCTGCACAGAAGCGAAGCCTTCCTCCTACGGTTCCTTATGATGAGAGAAGGAGCTTGGGCTTTTCTGCCCGAGAACATGACAGGCCGGAGGCCTATCCTCCGTTGTTTGACGTGTGGGGGGGGGCAGGGCGAGCGGAGGGTGGCTCCCCTTCAGGGTGCAGACCTAGCTTAGGTGAATAATCCCAGGGCGATGCCCTGGGCTCGCATGGATAACCCCTTCGGGGTAGCTCATTCTTCTTAGATCAGCACTGAATCTTTCTTAGCGGGTACACAGTGCACAGCGCAAACAACTCCGTGAGGATGGGTACGTTATAAACCCAGAGTACCCAGAACGGGAAAGGTGCACATCGGCAGCAATGCAGATCCCAACGGGATCACACAGGCAAGCCAAGGGCAACGCCCTGGGCTCGCATGGAAAACCCCTTCGGGGTAGCTCATTCTTCTCAGATCAGCACTGAATCTTTCTTAGCGGGTACACAGTGCACATCGCAAACAACTCCGTGAGGATGGGTGCGTTATAAACCCAGAATACCCAGAACGGGATAGGCGCACATCGGCAGCAACGCAGATCCAAACGGGATGACACATGCAAGCCCAGAGCGATGCCCTTGGCCTGCATGGATAACCCCTTCGGGGTAGCTCATTCTTCTTAGATCAGCACTGAATCTTTCTTAGCGGGTACACAGTGCACATCGCAAACAACTCCGTGAGGATGGGTACCTTATGAACCCAGAGTACCCAGAACGGGAAAGATGCACATCGGCAGTAACGCAGATCCCAACGGGATCACACAGGCAAGCCCAGGGCAACGCCCTGGGCTCGCATGTGGGGTAGCTCATTCTTCACAGATCAGCGCTGAATCTTTCTTTGCGGCTACACAGTGCACAGCGCAAACAACTCCGTGAGGATGGGTACCTTATAAACCCAGAGCACCCAGAACGGGAAAGACGCACATCGGCAGCAACGCAGATCCCAACGGGATCACACAGGCAAGCCCAGGGCAACGCCCTGGGTTGGTTATCTCACGATGGATATGCACCCTGAAGGGGTGCGACTTCCTGCAGGTGCTCTCCCCAGAAATGAAGTCGGATAAACGTAATCCGAAGCTTTCCAGCTCAATGGTGACAAGCGCTGGATGAACCCAACGCCAGGGCACGCTTTCAGCGTGCTCAGCATAGCGAATATTTAAGGCGCTAGCTGATCCGGGCCCTGTTTTCCGGCGACTTTGTTGTATTTGCCGGTGACCTTATCTTTTTCGTATTTGGTGAAGCCGTTCTTTTCGACGGATTCATTGCTCATCAGGTTCTTTTCCCGGCCGGCCGTGTGTTTCAGGCCGAGGTTGGGCGGCAGAAAGACCCGCCGCACGGCTTTGCCGCTCTCCGGATGTGTTTCCAGAGGCGCTTCCTTCATAGACTGAACGGCCTCGAATTGTTCGAGGCCGTCCAGGGTTTCATAGACGTATACGGGCATTAGTCGTCGAGGGAGGTTTTGACGGTGAATCCGGAGCCGGTGCTGTGGCTCTTTTTGCTCGGAACTGCGGCCGGTTTGGGGTCAACCTTCTTCTCGGGCATGGGTTTAACAAAAGCCTGGTCCTTGGGTTCCAGCTTTTTGGAATCCATTTGTTTGGCGTCCATTTTTTTGTTCATGCCAGCGGCTTCTTTTTTCATCATCCGCTTTTCCTGGCGTTTGCTTTTCAGCAACTGGTACTGTTTTCCATTATCGCCCTTGACCTTGTGGTAGGCATCCCAGTTGTAGGACTTTCCGCCTTGTTCGGCTTTCATGGCATCCCGTTTCATGTCCGCCATTTGGCTGAAGTTTTTGGACAAGGCCTGGTGAGCGGCCACCGCCTCCTGGTCTGTGGCTTTGCTCGCCAGATTGGCATGTTGTTTGGCCTTCTGGTCGTAGGTCGCTGCAGCTTTGGCAAAGCCGTGCTGTGCGGGTTTCTTGTCTTTGGCGCCTTTCGCGGCATCACCGGCCTGCAGAACGGGCAGGGCCAGCATCAGGCTCAGGAGGATCCCTTTGCCCATCAGTGGAATGTGAGTCAGTTTCATGTTCTGTACCTTTCTAGTTAGCAACTACGGATCAGGCTCAGCACCTCATCCCGTTTCTCAGCCATCATCTCCGGAGTGGGGCACTCCAGATTCAGACGACAGAGCGGCTCGGTGTTCGACATACGAACATTGAACCACCAATCTCCATATTCCACGCTCAGTCCGTCCAATTCAAACATATTCGCATCGGCATAGGCGTCTTTTACTTTCGCAAATACCGCACTGGGATCCTGGACCCGGCTGTTGATTTCGCCGCTGGCGAAGTATTTCCGGATCGGTTTGACCAGTTCACTCAGGGTTTTGCCGCTGGCGCTGACCTTATTGGCAATGAACAGCGCTGCCAGGGCAGAGCTTTCGGTGAAGTAGTTTTCCTGGAAGTAATAATGCCCACTGAGCTCGCCGGCAAACAGAGCCTGGGCCTCCCGCATCTGGGCTTTGATAAAGGCATGTCCCACACGGGACATGCGGGCTTCCCCGCCTTTTTCCTCAATGAGCTCTTTTACCGCTTTGCTGGAGCGCAGGTCGTAGAAGACCACGCCTTTCTGGCTTTCCAGCAAGGAATCGGCAATCAGCGCGGTGATGATATCCATCGAGACAATATCGCCATGCTCATCCACAAAGCCCACCCGGTCCGCATCCCCGTCAAAGGCGATGCCGAAGTCATAGCTGCCGGCACGTACTTTTTCCTGCAGGGCTTCGAAGGTCTCTTCGTCGAGGGGGTTGGCTTCGTGATTGGGGAAGGAGCCGTCGTAGTCGGCAAAGAGCTCGTCATAGCTGAACAGGTCGCCAAACACTTCCGCCTCGGCAATGCCCATGGCGTTGGCGTAGTCGATGCAGATGTTGAGCGGGCGCTGAATATCCGCAAAGCTGCGGATATGTTCACAGTAGGCCGGGCGGATATCGTGTTCGCTCAGACTGCCTGCTTCTGCGGCCGGATCATCGAAGGCTTTGTCCATCACGATCTGTTCCAGCTCCTGGATACCGGTTGCACCGGAAATGGGCACGGCATTGGCGCGGCAGAGTTTGAAGCCGTTGTATTCGCCAGGGTTGTGGCTGGCTGTGATCATGATGGAGGCATCGGCTTGGAGGGAACCATTGGCGTAGTAACACATCGGTGTGCTGGCCAAGCCGACATCGATTACATCCACACCCTGCTTGAGCAGACCCTCGCAGAGTGCTTTGGCCAATCCAGGGGAGTGGGGCCGCATATCTCGGGCAATTACCACCGTTTTTGGTTTCAGCAGGGTGGCAAAGCCCCGGCCGATGTCATGGGCCAAGGCCTCGTCCAGTTGTTCACCTACAATGCCGCGGATATCATATGCTTTGAAAATACTCATAGTCGCTCCTGGTTGGGAAGTTCTATGCATGACGAAGCTGTATGAACAGGCAATGAAGAAGCGGTGTAAAATGAGGGAAGATTGACAACGCCTCAATCGGCTTCACATTGGGAGCGATGCAGTTTGGTCAATTATTGGAAGCCCGGGCTGGAGGACTCTATTCCCCCGCGGCCGATGCGTGGATTGACAGCCGTCGTCCGGTGGAACGGGCCCTGATCACCCATGCTCATGGTGATCATCTGGGCTACAGCCATAAACAGGCCTGGTGTTCTGCCTCCTGCGCCCCGCTTGCGGCCAAACGCCTGGGAGCGAAGGTTCAGTTACATGGGATTCCCTACGGAGAAGCTTTCCGCATGGGCGAGGCCTGGATTTCATTCCATCCAGCAGGGCACATTCTCGGTTCTGCCCAGATCCGCATTGAAGTAGATGGCCAGGTAGCCGTGGTCAGCGGGGATTACAAACGAGGCCGGGACGGGGTGTCTCAGCCCTTTGAAGTCGTTCCCTGCGATGTATTCGTCAGCGAAACCACCTTCGGATTACCCTGTTACGTGTGGCCGGATCCCCGGAAGGAGGGGGAGCGTTTGCGGGCCTGGTGGCGCAGCAACCAGGAGCAGGGGGCCTGTTCGGTGCTGTTGGCCTACGCGTTGGGCAAAGCCCAACGGGTGTTGCCCTTGCTGGAAGGCGTGGAGGGACCCATTCTCATGCATGCTTCAGCCGACCCCTTTGTGCAGCTCTACCGCGATCAGGGTGTCCAGCTGCCTCCGACCGAACGGGCCACGGCAGAACGGATCAAACAGGGGGTGGCCGGAGCCATGGTCATTGCACCGCCTTCGGTACAGAATACGCCCTGGTTGCGGAAACTACGACCCTGCCGCCTGGCCATGGCTTCGGGATGGATGCAGGTGCGCGGGGTACGGCGACGTATGGGCTATGATGATGGCTTTATTCTTTCAGATCATGTGGACTGGCCGGAACTCCTGCAGACGGTGAAAGACAGTGGCTGTAGTGAGTTGTGGTGCACGCATGGTTTTGCAGGGCCGGTGGCCCGTTATTTTCGCGAGCAAGGCTTGAAGGCTCAGGTGCTGGCTGCGGATGAAACCCGCCTGGAGATGGAATGAACGGGTTTGTGACCTTGTGTATGAAACTGGATGCCACCCGCAGCACCCATTTGAAGCTGGATGCCCTCAAGGACTATTTTCGCAGTGCCGAGGATGGCGATGCGGCCTGGGCTCTGTATTATTTGATGGGAAATAAACCCCGACGACTGGTCAGCACAACCTTATTGCGGGAATGGGTGGCCGATGCGCAGGAACTGCCCCTGTGGTTGGTGGAAGAGACCTATGAGCATGTGGGCGACTTAGCGGAATGTTTGGCCGCCCTCTGGCCTCAGGGAGATACGGCCATGGATCCCATGAGTTTGAAGCAGGTGGTGGAGACGGAGTTGCTCCCTCTTGCCAAATGCAATGAGCAGGAAAAGCGGGAGCGCTTGAGCTCCATCTGGTCCCGGTTTAACCGCGAGGAACGATTCCTCTTTAACAAATTGATCACGGGAGGCTTTCGGATGGGCGTGGGCCGAAGTTTGAGCGCCCGGGCTTTGGCGGAATTGGCTGAACTGGAAGCGCCGGTGATGGAACAGCGCTTGATGGGAGCCTTTTCTCCGGATGCGGCGTCCTATCGCCGACTCTTTGCCGAGGAAACGGAGCAGGACTCTCTGGCCCGTCCCTATCCCTTCTTTCTGGCCAAAGCCTTGGACAAAGAGCCGCAGGAACTTGGTCCGGTCGAGGAATGGCAGGCCGAGTGGAAATGGGACGGGATTCGTGCCCAATTACTGTGGAGGGGAGGGCAGTTTCATCTCTGGTCCCGGGGCGAAGAACAGATTGGTGAGCGCTTTCCCGAACTGGAAACCTATAGCATGGGCCTGCCGGATGGTACCGTGCTGGACGGAGAACTGCTGGCCTGGGATGGTGAGGCTCCCATGAGTTTTCAGGAACTCTCCCGCAGAGTAAACCGGCAAAAGCCCGGCAAAAAGATTCTCCGGGATATTCCGGTGTTGTTTATGGTTTACGATCTCCTGGAGGCCGGGGGAGAGGATCTACGGGCGCTGCCCTTGCGGGAACGGCGACAACGCCTGCTTCCGATCCTCGGAAGATTGGGAGGCGACCGTTTCCGAATCTCGGAAACGCTCCAGGCTCAGAGCTGGGAACAGCTGGCGGAGCTGCGCAGTCATTCCAGGGAGCAACGGGTGGAAGGCTTGATGCTGAAGCGTCTGGATTCGCCCTACGGCAGTGGCCGCCGGGGGGACAGCTGGTGGAAATGGAAAGTGGACCCCTTCCGCGTGGATGCGGTCCTGCTCTACGCACAGGCCGGACATGGGCGGCGGGCTGGTTTGTATACCGATTACACCTTCGGTCTGTGGAAAGAAGGGGAGCTCTTACCCTTTGCCAAAGCCTACAGCGGACTCAGCGACGAAGAGCTCAAAGAAGTGGATCGCTTTATCCGCAAACACACCGTGGAACGCTTTGGCCCGGTACGCCAGGTGGAGCCGCATCTGGTGGTGGAATTGGCTTTTGAAGGCTTGCAGGCCTCCAAACGACATAAATCGGGTGTGGCCGTGCGCTTCCCCCGCATCATCCGCATTCGTCACGATAAAAGCCCCGCAGAAGCCGACCACATCGAAGAGCTCCTAAACCGGGTGACCTAGGGTGGTCCGCCTGACGCTAGGAAATAGATGAACTAGGATGGGTTCAGGAGATGGATGCGGAGACGGTTTTAGTCCCGCCTTGAGGCGGAAGTGTTGCAGAGCCTTTAGGTTCTGCGTTCCCCGGAGCCTGAAGGCCCCGGGAAGACTTCCGCCTGAAGACGGTACTGTGACAGTCTCTGCTGATGATGAAACAGTGCCAATCTGTAAGGCAGGCTACGCTTAGGACTTCGCTTGCCTGCGGCATTCCTGATAGTGTGTGACCCAGGCCTCCACATCATAAAGGGCAATCACCTCTTTCACGATGTCCCGGTCCAGCTTCTCCAGTGCGTTGAAGCGCAGGCAACTCTTTCCCATATTCAGTTTTAAGCCCCGCTCCTGGTAGCGGTTGCGGATCATTTCCGCTGCCTGGGAATCTCCGTAGGCACACATCAGGTAGATCGCACAATAGCGTTTCTGAGCGGCCAGGGCGCAGTAGAGCAGGGGCTGTTGATTGTAGGTCTTGGGGAGCAGGGAAAGCGGAACCTGCCAGGAAATCATGCCCCAGTTCATGGCTTCCTCAAAGCCCGGATCGATCACTGAACGAATATCGGTCAACAACACCCGAATGAGCTCGGCTTTCTCCGGATCCAGTTCTTCCAGATAGGCGTCAATCGTTGTGGCCTTGCTGTGCATTCAGCTTGCTTTCAGTGCTTGGAAAACCCATCCGGATCCAAAGCCCAGTAAAACAAGGGAAATCAGGGCTAATATGGGAGTATCTATGCTGCTTCTCCACCAAGGTTGCTGCTGGTATTCAGGCGCCGAGACCTTTTCCATCCAAGAAGCGATGTCATCCGGATCATGACCCCGGCTGTTACTGATTCCATCAGCCCCGGTGGAGTAGATGATGGGGATGGGTCCTCCAGCTGTTTCATGAATTTCAAATACAAAAGGCTTTCCCCAACTGTCCAAATAAGCCCGGTCTCGAATATATGGACCGCCATCTGGATGATCTTTTCTGCGTAATTCATACTCCCAGGTAGCCGGAGGGGGATAATGCCCATGGTCGAGGTAGTAGCGCTCGAATGTAGTCAGGAGCCGTTGAATCGTTATTAACGTGCTTTCGCTCCTCATGCTTGCAGAATGAGCTGTGGCCTCGATGTTCAAGAAAAGGCAAAACAGAATGACAGTTGGGATGCGGAAACCAGGCATGTCCGTATTCATACTCAGCCCCTCGCAAGGTCAGCAAGTGTTTTTCTCCTCTGCAGGATGCATGTTGTTGAAGCAAACTCTTTTGGAAAAGGGTGGCGGGACTTCATGTGTGATCTGTCTTAGCCCGTCAATCGCGTACGCGTACGGGGCAAAAAAAAAACACCTCTGTCTTGCGACAGAGGTGCCAGAGCAACCCGAAGAACTGAAAATCAGTCTCCGGAAACCTCAACCAATTGTGTTACCAACTCGCTTTGGTCACCCCGGGGATTTCGCCACGGGAGGCGAGTTCACGGAAGGTGATACGGGAAAGTTTAAAGCGGCGCATGTAAGCGCGACGACGACCGGTCACCTGACAGCGGTTGACCAGACGGGTGGGGCTTGCGTCACGGGGCAACTGGGAGAGGGCAATGTAATCGCCGCTTTCTTTCAGCTCTTTGCGCAATGTAGCGTACTTCGCAACGGTTTTGCGTTTACGTTTCTCTTTTTCGATCCAGCCTTTGCGTGCCATAAAAATGTCCTGAAATAGGGTTTTGATTTAAAAGGGGCCGTAAGTCTTAGCGTATTAACAGCCTCTGTGTCAAGATGTAAAAACGATCAGAGGGCAAGCAGGGCTTTCATATCATTCCAGTCCAAGGAGTCCACCAGAGCCTGATCATTCCCCAGGGCCTGCTCAATCTGTTCGCGTTTGCGTTCCTGCAGGGCCGCTACCCGGGATTCAATGCTGTCCCGGGTGATCAGTTTGAGGCTGTAGACGCTCTTTTCCTGGCCAATCCGGTGAGCCCGGTCCGTGGCCTGATCCTCGACCATGGGGTTCCACCAGGGATCCATATGCAGCACCACATCGGCCCCGGTCAGGTTCAAACCGGTGCCCCCCGCCATCAGACTGATGAGAAAGACCGGGATCTCCTCGTTCCCATTAAACTCATGCACCAAGTCCTGACGGTTTTTGGTGCTACCATCCAGGTAGAGAAAGGGAATCTCCTCTTTTTCGAGCTCTTCCCGCAGCAGCCCCAGCATTTTGGTGAACTGGCTGAACACCAGAACGCGGTGTCCACCGTCGATAATTTCGCCCATGAGCTCGCGGAACATCTCGATTTTTCCGCTCTCCAGCTCTGCCGCCTCTTGGTTGACCAGGCCGGGGTGATTGCAGATTTGTCGCAGACGCATCAGTCCTTGCAGCACTTCCAGTCGTGGGGAGCCGGAATTCATATTCTGCACTTCCTGCTTCAGTGCAGCCTCGGTCTGATCGTAGAGCTTGCGCTGTGCCGGCAGCATATCGCAGTCCATGCGACGCTCCAGACGTGGGGGCAGATCCCGGGCCACCTCGCGTTTCAGGCGGCGGAGCAGAAAGGGTTGAATCTTTTTGCGCAGGGTATGCATGCGGGTTTGAGCTCCGGCCCCGCCGGCCTGAATGGGCGCTCCGAAGCGTTTTTTGAACTGTGCCTCCGTTCCCAGATAGCCCGGCATGAGAAAATCCATCAGGGACCATAGATCCAGGACCCGGTTTTCCATGGGGGTACCGGTGAGCACCACCCGGCTTTCCGCATTCAACGTTTTCGCGGCTTTGGCATTCTGGGTTCCCGGGTTTTTGATGTGCTGGGCTTCATCGAGGATGAGGGCCGACCAGCATCGCTCACAAGCTTTTTTCTGGTCCCGGCGCAGCAGGCCGTAGGAGGTGACGGCCAGGTCCGCGTCCTCACACTGATCCCAGAGAGCGGCGCGGGAGGAACCGACAATGGCGTGACAGCGCAGTTCCGGGAAGAAACGTCCGCATTCCTCCACCCAGTTCTGCACTAGCGAACTGGGGCAGACCACCAGGGCGCAGCCTTGGGCCTCCTCGCGGTGACGGGTCAGTGAGAGCCAGGAAAGAGCCTGCAACGTCTTACCCAGACCCATGTCGTCGGCAAGAATGCCACCGTAGCCGCCTTGTTCGAGAAAACGCAGCCAGCGCACCCCTTCTTCCTGATAGGGTCGCAGGGTCTCGGTCAGAGCCGGGGGCAGCTCTACATCGGCCAGACGCAGCGGTTCGCGCTGTTCCTGAACCCGGCGCATCCAGCTGCCGGAGGCCCGCAGGGGAATGCCTGCGTCTTCGGCCATCTGCTGCTGCACATAACTACTGCTGCGCTTGTGCAGACGTAGGGAACCATCGGCTCCCGGTTTGCATTCGGCTACGCAATCGACAATGGCCTGGCCCTGCTGACGGGGAAGCAGCACGATGCCGTCCGCGGTTTCGAGGTAGTCCTTGCCGGCGTTAAGAGCCCGGCGCAGGGCGGCTTCCGTGATGGAACTGCCGCGGCTGTCTCGCATACGTAAATCCATGCGATACCAGTCGGGATCCTCACTGTCATCGATGTGAAGATCGGCCAACAGAAAGGCCGCGCTGTTGCGCAGACCTTCCAGGTCCCCTCGGACCTCACAGGTCCAGCCCGCGGGTTCCAGCTCAAATTGCAGTGCGGCAAGCAGGTTGAGGATTTGTTCTTTGCCTTCAAGGGTGCCCAGGCGATCTCCGGAGGAAGCGGCAAAACCAAATTCCTGAAGCTTGGCCAAGGCCTCCGCTTCTGCCGCAGGATTTCTTCCCCCGTAGGCCAGGGGGCGTTCCGGGTCAGGCTGCACAAACACGCCTGAGGCCTCGGTTCCTGCCAGCACGGAACGTTCTCCATAAACGGCATGCAGCGTGCCGCTGCAGTATTTCTGTCCGCCTTTGAGTTGTAGGCGGAAGCCGGGCGGGCAGTCGCTTTCTTCAAAACGGCTTTGGTCCACATTGTTATCTACCAGCATGTGCTGCTCTAGTTTGGGCAGCTCCTCCTCCAGAAAGGGGAAGATTCGCTCCCTGCCGATTTTCATCGACCCATGAGTCAGCCCTTGCAAATCTCCGGGGGGAAGCGCTTCCAGGGGCCAGGCCTCTGCACCCGAGATCACCCAGCCTTCCTGTTTTGCCAAAAGCAACAGGGGAGAGGAGCCGGCGGCCCGTTTCCCTGGGAGTTCCAGTCGCAAGGTCAGTTCCAGTTCGCCGCTTTCTTCCAGGAGGCGCACATGTAAGAGAGGCAACTGAGCCTGCCCACGCAAGCTGAGAGGTTGGGGCCAGCCCAAAATGTGCAGTTCGCCGGGGGAAAACTCGCTGAACACCTGGGCGGCCTGATCCAGCGGAACCTCGAAGACGGGTTTGAGCGGACCCTGACAGAGATCCTCCAACAGAATCAAACGTCGTTGGTCTGCTTCGGAGAGTTTCAGGATCTGGGTGGGGTGCAGCTGATCCGGCCGCCGTTCCCGTCCATCGACTTCAAACGAAGGGATGAAGTGGAGGCTTCCGGAAGGAATTTCCTGTGCCCAGGTTTTGCGCAGGGAGAGTTTTAGTTTGCTGGCAATTCCCGTGCTTCCCAGTTTGCGGAAGTGGCGCCGCCGTTCGGGCGGAATCTTCATCTGAGCTTCAATGCGCTCCAAACGTTCCGCCTGCGGATCGGCCTCGTCCCGGCGCCAGGCGAGCAGGATGGCGATGATGTATCCGCAGATCATGCCCTCCTGACGGCAGACCCGACAGGGGCAGTTGCTGACAGGGTTTCCGGATCCATCGAGGCGGAATCTGCAGATTTGAGCACGATCCCGGATGGATACACGACCTTCGAATTCAGAGCCCCTGCGTTCGTAGACTTCCACCCGGCCGGCCTTGAACCAGGCCAGGCCCTCCTGAAAGTAGGTGGAACTGGTAAAACGCTGCAGAGCTTCGATGGAGGGAGGGCTGAGCTCGCTGCTCATGCCTGCCACCGTGCGTAGGCACCACTGGGAAGAGGGGGGACCTTGCTCGCGCCTTCCAGCAGCATTTCCCCGCAGTCCAGTTTTCCGGATCTTGGCGTGATCTGTTGCAGCAGATTGGCCAGTACCTGGGCGCTGAATCCCGGAGTATGGGCGCTTAGCAGCACAAAGGCTGGGTCATCCGAGAGCAGTTGCTTCAGCTGATCGAGCAGGGGGTTGATGCGTTCTTCAATTTTAAACGCTTCCCCTTTGGCGCCGCGGCCGAAGCTGGGCGGGTCCAGAATGATGCCGTCATACTGGCGTCCGCGTTTGATTTCGCGGCGGAGGAAGGCGTGTACATCGTCCACAATCCATCGAATAGGAGCCTCTTCCAAGCCATTGCGGCGGGCATTGTCCCGGGCCCATTCGACCATGCCTTTGGAAGCATCTACATGACAGACCGAGGCGCCGCCCTGGGCGGGAGCCAGGCTGGAGCCGCCGGAATAGGCGAAGAGATTCATCACCCGCAGGCCCTTGCGCCGGCTACAGCTTTCCCGCAACCAACGCCACATGGGGCGCTGCTCCGGAAAGACCCCGAGATGGCCGAAATTCGTTGAAGACAGGCGGAAGCGAAGGCCGTCGATGTTACATTCCCATTCCTCAGGCAGGCGGTGGCGACCATGCCAGTGGTTGCCTTTGACACGGTCAAAGCGTGCGTGGGCCCGTTGCTGCCATTGTCCTTCGGGCAGGCGGGGTCTCCAGGCAGCCTGCGCGGCAGGGCGCTCGAGCACAAAATCGCCAAAGCGCTCCAGTTTGCGGCCATCCCCGCTATCGATCAGTTCATATCCATTCGTCTGCATGCGGGAGGTCTCTACTCAAGAATGCAGCAAATCCAAATCGAAATCCGTCGGCAAATCTTCTGGGAAAGGGTTAGGGGCTCTTTTCGCTGAGCTTGCGTGTTTCAATGTTTGGCTGTGCGAAACCAAACTCGATGACGATTTCCATGGATTCGCCCTGAGACCGTTCATCAACCCCCTCGGCGAAGACGGTCCACTCATCGATATTACCATAGGAGCGATGTTTCCACTGTTCCCTGGGGAGAAGCTCATAGAGTGGCGTTCCATCCTCGAGGCTAGGCAGTAGATCCAGTTGGGCAATCATCTCGGCCTGCTTTTCACGCTCTTCGGCACTGCGAGGCCTGTTATGGCTTAGGTGGGTGAAGCCCCAAATCCCCACACAAAGTAGAACCACGACCAATCCTACTTTGACGACAGAATGTTCAAAGACGTCCAGTTTGAAAAAACCATGTCCATGATCAAATGAAGAACCATTCAGTTGGCCGTACATAACAGTGACTTAACTGATGTGAACTACAGCGCAAGGGAAAGTACAGATTGCAGGCTACAAAGGTTCAGGGAGTCTCAGCGGCACGCAGGGATTCAATCCAGGCGATCGCGGCATCCACAATCATTTCATGCCGGCCATCGAAAATCGTGAGGGTGGCTTGTTGGGAACTGCGGCGGAAGAGGGGGGCTTTTGTGCCATAACTAGGGTCGGCCTCGACTTCGCTGTCCAGAGGCGAGGGAATGATCCGGTCCCGGGTCATGGAGTTGATCTGAGCTTCGCTCAATTGATCGCCTGCTGCAGCCAGTTCGTTAAAGGCATAGAGGCTGTGGTTGATGGGGACATCTCCGCTGTGTCCGTCGTTGATGCCGGCACTGATGTGAATGGGAACCTGATTTGCCGCCTGGGACAGATGGGTGCGCGGGGAGCGTTGGCTGTATTCCGCATCCACAGCACTGCTGTCACCGGGAGCGCCTCCGGTAGAGGCGACCAGGCGGGTAACAAATTTATCAGAGGCTCCCCGCTTGGCCAGGCGCTGTTCGTACCACAGGGCCAGATCACTAATGGGCACCCATGCGGAAACTCCGGCCCATAGAGTTGGATGACGGCCGGCGAGGAGCAAGGCCATATGTCCACCGCCAGAACTGCCAATCACATAGATCTGGGAGGCGTCGATGTTGGCATGGCTTTTTGCGTAGTTGACCGCATCGACGACATCTTGAACCGCCAAATCCGATCCAGTGGCATCCGGGTTGTCATTAGGTCCTCGGAAATTCGGTCGAAGGAATGCCCAGCCCTGATCAATGGCCCAGCGCTCCAGAATCAATTCCCGGTTAGCCTTTCGGTTCAGGTAGTTCGATCGCCAGGAATGCAGGTTTACAATCAGAGGAACAGCTTCCTCTGACGCAGATGGCAGATAGATCTGCGAGGGTTGAAGACTGCCGTCGAGCGTGGAGGGGATCTGCACCGTATGTAACCAGGTGCTGGCAGCGAAAAATACGAGGGCTTCTCCTGCCGGAATGGCGACCTCAAATTGGGCTTCTCCAAGATCATCCGTTCGGATCTCTAGTTGATCATGTTCCAGCAGACCCTGAGCCTGCTCCGCTGGAAGGGAGAGGGGCAGCTCTTCGCTTTGGGCTGGATCAAAGGCGAGATCCGGGGAGGCCAAGATGCGATAATTACTCTGCAGCTCGCCTTGAAGATGAAGTCTGATCCGCCCCGCATCGCTTTCCAGAATCTTCAGATGCGGCTGAGCCTGGAGTGGCTGAGGGCAACAGAAGCAATAGACGCAGATCCAGAGCCAGGCGCAAAAGACCTGAAAGCTCCGAGGAGAGTATCGTTGCAGCGTAAGTGAAAGAATTGCGCTCATGAGAATACCTGTCGTTATATTGCGACAGACTTCTCGGGCAAGAAAGCGGTCGTTAGGGATTGGTTTTTATCCCTGTAGGATACGATTTTGTTTTCCTGATGCCATAGCCGAGGGCAAGCAGTCCGACACGCTGCTAGGCGAAAGCATGGCATCAAGTCATGCGGAAGGGAAAGCTCATAGCTGTCTCGCGCTGGATTCGAGGCACAGCTTCATTGCGGTTGCTTCTCTTCTTCCCTTCGAGACTGGATCTATCAGGCCCAAAGGGCTGTTACATCGCAGCCTAGGCCGTAGGGCCTGGGATAGATCCAACCTGCCTAACCCTAAGGGCTGTAAGCCTAATACACCCCCACAGTCTCTGCAGATGTGTCACCCCCATGGGGCTCAAAACTCGATACGCTTCGTCTTCCCTGGCCTCACGGCCAGGGCTCTTATGTGTTACGCCGTTGGCGCTGATGTCTGGGGAGGCATATTCTTCATGTGTATGTTGTAAGCGCCCAAGGTAATTTGATTCTGTGCGTCAAGAATGGCCCAGTCAGAGATCTCTGTGCTCAACGTTCTCGCTTTCTTGAAACCTCAGTTTTATCAGATACCTGCTGTCTTTTTGGCGTTCAGTTTTTTGTATTCGAATCCATCCATCTATAGTGGAACCTGCGTTGGAGTAGACGCCCTCCCTTTTTGCAGCTCGGTCACCTGCCGGCGAATAGATGTCTGCGGCTCAAATCTTCGAGGAGGCCAAGGATCTGGTTTCGGTAGTAGAGGATCAGTAAGGCCATGAGAACGAGGGCCAGGGAACTGGGCTCTGGAATGGTGGGTACATCCAGACCGCTAAGCGGGGTGAGTCCTGCCTCATCATATTGCTGCTGAGTTTCCAGAACCACAGCACCACTTACCGGGGTGACCAGAGCATAGCTCAGAGCCAAATCCAGCGCCTGGGATACATCTGCATCTCCATCGGATAGATCCTCTTGAATCAGATCAAAGATATAGAGTCGTTCCAGGTGATCATTACTGAGATGGGAATGAGGGGAGGAGGGGGCTGCGAGCTGTCGCCGCTTCAGGGCCCAGGTCTCCGTTCCAGCAAGTTCGTTGAGAAGCTTGCGCAGATCCGATTCCGGGTTGTCTATCGCAGGAACAATGTGCAGGGTGGAAATGGGCCCCAAGTGTTCAAGGAGACGCTGGGGGCCGTGTCCGATTTGATAAGCGTATACCTGCAATTCCGGTCTACGCTCCAGTACCTGCAGAACGGAGCTTCCCGATCCAAGCTCCCAGTTCTGGGGGCCGTGAATCCAGAGCACACGGTCACTGCTCGGATCCATCATGGCTGCACGCAAGGCCGGGGCATTGTTTTTTCCACCCGCTGCTCGGAGTTGTCCAATCTGATCCGGAGTGATCTCGCGAAGCTCATCATCCGCCACAAAGACCTTGAGTTCCGTATGTTCCGGGAGGGCACTGAGGGCGGCAGCAATGGTTGGGCCCTGACTTTTCATGCCTACGGAGCTGTCGATGACCAGATTCAGTCGGCCCCGGGGGAGAGCGGGCTTGGGCTCTTTTCGAATTTGCTGTTCCACAACCCCTTGCTCATTCCGGGTGTAGGACAGGAGCGTGGTACTCCGGGTTCGTACAACGGCCTCCCGGAGTTCAAGGTCACTTAAGTCCCCTCTGAGATGATCTCCCATCCACATGGCGTGACGGGTCTGTTCCTGTATTCGGAAATTCCGTTCCAGAAAATAGGGGAGTTTGAGCAGGCGCTGATCTTCTTCACGGAGTTGCAGGGGGCTGGTAATGCCGATCCGCACTTTCATCTCCCCGCCACTGGGAACGGGAAAACACTGCATGAGCACCCGGTCCGGACCCGAGGTGGTCACGAGTACCGGATCCCGCCGCCGCCTGACTACCTTTCGGTAAGCCTCTTTCACCTGGCTTCGACCGCCAAATGCGGCTTCGCGCTCTTCACCATCGATCCAGAGAGTGAGTCTGGATACCACGGCCCCCGGAGGCAACGCAATTTGCGCCCGGGCCTCCCGTTGATCCCAGTGCTCATTCTCAAAGACCAGCACCCATTCCATATAGGCTGTGGCGGCATCGGCGTCGATGCTTCCATCCATTCTGGATTCCGCCAGGGAGAGGCCTTTCAACCTGCCTGCGACGACATCCCCTCCCTGTTCAGGGTCCCAGTCAAATTCGTCTCCGGGGTTCACCCGGTTCCGAAGTCCGATGGTGGGAGAAGGACGACTGTGAAAGGCTTCCCCAGTGACACGGTAGTACAGATCCTGTGCTCGAGTTGGGGATACCTCGTCACCCCCCGTAGTGATCCAGGTGAAGGGATCCGTTAGCCAGAGTGCAGAAGGGTAACAGGCCCGGTTGAGTTGTGTTGTGTTTCCAAGCTTCCGTAGAAGTCGGATTCCACGAACTTCGCTTTGGGCAGAGGGGGAAGACGCCATACGCAGGCCAATCAAGGTAAGTTGACGGGGAAGAGCTGCGAGGAAGAGGAGCAGGACTCCAGCAAGCAGTCCGGGAACAAATTTAGAGAGAGGTCCCACATGTGGGCGTTTCTTCAGTTCAATGATCGTGTTCAGTGTGGCGATGAAACTGAGCAAAGGTGCCAGGGGAAGAAAGCCCAGCAGTCCTGCACCAAAATACCAAATCGTAAAGACCATACCGACGAGGACCCAATGCGTGAATAAAGCAAAAAGGATGCTGTGATATATGCTGGTGATCAGAGCAATCCCTCCCAGAAAGCCCAGGAGCTTTAGAGGAATTTCTTTACGCCGGGTGGCGGTTAAAAAGGCCAGGAAGTTGAATGCAGGAACGCTAAGGATCAGGAGGACATTCACATAATTCGGAATCGGGTCTGGTAAACCTGACTCATAACACCAGTGGGCAATCAGTTCTGTACCCAGGGCGAGGATCGGAAGAATGATGCCACAGAGAGCAAAGCAGAATCCGAAACGTGGGGAGCTCCTTTTCTTTCTGGATCCTTGGGGACTCGGAAGAGGAGGGGGAGCGGGAGGGTCGCTACGCTCAGGTGACGGCTGTTCCGGGTTGCTTGCCTGATCGTTCATTGAGCTTGCCTCTTCGTGGAAGTTTCGGGGGGGTGACTGCAAGAGTCTGATTTAAGTTTATGCTGCAAAGTATATCAAAAGGGAACCCCAAATCACATCAAGTATGCGGTTATTCTATCAGAAGCAGAGTTCGGGACGATCGGGGAGTTCCCCTGAGAGAAAGGGATCCGGTGATTCTTTTCGGTCCGAAGGACCGCGAAGATATCAGCCCAGCCCTAACGGCGAAGCCGTGCAGGGCTGGGTGGATCAACACGCGCTATTCGTTTTCGGTCTGAAAGACCGCGCAGATCACCATGCTTTCGGTCATCGTTGCGATGCGATGGCCCGATTCGCCTTATCCGGTTCTGACCCGGGGCTTCCCTGGCCTTGGCTCACGCCATGCGCGTGTAGGCGCAGCGGGCTGATATCTTCGGGGTGCTTCGGCCCTTCTCCCAAAATTCATGCTACAAGGGACATTTGCATCTGGGATGTATACTTGGAAAATATCTCTTTAAATTGAGTTCTGGAGCCGGGAGGCTTCTGCCGGGCTATTTGCGAAGTGCATTCGCGAAGAGGATATGGCCTGTATTCGGCATCTGGGTTCAATCACACCAATGCTCGCCCGCGTTACAAATGAATAAAGGTATCCTCATTTAGGGCATTATTTACCAAAATTCAAGAGGGCTCGTTTTGGATGAACGCAAGTACATATCAATGTGTCGTTTGGATGCTGTTGAAACGCCTGTTGAGGTGTTTAATGTTTTATCTTATTTAACCATTCTATATATCTTAGCATTGAATAATTGGATGATTTCAAATGTTTGCATACATAGAATTTGTTATTGGGGAAATTTATCCTGATGGCTCTGTTTGGTCTTCCAAAAGTTTCATCGATGCTCATCGGTCTGCCATTTTTAAAACAATAAGTTGCGTTAATGCATTTCGTTAAATCAATTTTTTGTTTCCTTTGGTATATAAAATATCCGTCTACTTTTGTGTTTCTTCTGAAAAAGCCCGTGTTGATTTCGACATACTTATCATGGATAGTCCAATTGAGTTCTTCTGGTTTTTTAATTTTTAGCGACCTTCTAAAGATGCTCTTTAGCACTAATAAACATTCTGGTTCTGTTTTTTTCATGTATGTATTCTTGATTTAGATTTTGATGTAACCTCTTGGACTGCGGAACCGACGAAGGAGGCTTCGTAGTTGCCATTTGTTCTGCTTTTTTACTTTGTTCTTTAGCCAATTCACATCAAATTTTTGATCTTCCCATTCCATAATAATCCCTATCGCTTGCTATGTTTAGAATGCCTGAGGCTACGGCCTTCGTATTCACCCCTTTATCACGAGCATCTTTAAACATCGCATTTACGCCCATAATGATGTCACGTGTGTCCTCATCAGGAAATATGCACTGGGTAAGTAGTCCATACCTTAGGCGTTGTTCAGGCGTTATTGTATCTGGGAAGCTTAGAATTCCATGACCCGCATTCCTGAAAGCGTCTGAGATCATTTTTCGAGATTCCTGATCTGCTGATTCATAGAATTCTAGAATTTTGAGTGTCTGTGACTCCAGGTTCTTTTTCGGAACGATGGAAAACATCTCGTTTTCGTTCCGTTCAAGGAACTCATCCAGAGTTTCTGAATTGATGTTCCATTTTTGCTCATTGACCGCCTTCAATCTTGATGAAGTCTCATTTATAGATTCAAGTATCTCAGTTAGTTCAGATTTCATGGCTGCCGTTCATGGTAATGGGTGCAGAAGCCGTCCCGTTTACCGCTTTGTTGTAAAATTATTCTGGTGGTTGCCAGTCAGTGACCTGCTGCCACTCAGCAGATCGATTTTGCCTTTCGAAGACCGCGCCGGCTTTCTGTTTCAAGGGAAGAAGCAGTGACGGATCTTTATCTAACATGTAGCCGACTTCGACAATGCGAATATTCTTTGGATCATCGTTGTATTCTTCTGTTTCGAGACCAGTAAACATCCTCCAGCCACTGTCTTGTGGGTTGTCACCGTTTTCTCTATACAGAAACCTTACCTCTTCGCCTTCATCGAAGCACAGAGCTGAAACTAAAGCGTTCTGGCCAAAGGAGTCGATCCAGTTTGAGTCGTTTTTTTTGATTATGGTCTGGGCTATATGATGCGGCTTGAACTTGACTGTATCTCCTTCTTGAAGGCTATCGATGAATACAGGTTGGTTCTGAAGAGTGCCTACATAAGTGCCAAAAAGACTCCTTGACCTTTCAACAGTTACCCACATTCGCTCGGCGGACGGCTCTTCTTCGTTGGGATTGTTAATTAAAAAGTGCAACCTAACAGAATTACCAACCTTCTAGGAGGCCCTCTCTTCCTGAGACGGTATGAAAAAAGAGTCAGGATGCTGTTTTGCCATTTCAACAACGTTTTGCAGCGAACTGAATTTGGCCTTGGCTGTAGTCTTCTGCCATCTCAAGAACGTTTTGTGGCGAACTGAATTTGGCCATGGCTGTAGTCTTTTGCTATCTTCACAAGGTTTTAGGCTGGCCGGATTAGCGGTAGCGAGTTTTGGCGGGTGGTCTGTTATGAGGGTTTCTAACCAAAATTTCCACCAAGGTTTCTTGGAATCTTTCTCTGTGGCTTGGTCATCAGCTAATGTTTCGTCAGTAAGTACATTTTCAAAATCTTCATCTCCCGTCAGTCCTTCAACCAAGGCTAAACATTCGGAAAGTGAAGTTGTTTTTGATTTTGAGCCAACATAAGATCCGTCCTTCAGTATTGGGATATCAATTGTCACCGCCCCTTCCTTTGTAACCATAAATTGTAAGCATTGATCCTCTGAATTGAAGATCCCCAAAAAATTATCTGGCATATGGAGCACGCAGTCCATGCTGTGAAGAATTTGCGATTTATCTGCGTTCACTGACTCTGAGCTAGGAATTTCCTTCCCTTCGTAATAGTCGTTAAAGAAGTATTTGTAGCTCATAATTGTATCGGATAAGGGTGGCGCTCATTGAGCGTAAGCCCGCGGACCGGCTAGATGTGCGGAACGACGACGGAGATGCGCACGATATTTATTTTATCTTGAGTGGCTCGCAGGATCAACTGACTTCTGTTACTACAGCTGGGGGGGTCCGGCATTGGAATTTATTTCTGCGACAAGTGATTATCAGATTTTCTGATATCCACGCGTTTAGGGTAGATATCGAAATAGATTCGGTTGGATATTTATAATTTTAGGTTAATTTCTTGTTTCGATATCCATCATTATTCTTGAAACCGACTCTATAGGCAAGGCCTTTTCAAGAGATGCGGATTGTGTTTATTGGTAATACGCAGCCCTTAGCTGTTCGTTTGCAGAGTTGTGTGTAGGTCATGTTCGCGGGTGCAGCTGTCTTCAACAGGGGGGGGAAACAGATTGTGGATCGGGTTCCTTTTCGGGTGCGGATAAGTTATGTAGGGACTATGTCGCTGACCCATGCTGAACGGAAACGCCTGCAGGCGCTGAGAAGAAAGAAGGAACGCCTTTCTCTTGGATTGACGGTGGTGGAGGGGAATAAGCTGGTCACGGAGTTGCTGGACAGTGACTGGAAGCTGGAGGGGCTTTGGGCTGTGGAGAGCTGGGAGGCTCCCGCCGGAGTACCCGTGAAGCGTATCCGCGAAGAGGACATGGCCCGGATCCGGCATCTGGATTCTCCCTCACCCGTGCTGGCGCTATGCGCAGTTCCGGAGCAGCCCGACCTGACCTGGCCTCCGCCGGGCAAATGGCTGGCGCTGGATGGGATTCGTGACCCCGGCAATCTGGGCACGCTCATTCGTTTGGCCGATTGGTTTCAGCTGGCCGGCTTGCTGCTGAGTGCGGACTGTGTGGAGTGGAGCAATCCCAAAGTGCTGCAGGCCTCCATGGGTTCCTGTTTTCGCGTTTCCGTGCAACAGGGCGATCTGGGAGCGTGGATCTCCGGGTTGCCGGCGGAACATTTTTGCGCCGGGGCGTTTTTGGATGGTGAGAATCTCTATCAGCAGAGCTTACCGGAAGAGGGGATCCTTGTCCTCGGCAACGAATCCCAGGGCATTCGTCCTGAGATGGAGGCGCTGTTGTCGCGGCGTCTCAGCATTCCCCGCTTGGGCGGAGCGGAAAGCCTCAACGTGGCCATGGCCGGGACCTTGTTTTGTTCCGAATGGTGCCGGAAGCAGATGGCGGAGAGGGCTTAAGGCGGGGGGGATTTTATTATTCCTCCGCAGACGGCGGGGTGGCGACGAGGCGGAAATACTGGCCTTCAGCCTCGTTGAGACTGGGCTCGTAGCGCAGCTGGCGCCTGCCTTGTTCTGTTTCCAGCGTCCAGCCCTGTGAGCTGGCGTCGGCAAAATCCCAATAGGCGACTTCAGTCCATTGGGCTGAACTCAGGTTGCTGCATCGTTCCAGAGAGAGGCGGCCTTCCTGGAGTTCGTCCGCCAGGGGGATGAGGATCCCCGGTGTCGCCTCATTCCTTGGAAGCTGCATGAGCGTGTGTTGGTCGGCCAGGCTGGGATCTCTTCCTGTGAGAAATTCCAGATACGCGCCATTTCCATCGCCGTCCCCATCTCCGCTGTAGGCGGCATCGGCTCCGCTCAGTTGCTTTTCGTAGACATAATGGGAATAACGTCCCGGTCCCTCGCTGAGACAGTAGAGTTCCATAACGCCGAGGTAGGCAAAACGGCTGTTGCTGTCGGGGCTGACGCCTACCGTGAAGCTGAAGCGGCCTTGTTCATCTGCGGCCACTTCAGCAAATTCAACGCGTTGGTTGCGGTTCTCTGTGGCATCGAGATCCCGGTGCTGGGTGGCAATCTTATAGCGGGTCATGCGGCTGTTTGTGCCATCGGCACCTTGTCTGGAGGCGAAAAAGCGAACGCGGTAGCGGCCATTAGGGTGCAGTCCCTGCACTTGAATTTCAGCTTCTTCCTGGAGTGCCTGGGCATGCCCGTCATGACTTCCCTCCCACCAGGTGTCAGACTGTGCGTTCTGAGGGTAAAGGGATTGATCGACCACGCCCTGAGTATTGGCGCCCTGGAAGGCATTCAGCAGTTCCATCCGGGTCTGGGTCCGATCGCCGTTGGTGGTATTCATCTGGGTGAAGATCATGCCCGGAGTGCTGGCGCTCCCATTGGCGTTATTCCAGTGCAAGCCATTGCTGTCTGGAGAGGAGGTCGTTGCGGATGCGCCAAAGTCTACGAGCAGACCTTCCCCGGGAGCGAGGAGCGCTGCTGCCGGCGCCGGGCGCAGTTCCTGTGCGAACAGCCAGTCATACAGCTCCAGTCGGGTATCTTCCGGATCTCCCCCCGTATAGCTGTCGGTCCATCCACTATTCTCGGAGTAAATGTTGCTCCAATTGCTGTGTCCCCATCCGCTGCGTTCGGTATAACGTGGTTTTCCGCCTGCAGCACTGATCAATTGAATCATGTAACGACTGTCGTTGGGGGACACAACCGTGTCCGCGTCTCCGTGAAAGGCCCACACTGGAGTGCCCCGGCTTCCGATGGCCGCTGCGGAATTGACGTCCACCACTCCGGATAAAGGAACTCCTGCCGCAAATACCTCTCCCCCGGCTGCGAGGGATCTCCAGGTGCCCTGACCGCCTGCAGACAGCCCAGTGACATAGATGCGTTTGGGGTCAATATGATGATTGGTGATCAGATGCTGTACCATTCCCACGACCAAGTTGCCGTTCCACCAGCCGGTCGGACTTTGGGGAGCCACCACATAGGCCTTGTAGTTTGCCTCTTCCTGCGTGGTATTCAGCAGCGGCTGGATATGGCGTTGCACCTGAGTTTGGTTATTGGTCCCTCGTTCTCCCAGTCCATGCAGGAAGACAATGAGAGGAAGAGGGTTCTGGCTGGAGGCCGTATCCGGCGTATACAGCCGGTACGGGTAATTGGCGCTACCCGTTGTTGAATCGGCAAGAGGATCCACGGCCGCTCTCAGCCAGGAAACACAGAGAAGCAGGAGCAGGGTAGGGAGCCCCCGGAAACGTAATGCGAAATCAAGCATTCTCCTGTCCTACCCAGCTGATGAGAAAAAATGTAGGAGAAGCTGAGGTCTTGGGGAGATTTGTTTCAGGAATCCGCGCTCAGCGTCTTGATCAGTTGAATCAATTCTTTCAGCAATGCTGTCGGTTTTTTCTTCTCCAGGCGTGGGAAGCGATGCCCCTGTTTGACGAAGCTTTCCCCGCGCCGTAGATGTACAATCTGGTCTTTGACCCGCACTTCCTGAAGTCCTGCCAAGGACGCCGTAACCCGAACCCGTGCCAGATTTAATAGGTTTTTGACCGCCAGCACCGGTTCTCCAAAGCGATCTTTGAGTTCCTGTTCGAGTTCGTTGACGGCTTTCAAACTGGCGAGCCCGGCCAGACGTCGGTACAGCTCAACCCGCAAGGCTTCATCTTCCAGATAGCTCTCCGGCAGGCAGCAGGCTGCATCGCCACTGGCGGAGGGCGACAGGTCCAGAAAATCGAGGCTGACCCGGCATTCGGCCAGACGTTGTGGCGGCAGCTTTTTCAGTTGCCGAATGCTTTGTTCCAGTAACTGACAGTACAGGTCGAAACCCACCCCGGCAATATGACCACTTTGCTGAGAACCCAGGAGGTTTCCCGCACCCCGGATTTCCAAATCGCGCAGAGCAATTTTAAAACCGGATCCAAGTTGGGAGTACTTTTGAATCGCGCGAATCCGTTCTTTGGAAATTTGGCGGCCGGCCCCTTCCGGAGGCAGCAGGAGCAGGCAGAAGGCCTGATGTTTATAACGGCCTACCCGGCCCCGCAGTTGATAGAGTTCCGCCAGGCCGAAGCGATCTGCCCGGTCAATAATCATGGTGTTAACGTTGGGCATATCCACGCCACTTTCAATAATGGTGGTGCAGAGCAGCACATCACTTTCCCCCTCGGAGAAGCGGCGCATAATGTCCTCCAACTGCCGTTCCGGCATTTGGCCGTGCGCCACGGAGATCCGGGCTTCGGGAACCTTTTCCAGCAGCTGTCTTCGCAGGATTTCGATGCTCTGTACGCGGTTGTGCAGGAAGAATACCTGCCCGCCGCGGTTGAGCTCCCGGAGGATGGCCTTGCGGATGACATCGAGGTCATGCAAATGTACCTCCGTTTTGACCGGGAGCCGTTCCCGGGGTGCGGTTTGAATGTTGCTCACATCCCGGGCGCCGGTGAGGCTCAAATAGAGTGTTCGCGGAATGGGGGTGGCGCTGAGGGTGAGCACATCCACGAGACCTTTCATTTCCTTCAGTCGCTCTTTGTGGCGGACTCCGAAACGTTGTTCCTCATCGATAATGACCAGGCCCAGGTCCTGGAACTGCACATCTTTGGAGGTCAGGCGGTGCGTGCCGATAACGATGTCGCATTCTCCGCGGCGCATCCGGGCCAGGGTTTCGCGTTGTTGTTGCGCGCTGCGGAAGCGGCTGAGCATTTCGATTCGAATGGGAAACGCGGCCATGCGTTCCTGAAAACTCTGATAATGCTGCAGGGCAAGAATGGTGGTGGGGACCAGCAGGGCCGCCTGTTTTCCGTCCATGACCGCTTTGAAGGCCGCGCGCATGGCGACTTCGGTTTTGCCGTAACCCACATCCCCACAGATCAGGCGGTCCATGGGTTTGCTGGACTCCATGTCGCTTTTGACGGCGGCGATGGCGCCTTCCTGATCCACGGTTTCCGTGAAGGGAAAGGTCGCTTCAAACTCCGCCTGCCAGCTGCTGTCTGCGGAGAAGGCATGTCCGGGCAGGGCCTCGCGAATGGCCTGTTGTTGCAGCAACTGAGCCGCCAGATCTTTGACGGCCTGTTCCGCAACGACCTTCTGTCGGCTCCAACGTCCATCCCCCAACGCATGAGGCTCCGGGATTCCTGCGCCGACGCCAATATAGCGGGTGAGCAGGTGGGCCTGAGTGATGGGCACATGCAGTCGCGCGCCTTCGGCGTATTCGATGCTCAGCACTTCCTGGATCTGTCCGGCAGCCTCAATCTGGTAGAGTCCCAGATATTTGCCGATGCCGTGGTCGACATGCACCACCCATTCTCCGGGCTGGATATCATTCCATTCGGTCAGTCGCGCACCCGCTGCAGGTCTTCCTTTGCGGGTGCTGGCATGTGGATCGTACTTGTTCCGCTGGGATTTGCGTATGCCGTAGAGATCTGATTCGGCAACCAGGGTGAGCTTGCCATCCCGGGTCTCCAAGCCCTCGGAGAGCATGCCTTCATGCAGTTTCAGGGCATATCGGCCTTTCAGCAGCTTGCCGTACACATCCCGGAATCTTTGAACCGCGCCATCGGTATTGAGAAAGAGGTGCACCTCGCCACCCGCTTTCACCCGGCCCCGCCACTGCTCGAGCATGCGTTGCCGTTCGATTTCCACGGGATCCCGTACCAGGCCATCCACGTGGAGATCCTGCAAGCCGGCTAAGGCGGACAGGGGAAGGTCCAGTTCCGGTGCAGTCAATCCCGCGCCGGTGGCCAACAAACCGCCCCCGCAGATCCCGCTCAATTTGAGCTGGAGATCCCCGGCATCCATGAGGGGTTCTTCCTGAGTTTCGGCAAACAGGGCTGCGTGATCGAAGAGGGTGGGTTCTTCGATCAACAGCACCCGACAGGTCGGAGGCAGATATTCAAAGAGGCTGTGGGTGGCTTCGGGAATCTGTTCCCGTGCGGGCAGCAATTCCAAGGTGGTCAGATTATCTACAGAACGTTGCGTGGCCGGATCGAAACTGCGCAGGGAATCCAGTTCATTGCCAAAGAATTCCAGACGCAGGGGCGAGGGCTCCTGTGGAGGCCAGAGATCGAGAACCCCGCCGCGTCGGGCGGCTTCTCCTTTGTCCATGACCTCAGCTTCAAAACGATAGCCCCACTCGATGAGGGTTTCGCAGAGGGCTTCTGGATCCTGTTCCGAACCCAGGCTGAGGCGAAGGGAACGGCGCTCCAGACTTTCCGGAGAGGGCACAGACTGCATCAGTGCCTGCACTGGACAGAGCAAGGTGAAGGAATCAGGGTTTTGCCGGAGCGTGGAGAGGCAGAGTAAGCGGTCTCCGGCAATTTCCGGGCTGTTTCCTCGCAGGTCACTGCCCTGCAGGTCCTCCCAGGCAGGGAAATAGAGGTAGTCCGCGCTATGGCCGCCACTCAGGCTATGCAGGTCCTGATAGAGTTTTTCCAACTGCCGGGGCGAATCGGTTACAGCGAGCGTGGGTGGGGCACCATCTTCACGCCATTGCATCAACAGCAAAGCCAGTGCGGACAGCGGCTGAGAGGGCAGGCTGCAGCCTTCCCCTGGAGCCGGGGCGGGCAAACGGGGATGGGTGAAAAGCTGATGATTCGGCATGGTCGTTAAGAGTCGGGGCAGGCACAATTTTTTCAAGTCGTAGAGATGCAGCTCCGATGGAGTTCCCTGAGTCTGCGCCTTGACTTCAGAACCGCATCTGCTCAGCATAAGCTATGGCTGATTTGCCCTTCAAACACACGACCGTTCTTCGCCGGGTTCTGCTGCTGATCTTGATGGTGTTCTATTTTATCACGCTCTGGGCGTTAGCTGAAGACAGCGGTTCAAAGTCTTTTTGGCTATTGGTGGGGCCCTTGGAATTGTTGTTTGTGTTTGGCTTGCTGTTTATCGAGTATCAGGGCCTGCTTCGGGAAAAAGAAAAAGGCTTTCTGCAGCAACAGCAACAGCTGGAACGCAAGTTGAATACCCTGATCGGGAATCTTCCGGGAATGGCCTACCGATGTCATAATGACGGTGGGGATTGGGTGATGGAATACATCAGCGAGGGGGCCTTTGATTTAACCGGCTTTCGCAGTGCCGAACTGCAGGTAGGGGGAACCCAGGTCTTTGGGGAATTAATTCATCCAGAGGACCAGGAGTTGGTGGCTGAGGGGGTGGCTGCTGGAAACCGGGGGAAACGCCGTTTTCATTTTCAGTACCGTCTCCGCCGAAAGGAAGGCGGATATGTTTGGGTCTGGGAGCAGGGGATTCTGGTTCAGGGGGAAGATGGGACGGAAATGCTGGAAGGCTTCATTTGTAACATTGATGAACAAAAACAGCTGGAACAGGAAAAGCTATCGGTGATAGCCGATCAGGAACGTGTTCTCTCCGAGTTGAAACGCCTGCAAGGAATTATCCCGGTCTGTGCTCACTGTAAAAAGGTTCGCACAGATGACGGAGACTGGCAAATGTTGGAGGCCTATATTCAGGAGCACAGTGAGGCTGAATTCAGCCATGGGATCTGTCCGGAGTGCATGAAAGAGTTGTACCCCGAATACGATTTTGATCTCGAGGAGTAGCCCTCCTAGCTTCAGGGTTGACCTTGCAGGCGCTCCGGGACCTGCAGCAGTTGTTGGAACTGACTCCAATGCGCGATATCCATAAAGCGGGGATCTTGGGCGAGGTTCAATCGGGTTCGGATGGGTTCCCTACGGATGGCTTCCGCTAAATGGCGGAAGGCCTGGGTATAGTCCGCGGCAGAGAGAGAGACGGCGGCCAAGGCGATTTCCGGGCGGGGATCCTGTGGCGCTTTGCTTGACCAGGCTTCCAATGCCCGCGGGTACCAGGTGGCATTCCGTTCCTGTTGCAGGAACGTGGCGAGGTGAATGTAAAAATCGACGCTCAGTCGATCCATACTCAGCAGGATCGCCAGCATTTCCTCCATTTCCCGTTCCTGTTTGAGATGTGAATACAACTGAACGAGTTTCAGCGCGCCATTGCCACTGGGTTGACGGGCAAATTCGGCCTCGGCCTGCACACGCTGTTGCTGCAAGCCCCGCAGGGTCTTCAGCGAGTTGCGGGCCAATGGGATTTGCGGGTTGGAGGGATCAAAGGGTTCAAAGGCATGTACCAGGGCTTCGGCTTCATCAAAGCGCAGCATGCGACTGTACATGTCGGTCACTTTAAACACCGCTTCCGGGCTGGAGGGGTACAGCTTCAGGGCCTGCTCTGCGGCGTGGGAGGCCATATCCCAGTGACCTCGTTCGTAATAATTCCAGGCTTGAGACAGGCGAAGTTTGGATAGGGTTTTCAGAGCGGGGAGGGTGCGGCGGTAGCGGCTCCAGCGAGGCTCCTGTTGCGTGTGTTCAATGAAGGCCTCCCAGAAGCGCAGATCCTGCTGCATGTCTTCCGGGCCCAGGGTGACAGGCTCCGCTTCCAGTTTAAAAATCAAACCATGTGGACGCAAATACGGGGTCATCCAATCCAGCAAAAAGGACTCTTCCAGGTAGACGGCATGGGAGGCGCGATTCGCTTCGAAGATGTCCCGACTGAGGAATTTATTGACCTCCATGACCTGATCCACCCCACTGATCTGCATATTGCCCCCGCCACCCATCAGTCTGCGGAAGGCTCCCGGATCAAAGATGCGTTGCTCATCGGCAAAGGCACGAAAAGCGCGATTCCCTCCCAGGAGATCCGGAATGTAAATTTCGTCACCATACAGGTCACGAAGTGTGGCCAGATAGGTGGCGTCCGCGAGGGCATTCTGGGTGAGCAAATAGAGATCCGGGCGCAGCTCGGCCGAGAAAATCATGTAGGTGGGGACAAAACGGCCCGGGTCTGTGCCCCCAAAGAGTAGAGCTCCCTCTTCCATTTCCGGGGGATAGTCCAGATCAGGGAGCCAAAAGCCCTCATCTTCCTGCGGGTCCCATGCCGCAAGTACGGCGCAGTCCCGAACGATGCGTTGCTGATGTCGATCCAGTTCCGAATAGGCCTTGCCCAGTTTGCGGCGCAGATGGCTCCAGGGCAGGAGATCTTTACTTGCTGCGAGGTCGAAGGCCTGCAGGGCTGCTGCTGGGATTCCCCGTTCCCGCAGATCTGTGATCGTTTGCGGATCAATCAATGCATAGGGGTTGCTGCTCTGTTGATAGATATGATCGAGGAGAATGCCTCGGGCTCCCATCATCTGATAGATTCCAAACTGCCAGCCAAAATCTTTTCCCCGTTGAGAGGAGCTACCCAGATGCTCATGGTGGCGTGGATCCTTAAACTCTTTGTGCAAGGGAAAGGCGACATATCCGGCCAGCAGCAAGAGGCCCGCGCCAAACAACAGGGGGCGTTTGGGAAGGAGGGCGTAGAGAATCAGGAGCAGCATGGCTCCGCCCAAGCCCATCCACAGTCCGAAAATGGCATGGGCCTGAATGTACTGCACCCGCTTTACCCAGAGATCGTTGAGGTCCAGGGAGGGCCATTGTACGATGAGGAAGAGCACAGACAGACAGAAGAAAGCGATGCCGGTACTGAGCAACCAGCCCTGTCCGCGACCATGCAGACGGCTGAAGAGCAGAAGGGGGAGGAGGCCCAGCAGGGCCAGAGGGATGTTCCGTTCCGGTGCTGCGGGGCGATGTCCGCTCGGGTCTGCCTCTCCTCCGGGTTGTTGCCAACTGAATTGATTGGCGATGGAAAATTTGGAATGGGGGTCCTGGAAGTAGGCTCCGAGCTGTCGGAAGAAGAAGGTTCTTCGCACATAGGCCTGTTTCAAGGCCTCCTCTTGTCCCTCCTCGAGCAGGCTCTCCGGCATCTCTGTCTGCAGGCCATTGAGCAGTCTGCGGAAATTATCAGCGACATCAAATCGCTCGTATTGTCCGCGGAAGAGAGCATGCCGAAAGCCTTCCGAGGTCCGGGCATTTCCCCAGTTCATCGGTGGATTCTGTATCGAGGAAATGGGCATGTAGATATGGAAAGACAGTGCCAGACTCCCCAAGGCAACCAAGCAGAGCAGCTTTCGCCAACTGGGGATGGCCCAGCCTCTGGAGAAGAGCAGGATCAACAAAATGACTGCGCAGAAGCAGAGGCACAGAATAAAGAACCGGGTCGCCGCGCTATCCCCGAGTTGTTGGTATTGAACGGCTTTGAATACCAACGCGGCTGCCACACCGAGAAAGCCTAGCAGCAGGCCATCCCGTAAGAGCCGCTTGTTCCCAGAGGCCGCGACCGCCGCGACCAGAAACAAGGCCAGGAACATCAGGCTTTGATGGTTGGTCAGACCCAGTGCAAAGACAAAACCCATGAGGTACAAGGTGCGGGTTCGCGGCAAGTGAATGTAGGAGAGGGCCAGGGTCAGCAGGAGACTCACAAAAAAGGCATTGAGGCTATACACTTCCGCGATGACCGACTGTGAAAAGAGCAAGGGGGAGAAGGCAAAGAGCAGCCCCCCCGCGATGCCACTGAGAACATCAGCCCCTGAGCGGGCAGGGGAGGGAGCCTGATGCAGTCGTCGGGCCACCCAGCCCATAAGCCAATCCGAGGCCAGAAACAGGAGCAGGAGCAGCAGCTGCAATGCGATGGCCAGAGGAAGCACAACCATGGATTGGGGAAGAATGACCCAACGCCATACGGCGATCAAACAGCCTTGAGCCAAGGCCCAGCCGGCGAGAGCTTTTCCGAAGTGTGCGGCGGAAGGTAGTTTCGCGAACCATGCGGCTTTCTCCTCCGCGTTGACCAGACTGCCATAGGTTATGATCAGCAGACAGATGGAACCCAGGAAACTGTTGAGGGCAAGGCTGAGCGAAAAAGGGAGCAAAAAGAGGAGCCAGGCGACGATGGACCCGACAAGACCTGGGAGCAGCCAGCTGCTCATGCTGAAGTTTTCTTTGCGAAGCCGAGGCTGAATCCACCGGAGTGTGCGGCTGATACACATCGCCAAAAGCCCACTGGCCAGCGAGCCGAATACCGCACTCATGACCGCAACAGAACGTGCCGGGTTCGGATAGCCTCGAAAGCTGTCCAGATGGAGAATCCACTGGAAGAACCAGGCTAACACCGTCCAAAGAGGGTAGCCGGGGGGGTGAGGAACTCCCAGATAGTCCGCTGCAACGATGAGTTCTCCCGCATCCTCCATGGTAACGGAAGGGGCCAGATGCAGTACATACACTAAAAAAGCGGCGATACTGGTCGCCGCACCCGCCATGAGATCCCGCTTACGGTAGAACCTCATTCAGAAAAATCCTTAGCGCTGTTTATGCTTATTGTAGGCCATCAGCCCACGGGCTGTAAACACACAGCCCGCGATCATGAAAAAGCCCCAGAGCATGAACTGCATGCGACCCAGCTGTTCTGCCTGGGTTTTCAGAGTGACTGCGGAAAACGCAGCCAGACAAAAGCCGCCCAGCGCAATGAGCAGGAATCGGGAAGGAGGAGGAGGGTTTTTCATGGAATTACCAGTCCCCCATAAATACGTTCATCCCGTTGGTTGAAGCCTTTTTATAGACCAGCTCCAATGCATCGAGAAAACGCTCTTCACCGCGCCACATGGGGAAATGGCCCAAGTGTTTGGACAAGGCGCCGGGGGAGGGCGGAATACGCACATCCTCGAGATTATCTTCGTTCAGCGTACCCCCGTTCCAGAAGTGGCTGACTTCGGTGGTCAGCGGACGTGGCGCTTCCCGGGGTCCGCTATGCAGCTCCAGGTCCAGGTAATCGGAAATCTGACGGGGGTTCCGTTTGATGCTTTTGCCAATGTTAGCAATGAGGCGATCCCGGTCCAATCCGCGCAGACGCATGAACAGGAAGGGATCCCGGTCAAACTCTTCCGCAAGCAGGTAGTAGACCGCGATGATGTGCCGGCAAAGGCCGCCCAATTTGCAGGTGCAGGAGGTCTCTAGATCGTTAATGTCCTTGGGAAAAAGGGATACGCCATTTTCCTCAAAGGTTTCTTCGATCGATTCCGGCATCTGTCCGGAAAGCAGTTTCGCCGCATAAATCGCCCGGCTGGAGAGCAGGGTGGTCAGTTTGCCCCACTGCGTTTTCGGGGCAGGTTTAAAACGAATTTCAACCTTGTGTGGCTTTTCGCGGGAACCCTGTACGACCGCAGAGACGGTGCCGTTTTCAATCTTCAGGGCCAGCACCTGACCTGCCTGAGCATAGGCACGGCCACGGGGGAGCTCGGCACCCATGTAATGATTTTCCAGCACGGCCATCCAGCGTTTGGTCCACCAGTTTTTGCCGACTTTACGACTTTTGGTCTGAGCACGGATACCACCGTGTGCGGTGAGAGGGCGTCCTCCGCCCCGGGTAGAGGTAGATTCAGACATAATTTATTCTCCGATCGCGTCCTGCTGGAGCTTGAAGAGGTTGCGAAGGTCATCGGTGGAGAGTTCGGTGAGCCAGGCTTCGTCACTGCCCACAATACTGTCAGCGACGCCTTTTTTATGCTCAATCATCTCATCGATACGTTCTTCGAGAGTGCCGGCGCAGAGGAATTTGTGAATCTGCACATTCTTCTTCTGGCCAATACGGTAGACTCGGTCGGTGGCTTGATCTTCCACAGCCGGGTTCCACCAGCGGTCAAAGTGGAACACATGGTTCGCGCGGGTCAGGTTCAAACCGGTACCGCCGGCTTTCAAGGACAGGATGAAGATGTGGGGGCCGTTATCTTCCTCTTGGAAGCGGTCGATCATCTTATCACGTGCCTTTTTCGCCACACCGCCATGCATGAACAACACTTCGTGACCGAAGGTATCCTGCAGATGTTGCTGCATGAGTTTGCCCATTTCCACGAACTGGGTAAAGATCAGGGCCCGCTCATCGACTTCAATCACTTCTTCCAGCATTTCGGTCAGACGAGCCAGTTTTCCACTGCGTTCGGTGAGCGGGGAAGTTTCATTCAGATACTGAGCCGGGTGGTTACAGATCTGCTTCAGCTTGGTTAAGGTTGCCAGAACCAAGCCCTTGCGCTGAATGCCTTCTGTATTATCGAGAGCGTTTTCCACGTCCTGAACCAGGGCCTGATAGAGGGCGGCCTGTTCTTTGGAGAGGTTACAGTAGGTCTTCATCTCCATCTTCTTGGGAAGATCTTTGATGATGTTTCGGTCGCTCTTCAGACGGCGGAGGATGAAGGGGTTGGTCAAGTTCCGCAGTTTGTAAATCGTTTCCTGGTCTCGATTCGCCTGAATGGGCAAGAGGAAGTTCCGTTTAAAGTCTGCCTGAGTTCCCAGGAAGCCTTCGTTCAGGAATTCCATAATGGACCAGAGATCGCCTACATTGTTTTCAATGGGCGTACCGGTAAGCGCAATGCGGTTATCCGCTTTAATGGAACGAGCGGATCGGGCCTGCTTTGTCTTGGGATTCTTGATGTTCTGGGCTTCGTCGAGGATCGCGCCACCCCAGTCAATGGTTTTCAGAATCTCAATATCCCGATGCAAGAGGGAGTAACTGCTGATAATGATCGCAAATTTCTCGGCATCCTTCTTGAAGGCCGCGCCTTTATTCCGGTTGACCCCGTGGTGAACGAGTACAGGCAGGTTCGGCGTAAAGCGAACGGCCTCTTTCTGCCAGTTTCCGGTCAGGGAGGTCGGACAGATGATCAGGTAGGGCTTGCGGTTGCCCTGTTCCCATTCATGTTGAATGAGTGTCAGTGCCTGAACGGTTTTACCCAAACCCATGTCGTCAGCGAGACAGGCGCCCAGCCCCCACTTGCGCAGGAAGGCCAGCCAGGAGAAACCGCGGGCCTGATAGGGACGCAAATCGCCATCCAAGCCGTCGGGAATGCCCAGTTCCTCAAAACTGTGACCTCCTTGAAGCTGCTGTAGAAATTCTTCAACCCACCCCGTGGCCTGAATCCCATCGAATTTGAATTCATCCGGAGATTTTGCGGAACCGAGAGCCATTTGCACGATATCCCGCAGGGGGGCCTGTGCTTTTTCTTCGCTGCGGGCGAGGGCCAAGGCCCGGTCAATTTCAGATTCACCGAGCTGGATCCAATGACCACGCATTTGCACAAGCGGCACTTTGGATTCTGCCAGAGATTCCAATTCTTCTGTGCTGACGGGTTCCCCACCCAGGGTGACCTGCCAATTAAACTCGAGAACCTGATCCATACTGAATCCGGTACTGCTTGAGGGCTTCTTCTTCCGACTTCCTTTTTTGGGTGCACTGGTCACGCCGCCGGTGTTCTCAGCCGGTCCATCCAGAATGGCCCGGGTACCCAGGCGTTGGGCGGTGCCGCCATGACGCCACCACTCCGGAGTGCGGGCACCAAAACCAGCTTGCTCCAAGGCCAGGGTACGTTGCGTCAGAAATTCGTAGGCGCCATCGGTATCCAGATCATAGCCGGTCGGGGCATCATGATGGAGGCTTTCCTCAATACGGGGGCAGATCGTACTCGCGATTCCCAGGGAGGAGAGCATGAACTCTTTGGCATCAAAAAATTCACTATTGAGTACCGAGGACTCCTCATCCCGTGGGCTCCACACGTGGGAGGCGGGGATGTGGACCTCTGGATCACTGAGAGATTGCAGGGAATAGGTTACTTTCCAAACCGGTGCTTTGGCCGTTTTGGCATTTTTGCGCGGTTTGGCAGGTTCCTGCAAGCTCAGGCAGAGCCGGAAGGGGGTACTGGCCGAGAGCGAAATGGGTTTGCGCCACTCGCGGATCTGCTGATGCAGGTCACGGAGATCTTCTTCCGCATCTGGTAGAATCGGCTCCTCGGTCACCAAGGCATTCAGCCAGTGATCATGCAAACTGTCGAATTCCGTGCCCGGGTCGCTGAGAAAGCTCTTCGGCCAGCTGCTTTGCTGCTGCGTGAAGATGGAGTAGCGGGAAAGATAATCGACGATTTGGGTGATGAATTCACGGACGTAGGTGGATGGATACAGGCGGGGAGCCTTATCCTGATCCTTGATGCCGGGCATACAACCACAGGCATTGGGCATAGCCTCAATCATCTCATTGAGGTAATCCAGATCGCTGCCCAGGAAAATGGGTTCCCAAATGGCTTCCATGCCTCCGGCTTTGGTCCGTTCCAGGCCGGGAAGATATTCCTGACGGGCAACGAGAGCGCCTGCGAAACGCATGACTTTGGTCCAAAAGGCCAAATCTGCGCCCCCCATCACCCCGGTGCTGAGCAATTCCTTGCCAACAAAGGCTGCCAGGAAACCAATGGTGCTTTCCAGAGGCAGGCTCATGGTGGTCACATTCCAAGGCTTCAGATCCACATCCCGGTGCGCAACCGGGTTTTTGCTCAAAAGAGGGCTCGAAGCCAGAGCAGTATCACTGGAGCTGGGTACCCAGACAGAGCGGATGACAGGATCCTGACGGCGGATGCTACGGTCAAACAGGGTTTCGCTGAGAATTTCTTTCAGCGTTTCTTCCCCAGCATCGTAGGGAAACATCTGAACTTTCTTCCGGCTTTTGGTTTTGCCGGCCTCTTCCATGTCGTCTACGGGTTTCTCACCCCAAAAATGCAAATGATGGTCCGCGTAACTCGCGTGAAGAATAATCATACCTCAGTCCAGGCTTCTCTCTTACTTAAACGTGACGTTTATAGGACAATGGACTTGTCCAATTAAGGACGCATATCATAGCATAATTTTCCTTGATTACGATGAAATTCCTGACATTTTTTTTCGTCCCGGAATGCAGTTTTCACCCAAAAAGCGGTATTTTTATTGAGCAAAGTCCCTGTTGAGCTGTCGCAAATTGACCTAAATCCAGGAACCCTGTGGTTTTGGCGTGCGGGTGATGATAATGTGGCTCTGCTCCTGGAGCGGGAAGGGGAGGGGTTGGCGATTGATCTTCCGGACGGTCCGGGACTGATGGCTCTTTGCGCCCGTGAGCAGATCCAGCTTCGCGAGGTCTGGTTCACTCATGGCCATCATGATCATGTGCGTGGTCTGCCCTCTCTGCCATCGTCGCTGTCGCTGCTGGGGCCGCCGGGACTCTCGATTTTCCGGGACTACCGCCGTGTGCATGAGGGCGAGCGGCTCTCCTGGCAAGGATTGGAGGCCGAGGTGCTGGAAACTCCAGGCCACAGTGATCTGGATATCTGTTTTGTGCTGCGGGAGGCGAAGCTGTTGTTCTGCGGTGATCTGATCTTTGATTGTGGCTGTGGGCGCATGTTTGCGGGACCCGCCCCCCGTTTCTGGCAGAGTCTGCAGCGACTGAAATCGCTACCTGGCGAGTTGCGGGTGTTCTGCGGGCATGACTACACAGGGGATAATCTGCAGTTTTCCGCCAAGCTGATGCCGGAGGAGCCTTGGTACCAAGAGGCCTTGAAGGCCTTGGGGCAGACCCGGGAGGCTTGTGGCATGCCGCTTTCCTTGCAGCAGCAGCTGCAGCGAAACCTGTTTTTAGGTGCCGATCGCCCGGAAGTAGCTGAAGCCGTTGGGTTTCGGGCGGGAACGAAGCCAGCAGAGGTGTTCGCGGAGCTGCGGCAGCGGCGGAATGGGGCCTAGTCCCGCAGTCCCTGCGGGAAATGGGCTGTAGTCCCGCAGTCCCTGCGGGAAATGAACTGTAGTCCCGCAGTCCCTGCGG
>DIYK01000005.1 GCA_002429005.1 Verrucomicrobia bacterium UBA6056
TCTCCCTTCCAAACATCATTCTGCCCTTCATCATCCTGTCCTGGTGGAGTGCTAGCTGCCCCGCCGCAAGCCACTCCATTTCGTCAGCGAAGGCATTAGAACAGCTCTTGCCCCGCCTCCAGCCCGGCGACATCATCGTGTTGGAGGATGGGACCTATGTGGATCAAGCCTTCTCTCTGCGGGCAAAGGGCAGCGCAGAACAACCCATCATTCTGCGTGCGGAGACCCCGGGTCAGGTAAAGCTAACGGGCAGCTCACGACTCAGCCTCTCCGGAAGTCATTTGCATGTCGAGGATTTGTTGTTCAAGGACGGCAGCCTGAGCGAGGGAGCAGTGATCTCCTTCCGGGATGATCGTGGAAACCATGCACAGCACTGCGTGTTACGCAATACGGCCATCATCAACTACAACCCACCCAAACAGGAAACCCGCTATATGTGGGTCTCGCTCTATGGAGAGCGGCATCGGGTGGAGCATTGCACCTTTTCCGGCCAGAAGCACTCAGGCGTCACCCTCTGCGTCTGGTTACGCGAAGGGAAAAGCGCTGCACATGTTATCCGACGCAATCTGTTTACCCAGCGCCCGCCAGGACATGCCAACGGCTACGAACTGATTCGCATTGGCACCAGTGCCACCAGCCATCTCTCCGCAAGCTGCCAAGTCACGGAAAACTGGTTTGAATCCTGTGAGGGCGAAATCGAAATCATCTCTAACAAATCCTGTGACAATCAGTATCTACGCAATGTCTTTTTTCGTTGCTCCGGAACACTAACCCTACGACATGGGGATCGTTGTCTGGTCAAAGAAAATCTATTTCATGGAGAGCACAAAGCTGGCAGCGGGGGCGTCCGGGTCATGGGCAGAGATCATCACATCCTGAGAAACCGATTTGAGCAACTACGAGGGCGGGACGGCGGCATCATTGCCCTGCACGCCGGTATTCCTAACAGCCCGGCGAACGGGTATGTGCAGGTCAAAAACTGTCGCATTTCGGAAAATCTCTTTCTGAATAATTCCGGCCCCCATATTTACCTGTCATCCGGCCTGAATCGGAAAGCGGCCACCCTAAAGCCTGAGCAGGTTCACATTGCGGGAAACCACTTCCATCGCGACGAAGCACTCACCAAGCTCTGGGTAGAACCGCTGCCCCTTTCCACGTTGTTTCTGGAACAGAACCACCGCCTCCGCAAGCCTCCGCCCGAAGCCAAACTTAAGGAACTTCGCCAGCAACTAGGCCACGGCCCCGCCTGGATGCACCCACGCTGATCCGCTGAACAGATCAAACGGCTTCGACCAAACATCGGTCCCTGCACATCACGGCCCAGCGGGTAATACCGGAAAAAGGCAGCCTGCTGTTCCAGAAATATCAGCAGCCCCGGATCCGGCTTGAGGGGATGAAACTTCCTTGAACCCGACCGCCCTAAGCCGGATTTCCGGCAAATGCTCTGCATTCAACAGAAAAGACTCCGCATGAGTTAACCCTGGTTTCCATACGGGGTAGCGATCTAGTTCCGTCAACACCTGTCTCCCGAGGAATGTCTATGAAGTTTCGCCTATTCCCTTTTGTCTTCGTCCTCCTGCTCAGTTCATGCAGGAGCCCAAAAGCCCTGCAAACCTCAACACATGAGAAACAACAGGCCTTGCAGGGAGATTATGTGGAGATCCGTGATCTGGAACTGGGATATCGTGCCTGGATTCCAAAGAGTAGCGAACCCATTCGAGCTGTGATCATCGCTTCAATGGGAGCCAACTGGGATTACCGACATTTTGCGGAACGCCCCGCCTGGCAGGCCGCCGCACAACATTGGCAGGTGGCATTAATCGGAACCGATAACCGGAAAGGTGCCCTGCTGAAAAAAGGGAACGCTGCGGTAGCGGCTGACCTATTGGCGGCCCTGGATCAGTTGGCAGAACAGAGTCAGAGACCTGAATTAAAACATGCAGCACTCTGTAGCTTCGGATTCTCACGAGGAGGAGGCTACAGCTTCAGCCTCGCAGAACAGCTTCCCGACCGAATGATCGCCTTGGGCGCAGGAGGCACCTCACCGAACTGGGCTCCACTGTTCAAATCGGAAGATTCCCGGGTCAAAGCGATCCCCATGCTGATCGTACAAGGAGACGAAGATGCTCTGGCAAAAGACGCCTGGTTCCATGAGATCGATACCATCCGCGCACGAGGGTTTCGGATCGCCTTGGCCGGACAATGGGGATTATCGCATTTTGAGGGCAACTATGAAAACCTCATGCTTTTTCATGTGGATTCGGCTCTGAAGGCACGTTTGGATCCAAGCTGGAACCCACTGGAAACGGATCCAATCTTGCGTGAAATTCCTCTGGCTGCAGGATGGTTGGGCATGTTGACAGGAGCCGAAAAATGGAGCACCTGGCAGCCGGAAATTCACCCAGCCCGGGATCTGGCGGAAGAAGAGCGGGCCGCATACAGTTGGTTTATCGATGAATCCTTCGCCAAAGCCTGGCAGAGTTACGCCCCCCGGCAAAATGCAGTCATGCTCCGAAGCCCCTATTGCGATTCCGTGGATTATATTGCCAGCCGCGAATTACCCGCTCCACATTCATCCAGTCACTTCCTTCATCTGGAGGCCAGATCCTATTGGTTCAAGAACGTGAAACAGGTACGCTTTTATGCCGGTAGCCTCTGTATTGCCACAGGCAGCGCAGTCGAAGCCGGAGAACCCGACAGCTGGGAGGCCAACTGGAAGCAGCCCACACCCGGGGTACATGCGATCTATGCCGTGTTTGAAAATGAACGGGGCGAACGCTGCCCCACGAAGCCATTTCCTCTGGTGGTTACCCCCTAAGGAGGTGGATCAGGCAGCTTTGGCTGGCTGTGGAGTAGACACAAAGAACAGCCCAAAAGGCTAACCCTATTGGCCGAGCCCTTCTTCAATCAAGTGTTGGGGCAACTGATCCACTGCCGGGCAACCTAACTGCTCCATGATCTGTTGCATTTGTCGTTTCAGCATGATCATCGCATGTTCGCCTCCCCGATCTCCCAAGGCACCCACGCTGTACATGAAGGTTCGCCCCAGGAAGGCAAATTTTGCGCCACTGGCTATGGCACAGGCAATATCGGGTCCGGACTGAACGCCACCATCCATCATCAGCGTCGTACGATCGCCAAATTCCTTGGCCAGGCGGGTCAGCGGTTTAATCGTAGATTCACCTGCATCCAATTGTCGCCCGCCATGATTGGAGACAATCATTCCATCCACACCGGCTGAAATGGCGGCTTCCGCATCTTCCGGATTCACAATGCCTTTAATCACCAGTTTGCCCTGCCATTTTTCGCGGATGGCTTTCAGCTTGTCGATGGTCAAACGGCCGTTGAAGGTCTTGTTCATGAACAAAGCCAAATGCTTCATATTCATTCCGGGAGGCATATAGGGGGACATGGTTTTGAATTCCGGCTTTCCATACTGCAACTGACCCGCACACCAAAAAGGTGCCCCCAACATCTGCAACACATTCCGCACAGACATTTGCGGAGGAATGGACAATCCATTGCGAATTTCTTTGGGACGGTAGGCAAAAGTTGGCGTGTCGGCGAGAACCACCAGTACCTTCATCCCGGCATCTGCAGCACGGCTCAGCAACTTATCCCTCAACTCATCCTCAGCAGGATGGTACAACTGGAACCAGCTTTTCCCTTGGCTCAGTTCTGCAATTTCCTCAATACTCGCCGTAGACACCGTGCTCAGGCAAAAAGGAATGTTGTGCGAAGCAGCCGCTTTGGCCAAAATCTGACAGGAATTCGGCCACATCAGCCCCTGCAAGCCTACCGGGGCCACCCCAAAAGGAGCGTCATAGCTCTCTCCGAAAAGCTCCGTAGTCAACGTAGCGCCCTCGAAATCCCGCAAGTAAACCGGACGCAACTGACAGTCACGCAACTCAGAACGATTCCGCTCCCGGTTGATGTCGTTGAAACAGCCCCCCTCCAGATAATCATAAGCAAAACCCGGCATTCGAAGCTTGGCTCGCTTGCGCAGGTAATCAACGGAGGGCAACTGAGAGCTATAGGCGTCGTTCATAGGTAAAGCTTAGACGGCTCGGGGCTGAAATCAAGAAAGGAGCGTGGTCAGTTTGGCTTCCAGCAAGCTGAAAACCTGCTCCATTTCTTTTTCAGGATATGGACTTGTCAGCTCAACAAGATTTGGGTTCAAATTACCGCATGTCAGAACTCCCCAAAAACGTCGTCAGTGGCCATCATGCAGATGCTCGGGCCTCCTGGGACACGTTGATGAATATGCCCGTGGATGAGGAACGCATTGAGGAGGATCCCCTGCCTCTGCGCACCCGCCGCCGCACCGTTGCCAAAGCTGTTACCGTTCAGGGTCCCGGCACCTTCTTCGGTAAAGAAACCCGAACCATCGAAATTTTGCCCACAGAACGGGAAGGCTGGTGGTTTGATCGCGCCGACCTTCCGGATTCGCTGCGCATTGGTGTGGGGATCCATAATGTATGGACCACCGGCGCCATTGTGAGCAACATCGTGCTCCGCAGCGGTTCACCTCATAACTATGTGCGTCTGGTGGAACATATCATTGCCCTCCGCATGGGGATGGAAATTGATGATGTTGTCATCCGGATCGATTCCGGTGACCCGCCTTTGTTTGATGTAGGCAGCATGCCCCTGGTGGAGGCCATGGAAGAAGCCGGCATGCAGGAATCAGATTACCCCATGCGCTACGTCACCGTCAAAGAACCCGTGGCCTTCAGCCAGGATGGAGGCAAACTGCTGGTGTTCGAACCAGCTGAAGCTTCCAACCCCCGCCTCGAATTGGATGTGGGCATTGATTTTCCCACCGCCATTGGGCAACAACGCATTCGCTTTGTTCTCAACCGCAGCAGTTTCCGCCACGGGGCTCACGCCCGGACCAACACCAGCTTTCAGAAGAAACTCTACTGCCAAACCGTGGGCAAAGTCTTTGCGGATGTCCGCAACCTGGGCTACACCAACCAGAACGTTCTCGTGGCCGGAAAACATAAATATCACAACGTCCCGGGACTCATGCATGAGGGCAAATCCCTGGAAGCCTCCTGGCATCGCGCGGTTCTGGATCTACTCGCAGCCGTGGCCTTGATCGACCGCGGACATTTCCTCGGAAAAATCAGCAGCTACAAAGCGGGCCATGGCATGGATGTGGATGCGGTGAATCAGTTATACCGAAATGATCTGTTGACGTCATTTTCCGTTTAACAATCCACCCTCCTCTTTGTAAAACGAAACATGCCCATACGACTTTCATCGTTACTTCTTTTTTGTGTCGCGTTCCTGAGCTTCTCTCCGCCCGCAGTGGCGCAGGTCTCCCAGGAGCAGCGTGAATACAACCGGGCCCTGAATGCAATTCGGGAGGTGCCTGGGAAAATCTCCTCAGAAGAATACGGAGAAGCTCTCAGTATTCTGGAAGACACCCTCCCGGTGATCCGCGGCATGTTCAGTGTCGATCCCAGTGCCCGCATCGTTTACGGCTATGGTCTTTACGCCAAAGGGGTCTGTCACATCATGCAGGAGGATTATGGTGAGGCTGCGGGGACCTTTGAAGATTTTGTCCGCGGCTTCCCCAATCACGCCAATGCCATGAAGGCCCGACTCATGCTTGGAGAGAGTTTTCTCTACCAGGAAGATTACGAAGGCATTCTCCAGGCCGTTCCTGCAGTGATCCGCACCCGGGGCGTTCCCTATGGTGAAGTGCAGATGGGCCATCAGCTTATGGCAGAAGCCTATTTCCAATTGGAAATGTGGGAACCCGCCATCCCCCACTTTCAGTGGCTCTTCCAGCGCGGTCCGGACGCCACAGTGCGTTTTTCTGCCGCCGCTCAGCTCTCTACCTGTCTGATTCGTCTGGAACGCTATTCAGACCTCTACGCGGTAGTTCCTCAGTTGTACACCACCGACGCGAAGTACAATGTAGGCTTGCATATGACCCTTCTGGAAGAAGGCGACCGTCTCTACGAACTGGAGCTGCCCGACAAGGCGCTGCTCATGTATCGTCTGATTATTCCCTTCTCTGAACTCTCCCTGCGCATCGAAGAGCGCATTATGGTTACACAGCAGATGATCAGTGACCTGAAACGGGTTCAGACAGGATTCAGTGACGGCAACCGACGTGTGCGTATGCTCGAGTTTCAACTTGAAGGCTACGAAGGGGCCAAAGATGAATTGGAAGCCGTTCCGGACTATGACCTGGAACTCCGCATTCGTTTAGGGGATGTGTACTACCAGCTGGAACGCTGGGAAGAAGCCATTCAGCTCTATCTCTCAATTCACGAGATCAACCCCGATCACGAATTGGCGGAACGAGCCATGTATTCCGCCTACATGGCTGCTTTCCAGGGTCAGGAATACTACCGCGCCTGGGAAATCGCACAGCAGTACATGGATGCGTATCCCGAAGGCGGAGAGTACTGGGACGATTTCACCTTGCACGCAGCGGGTCTGCTGGTCAGTCTGGAACGCTGGTTTGAATGTGATGAGTTGGTTGACCGCGCACTCAAGGTCAGCCCGGAGCACGTATCCACAGATAACATGCTCTACATGAAAGGCTATTCGCAGTTCCAGATGTCCCAAATTCGGGAATCGATGGAAACGTTCTCCAAACTGATGACCGAACACTCCCGCAGTCCCTTCCTCATCAATGCGGAATACTGGCACGCCCTGGGTCACCTCTTCCTGCAGGAATACCCCGAAGCCCGCGATGGCTTCCGCGTTATTGTTGACCGGAATCGTGGGGGGCCCCTGCGTGAAGACGGCTTCTACCGCATGGGCGTCGCCGAATACGGTATGGGAGACTTCGATGCTGCAAAACAAACGCTGGATGCTTTCCTCGCGGAGTTTCCCGGATCCATTCTTGCTTCCGAAGCCCAGGCCATGATTGGCGATATTCAGGCTAGCTGGGGTGAATTGGACCAGGCACTGGAAAGCTATCGTCAGGCCGTAGATTCTGCAGTGAACATGGTGCAGGCGGACTACGCCACCTTCCAACAGGCCCGAACCTTCGAAATCGAGCAACGCTGGCAGGAAATCATCGATCTCTTTGATGCCTATAAAGAGCGCTACAGCAAAGAAGAGGCCAACTACACTGAAGCCACCTACTGGAAAGGCAATGCCCTCAAACAGCTCGGCAAACAGGAAGAAGCTCTCAACATCTTCTATGACGCCATCATTGCACATGGAGATCAACTCGACGCCTACGGCATCGATTTTATCCTGCGTGACCTTCTCGAGGAGCTCAACAATACCCAGGGCGACCGGGATCTGGCTTTCAAGATGAAAGACCGTCTCTACAAAGAACTGAAAACGGCTCAGGATGAAGACAAACAAACACTCTTGCTCCGTCTGGAAGGACTTCAGTACGAAACCTCCGAAAACGAGGCTCTGCGGACGGCAATTGAAGACCGGATGATGAAGGAAGATAACATTGCCTTCGCCTCCCCCATTACGCTCGAGCTCATGGGACGCATTGCCGAAGAGAAGAAAAATTCCGAGTTTGCCCGCAAAGTGTATGAACACTTTCTCGAAGAATTCGAAGACTCGGACCTCATCCTCAATGCCTTAGTCGGTCTTTCCGAGAACCGCATTCAGGAAGAACGCTACGTAGAAGCGGAAGAGCTGCTTCGTGCCATTACCGACCGCTTCCCCTCTATGTATGAGGCTGCAGAAGCCTGGATTCGCCTGGGGGATCTCTACCGCATGAAAGGTGAATTCAAGGAAGCAGAAGAAACCTACACCTTGATTCTGTCCGTCAAAGACTGGCGTGGAGAACTGTGGCCCCGAGCCTTGCTGAAACTGGGGGACACCCACGCAGAAAACAAAGCTCACGACAAAGCCAATGGCTTCTACCAACGCGTGTATGTGATGTACGTCGGCTATCCGCCTCAGGCTGCCGAAGCCTATGTACGCAGCGCGGAAATGCTCAAAGCCATGGGCAAAAATGCCGATGCGAAAAAAGCCCTGCAGGAAATGCTGGATCAGGCTCCTCTCGCAGCGCAACCCATTGCCCAGGAAGCCCGGGCAATGATCATGAACCTCTGATCTCGAGTTGAAAGGTACTGATATGAACCGCTTTTTCTCTTTCGTAGCGTTGTTCACCCTCTGCCTTCTGCCCTTGCAGGCGCAGGAACTGGGTGCTCGCCTTCTGATGAAGAATGACGAACTTTGGTCCGTCACCATCGCCCCGCGACGTGCAGGCACCACCCAGATCGTGGTCACCCGCAAGGATCGTGAAGGGCAGCTCACGGTAAAACTCGATGAAGTCAAAAAGATCTATTTTGACCTTCAGGATTTTAAACCCACTACCATTCAACGTCTCTTTGTGCTGGGGCGCTATGAAGAAGTCATCGAGGCCCTCAAAGGCCGTGTCATCCCCTACTTCGCCTATGTGGATACAGATGCGAATAGTAACCAACTGATCAGCATGTTCGTTCGTTCTCTGTATCACGCTGAAAACTATGCCGGGGTTCGCGCCTCCGCGAATGAAATTGGCAAGTATACGGTCTCCGGGGATCTTCGCCGCATGGCGGATATCTATTTGGCCCTGAGTTATCTCAAACAGGAACAGCCAGAAGCCTTCGAGGAAATGGAAAACCGTTTTCCGGAACCGGAACTCGATGATCCTCTGGCCTCCCCCATCTGGTATGGTCGTGCCATGCGTGCAATGAGCAGCAACGACTGGACCAGTGCTCACCCTCCTCTGGCAAAAATCATTACCGAAAAACCCTTGGACACCGAGTGGGTTGGTGAAGCGCTCTACCTCACCGCCGAGCAACATCACAGTGTCTCCAACCTCGTGGTCGCCAACCAGATTTGTCAGGAAATCCAAATGGTCGTTCCCAGTGAAATCTGGAAAGAAAAATCGATGGCCCTCCAGTCTGAAATTCAGACGCTGGCTGAGGAACTGGAAATCACCCTCAAAGGCGTAGGCGAAGAGCGCCGCGTGGATGATGGCAGCGATGCGGGTGAGGCAAAAATCGATTACAAGAAACGCCAGCGCGAATTGGAAGAAGCCGAACGCAATGAGCGTCTGGGCATTGTGGTCGAGGACAATGAAGATGCTGACCCCGATGCCATGGATGAAGATCCGGACGCCATGGATGAAGAGCCTGAGCCCTAAGCCTAGCTCCTTCCCTGATTTACCTGAAAAAGAACACATAAGACACGAACATAAACGTATCCTCGCGGAGAAAACCAACCATGATATCTGTTAAGCGTTTCCGAATTTCCACTACCGTAACCAAGGGCAGTTACCTGCTGATGTGTCTCGGGTTCCTGATGTTCCTGGTCACACTACCCACCGGGATGGCTCAGGAAGCCGCTGAAACCACCGCCGCAGTCGCCGAAGCACCTGATCGGAACCTGCTGGACGTCATTATCATGGGTGGTGTGTGGATGGTCCCTCTGGGCATCCTCTCCCTCGCAGCTGTGGGTCTCATCGTGAACAACTTCATGATGCTTAAGAAAAAGAACCTCACCCGTGACGAACTGCTGCCCGGCCTGCTGCAACAGCTGGCTGACCGGGATATCGACGGCGCCATTCAGGTCTGTGCATCCAACCCCTGTCTGTTTACCAACATTCTGGAAGGCGGCCTCGCCCGTATCACTACCGATGAAATTATGCCCACCAACATTCGGGCCGGTATTGATGAAACCTCCATGGCTCAGGTGGCCAACCTCATCAAACCCGTCAACTACCTCACCAACATTGCCGCGGTGGCTCCGATGCTCGGACTGCTGGGTACGGTTTCCGGTATGATTAAGGCCTTCCAAGGCCTGTCCATGGGTGCGGCTGCCAACGCCGAACAGATGGCATCAAACATTTCCGAAGCGCTGGTGACCACCGCATCCGGTCTGGTTATCGCAATTCCTGCCATGCTCTTCTACTTCTACTTCAAAAACAACTTCGCGGAAACCGTTTCGGTGATTAACGCGGAAATCGGTCGCCTGCTCAACGCCCTCGAAACCGGTGCCGTGACCTACATCCCCGGTGAACTCGGTGGAGACGACGAGTACGAAGAGGAAGTCTAAGTTATGGCCGTAGGCATTCCATCCAACCCCCGGGACGAAGAAGTCGACATGGCTCCCATGATCGACATGGTGTTCCTGCTGTTGGTGTTCTTCATGGTGTCCTCTCACCTTCAATCGGAAGAGTACATCAAAATGGAGATCCCCAAAGCGGTGAGCGCCAAGATCCCGGAAGACCGGAGCGACCGTATGGTCGTTTCGGTGGATGAGTCAGGCAACCTCTTCTTCGGTGCGATCGCCATTGACGAAGATGGCCTGCTCGAAACGCTGAAAACCCGAAACGAAGCCTATGTGAATAACAGCGGCGGCAACAATCGGTTGAAGCTCTTTTTGCGAGCTCCTTCCACAGGGGAATTCAAAGAAGTCCGGAAAGTGATGAAAATGGCAGCGGAAGCTGGCATTGTTGACATCATCTTCGCCACACATGAAGACCTGGAGAACATGTAATGGACGATCTGAAAGAAGAAATGATGAACGCCGAGGAGGGTCTCCAGATTGGCCCCCTCATTGACGTGGTGTTCCTGCTCCTGATTTATTTCATTCTCACCAGTAGTCTGAAAAGTCCCGAAGGAGATTTGGGGATCGCCCTTCCCGGTTCACAGGCCATCTCAGAAACCATCAATATGCCGGATGAGCAGATGATTGAGATTACGGCCGACGGGGATATCAACCTGAACAACAACCTCTTCCCCTCTAATGGCGGACGGAACCTACCCGAACTCGTCACCCTGTTGCAGCGCTACAAATCTGCCAGTGACGCCGCCAATAACAAAGCCATGATCACCATTCAGGCCGAAAATACCACCCAGTACCAACGGGTCATTGACGTGCTGAATGCCTGTGCCCAGGCCGACATTAAACACGTAACCGTGGGGATGGGTGACGAAGAATAACCACGAAACCCCTTGGCCGGATACGCCCTTCCACGTCGTGCTCGTGGAACCGGAAATCCCTCCCAATACGGGAAACATTGCCCGCACCTGTGCAGCCACAGGTGCGGTGCTTCATTTAGTGAAACCCCTGGGTTTCTCTATCGATGATGCCCACGTGAAACGGGCGGGGCTGGATTACTGGTACCTCGTCGATATCCGCGTTCATGAATCGTTAGAGGAACTGATCGAGCAGGTGGATCCTGAACGAATCTGGTATCTCAGTAAGAAAGCCACCCGTTCGATGTATCAGGTAAGCTTTCAACCAGGGGATCTTCTTGTATTTGGCCCGGAGACCCGTGGCTTGCCGGAAGATCTGCTCGAACAGGTCGGGGCTCAGGCCCTGAAGATTCCAATGAAAGAGGACACGGTTCGCTCGCTCAATCTAGGCAATGCGGCTGCGATTGTGCTGTACGAAGCCTTACGGCAACAAGGATTGGAATAAGCGGATTTCCGTCGAAACAGCTGCGGAATCAGAGATCCGGGTCCATCTCGTAACGTAAGCCTTTGACTTTGTTTTTGTCATAACGCTCATGCAGACGGGCCATGAGGGTTCGGGACAAAACCTGTCGCAAGGCAGACAACCACACTTGATGCGTCACATAGATGACCAGGGTTTTGTCTTCGAGACGTCCGGGACGGCAATGTGCTGCGTTTTGCTCGCCTACAAGTTCGGCCCAATCCTCGCCCAAATCGTGAATCAAGGTTTCTGAGGAAAGCCCCCACCCTTTCATAATGCCAGGAACGAGACCGGCCACTTCCTTTTGAGAAGTGGCCGCTTTAGGCTGATATCCGGCGCCCCAGCGGTCTTTCTGTACCGCGAGCCATCCGGCATCTTGTTTAGCTGTTCGCCGCACGAATCGTATCCGCTAAGTAATCGGCCAGCGGGTTGCGTACCCGTCCCGAGTGCCAGTACATCGAGATAACCCGGTTGGGTTTGCGGCCACTGAAATCTTTGACCACACAAGAAGGTTCTTTTGCGCCCAATTGATCGATGAACATGGTCGGTACAATGCTTAATCCCATACCCAATCCCACCAGGTTGTACAGGGTAGTCAACTGGCTGGTACTACAGGTCACATTGCGGGTGACCCCGGAAGCTTTGCAGAAGGCATCAATTTGCGTGCTCAAACAATGCATGGGTTGCAGCACAATCGCTTCCTGTCCATGAAGCGAAGAAAGCCGTACATCACTATCGCTTTTAGCCAAAGGATGTTTGGGAGGCAGAATCACTTTCAAATCCTCCTTGAACAACGCTTCTTCAGACAGATGAGCCTCTTCAACAGGAGGACTCATAATCGCGCAGTCAATCTCGGCCCGTACCAGCATCTGCACCAAACGGTCCGTGGTTTCCTCCACAATGTGTAACTCAGCATCTGGAAAGCGTTTACGAAGCTCGGACAAAGCAGAAGGCAATAAGTATGGGGCAATGGTCGGGATCGCACCAACGGTAAGGCTTCCCTTCCCTTCCATGATATCCTGCTGCACCGCTTTGGATGCCGAATTCACTTCCGCCAAAATTTTCTGAGCCCGGGGAAGTAGGATTCGACCGGAAGGGGTCATCTGTACACTGCGACCCAATCGGTCAAACAAGCGTTGATCCAGTTCATCTTCCAGCTTGAGAATTTGCTGACTCAGAGAGGGTTGAGTAATCCCGCAGCGCTCAGCGCCCCTGCTGAAGGAACCGGTTTCGGCCACAGCGACAAAATAACGAAGTTGGTGTAGTTCCATAGTGATTATCAATACTCCGGATGTATACTTGACGCAAGTAATTGGGTCCATATTTCTGAAAAGATGTCTAGCTTGCCCCCCCCGCCCGACGTGGTGGAACTGGCCACATCCTACTGGCAAAGTTCCGTTTTGAACGCAGCATTGGAGTTAAATCTGTTTCCTGCCTTGGCTGCTCAGCCCATGGATGCAGCGACTCTCGCCCACGAATTAGATTGCTCAGCTTTCCATATGGAAGCCCTCTGCGACACATTGCGCGCACTAGGGGTATTGTGCGGAGAAGCTGACGCAGAACTCAGCATTCACCCTGAGCTGAAAGCCTTCCTCGACCCTTCTTCTCCGGAATCCCTGCTACAGGCTCTGGAGTTTAACCGGGACCTCGTCGGACTTTGGAGCCAGTTAGGTCGTTCGGTGAAAGAAGGCGTACCCGTCATCCCCGATTTGCCCCACCTTGGCAACGACCCTGCCCGTACGGAGCGATTTGTCCGTGGGATGCACAGCCGCGCCGGAATTATGGCTCGTGCCCTCATTCCCTCCCTCATTCCGGAAAGCGGTTCCCGCATTCTCGATATTGGCTCAGGCCCCGGCACCTTTAGTTTCAAACTCCTGGAACGGGATCCCAGCCTTCAGGTCACCCTGCACGATCTGCCTCCCGTCTTGGATATTTCAAAAAAAATCCACGCGGAACACCCCTCCCTGTCCCACGTGAGCTTTCTTCCTGGCGATTATCACAGCACCGAGTTTCCAGAAGGGATGGACGCTGCACTCTTTTGTGGAGCCCTGCATCAGGAACCGGAAGCAGGCCTGCCAGCCATCTTCGCGAAAATGTTCAACAGCATCGTTCCCGGTGGCCGCGTTTGGCTTGTGGACCAAATGTTGCAAGAGGATCGCGCCACCCCCGCTTCCTCCTCTCTTTTCCACATTAACATGATGCTCATGCGCCCCCGCTGCCGCGTGCATCGGATCACCGATCTGAGCCGTCTGCTGCAGGAGGCGGGTTTCAGCGAAATCAGCGACCGCGCCATCCCGCAGTCTCCCTACCACCTCATCGAAGCCCGGAAGGCTCAGTGATGAAAAGTGCCGACCCGATCAACCTTCCCCGTGAAATCCCACTTTGGCCGCAGGGCGCCCCCCAGGCGGGGCCTGAAGATCTCCATCTCCCCCGTTTCACCTATTACCTTCCCAGTGCGGAATACCGAACGGGTCAGAGTGTACTCGTTCTGCCCGGGGGTGGCTACGGAATGGTCTCTACTCCAAAAGAAGGCCACCGCCCTGCACAGGTTCTGGCGACTCATGGAATTGCCGCCGCCGTGTTGGAATACCGGCACAGTCCCCAACGCTATCCCGTTCCACTTCTGGACGCGCAACGCGGCCTGCGTCTGCTCCGCTCTCTTGCGGCAGAACAGCAGGATCTCAACCCGGATGCCGTCGGTGTCATGGGCTTTTCGGCAGGCGGGCACCTCTGTGGTCTACTCTCTACTCAGGAAGCTCTACCGCTGCAGGGTGAACCTGATGATCTGGATTCCCTCCCCTCTGCGCCCAATTTCTCAATCTACATTTATCCAGTCGTCAGTATGACCCAGCCCTTCTCCCATTTCGGTTCCAGAGACAACCTGCTTGGAGAGGATGCAGACCCTGATCTGGCGAAACGCTTTTCCATTGAAAACGCCATTTCGGATACAAGCCCTCCCGCGTTGATCATTCATGCACAGAATGACCGCGGCGTTCCGGTCGAAAACGCATTGGCGCTCTATCAGGCTTATACCGACCACAAGATCCCTGCAGCCATGCACCTCTACCCAATAGGTGGACATGGCTTTGGTCTCGCGGCCAACCACTCTTGGGGTCAGCGCATGTTGGACTGGCTCTCCGATCTGGCAAAAGAAGCCTAAGCATGAGCCCTCTGCAAAAAACCGAGTCCGGCAGCAGCATGATGGCCGGAGTGGCGGTGTTACTCGGCCTCTTCGTTTTGGGTTTTGTGTTTTTATCTTCGGGCACCGCCGTGAGCAGCACGAGTTTCGTAAGCGCATCGGCTCCGCTCGCATCCAGTACCAGCCCCAGTAAAGAAGAGCAAATTGATGCCCAACACGAAGCTCTACAGCAACAGCTGTCTCAGCTCTATCCTTCTGTAAGACGATCATCCGATGGCTCTGGGGACGAGAATCGTTTCAGCCAGGAAAGTCGTTATGAGATCAAAGGCGAGGACGAACAGACGATCATCCTATACATTGATCTCGATTACGCTCAGCAGGATTTGGACATTGAGGTCAATATGGAGCCCATGTGGAATCCGGGTTTAAAAGCACTCATCCATACATGGCTGCAGGAATGGCAGGAACAAGCCTCCGAAAACGCTGTCACCCTGACGCACAATCTTATCAGTGAATAAAAAAAGCGGTACCGAGGTACCGCTTCATACTATTTAAGATCTGACCTGAATCAGCTCTCGGGAAGAATGACCGTGTCGATCACGTGAATCACACCATTGCTGGTCATGATGTCGGTTTTCACCACGGTTGCGTTGTCGATCATCACTTTACCATCGGCAACTTTCACTTCAACTTCCTGACCCTGAACGGTTTTAGCTTCGCTGATTTTCACAACGTCAGCAGCTTTCACTTTTCCAGGGACCACGTGGTAGGTCAGCACAGCGATGAGCTGATCTTTGTTTTCGGGTTTCAACAGCGTTTCCACCGTACCTGCGGGAAGTTTGGCAAAGGCTTCATCGGTAGGAGCGAATACCGTAAACGGGCCTTCACTCTTCAGCGTGTCCACCAGACCGGCAGCCTGCACAGCAGCAACCAGGGTCTTGAAGGAACCTGCGCCAACTGCAGTATCAACAATATCAGCTTTTGCGGTCGCATGAGAATGTGCCTTGTCACCGGTGGAACATCCACCTGCGTACAGGAAAGAGGCAGCACTCAAACTCAGGGCGGACAATCCAATAATCAGAACTTTCATAATCACTCCATGTGGGTGTTTTGGTTACGTCCAATGATCGGAGCACCTTTTCAGAGCTTACGCAAAAAAATCAGAAACTTGTTTTTTGTGAATTTTCCAACGCTTAATCTCTGCCCCTTCGCATCGACTTTGACTATCGGGCCGGGTCGTCACCCCACATATACAACTCAATACCAAATTTCACATTGTAGGAGGCTTCGAAGTCATCATCATCATGAAAAACCACCTCAGGGGCGACCAAGGCATAAAGTTTCTTTTTGTAAATGGGATGCTTGCCGAACAAGGTCACCCGTCCCTCCAGGATCTCATCAAAACTGCCCTGCACAAAAAAACGCAGCCCCAGTCCTTTGGCCACATCCCCCTCTCCTACCCGTCGCCCATAATCCTCAGATTCCATGAGTTCCGGAAAATACCCGAACAGGCTGTTTGAGCGCCAACGGTAGCCCTGGGCATCATCACCGAATTGCACGTCTTCCGGATCTTCCGCACGCGACTCATCTTTTTCAGCCTGATACTCACTCCATTTTAAAGAGAAGGTCTGACGGAAATGATGATTCTTCCTCCAGCGTCCTATTGCAATGGAAGAGATGCCGCCAAACTCTTCATCCGATTCCCAGAAGCCTTTGAGCTTGGGGTATAGTTTCCAGTTCCGATCCTTTCTCCAAGCTGGAGCCCATTGTAGGTAGCTAAACAATTCCGGATCTTTACGGACTTTGGCACCCACAGAAAAATCCAAATGACGCAGGAAGCCCCGGTTGGCCCCCACCCTCAAATCCTTATCCCCTTCAATCGGATCATCGCCCGGCAGCGCCGTCGGATCTTCGGTACTGAGAAAGAGGGAAAAGCGTCTGGAGACATTGGGCAGATCCACCCGCACATCAAAATCAGCCAAGGGAGCCCATTCCACATCCCGTTCTGCATCCAGTTCCACTTGATTGAAGATGCCCAACCGAAATCTTGAAGGAGGTGTGGGATAGCCCTCTTTTCCCTCCGGAACAAAATTCTGATCAAAATGTTCCACCACCGCATGGCAGCTTCCGTACAGCCAGCGATGAAAGCGATCGAGCCAGGTATTACAGATCGGACAGTCCGGACTGCATTCTGTGGTTCCGTTTGCAAATACGGGCTCCACCGGAATGTTCTTCTCCATCTGAAGCGCTGTATCTGCCATACAGACTCCCATGTGAGCCAAAACATATCCTAGGAGGAGCCAGTATCTCACCCCGAGCTCTCCTCAAAAGCGCCTTGTATCAGATCCGCCAAGGACGCCGCATCCCGGGAGGCCTCCAGTGCTTCTTTCACTTCCTTCCGGCGGAAATGTTTCGCCACCGTGGCCAAGCTGCGCAAGTGAATTTCAGGTGCGTCTCCTTTTGGACTCAACAACGCCACCAACACCCGGGGCCGCTTCACCTGTTCAAAGAAACTGCGTTCATCCGGATCCTCTCCGGAATGACCGATCAATAACAATGGCGCTTCTTTTTCGCCGCAGTGGGCATGCAGCAGCAACACATCCTCCGCCAAAGGTACAGGCGTGATTGAGGCCGAATCCACGAGCAAGGGCAAAGCCTCCGCAGCCATCTGGGGATCACTGCGCAAGGAGCGGGCCAACAGTTGTTCGATGACCGCTCCGTCCCGGGGACGAGCCTCCAACTCCACGCCAATAACGCGGGGAGTCCCGGGTTCAATCGGATGAGGAACCACATCCCCTGCCCCTGGATTTTCCTGCAGACCCGGATACACTACCAGCAGATTGGAATGCGGAAAGTGCTCCACAAAGATTTCCGGCAGCCGGTTCAACGTAGGTGTCCACAAGGCCGAATCTTTCCTCAGGTGGGACAAAATCAACAAATCTTCTTTCTTGGTATCGGCGAACAGTTTTTGCCGGACGGCTTTCCAGGTTTGACCTTCGACCAAGGAAACCTCACAGGCCGGCCGGATCTTTTTCAAGCGATCCAAAATATCCGTATCCTGTTTCCCCGAATGGTACAGAAACAAGGGCGCACCCACCTGCTTGGCCAGACGTTTTGCTTCCCGTAATAACAAATCCAAATCCCGCCGGTACTCCGAAAGAGGCGGCAAAACCAGCCGAACGCTTTTGCTGTTATTGATCGGCCGGGGCAGTCGGGCAAAAATCAAGCGTGCTGGACAGCGTTTTTCCAGCTGCTCTGCCGTACCCGTAAACAGACGACTGCTGCGGGGCCATCCCGCCAACAGCGTGCCGGTTCGCAATTCTTTTGCGGCACGCACCATGCCATCCACGGGGTTCAATTCCACACGTACCTGAGCTTCAACCCCCATTTCCGCCGAGGCAGCCATGGTCATACATTCCGCCAACAGTTTTTCGCCCCGGGCAATGGCTTCATCGGTGTCGGTTTGCTCGCGCACGACGGCTAAAGGAAAAATCCCTCCCGGAACCGAAATATCCCGCAGGAGAAAGGCCAGGCGCATTTGCCGGGTCGCACTTTCCGCCTGTTCTACCGGCAACAGGATCCGCTGCTCTCGGGGAGCCTCTAAGGCGCGCGGTTTTTCATCGGACAGTGCCAGTTTACGACCGGCCTGTTGCACCACTGCAGAGCCCAATGGCACCGTGACCAGAATCATGGCTACGGCTCCATTCAGTGCACTTTCATCCAACAAACCGGTTTCAAAGGCCACCAGCGCTGCCGCCAAGGTGGCTGCAGCCTGCACCACGGTCAACCCAAACATCAGCATAGATTCCCTCGCGGAATAGCGAAAAATGGAACCCGTGAGAAAGGCCGCTCCAAGTTTGGTCACGATAACCATACCGCACATCACCCCCATCACCAGCCAGGTCCGACTGTCCCCCACCAATGCCGCAGGATCCACCAACATGCCCACAGATATCAGGAAAAACGGAATGAACATCACCTCGCCCACAAACAGCAGACGATTCATGAGTGGACTGTGTTCGGGAATTTGACGGTTGAAGGCGGCTCCGGCCAAAAAGGCCCCGATAATGGGTTTCATCCGCGCAAATTGAGAGAAATACGCACAGGCACACACTACCGTAATCACAAAGAGAAACTGGGCCCCTCCTGACTCCGGAACGTTCCGGAAAAACCAACGGGCCAGACGGGGAATGATCTGGGAAATCAGTACCACCATCAATAGCAGGGCTGCCAACAGGCTGACCCAGAACTTGAGATCCATGGCAATCCCTTCGGCTGCATCCACAATCACAGCCAACACCAACAAAGCCAGGGTATCTGTGATAATCGTCGCCCCAACAGAAATGGTTACCGGTTCAATCCGTTGGATGCCCAGCTTCGCCGTCACCGGATACGCCAACAAGGTATGAGAGGCAAACATCGAGGCCATCAACAAGGCTCCCTGCCAACTCAGTCCCAACACCTTGTACACCACCCAGCCGCCCACCAGTTGAGGCAACAAAAACGTAATCAACCCAAAGAGCATGCTTTTGCCCTTGGTCCGGGAGAACTGATACAAGTCCACCTCTAGCCCTGCCAGAAACATAATGTAGACGAGTCCGACGTCTCCGAAGAGTTCGATGGCCTGATTCCGCTCCAGCACCCCGAAACCATTGGTACCCAAGGCCATACCGGCAAGTAAGAGCAAAACCAAATCGGGAACTTTGATGCGCGCAGCCAGGAGCGGCGCCATCAGGATGATGAGCATAATAGTGGTGAAGACCAGAATATGGTCCTGAAATGGGATCATACTCTTATCATGTCTGGCCAAATCCTCATGGTCAACCACCATCGAATTGGTGGATTTGAGAATCTACGCTTCGTTTCCTCCTCATTTTCCATTTGGCACTCATAGGAAATGGGCGTAGGGGGTCCCTATGATTCGAAGCCTGACTCAACCTTGGATGTTGGGAGATACGGCCATGCGCCGTGATCTCCGACTGCTCTGCTGGATGCTCCGTCATGAACTGCTGCGCGACGGCCATGCCGACGTCTGGCGGGATCTGGCTCAACTGCGTGCTCTGGCTCAACGTCATGAGGATGGCGATCTGGCTGCAGCCCGGGAACTCTCGCCCCTCTTCCGGGATGTACCCCGTGAACGGCTGGACCTGCTGCTCCGCATCCTGGGTATCTTTTTTGATCTGGCTAACATTTCAGAGGATCTCCAACGGGAACGCGTTCTCCGTCAACGCCGCCAGGAAGGTCGTTTAGAAGATGGGTTCAGCAAGCGGCTCCAGCAACTGGCTTCGTCCATGAAAGAACCCGAGCGAAGTAAATTGCTGGGCAATCTCGAAGCCGAGTTTGTGTTCACAGCTCACCCCACGGAAGCCAAACGTCAGGCCGGACGCCGCATCCTGGATCGGATTCGCACCCGCCTTCGTCGACTGGAACAAGCTCCTCGCGGACAACGGAAGCTCTTATTGAGCGGCATCCACGAAGAACTTCGTGCTCTCCTGCGCACGGATCCACTGCACCCACACCGTCCGGAAGTCCTCGAGGAATTAGACCGGGCGCTCTTTGTGGGTGATGCGCTCTGGCAAGCAGTACCCGGACTGATCGCTCCGGTCGATCGACTGCTCCCCGGCCACCGTCCCTTGCGTTTTGGGTGCTGGATTGGTGGCGACCGGGATGGTCACCCCCATGTCACCGTGGATATCAGTCGGGAAACGCTGAAGCGTTTACGTCAACGTGCCAAAGACTTTCATCTCAGCACCGCGAAAGAGCTTTGGGAACAGTTAACCATGCTCTGCCGTGAAACTCAGGCGATTGAGCTGCTGAAACAGGTGCTGCCGGCTGAATATCCTGCTGATCTGGAAAAACGCCTCGCCCGGGTCCACCCGGAAGAATATTTCCGTCGGGCGCTGATTTGTATCCAATACCGAATCGAACAAGATCTTTATCGCGGCTCAAGCGAATTGGAACGCGACCTCAACCTCTTGGAGCAGGCCATGCGCGCCGATCAACTGGAGGGATCTGCTCTCCGTGATCTTCAGCGCTGGATCCGCCGTAGCCGGGTCTTCGGCCTCAGCTTCATGCGCCTCGATATTCGCGAAAATTCCAAAGGCTATCGCACACTCATGAAAGAGTTGCTGGCCCTTTTCGGAGAAGAAACGGAACGCGTAGACCGCGACGATTTGGAAGGCCTCTGGAACCGGGAGTGGCAGGAACCCAGTGCCGAAAGCCTGTCAGAAGCCCTTTCAGAGCGTTCTCTGGACTTATTGCAGGTAACCCGCCTAATGCAGGAATGGGGACGCGACCATGGCGAAGAAGGCGTCGGCGTGAACATCATTTCCATGACCCACTGTGTGGGGGATGTGCTCTGGGTTCTCTGGCTGCAACGCCTTTGTGCATCCTGGAGCGGAGGGCAAGCGATGAACATCGCCCCTCTCTTTGAAACCATTGACGACCTTCAAAGCTCTGCAGACATGCTCCAGGAGCTCTTCCGACATCCGGTATATCGGGATGTGCTCAAACGTCAGGGCAACCGTCAGACGGTGATGGTGGGGTATTCCGATTCAGCCAAAGATGGCGGGTATTTGGCGGCCTGCTGGGCTCTCTACGAGGGGCAGGAACGCATGCAGGAGCTGGCCGATGGCGAAGGCGTCGAGCTGACCTGTTTCCACGGACGGGGGGGTGCCCTCGGACGCGGCGGTGGCCCGGCAGCCCGGGCCATTCAGGCCCTTCCCCCCTCTCCCGGGGATGCGCATATCCGTATGACCGAACAGGGGGAGGTCATCGCAGACCGTTTTATTGATCCTGCTTTGGCCCAACGCCATATGGAACAAATTTTGGGTGGACTGCTGTTACACTCCGCTGAAAACAAGACCCTGCGTCCGGAATGGCGGGAATGCATGGAGGCCTTTGCCACCCATGGTCGGGATAGCTATTTGCAGCTCTTCGAACATCCGGGCTTCACCACCTATTTCCGCGAAGCCACTCCCATCGACTGCATTGAAGGATTACCCATTGGCTCCCGTCCCAGCCGTCGCCATGGTGCAAAGTCCATTGAAGATCTGCGTGCGATCCCCTACACCTTTTCCTGGACCCAGAGCCGCCAGCTGATCAATGCCTTTTATGGCTTGGGCAGCGCCTGGGAATCGCTGTCCCGCAAACAACGACTCCTCTGTTTGGATATGTATCGGGAATGGCCCTTTTTCCGGTCCATGATCGATAATGCCGAACTTGCCATGACCAAGTGCGACGGCGTGATTGCCGGAGAATACGCAAAATTGATGAAGGACCCCGAACTCAGTCAGGAACTGGGCAGCAAAGTTCAGGCGGAAATGGATCGGACCAAAGTGGCGATTCTTACCCTGACCGAGAAACCTTCGCTCATGGCAGACTCCGCCTGGCTGCGGCGTTCCGTGGAAATCCGAAAACCCTTTATCGACGTGCTCAATCACATTCAGATTGAACTCCTGAAACGACAACGGGCGCTCGAAACTCCGGATCCCGATCTACAACGAAGCCTGCGTCTTTCCGTACAGGGTATTGCTGCCGGCTTGCGCACCACCGGATAAACCACTCTGCTTAGGAACTTCCAAAGGGCATCCTCAACGGGATGCCTTTGTTTTCGGGAAGCTCAAGCAAGTCCGAAAAAGGATTGAATGCCCTCCAACACATGCGTGGTGGCAATGGAGGCCAGGATCAAGCCCATCACTCGGCTGATCACCCCTGCCCCGGCATCTCCAATCAGTTTACTAATCCTGGCCGCAAGACGCATAATCACATAGGCACAGGCAAGCACGACACACATAATCAGGCCGACCCAAAACTGATCTACAAAGCTATTCTGAGCATTCTCCGTGAGCAACACCACCGCCATCATAGCTCCAGGTGAGGCTAAGGAAGGCGTGGCCAGGGGGAAAATCGCCACGTCTCGCGCATCGGGAACAGACTTCATCTCCGCTTCCGGCTTGCTTTCCCCAAAGATCATACTCAACGCAAACAGGAAGAGCACAATGCCCCCGGCGACCTGAAACGCTTCCATACTCACGCTCATCGCATCCAGTAAAAGCTCCCCAACGAGCAGAAAGAATAACAGAATGCCTCCCGCGACCATAACCGCCAGACGGGCAATGCGATTGCGTTCTTTTGCAGGTTGGGCTCGAGTTGCCGAGAGAAACACCGGCAGGGTCCCTACAGGGTCCACAACGGCCCACATCATAACAAAGGAAGTAAAGATGGATTCAAAAGGCATACAGACTCCTTCTCTTCTGCTTGTTGTGTGAACTTGAGCAAAAGATAGCAAGTTGGAAGCTTGAAGTCTTTTCTATGGGGATCGCTTTTCTGGATCAGCTGCCGGAGCCAGATCGCTTAGGGGATCTCCGCCCGAGCCGAAAGATAGCCCCAATAATAACTAGTGGGTCCCATTGTAATCCCCCCATTTTAAGTG
>DIYK01000071.1 GCA_002429005.1 Verrucomicrobia bacterium UBA6056
GTGGCCTGAAGGCCGACAGCTACGCTCAACTACTCCAGAATGCCGCCAGTGGCTCTTAGCACAGTCTGTACCTCAGCAGCTGTGAGCTCAGCCACGGGAATGGAAGCCTGCGCCGCCAAAGCGGCGGTCACGCCAGCGGCTTCTCCGATGGCCATCACCGAAGGCGACACCCGGAACGCACTCATCGCCTCCTGATCCGCAGAGATACAGCGCCCCGCCATCACCACATTCCCGGGACCGCTCATCGGAATCAGACTGCGCCAGGGAATATCAAAATGCGTTCCCGGCGCAAAGGGAATGAGCAGCGTGCCCTCCCCGTCCGGATCATGTATATCTATGGCATAGCAGCATTGCGCAATTACATCCTCAAATTGTGTGCAGTTTCGGGCTTCCTCTCCTGTAAGGACATGGAGCCCGGTGATCTGCCGGGACTCCCGCACCCCCATGCGCATGCCCAAGCGGGTGATGAACGCATTGGAAAAGCCCGGTAGGTAGTTCCGAAAGAAGGCCGCTCCCTCTTCCGCCTGCCGCTCCCCTTCTTTCCGGGCCGCCGCCAGCTGCTCAGGATCCGTGGGATCCTCGATCATCACCCGGCTGAAATTGACCGTGGCATGATCCTCTGCCCCCGGATAGTTCATCACCCCGGCAATGTGATCCCGGGGAATGCTCAGCTCACCTTTGCACTTCGCTTCCTGAATCCATTCATTGGTCCGCCCCTGATTGCTGATGCAAAAATTCCGTTCGCCGGTAACCGGATGAGGCTGCAGTTCATACTCCAGTCCGCGGCTAAGGGCTTCCACATCAATGGGTCCCACTTCATAACAGAGCGAAAGCGGCATGACCGCATGATCGGAAGCTCTGCCAAAGCTATGCTGCAGACCCAAGGCAGCCGCCAGCACCGCATCCCCGCTGGCATCCACCGCATAGCGGGCGTGGAGGATCTGCTCTCCAACCTCGACACGCAGACCCTTTTCCTCCACGAATACCTGCTCCATCCCGGCACCGAAGAGCAGTAGCACCCCCGCCTCCTCACACATCTCCTGCATACATTCGGCATAGATCTCAGGATGAAACATCTCCATCATGTAGGTCGCATCATCGGGCGCTGAAAAAATGGCCTTGCGATCAATCAGTCGCTGCCGGAGTTCTCCGAAAATGCCGCCAATAATCAGCCGGGTCCCATCCAAATGCGCCGGACAGAAGTTATTCACCAAGGCCGCCGTGCCCATTCCACCCAGCATGGGGTTGCGTTCCACAAGCGCACAGCTCACCCCGGCACGGGCAGCGGCGAGCGCCGCCGCAAACCCGGAGGGCCCGCCCCCGACGACGAGAACATCAATTTTAATCTCTTTCATGGTTCAGTCTCCGATCGCCTGTTCGAGCGCATTGAGGCGGATGACCTTCTCGTTGAGATCGGTGGGGAGCTTCAGCGTGACCAGTTCAAATGCGTTCAGATCCAAGTTCAGCCTGCGGCCATGGACCCGCATCGAGACCTGGGTGGCCTTCCCTGAATTCTCCCGCAGGCGCAGCACCCAGCCATCACCATGCTCCGCCGCTTTCAACGCCAGCAGTTCCACACTGCCGCGTTCCAATTCCACCAGACTGGCCTCCCAGGCTTCGCTGCCCGGATGTCCGCTGTCCAGCATGTGTTCCGCGGGAACTTGAAACTCCCGGGCACAGCGGTCCAGCTCCACCGGGGATAGCTTTCGGCCCACGCGGATGCGGAAACGACGCTCCTGCCAGCCTTGATCCAAAAAGGGGATGTTGCGGTCATCCTTGTATTCAAAGGGAGGATGCTCTGCATGAGCCACCGCCCTGACCAGGATCATCCGTAAACGACCTTCCTCTGCATCATAGCTGTAACTGGAATCATTGAGCAGGGCCAGCTGGGCCGCTTCGCCATCCAGTTGCCCTTCCAGAATAACCCAGTCATGACAGGGATATTCACAGCCATCCGCATTCCGGGTCACCACTTCCGCCGGCATTCGTGCCAGGCTGCGGGTCTGTTGCAAACGGGTATCGAGTTCCAGCTTTAAAATTTTCCGCTGTTCCTGCCAATTGACACGGAACGTCACATCCACATCCTCTGTATGGGCGTAATGCGTGACATCCATCCAAATCTCAGAGTCTCCCCAACGGGATTTTTGACGGAGGCTGCGGAACAACTCCCCCTCCTCCAGGATTTCGCTTTCCAGCAGCTCCGGCCGACCCAGTACCTCATCATACTTCTCAACCTGAAAACCCCAGGTATTTTGATCGTCTTTGATGACCACGCACCCCAGAGCCTGCTGCAGCAGCTCTCCCACTTCCTCATGTTTTAAGGAAGGCAACACCGGATCCTGAGTCGTGACCACATCCTTCCCGGCATCCGCTCCACCGCGGGTAAATTGGCGATTGGATTCATCGATCCCCTCTTCAGGAAGCTCTTCCTGACGCTCTATCGGGCGGGTCTTCACCCTGAAACAGCGATAGCCTCCTGCGGGGAGCTCCAGCAGCGCAGACAGTTTGCCCCACTTCAGTCCCCAGGGGCCGAAGTTTGCATCTGCGCTAGCCCATTGAAGGGGAACGGGCCTGCCATCCTCCAGCTCCAGCCCGGTGATCTCCTCGCGGCCATGCGGTTCCATAAAGGTATCCAACTGGACCAACGCTTTGCGGCTCCAGGGCAAGGGGTTGGCCGCAAACAAGACAGAGCCTTTCTCCGCACGGGTATCCACGCGGCGGGCCAGCTGACAGGTGGAACGCAGTTTCAGTTCGGAGCAGGCGTCCAGGGTGCTTCCGAAACGATGACGGGTTTCTGCCTGTGCACTGGGCACACAGGTTCCGGCCAGGATATCGTGGAACTGATTAAACAGCAGCTTCCACCAGGCAGCGTTCAGCTCCTGAGGATCCGCATGTTCCCGTTGACTGATCACACTCATCAGTTCCGCCGAAAACAGGGCCTGTTCCGAAAAACGATGCAGCTGTTTTACTTCCCCGGTGGCACTGTAACAGCCTCTCAACAAATAGCCGAGTTCCTTGCGGATCACGGGAAAGTTCTCCGCCTGGGGGCTTTGCCGAACCTCGGCCAAAAAATCCCGCAGGGTACTGAAACGGAGTTCAGGGAGATCCGGATCCAGTTGCAACTCCTTAACCAGAGCAATGTGCTCACGGGTCGGGCCTCCCCCATGATTGCCGACGCCGAACCATAACACCCCATGCTCCAGTCCCGGCATAAAGTTCTTTTCAGGGGCTTCCCGGATCAGAGCTTCCAGTTCCGCATTACTGGTTGCATAGGATTGGGAATAACATTCCGGAATCCGACAACCCAACACCCGGGATCCGTTTTCAGACTCCCACCAGAACAGCAAGGGCAGTTCCGCCATATCCCAGGGCTGAGGGCGCATAAAGGCATAGGCGTCAAAATCGCTGTGTTCCAACAACTGCGGCAAGCCCCCGCAGTGACCGAATGAATCCGGATTATAGCCAATATGGGTCCGGCCCTTTTCGCCGAATTCCCTTTCGAAGAACGCTTTTCCGTAGAGGCCCTGGCGCAGAAAGGATTCCGCGGAAGGCAGATTGCAATCCGGCTGTTCTACCCAGCCACCCACCACCTCCCAGCGGCCGGCCTCCACCAGTTCGCTAATGGACTGATAGAGGACGGGGTCCATGGCTTTGACCCACTCGTAGGTGCAGGAGGAAGAGCGGCTGAAGCAGAAGTCCGGATTCTCCGCTGCGCGGTCTACGGCACTCTGCATGGTGGTGAGGGCTTCAGCCACCCCGTCCCGCTGCGGCCAGAGCCAGACGGGGTCAAGGTGAGCTTGAGAGATCAGATGAAGAACAGGACGGGACATGAGTGGGAAACCTCAGGAGAGTATTCAAAACAGATGTAGCGCAGAGGCTACCCGAAAGCAGCATGCTCTGCATACGGTCAAACACTCAACAACAGGGGTTACTGTAATTCCAGGGTCCCACAAAAAAACCTGCCCCGAAGGACAGGCGTTCGCAGGCAATGCGGAGAGCTTGCTCAGGCGTTGTAGCGTTTGCGCAGCATGTTCATCATATAACGGTTGATGTCCCATTGATCTGCAATCGGCTGAGCGGTGTAAGGCAGCACGGGCAGATACGGAACCGGACCGAATTCCGGGCAGATGGTAAAGGATTCCACGCCAGCGGCACGTTTCTGCTCTACCAGTTTGTCCCACCAGCGTAGGTGGGCATTGACCGCGTCCGCCCATTCAGGAGCACGCGGATCACTCACCTGAGGACCATGGGCCCAACCCACGCGGGCGTGCACATGCCCCACATTGGGGAGAATCTGCTCCATAAAATCATCCTGATCCGCCAACAGAGACTCACAGACATTGCACCAGTGAGACATATCCATGGCCAGCTGAAGCTTCGGACGGGCGCTAATCATTTCTGCGGAGCGCCAGGGAGCATGGGTCGCACGGCCACGATGCGTTTCGTGTACCAAAGGAATGCCCGTGTCCGCGGCAACCGACTCGGCCATGTCAAACACCTTCAGGTTTTCCTCAAGCGTAAACAGATTCCGGCCCGTGTGGGAATTCACAAAACGGGGTTCGAAGGACATGAGCATACGCAGGCGTTCCTCCAAAGTGCTCAAGTGGGTATCCATATCGCGGTCAAACACGTCCCAGTGCTGGGTAATCACGGTCAGCCCCCGTTCTTTGGCGATAGCAATCGAGGCCTCCGCCACCGCATCGGGGGCATTCATGGCAATCTCCACGCCATCGTAGCCCGCCTCCTGAACTTTATCGATAAAGGCTTCGGCTTCAAGGGCTTCAGACCCCCATCGTGGGCAGATAAACAACAGCTTGGTGGATGATTCGCTCATAGGTCTCCTTCAGATAGTCTTCAATAATCCGGAACGCTGCCATCGCAGTTTCCTATACCCCTTCCTTGGAGAAATCGGTTCAGCAGGCAAGGTAAAAGAGGACTGGCGCTGCACTTTGTGGGGCAACGTTTCGGAACAGGACTGCATCGGATTCGTTCCACCTTTCCCATTGCCCCACCCCGCAAACATCCGTAGGAACAGGAACTATGAAATTCTATATTGCTGTGGATTGTGAAGGCGGAGCCTGTGGCGTGGGTTCTCCGGGAGGCTCGCTCAACGCCTCACCCAACCTGGACTACGCCTGTCTGCAAATCACCCGCGAAGCCAATGCCGCAGTTGAAGCCCTGTTTGATCTGGGTGCGGAACAGGTCATTGTCTGGGACAACCACAGCAGCGGCGTCAATCTCACGTATGATCTTCTGGATGAGCGCTGTGATATCGCTCTGGGGCAGTTCCCCAAACGCTTCCCCGGATTGGACAGCAGTTTTGACGGGCTTCTGTTCATCGGCTACCACGCTATGGACAACACCCCGGATGCGGTCATGTGCCATACCTTCAGTTCCGATGCAATTCAGTGGATGAAAGTGAACGACCGCGAGGTCGGTGAACTGGCCATGGATGCCTCCATCGCCGGGGAACGCGGAGTTCCACCCATCTTTGTCTCCAGTGATGATAAAGGCGTGGCCGAAGCCACCAGCTTCTTCCCCGGGATTACCACGGTGCAAACCAAACAGGCTTTCGGCTGGAACGCCGCCATCAGCAAACATCCCAAACGAGTGCTCCGTGAAATTTACAGCGGAACCCAACAGGCGGTCCAAGCACTCAAACAGGCAGCCCCACCCCTCTTCCGCTTTCCGGAACCCTTTGAATATGAAATCCGCTTCAAGCGCATCGACAGCGTAGAGCAGGCCTTAAAACAAAATCCCAATTGGGTACGCACTGATGCACATAGCGTACGGCAAGAGATCCAGAAGATGTCCGACATCTTTTGAGGCTAAGACGTTTCAGCCCTGAAAGGCTCTCGCAAACATCAGCATTCCGTATATAAGCGGTAGGACAGTGTAGATAAAAACATGGATTGCCGTTCCGAGACGCTTTCCGTAGCTATGCTGCATGTAACTGAGTTTCCAAAAAAGCCCTGGCCTTTTCAAACGTAGCAGAACCGAAAAAGACCCATACCATAAGGCAAGAAAACTTAGAGCCAATTTGCCCCAGGCGGGTCCCGGCTTACTCACATCTTCCCTTCCGGGAACACGGTCTGATCCCTCCCTGAAGCTTGATGGGTGCTTCCGGATCATCTCGTAAATGGCTCCGGATGTAAAATCCTCTCCAATAGCTTCGTATATTGGATCATCCAATGCATCGAACTTAGCCCAGACCGGTTCATACTGGGGTGATAAATCTGTACCCGTCTCAGATTCTTTCGCATTGAGTTCCAATATCTGCTGATTCCAGAGAAGAATCTTTTTGCGATGACTTTCCAGAATAGCTGGGACCCGGGTCGCACCAAAATAGCGGTAGGCTTCGATGATTCGTTCAAGCTTCCACGCAAACACATCGAGATCATCGATATCGGTAATCAGTACGGCCTGAGCCCCGCTGTTCAGAAAATATCCCTCAAAGATCTGCACTAGGTAATAGTTTCCTAAGGCCGGGCTAAGTTTTTGAGTGAGAGCCTTATATTCTTTTTCATGGAAATAGGCCCCTTCCGAGAGGGAAATCACCTCCAGTGCATAGGAAAAAAGCTCCCCCTCTTCCTCTTCCTCCCAGAGTTGCTCCGGAGAGGGAAAGGGCGGTAGCACCGAGAACAGAGGCAATCCGAGAACCATGTAAAAAACAAAGGAAACCAAAGTTATTTTTGTAGTCGTCACATGTATGCCTGTAAAACTTCCAGCGGGGCATCAAAATCTTCAGCCATAAAAAAGTCTTTATCCTGCATGCAACCGAAACGTGCCGGAGCCGGCTGTTTCGCAGGGGCCGAGAGTTCAGCTACCACCCGGCCGTGTTTGGTAATCCGGATCAGGGTCCCTTCCTGGACCTCTTCCAAAATCCGGAAAAAATGAATCTTGGCCTCACAGGTACCAACTTCTTTCACTTTTTGCATATGATCGGGCTATTTTAGTCTGATCCAGAAAACAAGTTGGGAAAAACGTTCATTTAAATACACACTCCTGTAGCCCCTCTCAGCGCCCCCGGGCCAGCAAGAGGAAGACGGATGCGGTCCAGGTGTAGGCTTTGTCGCGCAGGGGTTCCCCGGTCAGAGCATTGAAGTTTTCAGCGAAGCCACCTTTGGCACAGGTTCGCAGGAATCCCTGTCGAATGCGCTCAGCGAGCTCAGCAAAACCGGCATCCCGGAGTCCCGTATACACGATGTAGGTGCTGGGAGCCCAGATCGGACCGCGCCAATAGCCATCCTCACTGTACTGCGGGCTGTCCGGGGCTTCGGTGGCAATACCGTGCTCGGTCACAAAACGCTCCAGGCCTTCCGCCAGTTTTCCACGGACAGCTTCCGGCAGCCGCTTGCCCAGAAACACGGGAATAAATGGAATCATGCTGTTGTTCGGCACCGGGACACAGTCGATGCCATTCTGCAGGCGCTGGGGCAGAAAACACTGGCCATCCCATAGCTGTTCCAGCAGGGCCGCCAACAAAGCGTCCCCTTTGCTCGACCAGACCGCGGAATCCTCTCCCAGCATCTCGGCCAATTTCACCAGAGCCTCGCACTGCACCACCAGCAAGGCCGCCAGGTCGGGCGCCATGAGGGGGCAGCCCTGATCGAACATGGTCGAATTATCCCAGCCCGAATCATTGCCATGCAGATAGTATGGCAGGGTCATTCCGGGCAGGCAGCGCTGGGTCAGGAACCAATTGGTATGCTGACTGAGCTGACGATAGATCTGGCGCAGATGTTCCGGACTGCGCTCCGGAGTGGACTCCAACAGCTCCAATACGGTCCAACCGTGCACAGGGGGTTTGCAAAAATTGTAGTGCTTGAACACATCATTAAAGCCGTCGGGAATCGCGCCAAACTCATCCTGCAGATCAAAGGGCAACTGCCATTGATCCCAGGCAAAGTCCGGATCCCCCTCCGCCAAGGCCATGGCATTAAAACAATGGTCCCAGCTCCACACCTGGTCCATATGATTGATGGACATAAACATGGGCTCCCGTACAAATTGCCCACAGGGACTCTGGGTACAGGACCACATCACGTACGTTGCGAGTTCTGCGGCTTCCTGCCATTCCGCTTCCACAGGAGGTAGAGCTGAGAGAAAGGCCTCAAACTCAGAGCGAATGGAAGCACCCAGTTCCGCAGCACTTTCCCGGGCCGGCGGATCCCAGGTGCTCCAGAACTCATCCATCGCCAGCTCAAAGCCCCCGGCTTTATCCGGAGAAAGCCACAGAGCCATATCAGAACTTTGGAAGGTGGTATGGGAGGCCTGAGTCTGTTGCCGCAGTTCGGAATGCCCACTCATACGCTCACAGGCATAGCGGCGGGTACTTTGGCGCAGGTTGAACACCGTACAGCTCTCCGAGGGGGCATAGGCCACCGAATTCTCCCCGGTCACCGCGCTCAGTTTCAGCGTCAGGTTCCGCCCCAAAATCCGCAGGCCGCTATGGCGGGTAAAGCGAATCTCCGCCCAACGTCCCTCGGACAAACTCAGCCGGGCCCGTTCATGATCGCAGTCCAGTTGGGCTTCAACCACTTCTCCGTCCTCTAGGACTTCCACCTTGAACAATTCCCGGGGAATAAAGGAACGGAAATGGTTGCTGCGGATATACAGCCCCGGACCCAGCGGCTGGTACTGGACTTCCTGGGGGATCGACAGGGACATCCAGTTTCCGCGGCGGCTGAGAGGAGAGGCAGTCAGATCAAGTGTGGGCATAGTTATGTCTCGGGTTGAAGAGTTTCTCCTAACCTCCCTGACTCAGAAAAGAAGAGCAAAGCCTTCCGGATCCTTCCTGGACGAGGGAGAAGGATGATTCAGAGACCTAACATTGGCCCTAAATCTGCTTAATCCATCGTAACCTCTACTTGGCTTTCATCCTGAAGCTGTTTCTCCACGTGAAATGCCTGAAAGCCAGGGGCTTTTGTTGCATAACACAGCATAAGAACAGCCCAACACCCTGCACCCGTTTCATCGTTTCCCTCATTCACTTGCATCATTTTTAAGAAACTGATTCACTCTCCATCTCCGAGATTACAAGAATCCCGCCTTCTTTCCCTATGCACCCCCGCCCTTCTCCAGCTTTCCTGCTGAATGCATGCTACCGGCTTCTAGCCCTCGGAGCTGCACTGGGCTTGCTTGTTGCAGCGTTGCCGGTGGAGCACAGTCATGAGAGTGATGCGGGAGATCTGCACGCCTTGCAACTTTATGTGCATAGCAGCCATGCACATCATTCAGGTCAGCATCACGCGGATCATCATCAGCACTCCGCTAAGCATCAGCATCGCCCTCAGCATCATGGGCATGATCATCTTCAACATCATGCCCCCCATCATCATGATTCGCATCATCATGATTCGCATCACCGTGTGTCACAGCATGATGCGCACCCGCATCCTGATCACTGGGCCCCTGCGAAAGGACCGACTCCAGAAACGGAGCCTTCCTCAACAGACGAAGACTCCAAGAGCGACAGTCACATTCACTTGGTTCTGCTTGAACTGGAACTCCCGGGGCCCCTGCTCTTTGCTCCGGCAGCTCCTCTGATTCCCTTTGAAGGGATCATTCCTCCCCCTTACCTGGCTCCACAGGGCCGGGACGATGTCCAACTCCCCCGGGCTCGTGGCCCACCCCTACGGTCTGCAGACTACATCAGCTGAAGCATACCTTTACGGAACTCCTCCAGTCGCTGGCCTCTGATTCAGGCCGCAGCTGCGGATTCTGGTATGTCTGAGTTGATGTGCACATCCCCCAACATGCCACGAACACCACCATGACCCAACTTTGGACATTCTATGACTTTATTTCCCCCCTCTCCCTCGAAGGGCCTTGCCAGCTGTGCAGCCCTTCTCAGCGCCCTGAGCCTCTCCGCTCAGGAACCCGTCACCGAAATGGAGGACCTTTCCGTCCTCGGCCGATCCACAGATCTGACCGGAGTCGCAGCCAGCGCCTCCGAAGGAAAAGTCGGACAAGCTGAAATTGACAGCCGCCCCATCCTCCGTTCCGGGGAACTGATGGAAGTGATTCCGGGCTTTATCGCCACCCAACACAGCGGGACAGGTAAAGCCAATCAGTATTTCCTTCGCGGATTCAATCTCGACCACGGAACTGACTTTTCCGCCAAAGTGGATGGTATTCCCATCAACCTGCCTACCCACGGCCACGGACAGGGCTACCTGGACCTCAATCACATCATTCCTGAACTGGTGGAATACATCGAATTCAAAAAAGGCCCTTACAGCGCGGAAGTCGGTGATTTTTCTTCCGCCGGCTCCTCTCATCTCCACCTCTATGACGAGTTACCCGAGGGCATCCTCAAACTGGGGGTCGGCCAAGATGATTTTTACCGGGCTCTGGCGGCGGAATCCTGGAAAACAGAACATGGCAGCATCCTCGGCGCCGTCGAATATCAATATTATGATGGTCCTTGGGACAATCCCGAGGAAGGCAGCAAAATCAATGCCCTGCTGAAGTATACGCTCGGCGACGCCACCCAGGGCGTGCGCTTCAATGCCATGGCCTACTCTAGTGAGTGGGACTCAACCGATCAAATTCCTCAGCGTGCCGTAGACCAAGGCATCATTGGACGCCTAGGAGCGATTAATCCGGATAACGGAGGGAAAACCGATCGCTACAGTCTGCAGGCAGAAGCCTGGAACCTCAACCAGGATTCGGAAACCCGCGGCACTGTGTATATCGCCAGTTATGATTTCGACCTCTGGTCTGATTTCACCTACTTCCTCGAAGATCCAGTGAACGGGGATCAATTCCACCAGTTCGACGAACGCGTCATCCTGGGTGGCGAAGTCACACATGTTCGGGATGGCATGTTTCAGGATACCGCCATGGATCATGAGTTCGGGCTGCAGCTCCGTCATGACATGATTGACCGGGTGGGCCTGGAACAAACCCAGAACCGCAACTTCGTCAGCCCGATCCGTGAAGACGCGGTCGACCAAAGCTCTCTGGGGATCTACTATGAAAACACGGCCTACTGGAGCGACAGCTTTCGTTCTGTGGCCGGACTGCGTGGCGATGCCTATTTCTTCGACGTCTCGGATAAAAATGATCCCGTAAACAGCGGTACGGCCGATGATCAGATCCTCAGCCCCAAACTAAGCCTGATCGCAGGCCCCTTCAATCAGACTGAAATCTATGCCAGTGCGGGCATGGGCTTTCACAGTAATGACGGGCGAGGTACGACCACCGTACGGGATCCCGGCACAGGTGAGGCCGTCGACCCGGTAGATCCGCTGGTACAATCCATCGGAGCTGAAATCGGCCTGCGGAGTACCGCCATTGAAGGTCTGCAGTCCACCCTCGCCTTCTGGTATCTGGAGCTGGATTCCGAGCTGCTCTTTGTCGGGGACGCGGGCACCACCGAGGCCTCTGGAAAAAGTGAGCGTTACGGGATTGAGTTTGCTAACTTCTATACCGTGAATGACTGGCTGACCCTGGATCTGGATCTGGCATATGTGGAAGCCTCGCTGTCCGACGAACCTTCCGACGCCAACGAAATCCCCGGAGCCATTCCCTTTGTCATGGCTGCAGGAGCCACCGTAGACTTCCAGAACGGCTTGTACGGCAGTCTGCGTCTGCGTCACTTCGATGCCTACCCCCTCATCGAAGACAACTCCGTTGAAGCTGGCTCAACCAGTCTGGTCAATCTTCAGGTGGGCTATCGTCTACCCAAAAAGGGATTGAGCTTTCACTGCGATGTGCTCAATCTCTTTGATGCCGAAGAGAACGACATTGAATATTTCTACGCATCCCGCCTGCAGGGCGAAGCGGCTGAGGGCGTAGAAGATGTACATTTCCACCCTGTGGAACCACGTACGGTACGGATCTACGTTCAGAAAAAACTCTGATCCTCCCCAATCGAAGACCGCACAAGGGCTCAGCACTGCTGAGCCCTTGTTCTTGCCAAGTTCTAGGAGATCTGCAGGGTCTAAGAAGCTTGTCAGCCTGTAGCTGGCATGCTCAGAACAGGGTTCATCATGAAAACGATTGCCCTCTCACTTCTGAGCCTTCTCCCCTACTTCGGATTCAGTCAGCCTCTCCTCCCGAAACCGGAACCCTTTACCGGCCCACAAGGATACTACCGCCTCAAGCTTGCAGATGGATGGCAGGCGAAAGCCGAGCAGGATTTCATCAAACTCACGAAAGCAAACAGCGGGACGGTGATTCGAATCTACGAACTGGCCCTGCGCGCCAAAGGGGGCTTGTATCGGGACAAACGTCACGCACTGGATGATCTGAAATTTCAGGTCGTGCATGAATTCAAAGGAGAAGGTAAACCCTACCAGGCCTTGAGCTGGGAGAGCGGAGGGCAAACGCACAAGGCGCAGAGCTTTGAAGGCAGCTTCCCCCAAGGGGAGAAACGGGTTCATATCTATGGCGTCATTATTCCCGCCAAAGACCCGGAGGTGGTGATTAGTTTTCACTGTATCGGGTCGGAAGCATCCTTTAGGTCCCTGCACAAAGAGATTTTAGGCATGCTGCATAGTCTCGAAGTGTTAAAATAGACTCATTTTTTTTACGGGCTCCAGCGCAGGGTAGCTTATTCCAAATCCAGAGCATACACTTGGCAGAAGCCTTCATCCTGCGCATTAAAATAAATCCGCGTGCCATCCCGGGAGAGCACCGGATGCGGATGATGCCCATTGGCATGCCCGAAGTCCCGATGCTGAAAGCGGACAAGGACTTCCCGTTCCCCGCTCTCCAGGTTCCATTTGGAAATCTGAGCCTGACCGGGTTCAGGGGCGTGAAACTCATCAATGATCAGATGGGCTCCATCCGGGAGAATCGTGGGATGAACTCCGGCAACATCCCGAAGCAAGGTTCTGGAATCTCCTGTCTCCCGGTCAAACGCGCACACATCCTGTGAGGGCATCCCCTCTCGCTCTACAGCCATCATCGCAAAAGCAAAAGAACTGTCCGGAGACCAATGCGGATGATGTGTAAAATCCTGGAGAAAGCGGACATGGCTGCCGTCCGCGTTGGCAACGATCAGACACTTAAACTTTGGCCGCAGGTCGCGTTTATCCCGTAGAAACACTTCATCCGTGAACACCACAAAAAAACAGCTGCCATCCGGGGCCCACTTGGCGTTCATCATATTCAGTTCTTCCAAGGCCGGCAGGGAATCCGGGTCAGCATGGGCCTCACGGGCCATCCCCACATCGAGCCGATGAACCTCACGCCCATCCCCATCAATGATGCTCACCGCCTGACGGTAGCCATAGGGATTCCGCTCTTCCCCTTGTAATAAAACCAATCCCTGTCGCCGCTGCACATCAAACTGCCTCAGCCCGCCCGGGTGTGCCCGTTCCAATCCCGAGGCCAGTTCCCGGGAGCACCAGCCTGCCGCATCCGACTCCACTCCGAGATGATAGGCGATATGTTCATCATCAATCCACATGGGGTATCGCCCCGTATGCCCCCAGGCATGCGCCGATCCAGCCAAGAACTCCAACGGAGCCCCCTCCCGGCTGCCAATGGCCACCCGGGCTGTTCCGGGAATCCGCTCCTCATCCCATACTGAGAGCAATACCTTGTCCCCATGGGGTTGCTCGGGACATAAATCATAATAACTCAAGGCGGAGGGGGCACTGCCGTCAGAAATGCGGGTGATCGGATAGCTGGAAATCATAGAAGCTCCTTCGTAGGGGGAAACAGAACGTAGAATCATCACATTTATAACGTATTCCGAATGCGATGAATGCATGGGTAGAAAATTACCGTATAAATCATGGTGAATCCATACACCCGCCTGTAGAATACATGCACTGAATCGTAGATAATGAAAGAACCCCACCCCATACGACCTGTAACACATGAAGCATTCCTACGGGCGATTCTGAATCCAGAGGTTCGCCTGGACCGCTGTGCCGCGTTTATCTGCAAGGTGCCGGGAAACTGGAAAACCCTGCCTCGGCAGCCCGGACAGTTCTTTGGGGTGAGCTATTGTTTTCACAGTCCCAGCGCCGACATGCTTGTACGCCTGCAGGGACGGCAGGAACGTGTCCCGGCCAATACCCTCTGCTGGTTTCCACCCGGAGTGTATTATGAAATCGCGATGCAATCGCATCGCGCTCAGGAGGCGCTGAACCGCTTGCGCTTTCGCATCCATCATCAAGGAGAACAGCTTTCTCCCTTTTCCGATTTCACCATGATCCGCAGAGCCTCCTTTGCCGGACAGGATATCGCACGTTGCATCGGATCCTTTGAAGATCAGGGCGGCTTTCATGCGCTGCGACGCCGAAGTGAACTCAGTCTATTTGTCATGAACGCCCTTGAAGCCCAGCCCCGCAAGCACTCAGAAAGCACGCTGGGACATGCCTTGATCAACCGCTTGGAACGCTACGTGGCCGAACGCATGAACTCCTGGCCAAGCACCCAGGATTTGGCAGAACGGGCCGGCTACAATCCGGATTATTTTTCACGACTCTTCCGCCTAGAGACCGGCATGTCCCCTCGAAGCTGGCTGGTCGAGCGCAGAATCCGATACGCGGCCAGACGTCTTTTGGAATCGCAGGTCGACATTCAGACGGTGGCCTATGAATGTGGCTACGAAAACCCGCTCTTTTTTTCCCGTCAGTTCAAAGAGGTCATGGGCAGCAGCCCACGCAGCTGGCGGAAACAGCCCCCCAGCTCCCCCAGCCCCCTTTGATTTTGCAGGCTTGCCTCTTGACATGGAAATCAGATGTATAGGATACATGTGTTTAACACATCTCATTCCTTAGCCTCCACCCACACACACAACGGAGTTGTATGAGCAGCGCCACGCTTTCCTGTGAACAGATCCTCTCCACCCGCTTTGGCTTTTCCGCATTCCGCTCCGGCCAACGCGAGGTGATCGACGCGCTGCTCTGCGGCGACTCTGCACTGGCCCTGTTTCCCACGGGAGCCGGAAAAAGCCTCTGTTATCAGCTTCCTGCACTGATGATGGAGGGCATGACGCTGGTGGTTTCTCCCCTGATTGCCCTGATGAAAGATCAGATTGATTTTTTACAGGCCAAAGGCATCCGGGCGGCACGCATGGATTCCAGTCTCAGCGGAGAAGAGACGCGCTCGGTATGGGAGGCGCTGCGGCAGGGGGAGCTGAAGCTGCTCTATGTTGCCCCTGAGCGCTTTGGCAATGAACGTTTTCTGCAACGGCTGCGAAAGCTGCGCCTAAGCTTGATGGTGATCGATGAAGCTCATTGCATCTCGGAATGGGGTCATAATTTTCGTCCGGACTATATGAAACTGTCCCGCATCGCCTCCGACCTGAAGGTGGAACGGGTCCTGGCCCTGACCGCAACCGCAACCCCTTCGGTGGTCGAAGACATCTGTCGGAGCTTCAATATTCCAGAGCGGGCCCGCGTGATCACCGGGTTTCACCGCCCGAATCTCGAGCTGGCCTCCCGGATCTGCAGCGAGTCCGAGCAGGAACAGGCTCTGATCCGCTGTCTTCAGGAAGAGCCCCGCGGGGCCTCCATTGTATATGTCACGCTGCAGAAGCAGGCCGAAAGCCTGGCGCAACGCCTGCAGCAGGCCGGGATGGCCGCGGAGGCCTATCACGCCGGACTCAAAGCGGAACAGCGTCATGAGGTGCAGGACCGTTTCATGCAGGCGGCAGACCGAGTGGTGGTGGCTACCATTGCCTTTGGCATGGGCATTGACAAAACGGACATCCGGAAAGTGATTCACGTAAGCCCGCCCAAATCTCTGGAAAATTATATGCAGGAAACCGGCCGGGCCGGGCGGGATGGAAAGCGCTCCTCCTGCGTGATGCTGTTCAACCCGGAAGATGTTAGTACCCTGGAAAACTTTTCCTATGGGGATACCCCCACGCAGGAGGCCCTGACCCAGCTCCTGGGAGCACTCTGGGCCCAACCTGATGAATTTGACCTTTCCCAGTACGAGCTCTCCCAAGCTCATGACATCCGCCCCCTGGTGCTGAACACCCTGCTCTGCTACCTGGAATTGCAGGACATTCTGCAGTCCAAAGGCCCCCGCTACACAGAGTACGCCTTTCAGTTCATTCGCTCCCAGGAAGAGCTCCTCAGCCGCTTCGATGAAGAGCGGGCCAGCTTCCTGCGCAGGCTGTTTGCGCAGGCCCGGAGGGGCCGCAGCTGGTACAACGTGAATCTGGAGCATGCAGCCCAGGCTCTGGGTGAAGAACGGCAGCGCATGATCAACGCGCTCAATTACCTTGAGGAATGCGGGGAACTCCGCCTGAAGGTCTCCGGACTCCGCCACCAATACCGTTTCCTGCAACGGCCGCAGGACCCGGCACAACTCGCACAGGATCTGTACCGCCGCTTTGTCGATTCCGAGCAGCGGGACATCGCCCGGATCCACCAGGTCATCGATCTGGCCACCGGCCCGGAATGTCTCGTACGGAAGCTGCTGGCCTATTTTGGAGAAAAGCTCGAAGCGGACTGTGGGCACTGCGACCGCTGTCAGGGACACTTCCGGCCCCGTCCGGAACTGGCCCGGCGGCGACAGATCCCTGATTCAGCCCCGCAGATGATCAGGGCCCTGAAGTCGGAACAACACAGCGCCTTGTCCAGTGCCCGACAACGGGCCCGCTTTCTCTGCGGAATCCCCTCCCCGGCCAGCAGCCGGGCCCGCCTGACCCGGGACCCGCGTTTTGGCAGCCTGGCCCGCTACCCTTTTTCCGAAATACTGCAGGCCAGTCAGTGAATCTAACAAGCTCTGGATTACCAGAGCGACCACAGGCACACGACGCCACGCATTCACCTGGGGAGGCCAAGTTTTTAAGGGTCTTGGCTTACTCTCAGCCGAAGAAAACAGCTGTTCTCATCTAGGAACGGATTCAGGACACGCAGTTCCACCTCCTCCATCCCTGCACCGACATCCTGTACCGATTCAACCGCGTACACCTCCGCTCCACCCGACCAGGAGGATCCGGTTAACCTTTTGACGGCTTCCACGTGATAGGTGATCCCCGAGTAGCTGTAGCTGAGATCTGTAGCGGTGCTCCCGCCCCGCTGCCGCCGGTAGCGGTAGCGGATTACCCCTGAAGCATCCGCCTCCAAATGGAGAGGCGGCTCCGCCTCTGGCGTCGTCGGGTCCAAACCCAATGCATATTCCAGGAGGTTGATGATGCCATCCGCATCCGGATCCGCAGTGACGGTCTGAAGACTCTCGGGAATCGAACTGGCAGCAAACGAGCGGAGGTGCCACCCCGCATAATCCAGCCCGACCCCGGAACCGTAATGGTCCACGTAGCTCTGAGCGATGGCATGTCCAAACCTGACCCGGTCCTCTGTGACCATATGCCAGCCACCCGTTCGTTCATAGGGACGACTGTCCGCGCTGAATCCATTCAGGTCCGGATCACTGCCCAGCTCAGCTTGTAGCCCCCTCAGGTAGGCGAGATTCGAGGTCGGGATCCCATCGAGGTTTTCGTACTGAGGATCTAAATCCCGATCCACAGCGACAATCACTGTAGTCAACTCACTCACTGCGAGATCCGATTTGAATTGAGCCACCATGCTCTTGAACCGGGCTTTGTATTTCCCCATGGAGTTCATCGAGTAGGCATCTGTGGTCTCGCCCTGCCACCAGAAGATGCCACGGAATACCGGGCTTTTTCCTGCCGCGGTCAAGTTGGCCATTTCCGCTTGAAGGGCGGCCAGGTCACTGTTGTAATTCGCCCCGGCCCCGTCATTCCACCAGCTTCCCATGCCGCTTGCGCTGTGGTTGGTATAGACCACCACGCTCTGCTGACCGGGACGCAATTCGTTCAAACGGCTCTCAATCGCATCCGACCAGGTAGAACCCGGATTGGACTGCCCCATGGATAAATACACATCTACGGGGTTGGAGGGTGCAGCTCCCCCGGACCAGAACTGATCGACATAGCGTTGCCCAATCTCCTGCCCCAGGGCTCTGGCTTCAGCCGGAGTCAGGTGCCAGGCATCCCCCCGTACATAACCACGGCTGTCCACGCAGAACCCTCTCAGCGAAGGATCCGTACCCAGAGCGAAGTGGATCCCGCGCATGCTTTCAATTTTTTCTCGGGTCACCCCGTACATGGGAGCTTCATGCGGAGCCACGCCATCATCATCGTACTGGGGATCCGGATTGGCATCGATGGCCACCAGCACGGCCGTTGATCCGGAGTCCCCGCTGTCCGTTTCCACCTGCTGAACGATGCGTTTAAACCGGGCTGCATATTTGCTCATGGAACTCTCTGAAAAAGCATCTCCCTCCCCCTGAAACCAGAAGAGTCCCCGGTATACCGGCGTTTTCCCCTCATTTTCCAGAGAAGTCAGCTCCGCAAGCAGCGCATCCCGCATATCCACATAATTTTGCTGAGCTCCGGGAACCGCAGCCCCGTCATTCCACCAGGAGCCCATCCAGTTTCCCGGGTGATTGACCTGCACCACCACAGAAGCTTTGCTGGGGCGCAGTTCGTTCAGTTTTTCCTCTATGCCTGTTGCCCAGGTGGAGGTAGCGTTCGATTGTCCCGCCGCCAGAAACACATCCACTTCCTGTGCACAGAGTAACGGAAACAGGCTGAACAGAAGGAAAAAAAAGGTCGGTATGTGGTTCATGGAGGATTTTCCCGGAGGCTGGGACAGGAACGCTGTGGCATCCCTGTCGGTTCAGGTGTGGCTCAGGAAAAGACATACCCGGCTTCCTTGATCCGCTGAAGAACCCTGCATGCACCACGTTGCATGCACCCATGCGCATCCGTCACATTCTCGCCGCAGCCTCAAGCAGAACAGGGGGGTGCCGTCCACCCGTCCACCCAATCCCCCGCAATCCGGATATGTTTGGTAAAGTGGGGTTCTCCCCGCTCATTGCACTGAATGTGCGTACAGAGCAGGTCCACCGCCGCAGACGCCAACCGTTCAGGATAGGGACGAATCCCTGCCCAGTCCGGCACATCATCATCCAAGTTCACATGGGCCAGAGCCAGGTCTGTGGGAACGCGGAGTCCGGTCAACTCACAGGCCCTCAACATCGCATGATCATTGGTAATCACGGCATCAGCCCGGACCTGTTTCAACCAGGTTTTCAGTTTATGCAAGGAGGGGTCAAAACGGTCACAATAAAGAAAGGGCCGTATCTGATGCTCAGGTTCCACCCACAGTTGGGTATAGCTGAAGCCGGCAAGCTGCTCCCGGATCGCATCCATCAACAGGAAGCTGTCCTGCCCAAGCGTTCCCTCATTAAACGCATCCATCTCTGTAACTTGGCTCGCTGCGGGCAAATAGATGACCGATGCATAAGCAATTCGCTGATAGCCCAGCTCCCGGAGTCTCCGGAAAGCGCAGAGCAGGTTTTCGCGCTGGGCAATGGAACTGCGGTTCCAGTTCAATTGAGCAGGAGCCCGCTCCCGGAGGCAAACCACGGCATAGGGGTTCCAATCGAACTGCATCTCTGCCAGCGGGGTGACATTTCCGGGCACCAGAAAGCCCTGCACTCCGCGGGAATCTGCTATCTGCTGGAGTCGTTTCGCCGTCATGCCGGGCTCCGCCGTCCAGAGTTCCTCCAGACCGTATCCCTGCTCCCTTGCCCGCTTCCGCGCGGCCTCCACATAATGAGCGAAATACGAATGTTCATGCCAATGGTCGCGGTCAGGATGCGTATTCAACCAGCCGATATTGGCGATCAGCGTATCCGGATCCCGGCGTGTCCGCATTGCCTGCATCAGGCTGGCCAGCATGGGGTTGGGTTGATAGCCCATCTGATCCGCTGCCTGCTGAATCTTCTGGATCGTGTCCGGCTTCAGTCGGGGATCGCAGCGCAGGGCCCGACTGACGGTGGTATGGGAATAGCCCGTTTCAGCAGCGATGTCTCTCAAGGTAATCCTGGGCTGTTTTTCTGGAGCGGACATACGGTGAATATTACCCCTGAGCCTCGGGTTGTAAACTGAATGGGGGCTGCTCCCCCGGTCGCGCGCTCATTCCGCTAAGCGGATGTGGATATCCGTTCCCATGGCATTTAATTCGAAGCGAGAACGCTGCACGGGTTCCATCGCTTCATGGAGCCAAACCGCCAGTTCATAGTCCCCCAGAAAGCCACGCAGGGAGGCCTGTCCCTGTTCATTGGTTAGCAGTTCCTCCCGGGTCCACCATTGCTGTTTCACCAAATCGATCCAGGCCAAGGCCGCAGGTTTGGGAGAAAAGTCTTTCCGGTATAATGCTGCATCCGGCCGCCAGTGACGGCCTTCCCAAAAGCCCCACATGATGATCCCGGAGGTCTGCGGATGACTGAACCAGAGGGTCATCATATCGCGCAAATAGGCCGCCTGCCCCTCCTCGTCCTTGGTGTTCACATCCAGCTCCGTCGCCAGCAGAGGCACTCCAAATTTTCCAAAACGCTCCAGGACCGCATAGAGCTCCTCCATCCCGGTGAGCGAGGTTTCGCCAAAGTGGCACATAAATCCGATCCCGTCCGGCGCCGCCCCGGCCTCAACCAGAGAAGCGATCTGCTGTTCATAGGCATCCCGGTAGTTTCCCCGCGGCATGATGGACCCTTCATTCACATAAAGGGTCAACTCCGGGTTCAGCTTCCGGGTCAAACGAAGAATCTCTGCATAAAACTCTGGTCCGTAGATATGATCCAGGCGCTGACCGTCATCCCCAAAGTCGGCCACAGGATGATTGAGTACATCCCACTCCATAACCCGTCCTTTGCTTTCAGCGAGGAGCTCCCGAATGTGGGCTTCCAGCGTCTGTCGTGCGGCAACCGGATTCTCCGTAAACGAAAGACCGCGGTAATACCCTTTCTCCTGAAGCGGCCCCCAGAGAAGCGTATGTCCGCGCATCCGGATTTTCCGTTGCTCCAGCCAGGTCATCGCTTTGACCAGGTTCGGATAATAAAACATCGCATCCTCTTTGGCCCAGGACGCACGCCCGGCCCGCCAGGGACCGAATTTTAAATCATTTTCAAACACGATCCAGTTAAAGAGATTCTCCACGATCTCCTGATACTGCCGGTCTTCCGCTGTATCCCCTGCGAGGTTCTTTGCCACCACCGCAGATCCAAAAGCATAGGCATGTCGTTTCTGGACAACCTGAACCCGGGCACCGGAAAGAGCAGCCCCTGATGCATCCACAACCTGAATCCGCATTTCGGCTTTTCGATGCTGCTCGATGCGTTCCGCCGCCGCCTTCCGCCAGGGAGCATCCGCTTCCATCCCCGCATACACAATTCGATTCACCGTTTCCGGCAGGGCATCCAAGGGAACTCTGTCGCCAAAGTTCCGTACCCGGATCTGCGCGACTTCTACAGTCTGCGGTTTAAACCCAAAGCCCATCCCCAGCGAAGCTTCCCCTGCAGCCAGACCTTCCTTGGCAACGCCGGGAAAACTGTAGAATTTCCACTCCTCCCCCAGGGTGACTTGACGATACACCGACTTCCCCCAGGGGGCACTCGCCTTCTGGAAATACACTGACAGCCGCCCTACCCCGGATTCATCACTCGTGCGGGTCGCCCTGGCCCAGAACGTGACCAGCAACGCATCTCCCTTCTCCACCGCCCCCTGCGAGTCGAGAAGAAGCTGTTGCTGATAATGGTGATCCGGCTTGCGCTGGGTATCTGCCGAAAAGGCACTCGTAAAGGCACCCCCCTCCGCATCCACCACAGAGCCTTGCGCGCCCTCGCCATGCAAGGCCCACTCCGCAGGCCGGGGCGCTTCCAGCAGATCCAGTCCTCCGGAAGGGATCTTGAGGGGCTCCGCGCGGATAAAGGGGATCAACAGACAAGCCAGCAGGATCAACAGTCTCCGGAAATGCATACATGAACCCTAAAGTATTCGCATTCAAAGATCAATGGCCCTGAAGATTCTGCAATCTTTATACAGCTTTGTTGTAAGAGCAATGGGAGGAACTCTGACAGATGACTATGAGATATCTCTCCATAGTTGTTTGTATGCTAGCCGCAACTGGGCTTACTGCGCAGCCGCACAGCGCCCATGAGGTGCTGGTTCGCTTTAAACGAGGGCAACAGCAGCAGTTGAAAGCCGGTGCTGAAGTCAATGGCTGTAGTGTCTGCACACACTACCAAAGCCTCTCACAGCGTACGGGCAAGACCCTGGTTCATCTTCGTGATCCAAATCGTAGTACGGAAGAGCTCGTTCAACTCTTCGCCCAGGATCCCAGCGTAGAGTTTGTGGAGCCCAATTATCTTCGCTACACTTCGATCAGCCAACTGCCCAATGACAGCAACTTCGCACAGCAATGGGGGCTGAACAACAGCGGTCAGATCATTCAGGGCAGCAGTGGAATCACGGACAGTGACACAGACTGGGCCGAGGCCCGCCGACTCAGCAGCGATGCAGCACCAGAGGTGATCGTGGGGATCATCGATACGGGCGTGGACATTCAACATCAGGACCTCATCGGAAACCTGTTTTTCAACCCCGGGGAAATTGCAGGCAATGGCATCGATGATGACAACAATGGCTACATCGATGATGTCAACGGCTATGATTTCTCAGGAGATTTCGGTGCTCCACCGGATGCGGACCCGGCCGACATCGATGATCACGGCACCCATGTGAGCGGCATTGCGGCAGCCGTCTCGAACAATGGCAGAGGGGTTGCCGGAGTGGCTCAGGCGAAAATTCTGCCATTGAAAGCCTCCCCCGATTTTAACGCCAATGGCTTTTTTCTGACCAACGCCGCCGTACTGGCCGCTATGGATTACGCGGTGATGATGAAACAACGGGGATTTAATATCGTAGCTATTAATGGATCCTACGGCTCGAACAGCTTCAGCCAAAGTGAGGAAACCGCGATGCAGGCTCTGGCCGATGCCGGGATCATCTTTGTAGCGGCCGCAGGCAATGAAAATGCAAACAACGACATTACCAACACCTACCCGGCCAATTACACGACCGGGAATGTCATCTCCGTGGCGGCGACCACCAACCGGGATCAACGGGCCTCTTTTTCAAACTTTGGTGCGAGCAGTGTCGATATCGGCGCCCCCGGGCTGAATATCTTTTCCACCGTACGTGCCAGCTATCCCAGCACACTGAGCGTGAACAATGTAGCCTATGTATCCCGCGCGATGACCTACAGTGGGATTGCGGGCCCGATTACCCGCCCTCTGATCAACTGCGGACTGGGCGGACCCGGTGACTTTCCTCCCGGAGTAGCGGGGAACATTGCCTTGATCGAACGGGGAACCTTTTTCTTTTCCGAGAAAGTCCGAAATGCGCAAAACGCGGGCGCGGTGGCGGCTATCATTTATGACAATACCGCGGATAGCGCCATCTTCGGAGGAACGCTGCAGTACCTCACGGATTGGATTCCGGCGATCTCCGTAACCCAGGCTACCGGCCAAACGCTCTCCACTCTTGCCGGACAACAGGCCAGTATCAGCGTGTCCATGGACGAGGGCAGCGCCTACGGCTTTATCAGCGGCACCTCCATGGCCGCACCCATGGTCACAGGGGCGATTGCCGTTCTCGCCCAGCACTACCCAAATGACAGCGTAGCCGAACGAATTCAACGGCTCTACAGCAACAGCGATTCCGTGACGGCCTTAAACGGATTGGTGGTCTCCGGCCGGCGCATGAATCTCCGCAAGGCTCTGGATGCCGATGAAGATCTGGTTCCGGACTGGTTCGAGGCTCAGATCCTCGCCAATTCAGACGTGACCGAGGTAAATGCGTCCAGCGACAGCGATGGAGACGGCAGCAAGGATCTTCTCGAATTCCGGGCAGGAACCAACCCCACCGATCCACAGGAAGGCTTCCAGATCACGGAGACGCTGATCAGCAATGGCAGTGAGCTTTCGATCAGCTTTCCCAGCGCTCCCGGACGCAGCTATCTCATCTACGGAACCACCTCCCTGGACCAGCCCTTCACCCTCTACCGCTCCAGCATCCCCGCCACCCCCCCGGAAAACCGCATCAGCCTCCCCATTGAGAACGATGCCTTCTTCTACCGGGTCGATATAGACTGGCCGGAATAAGCCCTTGCCGGAAGCCGCATCAGCGCGAGCAATGACTGCGCACGGTTTCAATCAGGTCGAGCAGATCCTCGTGCAATTCTTCCACTTCCAGGCGAAGCGCTGCCCGCCATTCCATCAGGCCCAGGTTTTCCTGATCAGCACCATCCAGCCCACGGAGCGTATCGCGGAGAAAGCCCCGCGCTTTCTTCAAGCGCACCAGCAGAGGGCCGCGGGTGTATTCATCCGGCGGCCACTCTCCATCCAGAATGTTTAGGCCTCCAGCCAGTTTCGCGGCAGCAATCTGCAAACCGAAGCCCACTTCACGGAAAGGATGTTCCTCGGGATGCTCTGGAGAGACCCAGCCACTGTCCCTCAAATCATCAGAGACCTTCGCCGATAGATCGGAGAGGCGTTCAGCCAGCGGGTGTTCCTCGATTTCAGGAGGCACGCCATCCCATTCCTCCTCCGCCTGCTCCAACGCAGCATTCAATTCCTCGATGCGGCGCTGTTGTTCCTCACGTTGCTCGGGCGTCGGCGGCGGAATTTCCGGTTCGCCCCGTTCCTTGCGCAGTTTTTCTTTTTCCTCCTGATAGATCTCATCATAGGCTTCCCAGTCGACTTCCTCCAACCCGGCCAGTCGGGATTCCACCCGGTCCTGAATGAGATTCATGCGTGCATCCTCTGCATCTGCCTGCACTTCCTCCTGCGGGCGCCCCTCATCCTCTTCCGGATGATCGTAGAGGATCAGTTCCAGCTCCTCAGCGTCAGCCTGACTCCGCTGCAGCCACTGCTCCTGTTGAGCGGCCGCCTCTGCCTCTGCCAGCACCCAGTCTGCGGAATCCACCAGGCGAAATTCTGTCAGGGGCGCTTTCAAGGTCACCAGCCCCTGTTGTTCACTCCACCAGGCCAGACGAAGAAACAGCGTGTTCCGCCACAGGTAAGGGGTTCGGGTACGGAAATCCATGACCAGTTCCGTTCCCCGACACTCCGGAACCCGTCCTTTTTCTGCAGCCGTCAATTCCCCCAGAAATCCCTGCTGCTGCAGAGAAAGCTCCTGCGGCCCCGCATAGGCACCGTCACAGCGGAATTCAAACTGCTGTCCCGCCAAATCCTGTTCGGCGTTTCCCTGCAGACGCAGTTCCACAGGCTCCGCATAGCCATTTAACCAGATCCGCCCGGTCACCCAGCCTTTCTGCCGGTTATCCAGCTCCCCCATCAATACACAGCTATCCAGACGTAAATCCATAAGCAGTACTCACACGGATTTGCAGAGGAAATGTCAAGTTCAGGGCATGGTTTCAGCGCATGGACATCGATTGAGAGCTGTAGCGCTACACATTAGGGCGTCCCTTCTGAATCGTCTTGTTGGGCAGAATCAGAGTTATCCCGATTAATCTGTTGAATCATGACATGAACAATCTCCAACATACGGTCGTCATAGCCTTCAGGGTTATCGGCCAACATGGGCCAGGCAATCCGTATATGCACCCCAAGAGATGTCGCCGTATTCGTGGTCCTTGCATCAATAATTGAATAGTCTACCTCATCCTGTTTTCCCGACCATCTCCGAACAGCCCAGCCCTTGTACTCCGAATCGACTTCTCCTTCCTTCGGCTTTGAAATCAATACCTGAGTGAATGGGATCAGCAATTCGGTGACCGTTACATCAATGGCCGTTACAACTAAGTTGCTGCTATGTGGCGTACCAACTTCCGCCTGGTTGCCCAAAAGTTGAAATGCAACCGCAGATCGACCTGAACCGGGAGTGTGGCTTATAATGGCCCATGCTGAATCCGAATGAATTTCCAGCTGGCCATTGTGGAGCCTAATGACGTTTTCGCTATTATCCTCAGCGTGTGCCAAGGTCAGAGCCATGACCAACATCATGATGTGATAGATACGCATCTGTTTTCCTTGTGTTGTTCGGGGGTGCAATCCAGACGCAGGGGAACTGAAACAGCCACCGGTTCAAGCGGGATTATTTGCCAAATTCCAACTAGATTCAATGGAAGTAACCTTGTTTTTTGCGATCAGATGCTGCTGACCCTATCCTCGGTGTGAGAGGCTGAACGATTTGGACAGGTCACAGGAATTTCTTTATACAGAGGCGCGGATTCAAAAAACTCATGTGGTAATGAACATCGGATGATTGGGGAATCACCAGTTTCCCCCCTCTTTACCTGCGGGCCACAGGTCCGCTCACATTCCATGAGCATGTGTTCGGGCCTTAGACTCGGTGAATCCGCTTTCCGAACTTCGGAAGCTTCCTGGTCACGATTTCCCGAACTTCGGAAACGGGTCTGCGGGCTTCGGCCCAGAGACATGGGACCCTTCGATACCTGCATTCAGATCGTGTTTTCGAAAAGGGTGACGGTGCTTGAGTCCCAGAACATCGGTATCGGTTGTAGCCGCCACATGAATCACATGATCCAGAGGCAAAGCGCCCGGCAGGGATCCAGAAGCCCTCGAAATCACCAAAGCGTGAGCCCCACCCACACATCCTGAGAAATTCTGCGAACCCAAGGGCCACTACTCCACATGGTAGGGTCAGATGATGTGACAGAGTAAATTCAGTCCGAGTCCCTGAACGGAGCTTTCGTGGACTGTATTTTTTTGTTCTTCGGGCGGGACGGGACCTTCTTCTTCGATGCCGATTTTTTCCCTGCACCCTTATACCCGGACCTCTTTTTCCGGCCCTGGGAGCTCGCCTCCTCCGCTTGTCTTTCCGGCTCGAAGTCCAAGGGGCTGGTCCGTTCTTTCAATGTCCGGCTTTTCACCGTGTGCGTGTAGATCATCGTGGTCCGCACATCCGAGTGGCCCAGCATTTCCTGAATGGTGCGGATGTCGTAATTGGCCTGTAGTAGATGACTGGCGAAGCTATGCCGGAAGATATGGCAGGTGACCCGTTTCTGCTCCTTTGCCTTGCGAACGGCCATACGCAGAGACTTCTGTAAATGCGAGGCATGCTGATGGTAACGACGGTTTTCCCCACTCTCCGGCACAAAGGTCAACGTTTTCGCAGGAAACAGCCACTGCCAGCCGATGTCTTTGGCCGCGTTCTTCCATTTCCGGTCCAATGCTTTAGGCATGAATACTCCGTCATATCCTACTTCCAGATCTTTACGGTGAAGCGCCTCTACCCGTTTCAAATGATCCCGCAGCGCAGGCTCCAAAGCCATCGGCAGAGGCAACGTACGATCCTTCATGCCTTTCCCGTCATGCACCGTGAGAATGCTTTCCTCCAGATTCACACAGTGCACCCGCAGATTCTGACATTCAAACAACCGTAATCCGCACCCGTACATGAACTGAATTATCAAATTATGCGGATAGGGCATCCCGGCGAGAATCCGATCAATTTCCTCACGCGAAAGCACTACTGGAATATATTTAGTCCGTTTCGCCCGGACCACGTCTTTGCCCAGATCGTAATCCGCCTTCAAAATGTATCGGAAAAGGAACAACAGTGCATTAAAGGCCTGATTCTGGGTGGAGGCCGCAACCTGACGATCAACCCCCAAGTGGGTTAAATACCTTTTTGCATCCTCAGCACCCACTTCGGCGGGGGACTTGTAATCTAGAAACTCCCCGAACTGACCGATCCAGGAGCGATAGCATTTCAACGTCTTGTCTGAATATTGGCGCAACCGGATTTCCTCTTTCAGTTTCCGTGCAATTTCGTCCCAGGCGTCCACTGGTTCCGGATCCTCATCACTTGACCCTTTCCGCTCCCGCCACTCGTCCACCAACCGATACAACAGCCCCACACTCGCAGCGGCCTCCTGCTGACGCTGTCGGGACTGGTTTTTCGACGCCAGCTTCTGCAGAAAGGGCATCAGACTGTCCCGCTCCCGAGGCGGACGGTCGTATTTAGCGCAAAAATCCAGGTAATAACGCAGCTACTTCAGATAGTTCTGCCGATCTACCCCATGCACACCCTCCGAAGCGCACTCATGCTCGAAATCACGGAAAAGCCTGTCTGAAATCGTCTTCATGAAGGAACAACAGTTAAGGAACTGAAGTTAGATGATTTTCCTTGCCTATCTCTGGTATCCCGGGGCAAGATAAACACAAAAATGAACCAATAACTTGTTAGCATGCATCATTTTGTAGACATTATCCGGATCTATGACAGTGATCGTCCTCGAGATGGCGAGCCAGGGGTTGGTCAAATTCTTGCTCTCTGCAAAACCGAACCACTACCTTTCGGTGAGTTGATCTCTACCTGCTCTGATTACGTTGAAAGCGGTTCGGTAAACGAGAGAGAGCTTTCGTTCTTAGTGTTCATATCTCTCGTGTCGATGGACAAACAATATGCATGTCACCTTGATGCATTGGCCAAGCATAAGAGGACACGAGTGAGAAGTGATCTAGCATATCATGCTGCAAGAATAGCGGACACTACACTTCGTGATTCGCTTCTTTGTCGCTTGCTTCAAGACAAGGCCTCGACCGTCCGAAGAAGAGCGTCTAAAACAGTAGGTCTGGCGGGTGTTCAGTCTTGTCTACCCACGCTTAAAAATCGCTAATCAGCGAGACCAATGAAAGAACCAAAGAAGAGATGCAATTCTGGGTGCCTATCCTTGAGTTTGGATATCGCGTCGACCCATCGGTTCATCAAGGTGCATATACTGTCACTGTCAAAAGTGACAGGGGGGTTGTGTCCACAACCGTCTTCGCAGATTCACCAAGCTCCGAAGCTATACATCATGAGGTTGCTAAGCTGAAGGAGAACAGGCATGATGGCTAACAAGTCGCTCGAGCGGACGCCCTATCGGGCGCCACTCAGCTTTTGACGTTCGATGAGAGAGGTGAATGATGAATAGTGACTTTCCCCATCCAGGCATTGCGCTCTTCATCGGGTTTGTTATGCTTATTATTCCGGTTCTAAGCGTTGCCAAAGGCACCGTCCTCTTCATTGGTTTCCAGAAGAAGTCAGAGCGCCCAGCATTTTTCTGGCTTGGTGTGGTGATCTGGTGTCTCATCATTGGCATTATCCTGATCGGGTCAGGGCGTGAACTCTCAAAAAGGAATCAAGAAAGATCATCGAACAATGAGGCCAACCGAACCTCGTACCTCGGTCCGGTTGCCTAGACGTTATGAATAAAATGGAAAACGTAAGAAACAGAAGAGTCTGGGTAAGAATGACTTTGGGTTTCATAGTAGCCATGATCATGGGAGGAATCATGGCTGCCTCTGGAAAATCAACTGTAAATGCGGTGGGCGCAGTATTTACCCTGACAGGAGTTGTAATTAGTATTTTTTTGGCAGTATTTTCATTTAGAAGCCGGAAACATTTACCTCGTCACCTGCTTGTGGTTGGGCTATTTCTGGGGGTATTGATGTGCGGTCTACTGTTCTTTTCATTCTTGATCCCTTCCCTGATGGGGCCAAATTCATAACCACTTAAGGCACCGAACCCTTCGGGTCCGGTGCGCATATCGTTAGGTGGATAGAGAAATGAAGTTTCAAAAATACGAAACCTTTATACTTACTGAAGATCTGGGGACTGAAATACGGAAGGGGATGAAGGGAGCGATACTTGAGGTCTACGACAATGGCGAGGCATACGAGGTCGAATTTGTGAACAAGGATGGAACTAACTATCTACTCGAAGGGAATGCTACCTTTTCACTCAAACCTGAAAAAATGACTCCTATCAATACAAGCACCTAACAAGAGACGGCTGCGAACCCTCGTACCTCGGGTCCGCAGCGCCTAGCCGTTGTGCGCAGAATCGAATGGAAACTCAGCAGACAATTGAATACTCGCCGGGCCAATATGGCGACTTGGGTGGCGTAGTCTTCTATGGGCCGCCACAAGACGGTTTTTGGTCTACTAAGCTTGAAGTCAGCGTGCGGTATTCTGATCGTATCTTTGGAGCGATTCACGCTCTCGCCCGTGAGAACAAGCGACCAATGAACCGATTTGTACGCGACTGGGCAAACATGGAAGGATGGTGGGAAGGTCAAGAGCCAACGCCTTTAGCCACTGATTTGATAAGGGATTTGATGGAGGCGCTATCTCATTTGACTGCAAAAGATGTCGATACAGACGGACCGGAGCCCGAAACGCTTATTGAGTGCGCCAAGGTAATCAGAAACTTTCTTGCCGAGCGATTAAACTCGGGCGACCAAATCTACGTCGACAGCCGATAAGAAGCACAACGAAGCGCAGCATTCGAAAGCCGCTCGAAATCTCGCGGTGTCCGTGTGCTCGACGAGTTACCTACCTGACCATGAAACGAATTGAACAGAATCCTTATTACCCGATGCCTAAGGGCTATGTCTTTGGCGGAAGCGGAGATCTGAACAAGGTCTGGAGTGATCTACGTTTCCTTGCTCGGCACATCCAGTCGCTCTATCCAATCAGAACACCGAAACTTCGTCTGTTTCACGATTGGTGGGAGCATGATGAACTGATGATTGAGGAACGAGACACTAGTATTCACGAATTATTTCAGGCCATCGAAACTCCCCGAGAACTTCTCGAAAATACTCCCGACGAATCGAGCGTTTTTCTAGGTTATGCCGATACTGAGTTTCCTTGGTACCTGAGATTCCGTGCAGACTGGAATCCAGATGACACTATCTTGGTTGCAGCCTATGCGTTCGCGGCTGCTCCAGAATCTGAGGAAAGCACGGAGAAAGTCCTGAAAGAAAAGCTGAGCTGTCTTGATTACAAAAAAACCAGCACCCTTTTCTACAATGAAATTTTGGATGGCTTATGCACAATTTGACGGTGGAATCTCATAACAACATCACTCGACCGAACCTCGTATACTCGGTCCGGTCAGCGTAACGTTAGGGTGAAGAAGCGCACGGAATATCACATGATCACTGGGCAGAAGGCTCGGCAGTAGGGTCGGGCCGTCAATTTTATATCGTTAGGTCCAACCCTGCCGGTCGAGGCTGCGGAATTGGATGGCTTCGGCGAGGTGATGGGCTTGAATGTTTTCAGAGGCTTCGAGGTCCGCTACGCTGCGGGCTACTTTGAGAATACGGTCGTAGGCCCGGGCGCTGAGATTGAGTTCGTCCATCGCCGAGCGCAACATCGTATGGCCCATCTCGTCCAAGGGGCAGAAGCGATTGATTTCCCGACTGCCCATATTGGCGTTGCAGAAGACCCGGGAACAGTCCTGAAAACGTTCCCGTTGCAGCCTGCGTGCTGCCAGTACCCGTTCGCGAATGGCTGAACTGGGCTCCCCTTTTTCAAAGGAAGAGAGTTCTTCGTAGGAGACGGCGGGCACATCGATGTGAATATCAATGCGGTCTAACAAGGGACCGCTGATCTTGTTGCGGTAGCGCTGCATCTGCGTCGGGGTACAATGGCATTCTCGTCTCGGATCCCCGTAATAGCCGCAGGGACAGGGGTTCATCGCTGCCACCAGCATAAAGCGGCTGGGAAAGGTAACGGAGGCCGCGGCCCGACTGATATTCACCTGCCCGTCCTCCAGCGGCTGCCGCATGACCTCGAGTACATTGCGGGCAAATTCGGGCAGCTCATCCAAAAAAAGCACTCCGTTATGCGCCAGGCTGACCTCACCCGGCATGGGATGAGTGCCCCCTCCCAGCAGTCCGGCATCAGATACGGTATGATGCGGAGAGCGGAAGCTTCGTTGCGCCACCAGAGGCTGATGCGGGGGCAATCGTCCGGCAATGGAATGAATCTTGGTGCTCTCCAAAGCTTCCTCCAAACTTAAGGGAGGCAGAATCCCGGGAATGCGTTTGGCGATCATGCTTTTACCCGTACCCGGGCTTCCGATCATGAGAATATTGTGCCCCCCGGCCACCGCGACTTCCATCGCCCGCCGGGCACTTTCCTGACCTTTAACATCCTCAAAATCAAACAGAGGCGAGGCCGCTTCATCAAAAAAACGTTCCAAGCTCAGGGACAACGGCTCGTTGATCAGATCCCCTGAAAGCAGGTCCACCGCCTCCCGCAAATTGCTGAGCGGATAGACATCCAGGCCTTCTACGACCGCGGCCTCTTCACCATTTTCTACAGGAACCAGAAGTTTCTGTATCCCCTGCTTGCGGGCACAGAGCGCAATCGGCAACACCCCCTTCACCCGACGCAATTCGCCGGACAGGGCCAATTCGCCGACGGCCATGACCCCATGAAGGGAGCTGGAGTCCAGATAGCCATGCGCCACCTGCGTGGCTAAGGCAATGGGCAAATCAAAGCTCGGGCCTTCTTTGCGCAAATCTGCCGGAGCCAAGTTGACCAACCAGCGTTTATTCAGGGGCGCATCCAGGCCACTGTGCAGGGTGGCAGTGACCACCCGGTCCAGACTTTCACGCACGGCCGCATCCGGCAGTCCGACAATACTGGGCGCAAATTTTTCCTCCTGACTGCCACTGATATTCACTTCCACCTCTACCGGGAGAGCTTCTACCCCCAGCAAGGCCGCCGCCTGACAGGCCGCCAAGCCTTTTGGTAGCGGTAAGGTTTCCTGCGCATCCCCAAATAAATCCGCTTCCCCCATAGCTACCCTTAGTTGTACTGTTCTTTAATTCGCTTCAGTTTGCCTTTGATCGCCATGCGTTTGACCGAGCTCAGGTAATCGAGAAATAGTTTACCATCGAGGTGATCGTTTTCATGCAGCACACAGCGGGCCGCTAACCCTTGCAATTCGAGTGTGTGGCTCGCGCCGCTGAGATCCTGATACTCCAAGCTCAGTGCCCAGGGACGGGTCACCCGCCCCCGCACATCCGGAATAGACAGACAGCCCTCTTCCGCTTCGCTTTCTTCCTCGTCATGGGTTTCGATCTTGGGATTAATCACCACCAAGGGGCCTGAGAGCTGAGGGTTCAGGGGCTGGCCATCCTGATCCTCATCCATGTCCTGCGGAATCTCCATGACAAAGATTCGTTTGCCTACATCTACCTGCGGCCCCGCTAAGCCTATGCCTTGTTCTGCATGCATGGTTTCAATCATATCTGAAGCCAGTTTGGCCAGCTGGTCATCAAATTCACTGATTTCCACAGCGCGTTCCCGCAGCCGGGGGTTTCCAAAATAGGTAAGGGACAGGATCATGTTCGAGGCTTAGGGACTTGAGTCGCTCTTGGCTAGGGGTTTTTAGGGACAAAAGGGACGGGAGGGACTTCAGGGACGCTTCGCGCCAGCGCTGCGTTTCCGGGAGCGGTACTGGACGCGGGCTTGAGTCATCCGCTCACGAAGACCACCATGTTCTACAAAATCCCGTTCGAGGGCAGCGAGTTGACGGTCCAGTAAATAGCAGGTTACCTTGGTGATTCCGGCAATGGCATTGCTGCAGATTCCAGCTTGAGGGTGCTCCACCGCTCGTTGAACATGGCTGTATTTCAGGGGCTCATTACGCAACAGAGAGGATAAGCGCCTGGCATAAGGGTGGCCGGGAGGCCATTCGGTTATTTCCCGCAGGCGCATGAAATCGCGGTAGTCTTCCAACAGCTCCTCAAGACTGGCCCGGGCGACACCAGTGAGCTTGAACTCCGTTTCTTTTGAGATCCCACTGGCAACACTGCCTTCCAGGATATTCTGTTTCCCCGAGCGGGCCGCCTGTACCATCTGATCCCGGGTGCGGGAGCCCCGATCCACCCAGCGCTCCACAAACAGGCAGGTCGCATCGTAGACCATCTCAGCACGTTGATAGCCCAACAGATGCTTATAGCCTCTATGCTTTGGTCTGATCTGATAATTCATTTGTATAGCCTGCCATAAAGCGGCTTGTCCCTTCAAGTCCCTTTTGTCCCTTGCGTCCCTTGTCCCTACACCCCAAAAAAGCCCCCGCCATCACAGCGGGGGCTTTCGAACAGCATGTTCCAGGCAGGATCTTAGATCTTGCCGAGGAACAGCTCTTTGTCACCGTAGACGGCGCGGTCGCCCAGCAGATCCTCGATGCGGAGGAGCTGGTTGTATTTAGCGATCCGGTCGGAACGGCTCATGGAACCGGTCTTGATCTGGCCAGCGTTGGTGGCCACGGCGATGTCGGCGATGGTGGTGTCTTCGGTTTCACCGGAGCGGTGAGAGATCACAGCAGAGTAACCATTGCGTTTCGCCATTTCCACAGCGTCCATGGTTTCGGTCAGGGTACCGATCTGGTTCACTTTGACCAGAATGGAGTTCGCAGTGTTGCTCTGGATGCCGCGCTTCAGGTACTGCACGTTGGTCACGAAGAGGTCGTCACCCACGAGCTGAATCTTGTCGCCGACTTTGTCGGTGAGGGTCTTGAAACCAGTCCAGTCGTTTTCGTCCATACCGTCTTCGATGGAATCGATCGGGTATTTACCCACCAGTTCGGCGAGGTAAGCAGCCTGCTCGTCGCTACTGCGCTTCACCCCAGAGGGGCCTTCGAATTTGCTGTAGTCGTATACGCCGTCCACGAAGAACTCGGAAGCCGCGCAGTCAAGGGCGATCATCACGTCTTCACCGGGTTTGTAACCGGCTTTGTGAATGGCGTCCAAGATGGTGTCCAGGGCTTCTTCGGTACCGCCGCTGAAGTTGGGAGCGAATCCACCTTCGTCACCCACAGCGGTAACCAGGTTTTTGCTCTTGAGAATGGACTTCAGATTGTGGAAGACCTCAGCACCGCAACGCAGACCTTCGCTGAAGGTGGGAGCGCCGGCGGGGCGGATCATGAATTCCTGGAAGGCAATCGGAGCGTCAGAGTGGGAACCACCGTTCACAATGTTCATCATCGGCACGGGCAGCACTTTAGCGTTCACACCACCGAGGTAACGGAACAGGGGCAGACCCAGTTCTTCAGCACAGGCATGTGCGTTGGCCAGGGAAACACCCAGCATGGCGTTGGCGCCGAGGTTGGCTTTGGTGGGGGTGCCATCGAGATCAAGCATGACCTGGTCGACTGCGATCTGGTCGAAACCATCGATGCCGATCAGTTCGTCACAGATTTTGCCATTCACGTTGTCTACGGCTTTGGTCACGGCTTTGCCCATCCAGCGGGACTTGTCGCCATCACGCAGTTCCAGCGCTTCGTGCTCACCGGTAGAAGCTCCGGAGGGAACGGCGGCGCGGCCAACGGCTCCGCTGTCGAGGGTGACTTCCACTTCTACAGTGGGGTTACCGCGGGAGTCGACAATCTGTCGTGCATATACATCAATAATGTCTGCCATTGCTTTTTTCTCCTGAAAAAATGGTTTTGGGGGATGGGAGTCCCTTAGAGGAACGGAATGGGGATACAAGTCCTCCCGAACAAAAAGAAGTCTTTTCTTGTCCGATTTGATTAGCAGTTTATGAAGAGCCCATGCAGGCTTCCCCGGAACAGATCGGCATCTACGGCGGCACCTTTCATCCTGTGCACCATGGTCATTTAATGATGGCCCGGGACGCGATGGAGGAACTGCAACTGGATCGTGTCCTGCTCCTGCCCAATCAGCGCTCCCCCTTACGGCAAGGTGAATTCTTACTTCCAGGGGCCCAGCGGCTGGAACTGCTGGAACTGGCGCTGAAAGGCGAAGCCGGTCTGGAAGCTTGCGACCTGGAACTGCAACGCCCAGGACTTTCCTACCTGGTGGATACCCTCGGCGAACTGCAAGAGCAGCATCCTGACGCTGAACTTACCTTTCTCATGGGCGCCGACTCCCTGGAAAGTTTTTCCCGCTGGCATGACCCGGTCGGCATCGCCCGTCAGGCCCGCATTGCCGTCTTTCCCCGCCCCGGCTCCGAACGTGGCCCGGCCCTCGCCCGACTCCTCAGGGAATTACCCGAACTCGAGGGCCGCATCGTTCTGCTCGAGAAGAGCCGTCAGGTGGATCTGTCCTCCAGCGAAATCCGGGAACGACTGCAACAGGGACTCTCCGTGCGCTATATGATTCCAGATGCGATGCTGGAAAAAGTATCGGAGTATTTCCCTTCCTGATCGTAGGCCTACGCGAAATGCAGAGTGCTGAGCTTGAGTCTTTCTTTCCTCAACGGGTTTCGAGTACGCGTACGAGTACGAGTACGCGTACGATGGAGCATCATTTCTGAGCCGGGATCCCGGCGGGATGCACCCCGGGTGGAAGATCCTAGTGCGGGGCGGGGATTGCAGCCCCTCCGGGGGGATTTACATACGTACGCGTACTCGTACGCGAATTGCAGAGATTAAGATTAAGAGGAAGATTATGGGGGATAAAGAAGCCCCCATCTCATAAATCCCATCCTAATGAGTTGACCTGTCGGGCTAATGTGTAATATATACACTTATTATGAACGCGATATTATCTCTCCTCGATAATGACCTCTACAAGTTCACCATGATGCAGGCGGTATGGCAACTGCAGCCTGAGGCGCAGGTGCAATACCGTTTCATCAACCGCCGGCCAGAGGACCGCTTCAGTGAAGCCTGTGCTGAACGCATACGGGAGCGCATCCTGGCCTTGGGAGATCTGCGCCTGCAGCCGGAGGAACGCGAGTTTCTGGCTACCCTGCCCTTCTTCCAGCCTGCCTTTCTCGATCATCTCCAGCAGTTCCGTCTCGATCCCAACGCGGTCACGCTCGAACTGAAAGATGGGCAGCTTCAGTTGGAGATCAACGGCCGCTGGCAGGACAGCATCCTCTATGAAGTTCCGCTCATGGCCCTGATCAGTCAAAGCTATTTCGAGCTGGTGGATACGCAGTGGGACCCGGATCCGGAGGCTTACGAAGCCAAAAGCCGGGAGAAAGGGCTGCGCCTCAGCCAGGCCGCTTGCTCCTTTATGGACTTCGGTACCCGCCGCCGACGCAGCGCCGCCCTGCATGAGCGGGTGGTCAAAGCGTTTGCCGCAGATGACATCGTTTGCAAGGGCAGCAGCAATGTCTACCTGGCCATGAAGTATGGCATGCAGCCCCTGGGCACCATGGCCCATGAATGGATCATGGGCTACGCAGGTCTGCATGGCGTGGAGCAGGCCAACCCTAAGGCTCTGCAAGCCTGGAGGGACGTCTATGGCGATGCCCTCGGCGTGGCGCTCACGGACACCTACAGCACCGAGCTCTTTCTCGAGCAACTGCGTGGTCCCCTCGCCCGGGGATACAGCGCACTGCGACATGACAGCGAAAGCCCTTACACCTTTGCCGAGCAGGTGCTGAATTTCTACGAAGAGGAAGGCATTGATCCCGCCAGCAAAGGCATTGTCTTCAGTGACGGCTTGAACGTCGACAGCGCCATCGACATTCAGAACTATCTACAGGGTCGCATTCCCGCCAGCTATGGCATCGGCACGCACTTCAGTAACGATTTTGATGGTAGCCGCGCCCTGAACATGGTGATCAAACTCTACCGAATCAACGATCGTTGCGTGGCCAAAATCAGCGACAACCCTGGCAAAGCCAGTGGGGACCCCAGAGCGGTCGCCGAAGCCCTGGCCGCCATTCAGGCTTTAAAACTCAGTTGCTAAACCGGAGCTCTCATGAATCTATGTGTACATCTAGGCGCCGCCGCCATTAACAGCACTCCCAAAGACTGGGAAGGCAACTGCCGCACCCTGCTCAGCAGCATTGAGCAGGCCAAAGCGAGAGGCGTGGAAATTCTCTGTCTCCCTGAACTCGCCATGACCGGTTACGGCTGTGAAGATGAATTTCACGCCCCCTACGTAGCCAGCTGGGCCCTGGACCTGCTGTTCGACGAGTTGCTTCCCGCCAGCCTGGGCATGGCCATTACCGTCGGACTGCCCCTCGCTCACGAAGGGGCTACCTACAACTGCACCGCTCTCCTGGTGAATGGCGAGCTGGCCGGCTTCGTGGCCAAACAGAACCTGGCCGGGGACGGGATTCATTACGAGCCCCGCTTCTTTAAAGCCTGGCCCAAGGGACGGGTTGCCTCGGTGGAGTGCCGCGGTAAACATTATCCGCTTGGAGATTTGATTTTTGATCTCGACGGGATTCGTGTCGGTCTGGAGATCTGTGAAGACGCCTGGGTGGCCGGGCGTCCAGGAGTGGACCTGGCCGCAGCCGCGGTGGATATCATTCTCAACCCCTCGGCCAGTCACTTCGCCCTGCAGAAGGCCCAGACCCGGGAACGTTTTGTACAGGAAGGCTCCCGCGCTTTCCACTGCGCCTACGTCTACGCCAACCTGTTGGGCAACGAGGCCGGGAGAGCCATCTACGACGGCGACTGTTTGATTGCCACCGAAGGCGAATTGATTGCGCGAAACCGGATGTTTCTCATGCAGCCCTGCAGCCTTATCGATGCCAGGGTAGATCTGCAAGCCAACCGCGTGCGCCGTCTACGTCAGGCCAGTTACCGCCCGGAGCCCGCACACCCCCTGCGCATGATTTCGGTGCCCTGGCGTCCCGGCAGCGCAGCTCCAGGAAAGGCTCAGGATCTTCCGCCACGTCCGGATGGGCGCTTCGAGGAATTCGAACTGGCCATGGGCCTGGCTCTCTTTGACTACATGCGAAAATCCAGCACCAAAGGCTTTGCCATCTCGCTCAGTGGCGGAGCCGATTCTTCGGCCTGCTTGATGCTGGTTTACCGCATGGCTTGCCGCCTGCTTGAAGAGCAGCCCGATCATCCTACCCTGAAATGGCTCTGCCCTGAGCCGCCTGCTTCGGTGGAAGAACTGATGCAACGTATCTGCATCTGTGCCTATCAGAGCAGCGCGAACAGTGGTCCGGCCACCCTCGAAGCCGCTCAACGCCTGGCCGAAGGCTGTGGCGCACGCTTTGTCCATCTGGACGTAACCCCGATGGTCACACATCTGGAAGAGATGCTGGCCTCGGTCTTGCAGCGTGAATTGACTTGGGAGCAGGATGACCTTGCCCGTCAGAACATTCAGGCCCGCAGCCGGGCTCCGGGGATCTGGGCCCTGGCCAATGCGTATAATTTCCTCCTCCTCTCTACCAGTAACCGTAGTGAAGCTGCGGTGGGCTATTGCACCATGGATGGTGACACCGCCGGCTCCCTTTCTCCCATTGCCGGCATCGATAAGGTGTTCCTGCGGGAGTGGCTGCGCTGGGCGGAGCAACGCTACATGCCTGCGCTGAATTTCGTAAACCAGCTTGCTCCCACAGCGGAACTGCGTCCCGCAGCAGCTGCACAAACGGACGAAGCCGACCTCATGCCCTACCCGGTGTTGAACCGAATTCAGAAACTGGCCGTCATTCAAAAGAAAGCTCCCAGCGAGCTCTACCCGCTGCTGGAGGAAGAATATCCCGATCAAACGCCACAGACGCTTTATGGTTGGATCGAACGCTATTTCCAGCTTTGGAGCCGGAACCAGTGGAAACGGGAACGCTACGCGCCTTCGTTTCATGTGGATGATGAAAACCTGGATCCGCGCAGCTGGTGCCGCTACCCCATTCTCTCCGGTAATTACCGGGCGGAACTTAAACGCCTGCGGGAGGAGCTGGAAGCGACCCATGGAGCCTTTTCATGAGTTCCGATGCCTCTGAGGAACTTTCCACCTATGTGGTTTCGGTAGACTGCGTCATTTTCGGCTACATGCACAATGCGATCATGGTCGCCCTGCTCATGCGGGCAGAAGAACCCTTTGCGGATTGTTGGGCTCTCCCAGGAGGTCCCATCCTTGCCGGCGAAAGTCCGGAACAGGCCTGTCTGCGTAAACTGGAAGAGGACATCGGCCTCAAAGTGGAGTATCTGGAACAGCTGTACACCTTCGGCGCCCCCGGGCGGGATCCGCGGAAGCGCGCCTTCAGCATCAGTCACTTTGCCCTGATTGAAGATACCGAACGCCCACTCATCTGGGGACAGGATTCGCGGACGGCCCAGTGGTTTCATATCGATAAACTCCCCTCTTCGGACTGGGCCTTCGACCATGAGAACATCGTCCAGAAAGCCCTGCAGCGGCTGCGCGGGAAACTCAGTTACGAGCCCATCGGGCTCAGCCTGCTCCCGGAGGAGTTCAGCCTGCCGGAATTGAAAAATATCTACGATGTCATTCTCGGCAAAGAACTGGATCGGCGAAATTTCTACAAGAAAATCAAAGCCACAGGCCTTCTCCTGCCCACTCAAACCATTCCCAGCACCCGGGGAAAACCTACTCAGCTGTACCGCTTTGACCGAAAGCGTTATGCGCAGTTGAAAGAAGAAGGTTTCGCCTTCGAAATTTAATTGTGTAATATATACACTTATTAAGTTGCTAGATGGAAAATTACCCACTATTCTGTCTGCAAGGAGCGAAACCATGAACAACAGAGCCTTGATTATTGTAGACTTGAACAATGACTTCATGCCCGGGGGCGCACTGGCGGTTCCGGAAGCGGATCAGGTGATTCCCATCATCAATGATCTCGCCGCCAATGGAAACTACGCCTATGTGGTGGCCACCCAGGACTGGCACCCGCTGAACCACAGTTCCTTTGCCACCTGGCCCTTACACTGCGTGGCCGGCAGCCCCGGAGCGGAGTTCCACCCCCTGTTTGATCAAGGCAAGGTGCACGCCATCGTCCGTAAAGGCTTTGATACGGATGTGGATAGCTACAGCGGTTTCTACAACGAACGGGGCGAAACCAATGGGCTGGCTGAGCTGCTCAAAGCCCGGGGGATCACCCGGGTGGATGTGGTGGGCCTGGCCACGGACTATTGCGTGAAAGCCACGGCCATCGAAGCAGCCACCCTGGCCGCTTTGGACACCCGGGTTCTACTTCCCGCCTGCCGCGGGGTAGGTCTTACTCCTGAGGATGTTCCCCGGGCCATCGAAGCTATGCGAGAGGCTGGCGTTGAGGTGATGGAGGAAGCGCATGTCTGATTCCTCATCTCCCTCTGAAATTCTGTCTGACGAGCCGCTTTTTGATGCGGGTTGGCTCAAGCTACGCAAGGCCCAGGCCCGCATCCGCGGCAGGATTCGCAGCTGGATCTACTGTACCCGGCGAGAACAGGCCGGTGGAAGCATGCAACAGGCTGATGCGGTGGTGATCGTTCCCTTTCTTCGGAAGGGGGATGAAACCTGGTTGATCCTCATTCGCGAATACCGCATTCCCCTCGCCCAATACCAACTGGCCTTTCCTGCAGGTTTGCTCGAAGCGGGAGAAGCTCTACGCCCGGCCGCGGAGCGAGAGCTATTGGAAGAATGCGGCTGTCGCATTGTACAAGTCCTGGAAGAAAGCCCGGTGTTGAGCAGCTCTGCCGGCATGTCCGATGAACGTTTTCAGTATCTATTCGTGGAAGCAGAACAGGTGCAGGAAGCGGCCTTGGAAGAGTCAGAAGACCTCGAAATGCTACAGGTCCGTCACGCGGAATTAGCCGAACGAATGCAGTCCGGCGAAGGCATCTGTGGTCGGGTCTGGCCGGTCTGCCGCCAACTCCTGAGTGAGAAGGCGTTTCCAGACCTAAATGCCTGATCACGCTTCAGGGTGCTTCGCCACCCAGAGCGAGATACAAAAACAGCTGGGTCAGACTGAGTGGATCCAGGTTCAGAGTTTCCGTCACCTCTTCGAAGCCATTCCCCAATGCCTGGGTCTCTGTAGAAGCAATGGGTGCATCCCCCCAATTGCCTAACAATGAAGTCACCGAACGGAGTCGGTAAAAGGACTCCTGCCCGATGCGCCTGCGGTATCGGTACGAAATACTCAAATCCTCGGCGATGCTCATCGAAGGTCTCTTATCGGCATCGTTCACATCCAGACTGCCGCCAAAGGCATATTCCCGGGTGAGGTCGAGTCCATCCCCTTCCCCATCGCTATCATCAGGCAGCAACAACAGTTCATTCCGTGACTTCCAATCCAGCAAGGTCAGGTTTTCAGAATCAGAGACGATCAGGGTGACCTCCTGGGACGCGGTATCATTTTGACTATCGCGGACCTCCACAAGAAAGGTGTTCCGGTACGGGGTCCCCGAGGGAGGCGTTCCCACTAAATCCCCCACCGGGCTAATAAACATGCCCGCGGGGAGCGGATCGCCTCCAATCCAACTCAGTGAATACGCGGGACTCCCACCCAGGACCTGGATCGGTGCCGTGTAAGCCTGCCCGAGGCTCGCTTCCGGCAGAGTCTGCTTCGGCAGCCCCAAATCCGTCCCGGCGAGAGCAAAATCCACCCCGATGCGGCGCTCAGCCTGATCCAACACCAGCTTGCGCTCCAAGGGGGTACTGAACGTGTCCCCTCCCGGGATGATCCGGATCCGATAGCTGCCCCAGCCAAGGGGGCCAAAGGCATAAAACCCATCCGCGTCGCTTTGCACAGTCTCTTCATGAGCATCGAGACTGCCATTCCCATTGCGATCTACAAATAGAGTACGGTTCGGCAACCCCGACTCGCCAGGATCGAACTGGCCATTATTGTTTGCATCCAGAAATACCCGCCCCCCAATCGAGGAAGGAATGCTGATCTCCAGGGTATGGCCTTCTTTGACAAACTCGTTGCCCGAATCCTGAAAGGCTACCTGCAACAGATCCATTCCCGAGGGCTGTTTGGGGGCGGAGCGGATCCCCACAGATGCCCCGGCCCCTTGGTGAATCGGCTCATCCACGGCAGTCAGATCCGGATAGGCAAAGGTGATCACGGAGGCCCGGGCACCCGGATTCAGTTGCATCATGCACTGCACGGTCACATCTTTGTTGTCGTAACTGAGATAATGCCACTCAAACACGAGGTGATCCTCATCCCCGTCACCATTTCGATCCTGAAAGGCAAATTGCCGGAATGAATTATCCCCATCCATAAAGAACGAAGGACTCCAGAATGGCGAGATTACCGCCTCCTGAGGGTAGGCCCCCAGGCGCTGGCTGCTGAACCCGAGATCATCATTGGAGAAGATCGCCGAGCCCAGACTGAGCAGACCGAAATCACTGGTGGGAAAGCGGACGCCACTGAAACTGGTATCAAAGAGCCGGATTTCCCGGGTACCCAGATCGACGTTGGAACTGGCATAGATTCCTGTGGTGGTGACTCCGGCATCTCCTGCAGTCAATTCCAGCCCCCGATCAGGTACGATATATACGGCATAACCCGTTTCATAACTGAGCACCCCCTCGAGCACAGGAACCAACAACTCGGCCTCATCCTCCGAGGCTTCACCCGGGTTGCCATCGCCATCCTGATCCATAAGCGCTCCATCCCCCAAAGCCGGGAGTCCCGTACCCAACTTCACCCGATACAGCCCCTCACGGGCCTGAGGCGGCAGTGAAATACGCAGCAGGCGATCTCCCAACTCCCAGCTCAGAGAGCTGATCAGCGGGGCAAGATCTTTGCCTGCCGCATCCTCCAGAATCAACAGATCGCTGCTATCCACGGCACTGCGTTCCAAAGGTTCCGAGAAAAGAAGATCCAGCGCATCCAGATTGCCATTGGAGCGAAGGCCTGAAACGAGCAAGAGCTGGGGCCCTGAGGCCATTCCCTCCAGAGTGACTTCGGCCGTGAAGCGGTCACGGCTTTCCCCTGCCGTTCCATTCCGATCCTGATCCATCGCTTCAGCGCTGCTGCTTAAAATCGCAGGGCCCAGCACAAGCTGATAGGTCCCGGCAGCACGTTGCCCCGGAAAATCAATCTGCAGCCGACGGGAATCCAGCCAGCTGAATCCCGTAGCGACCACTGAGCCGCCAGGCCCAGTGAAGCTATGAATATCCTCGGCCAAAGAAAAACTGCTTTGATCCATATCCCGGTCAAACTCGATCAGGAAATGATTAAAAGACTCCCCCATGCGTTTCTGAGCCGGAGAGGATTGAATCACCACCGCTCCAGCTGGAGTTCCCTGGGCATTCTGCACGGCTTTGAGCAGATTCAGACGCCCGCCGCTGAGCAGCTTCCCGTCGAGGGCCGGGATCACATCCACCCCATCCAGAATAGCCGCTTTGATCGCCGCAGCACTGACATCCGGAGGAGCTACAGAGAAACACAGGGCGGCAGCCCCCGCCACATGCGGTGCCGCGGGTGAGGTTCCCTCTGCGCTGCGGTAACTGTTGTGGTTCGTATTCGAATTGGTCGCCGCCCGCAGATTATGTCCCGGAGCGGCTAGATCGACATGAACGACCCCAAAATTGGATCCCCCACCCCCGGTGAACGAGGCCAACTGATCTGCGTTATTGCTGGCCGCTACGGTGATCACCGCTGGATTGGCAATGGAGGCCGGTACATTCAATTCCACATCTACATTATCGCCGGAATTTCCTGCCGCCACCACCACCAGCATATCCGCTTGCTGATTTGCCAGAATTGCATCCTCCAAGGCCTCGCTATTCCCTGATCGACCTGTCCAGCTGTGATTGCTCACCCGGATATTCACCCCGCGCTGCCGCATCATGGCGGCGTAATACATGCTCTCCACGGCGTCAGTGCGGATGCCTTGGGGGCCGCCAAAGGTCGCCCGCATGATCCGTAAAGCCATGACCTTACTTCCAGGTGCGACTCCCGCGATTCCCTTGGCGTTGTTGAATGCGGCGGCGGCGATCGAAGCCTGCTGTGTACCGTGGCCAGTGGCATTCGGATTTTGCACATAGACATCATAGGGATCTCCATCCTCGTCGAGGAAATCATAGCCGTACACATCATCGATAAATCCATTTTGATCATCATCTACGCCATTTCCAGGGATCTCACCTGGATTGATCCACATCTGTGTAGCCAAATCTTCATGCTGATAATCAATTCCGGAATCAGCGATCCCGATGACCACATCCGCTCGTCCCGTGCTCAGGTCCCAGACCTGGGGAGCTGAAATCTTTGGCAAGGCCCACTGTTGACCATATTGAGGGTCATTGGGAGTCACCGCGGTTCCATAAATAAACTCATCGATTTCCACGTAACGCACCAGATCCGGCATCCCGGACAAGGCCTCAAGCAGCTCCGGCAACTTCTCAGGACGGCTCCCATCAAAGGCGATTAAATGCAATCCGGACAAGGGCAGTTCTTTACGATGTGAAGCCCCCAGCTCGGCCAATACAGGCAGAAGCTCAGAAAGGGTTGCATCCTCCTGCAAACGAAGCACCACATGATCCCCGACCATGCGAATCACCCGCCCCCTATCATCCAAATCCTCGCGGATAAGCGGATATTTCCATTCAGGATCCCGATACAGCCTGGGATACTCCCCCAGACCATCCACACCCTGAGAAAGCAAGTGAGGTCCCGTTTGGTGTAGCAAGCTTTCGCGAGAGCGGGAGAAATCTTCCCCGAAGAGAAGCGTAACGTTGAGAAGAAAACAGAGGAAAACCTGACTGCGCAACAGCCAGAAGGGATGGGGGGTCGTCATGTTCATATTGCTAATCAGAAGGACCGGAGGAAGCCGGAGCGAATTTAACGTTTTTACATAGCTTGTCGGGATGAAAATGTTTAACCTAAAACAACTGAAATGATCTTCTATTCAGCAGCAGCATGCTCCATTTTTGGAATTTTCACCCGTAAGCCCGAAAAAAGAGGGGTGGAATTTCCTGACAGCCCGAGCTTCTGTGGTTAGGGAATGGTATGATTTCTGTTCCCGAAGAGATTCCCCTCGATGCCTATGGACGACGCATCGATTATCTGCGAATTTCGCTCACGGATGCCTGTAACCTGCGCTGTGTCTACTGCATGCCCAAAGACATGCAGTTTCTGCCGGAACGGGATAAACTGCAGATGGCAGATTATCGTCGCCTGCTCCCCCTCTTTGGCCGCCTGGGCTTCAAAAAATTCCGCTTCACCGGAGGAGAGCCCACCCTGCATCCCGGCTTGTTGGAACTGGTTTCTCTCTGTGCAGAACTCCCGGGAGATCCACTCTGTGCTTTAACCACCAATGCGATCCGGCTCCCGGAACTGGCTCGCCCTCTGGCCCGAGCCGGTCTGCGGCGTATCAATGTCAGCCTCGACAGCCTCGACCCGCAACGATTTGAGCGCATGGCCCGCGGCCCTTCTCTTGCCCAAGCCTGGGAGGGTGTCCTGGCTGCAGAAGCAGCCGGGCTGGAAGTGAAACTAAACGCGGTCATGGTGCGTAATTTCAATGAAGACGATTTGCTGCCCCTGGCCAGACTCAGCCAACGCTACCCTTGGCAAATCCGTTTTTTGGAAATGATGCCCTTTGCCGAGCAAACCGAATTTCAACATACCCGCGGTATCAAGAACCGCTCTGTACAGGAACGGCTCGAAGCCGAGTTTGGAGCGTTGGAGCCCGTGGGAGACCGCTTGGACGGAGAAGCCCGGGTCATGCGGATTCCAGGGGCACCGGGAAGTCTGGGCTTTATCAGTCCCGTCACCGATCCTTTTTGCGCCTCTTGCAACCGTATGCGTCTGACCGCAGATGGAAAACTAAGGCTATGCCTGCTCAAGGAGGACGAAGTAAACCTGTGGCAGGCCCTGCGTTCCGGAGCCGGGGACGATGATCTTCTCGAATTGCTGAAAGAAGGAATCCGCCGAAAACCTTGGGGACACGAATTGGCCAACAACCGCTTCGCCCAAAATCGGGCCATGAATCAAATCGGGGGCTGAGGACCTAATAAAACCTCAGCAGGCATGGAAGCGCTGCTGAGGTCCCAGACATGAAATCGCAACAAAGGGTTACTGATCGCCGATCACTAACTCTTCCTCTTTGTCCTCCTGCTCCTGATAGGCTTCGGCATACATAATCGTATTTTCCGGTTCACTGGGGAGTTCCGGACCTTCAGCCTGATACAGGAAGGACAACACATTATTCCGCAGGGTGTAGAAACCCGGATCCTCCAAGAGGGTTTCCCGGTGGCGGGGACGCAGGAAGGGTACGTCAAAGATCGTACCGATCCCTGCAGCCGGGCCATTGGTCATCATCACAATTCGGTCAGACAGCAGAATGGCCTCGTCGATATCATGGGTAATCATGAGCACGGTACAGCGGCTGGCTTCCCAAATGGTCAGGAGTTCTTCCTGAAGCTCTTCCCGGGTCAAGGCATCGAGCGCACCAAAAGGTTCATCGAGCAACAACACCTGAGGATGTACCGCCAAAGCACGGGCAATGGAGGCGCGCTGCTGCATGCCCCCGGAAATCTCACGGGGCAGGCGTTTGAGCGCATGGCTCAAGCCCACCATCTCGAGATAGCGTTCCGACTCTTCCTTCTGTTCCTGTTTGCTCAGGTCTTTGCGACAGGTTTTCACCGCCAGGTAAATGTTTTCATACACCGTCATCCATGGCAGCAGGGAATAGTTCTGAAACACCACCATGCGATCCGGACCCGGAGCGACAATTTCGCGGCCTTTCAAGGCAATCCCACCACGAGAGCAACGGCTCATGCCCGCAACCATATTCAGAAGGGTCGACTTTCCACATCCCGAGTGACCCATGATGGAGAGAAACTCCCCTTCATGGACACGCAGGTTCACGCCTTCCACCGCGACAAACTCCCCTTTGGGGGTCGGGAAGGTTTTGGTGACATCGGAAAATTCAAGATAAGGCTGATTCATGATCGAAGCGTCTCCAAGGGCATGGGGCTTTCAAGATAGGTACGGGCCATGCTTTCCTGACCGGAAAGACCCAACTGGGAACTCACTCGCTGGAAGGCGGGCTGATCAAACACAGACTGCAAGGGAGCCGCACCATCTTCGGGCAACCCTTCCTCCTTGAGACGTTCTCCCAACCAGAGCTCCTCTTCGGCTTTGAAAACCGTCGAGTCTCCGGCAGAGAAGATATGAAACTCCCCTTCCCAATCATCACGGCCCAAACCGGGGTCGATCATCCCTTTCAGACTGGGCGCGAGGGTTGCGGCCGGAATTCCCAAGCTGGGAGACAACAACTCAGGTAACAGGGCCCGCTCTGCGGGGTTTTCCAGAGCTGCGGTACTCTTCATCAGAGCCAGAAGCAACTTGTCCCGGAGATCACTGTTCCCCTTCGCCCACTCATCCAGGTAGCAGAAGAGTTTTTCGGGATGCCGGGGCCAGAATCCATCCGAGGTCTGCATAACCGCACCCACACCCCGCTCAACCGCATAGCTGTTCCAGGGTTCTCCCACACACATACCGGCCAAGTTGCCCAGCTCCAGGTTTGCCACCATCTGAGGCGGCGGCACCACCGCAAGTTCACAATCCACATCCGGATCCACACCGCCCTGGCGCAACCAGGCCCGAAGCATCAGGTTGTGCATCGAACTGCGGAACACCACACCAAACACGGGCTTCTGTCCTTCGGGACGGCTTTTAATCCATTCGCACAAGGCTTCCCGGGTTTCCAGGCCCTGGGCTGCCAAACGACTGCTGATGGTAATCCCATTCCCATTCCGGCTGAGCACCATCCCGGCTTTAATCTGTTGTCCCGGATCGGCAGCATGGCGGGCATTATGATACATGGGCGTAGGCGCCAGCATCATAGCACCCTTCAGTCGACCCGACATCAGCCCTTTGCTAAGGCTACGCCAACTCGGTTCACGGGAAAGCTCCACATTGAGTCCAGCTTCTTCAAACAGGCCTTTCTCTTTGGCGTAGAGCAAGGGGGCACAGTCGGCCAAGGGAATGTAGCCCAAGCGCAGTACCGAATCATCGCTGACTTCCACCGGACGATCTTTGCGATGGCTGGAGAGAAAGTGTGTCACCCGGTTTCGGGTGGGATAATAGAGCGGATGGTTGACCGCTTCCAGCCGTTTGCGGGGACGGGGCAGTTCTACCTCGAGCACCTCAGCAATATCGGCATTGGGGCCATTACTCATCATCACAATTTTATCGGAAAGCAATACAGCCTCATCCACATCATGGGTCACCATCAGCACGGTAATCCGATGGCGTTCCCAAATATCGAGCAGACTTTCCTGAAGCTTACCGCGGGTCAACGCATCCAAGGCTCCGAAAGGCTCGTCCATCAGCAGCACTTCCGGTTCGGTAATCAACGCACGGGCAATACCGGCGCGCTGCTTCATCCCTCCGGAAACTTCGCCGGGCCGCTTGTCCGCAGCATGTGCAAGACCCACCAGCTCAAGCATGTCATCCACCTTGCGGATTCGTGCTTCACGATCCATATCCTTATGCACCGATTTTGCTGCCAGGTCCACGTTCTGTCGTACCGTCATCCAAGGCAACAGGGAGTGATTCTGGAAGACCATCATCCGGTCAGGACCGGGTTTGCTCACCCCGTGGCCCGCAACCAGAATGTTTCCTTCTGTAGCCACTTCAAATCCGGCCACCATTTTTAACAAGGTGGACTTACCACAGCCGGAGTGTCCAATCAGGCTTACGAACTCTCCCTGCTGGACCTGAAGGTTCACGCCCTCCAGAACCTGGACCCGTCGATCCCCTTTTCCAAAGGCGATGCCGATATCCGTCAGGTCGATCTGTACATTCTTATTCTCAGCCTCGCTCATAGCTGAACACCTTTTCCAAGAGGTACATCATACGGTCAAGAAGCAAGCCAATCACACCGATGGTGATCACCGCGGCCATAATCATACCGAGGGTTTTGCTACTGCCATTCTGGAACATATCCCAGACAAATTTGCCCAGACCGGGGTTCTGCGCCAACATTTCTGCGGCAATCAGCACCATCCAGCCAATCCCCAGCGAAATACGCAGGCCGGCAAAGATGTACGGCAAAGCCGAAGGCAGAACAATACGGAAAATTTTCACGTGCGTGGGTACATTTAAAACCCGAGCCACGTTAAGGTGGTCTTCAGAAACCGATGCCACACCCAGTGCAGTATTGATCAATGTGGGCCACAGTGAGCAGAGCGCTACCACGACCGCGGAAATGACAAAGGATTTCTCCATGTTGGCATCCGCAGAAAGTTTCGCGGAGACGACCAGCGTCACCAGGGGCAGCCAGGCCAGCGGGGAAACCGGTTTGAGCAGCTGAATGATCGGGTTCAGTGCGGTCTGCAGACCTTTGCTCATGCCACAAAAGATTCCCAAAGGAATGGCAATGGCGGAGGCGAGAAAGAACCCGAAGAAGACTGTGGTCAGACTACGCATAATCTGCTCCGGGTAGGTGGGTTTTCCTGCATAAGGTGCAGGTTTAAATTCGCGGGGAGTAAACTCCTTACCCAGCTCCTCGGAGCGGACACGACGGCGTTCCTGCCGTTCATAATGGAGTTTTTCCTTTTCGGCCATGCCCTCTTCATATTCCTTGCGTTTTGCACGCTCATCCTCGTACTCCGTCCATAGATCCTGAAAGGCGGACCAGGTGCTTGCGGGAGTGGGAAAGGTTCCCAGCGAGGTTTCGATACTTTTGGCAAATACGTCCCAGGCACCCAGGAAAATCAACAGGGCAACCAGGCTGAGACTAAAGGTTTTGATGAAGGACTGCATGGCGTCTCCTTACAGAGGGGGTAGTTCTCCCTCCGCCTCGCAAGGCGGAGGGAGGCATTGTGAATCAGATCAAGATCTTAGGGAGCCTTGATTTTGAAGGACTGGATGTACTCGTTCGGCTTTTTGCCGTCGTAGGTTTTGCCGTCGATGAATTCATCGGTAGCGGGCTTGTAGCCATCGGTTTCGGGGAAGTCTTTCTTGGTGAAGGACACGTCTTTGAAACGCTCGGGCTCAAATTCCACATCGTCGAGAAGTTCGGCAGCCGCACGCTTGTAGATGTCGGGGCGATAGATTTTCTTCGCCATTTCGTCGTACCAGCTGTCGGGTTTGTCTTCCTGCAGCTGTCCCCAGCGGCGCATCTGGGTCAGGAACCACACAGCGTCACTGTAGAAGGGGTAGGAAGCGTAGTAGCGGAAGAACACATTGAAGTCGGGCATCGGGCGTTTGAAGCCAGGGTTGAATTCAAAGGTTCCGGTCATGCTGTTGGCAATCACTTCGAAGTCAGCACCCACGTACTCGGGGCGGGACAGAATTTTAGCAGCTTCCACGCGGTTCTCGGGTGAAGCGTCCAGCCATTTACCGGCACGGATCAGGGCTTTGGTTACGGCAATCCAGGTGTTGGGGTTTTCTTCCGTCCACCCTTTGGTTACACCGAATACTTTTTCGGGGTTGTTTTTCCAGATGTCGTAGTTGGTGGTCACGGGAACACCAATGCCCATTTTCACAGCCTGCTGGTTCCAGGGTTCACCCACACAGTACGCCTGGATCGTTCCGGCTTCGAGGGTTGCGGGCATCTGGGGGGGAGGCGTCACAGAGAGAAGGACGTCGGCATCAGTTACACCGGCTTTGTCGGTCTCGGTGTAGAAACCGGGAGAGATGCCGGAAGCGGCCAACCAGTAGCGCAGTTCGTAGTTATGCGTGGATACCGGGAACACCATACCCATTTTCATGGGAGTGCCTTTGGTTTTGTATTCTTCCACCACAGGAACCAGTGAATCGGCACTGATCGGGTGTTTGGGCTCGGGGACGGCCAAAGAAGGATCATTCTTCTTCATGGCTTCCCAGAGGGCGTTGTCCACGGTGATGCCGTTGCCGTTGTAGTCCAGGCTGTAGGACACCACAATGTCGGCTTTGGTACCAAAGCCAACGGTGGCGGCAATGGGCTGACCGGCGAGCATGTGCGCTCCGTCCAGCTCGCCGTTAATCACACGGTCCAGCAGCACTTTCCAGTTGGACTGGGCTTCCAGTTCCACCGCAAGGCCTTCTTCTTCGAAATATCCTTTTTCTTTGGCAATCACCAAAGGAGCGCAGTCCGTCAGCTTAATAAAGCCGAACTTAAGCTTCTGCTTTTCCACATCCAGGATTTCTGCCTGGGCCATGCTGCCCAGCCCGGCGAGCAGAAGCAGTTTCATGCCGATCTTCCATGTACGATTCATATCAGTTCTCAGTTAGGGTTCTCACTCTATGCACAAAAAAAGGCAGTCAGAATTCATGCGTTGAATTCCGTACTGCCAGCAGAGGCCTAAAATCCTCCGTGCTGTTATGTCCGCTTCCAAAACGCTCAGTTTTGCAAAGCAGAACAAACATAGCAGTGCCCGTGCCAGAACTGCCAAAATGGAAAAAAAATGTTTAGACGCGCTAATATTAACCTTATAATGCGTTTAATCCCCGAAGAGCTGAATCGAAGGCTCCCAGAATAAACACAATTATGTCGAAAGCAAACGCCACACTTACTTTTTTGAATCAGACCCAAAGCTTCATCTGGTCAAATGATTCTTCATCCCTAGGCAGAAGCCAGGATGCGGCGTAGGATACGTATATGAGCCGAACAGGTAGTCCCCAATCGGAATCTAAGCCTTTAACCAACCGCCAGCTGGGTCTGCTGGCCCTGATCCAGTCTCTTGAACCGGGTCAGGAGCACCGCTTGCGGATCACCTGCCGTGGGAAAAACCCATGGAATGTTTCGGTGGAACATTCAGAGATGTCCTTTGGTTTGGAAAAACCCTCCGGGCAGGCTCAGCAGGAAAACCCCTTGGATGTATGGGATTTAGTCCTTCGTTGTGCAGAAGAAAACCGTCTTCCGGAGAAAGAGGAGGCAGAACGGCTCAAAATTTACGGCCTCTACGCCCGTCCGGATGAACAGTCCTTCATGTTACGCACCCGGATCCCGGGCTGTGTATTGACCAGCAGTCAACTTCGGGGCTTAGGACGAATTTGTGAACGCTATGGCAATGGTGAACTGATGTTGACCATGCGGGGTAACCTACAAGTTCGTGGCGTTCAGCCAGCCCATTGCGTTGAAGCCATCATTGCCCTTCAAGAGTGTGGCCTGACCAGTATTGGTGCCGGCGCCAATAATGTACGAAACATTATTGCCTCCCCTACCTCAGGCCTGGATCCGGAAGAGGTTCTCGATGTGCGCCCCCATGCGAGACAACTACATCACTACATTCTCCATCACCCGGAACTCTACGGTCTCCCCCATAAATTCAACCTGGCCTTCGATAACGGAGTACGACCCGGAGTTTTCGTTGATAAAAACGACCTCGCTTTTGTCGCTGTGCGAGTCAAAGACGAACCCGGATTGAAGGACGGCCTGTATTTTCAGGTCCATGCCGGAGCCAAAGTCACCCGGGGACTTCCCTCCTCGGATAGTGGTGTGCTGGTCGCCGAAAAACATGTTGTCCCCTACGCGGCCGGGATCATTCTGCTCTACAAATACCGAAGTGAACATATCGGTAGAAAACGTCTTCGTCTCCGGGATGTCCTGGAAAAACACGGGTTGGACAAAATTCTGAGCGACGCAGCCATTCTGGCGGATGTGCCCATTCATAAACGGGAACGTTCAGCGATTGAAACCCGAAATGTGCATCACTCGCTCTGTGGCGCCTTCCCGCAGCGGCAGCAAGGTCTCAGTATGTTGGGAGTTACGGTGCCGGTGGGACGAATTTCGCTCAAGGCTTTGGGCAAACTAGCCAGCTTGGCTGATGAATATGCCGAAAGCGAAATTCGCTTAACCTACTGGCAAAATCTCCTGCTCCCGCATGTCAAAACGGAACATGTCCCCGAGCTTCAGGATGAAATCGAAGCTCTGGGATTTTCCGCCCGGGAAGGAGATGCCGGGAGTTCGGTGGTCGCCTGTACCGGCGTAGGAGCCTGCCCCTTCGCGTCAACCGACGCGAAAGGCATGGGCATGAAAATGATGGAACTGCTTCGGGAAGAAAACACCCCTCCCATTAATGTGAATATTAACTCCTGCACCAATGCCTGCGCCCACCATACCTTTGGAGAGATCGGCCTGTTAGGCATTAAGGGGAAAGATGGTGGGGAAGCCTACCACCTGTTCCTGGGGAAAGACCGTCCGGATGAAAGTTTGTCCAGGCCCGTCGTGCGCGCCATTCCCGAGGCGGAAGTCAAAGACCGCCTCCGCCCTTTGCTTCAACAGTTTTTAGCCTCGCGCAAAGAGGAAGAGAGCTTCGCCGCATTCACCCAGCGTGTCGGCCGGGATACCATTGGGATGTTGCTGGATACAAGCTCTGAAGGCTAAGTTAGAAGAGCAGGTTTATTTCTTCAAGCGATCCGGAACCGCCTCTTCGGCTTTTTTCTTCGCCTTCTCCGGCTTGGTATCATGCACGGGAGAAACTTTTTTCACCTTATGCTCCGCCACTTTCCCTGCAGGGCTACTACAGGCTGAACTCGACAGAATACTGAAAAGCAAAACGGACAGGACAAAGAGAGGTTTCATGGGCCGGAACCTACGAGATTCCATGCATGAAGTCCAGTCACAGCTGCCTGTTCAGATTCAGCCAAGACAGCATTCGCATAGACACGAAACAACCCGGCACCTGCAAAGGACTCTCAGCGGTCCCGGAGAAGGTCAGCACAGATCAGAGCCGACGGCGTCCGCGATCCAATTCCAATAAGCCCAAGGTGAAACAAACGCAGACCAACACGGAAAAGATCACTGCGGATTTCCCAAAGGGGATGGCCAAAACATACTCTAACCAATGAGGCAAGGTCATTCCGCCGATGGGCAAGAGCCCCCATAAAAACCCAATCATGGATAGAACCAGCAGGAGTCGTCCCAGGCTGAGATGAAAGTGTTGTTTTTGCTCTGCATTCATGACGTCGCACCCCTGATCATCTCCTAAGCCGAATCACTGGAAGATGTACAGGTTATCAATTTGTAACTCTAAGTCACAAAATGTAAACTTCACCTGATTTCTTTAGAAAATCTGAAGTCCCCGCCCCCAATACCAGCGAGTGCGCTTTCAGGAATCGCAGCGACTGCCGGGAACGACCCGAAAGGCATCCGGAGTCCCAATAAATTTTCCCCGGGCCATCAACACATCTACCAAGGTCCCCGCATCCATATCCGATCCGGAGCAGATATGGTAGCGGGCCTCCATCCCAAAACGAATGTTCATCAGTTCGATTAACTGATCCCGACTGTAGGTGTCCCCAGCCGATTCCATCATTTCCAAAACTTCGTGTCCGTGATGCGTGCCAGGGAGAGTTGCCATAGGATTACAGGGGGTTGAGGGTGGATTCGAGTAGACTCTTGAGTTGCGGACGACAGGAGCCACACCCGGTTCCGGCTTTGGTGGTTTGACTCAGGCTGTCCAAATCCACGCAGCCTTCAGCAATCGCATCCAGCAGATTCCCCTCTCCCACTTGATTACAGCTGCAAACCAAACGGCCCTTCAGCGGCGGGCGCTCCTCAGCCGAACCTGCCGCCTGCAATAATTGGGCACGCTCCTCTTCCAGTTCGAGTCCCTGATCCATCCAGCCTTTGCAGCGTTCCCAGGGAGATACATCCCCAATCAACTGCACGCCCATCAAGCGGTTGTGTTTCAAAATACAGCGTTGGTATATGCGTCGACGACGATCCCGGAAGAGCACATCCTCCCACCCATCCTCTTCGCCCCCTTCTGGAATTTCGTTTATTCCGGCTGAACGCACATCCCGTCCATGAATTTTCAGGATGTTAAACAACACCGATCCTTCGTAACGGCTCCACACACGGCCGGCAATATGCCCTGCAGCCACTTTGGCCTGCTTTTGAGCGCCATCCGTAATTCCGTAAAGCATGCCACGGTGTTCCGCAATTTCGCCCAGGGCATAGATATTCGGATCACTGGTCTGCAGGTGATCGTTGACCTTAACGCCACGGTTCTGATCCAGGCCGGCATGTTCGAGATAGCCGACATTCGGACGGGTACCCACCGCGACAAATAACAGATCTGCAGAAATTTCCCGCCCCTCTTTGGTGTTCACCCCACAGAAGGCTCCTTCCTCATTCGTAAGATATTCCACCACTGCATCGCCGGTGTAGACCGGAATGCCTCGCTCCTCCAACTCAGCTTTCAGCATCGCCGATGCTGTGTCATCCAATTGGCGCATCATCAGACGGGGGGCCATTTCAATGACTGCAGCCTTCACCCCCGCGGCTTCCAGCGAGGCCGCGAGCTCAATCCCCAGAAGCCCGCCCCCCATGACCAAGACCCGGCTATCAGGACCAATCAATTCCCGGGAACGATCTGCGTCTTCCCGGGTCCGCATGGTAAACACACCGGGAAGATCTACACGGACTCCCGGCGGAACAAAGGCACGGGAACCGGTGCTGAGCACGAGTTTATCATAGGGAAATTCCTGACCATCCTCACACAGCACCACGGAACGTTCCCGATCCACCGCGCTAACCTCCAAGCCCTGAAGAAAACGGAATTTCAATCCGGCCTCTTCCTGCTCACCCAAACTCACCAGGTCTCCCCAGCTCAGAGCTCCCGTCAGATATTCCGGCAGGAGAATACGATTGTAGAAGCCCCGGGGTTCCCGGCCAATCACGGTCACCTGGTCCTGGGGACGAAGTTCCCGGTAACTTTGCACAAACTGCAACGCACCTGCGCCGGCTCCCACAACCACCACGTTCTGAGGTGGAGGATCTACTTTCTCCAGACTCACCGCAGTACATTTAAAATCAGGCTGCAATGAACGTGGATCCAAAGGACCGGAAACCGCCCGGTTAATCAAGCCTTTACCTCCCGCGGGATCCCGGCCCCAATGCATCGGAGCAAACAACAATCCGGGACGGACATCTTGGCTCAAGCGGGCCGGGAGTTCAGCTTCTCCACTCACGCTACTGAGACGCAGAGGGTCTCCTTCCTGCACGCCCAACGCAGCCGCATCCTGAGGGTGAATTTCCAAATAGGGTGCAGGATCCTGCAAACTGAGACGCTTCACCCGCCCGCTTCGGGTCATGGTATGCCACTGATCGCGAATGCGTCCCGTGGTCAACACATAGGGATAGCCTTCGCCCTGTGCCCAATGAGGTACATGATCTGGTACAGGTTTTAAATGGGCGAGACCATCTTCGGTGGCAAAGTGATGATCTTCAAAGAGGCGGGATTGACCGGAGGACCCTTCCGGACATGGCCACTGAAGGGATCCCTCCGCATCCAGTCGTTCATAGCTTACACCGGAACAGTCAATCCAGGTCCCTTTGGTGAGTGAAGCATACTCCGCAAAAATCTCCGATTCATCGGCGTATGTAAACGAGGACTCCCAGCCCATTCCTTTGGCAAAACGAAGGAGAATCTCCACATCACTGAGGGCCTCAGCGGGAGCTTCGCGCAGTTTCCGAACTTTCGAAATCCGCCGTTCGCTATTGGTCATGCAGCCCTGTTTTTCCAACCAGGTGGCCGCAGGCAGGATACAATCCGCAAAACGCAAGCTATCCGCTTTGCTGGAAAAATCCTGAACAATGACCAGATCGGCCTGTTTCATCGCAGCTTCTATGCGATTCTGATCCGGTAAAGAGACTGCAGGATTGGTAGCAATGATCCAGATGACCTTCAGCTTCCCCTGCTCCAAGGCTTCGATCATTTCCATCGCAGTCAGGCCCTTGCCCTCCGGAACGGAAGGAACTCCCCAGAAATCGGCTACCTTTTGCCGGTCTTCTGCCGAGGCTGGATTGTGATGCGCAGCCAACAAGGTGGCCATTCCCCCCACCTCACGACCGCCCATCGCATTCGGCTGTCCCGTTAACGAAAGCGGGCCGCTCCCCGGCTTACCGATTTTCCCGGTGAGTAGATTCAGTTGAATCAACGCAACATTCTTATCCGTACCGATGCGACTTTGGTTCAAGCCCATCGTCCATAGAGACATAAAACTTTTGGATTCACCAATCCATTCTGCCGCCTGAACAATATCCTTGGCATCCACTCCGCATAACTCAGCGCGCTGGGCCAAGGTCATTTTGCCCAACTCAGCCTTCAATTCGGGCCAGCCGCTGCAATGCGCTTCCACAAAGTCCAGATCCACCCAACCCCGATCCCAGAGAACGGAAGCAATGGCATTCATCAAAATACAGTCCGTACCGGGAAGCAGCTGCAAATGAAGATCTGCAAAGGCGCAGGTTTCGGTACGGCGCGGATCCACCACAATAAGTTTACTTTGTGGATGCTGTTCTTTCCGGGCCTCTACCCGCCGCCACAGAATCGGATGACACCAGCTCGGATTGGCTCCGGCAACCAGAAAACAGTCACAGAGGTCCAGGTCCTCATAGCAGCAGGGAACCAAGTCATCGCCCAGGCATTCCTTGTAGCCCATCACCGCAGAACTCATGCAGAGCCGCGAGTTGGTATCGATGTTATTCGTTCCCAGAAAGCCCTTGGCCAATTTGTTGGCCAAGTAGTATTCCTCCGTCAAACACTGACCAGAGACATAAAAAGCAAAGGCGTCTGCGCCATGTTCAGCTTGAACCCGCTTGACCGTGCTGCAGATCTGTTCCATGGCCTGCTCCCAGGAAACATCCTGCAACTCACCATTCTCCTGCCGCAGTTGTGGATGCAGGAGACGACCGCCCTTTTCCATAGCGGTGTGATGCAGATTACGGCCTTTACTACACAAAGCCCCCTGATTGACCGGATAGTCAGAGCGCTCATTCAGCTCCAACAGCCCCCCACCCACATCCTGAATAGACAAGCCACAGCCTACCCCGCAATAGGGGCAGAGTGTGTCCACAGAGGAGGAATCAGGCTCAGTAAACATCGCGCACATAGCGTTTATCTTTCTTCATGCCGGAAAGATAGGCCTGTGCACCCTCAGAATCCAAGCCTCCATGTGTAGAAATCACGTCCAAGAGCGCCGCTTCGACATCTTTCGCCATGCGATGAGCATCACCACAGACAAAGAAATAGGCGCCTTCTTCGAGCCATTTAAACAACTGATCCCCTTTACGGCTCATCAGATGCTGTACATAGAGCTTCTCTTCCTGATCCCGGGACCAGGCTAAATCCAGTTCACTGAGCAGGCCTTCTTCACGGTATGCGAGGATTTCATCCTTGTAGAGAAAGTCAGATGCTTCATTCCGATCCCCAAAGAACAGCCAATTTCTGCCACTGGCTCCTCGGGCCTTGCGCTCTTCCAGGAAGGCACGGAACGGAGCAATTCCGGTACCGGGACCCACCATAATCATGGGAGCATCGGGGTTTTCCGGCACGGCAAAGGCTTTGTTCGCATGCACATAAACCCGCAAAGGTCCTTCCCCGGCACGATCCGCCAGAAAACAGCTGCAATGTCCCTGCTGAGCACGCCCTTGGGATTCATAGCGAACCGATGCCACACAGAGGTGCACCTCGTCTTTGTGGAGACCCGGGCTGGATGAAATCGAATAAGCACGGGCCTGAATGGGTTTGAGCAGATCCATCAGTTGCGGGGCCGTCCAGCTTACGCCAGCTTCGGCAATCAGATCCCGTAACTCCCGTCCCCAGATATAGTCTGCGAATGCATCTGCATCTTCAAGGATGTCTTTCAGCGTGGCAGACCCGGTTTGTTCGACAATCGCTGCGAATAAGGGCTTGGTGACGCCGCGGATGTCCAGTTCTGTGGTCAGCGCCTGCGACAGAGTCATTTTCCGCCCGGAGAGATCCACTTCTTCAGCGGGGTCGGCACCACATACGTCCAAAAATGCGGCCACTTCGGCCGGATCATTTTCAGCAAACACATTGAGAGCATCTCCGGCATTGTAGGTCAGTTCGGATTCAGGAAGGCGAATCGCATAGTGACGAACTTCTTTGCCGGAAGCTTCGGTCGTGAGCAGACGGTTTTCAACAATCGAGGTGACGAACGGATTTTTCTTCGAATAGGCACTTTTTTCGGGTGCCGCTTCTGTTGCGACGGCTGCGGGTGCCGCGGCAGCCTCATCCTCACCCAACTGCATGGCAGCCAGGGCCTGATCCAACCAGGCTTCAAAAGGTTCTTCGTAGTCTACATCGCAATCCACCCGGGGCTGCACACAGTTCGCTCCGAGACCTGCAAGACGGGCATCCAAATCTTTCCCGGCCGTACAGAAGGTTTCGTAGTTGGTATCTCCCAATGCCAGAACCGAGTAGTTTGTATCCGGCAAGGCAGGCGCATCGTCAGCTGACAACGAGTTCCAGAACTCCTGCGCATTATCGGGCATCTCCCCGTCGCCATAGGTGCTGGTGATAACCAGCACCCGCTTTTCTTCACAAAGCGCAGCCGGTTCCACATCGTTTAATTCTTTGACTTCCGTGCTGTAGCCCTGAGCCTGTGCTTTTTCAGCACTTTCCATGGCCAACCCTTCTGCGGTTCCCGTTTGAGATCCATACAGAATGACCAGGCGCTTGGGAGCGGCTACCGGAGTAGCTGGCGCACCTAGCGCAGAAGGATCTACCGGTTGGCGGGCAAATAGACCAGCCAGATAGCCGTTGAGCCATCCGCGCTGTTCATCGGAAAAGGGGGCGTTTTCGGGAATGTAAGGGACAGTACTCATGCGGAGATTCCTCCGGAATTCAGTTCTTCTGCCAAAGCAGCGGGTTCATGGCGGCGGGCGTATTCCACAAAGGTCTCTTCGCCCTCTTTTTTCTCCTGATAGTTCCGGAGAATGCCTTCAATATGACGCGGAACCTCATCTGCGGGCACCGCTTTGAATAAATCACGGGAAAAGCCCTGTTCCGCATCGGTGCCTCCACCGATGGAAATGTTATAGGCTTCGACACTTTCTCCATTTCGTTTGCTCTTAATACCCAACAATCCAATATCTGCACAGAGATGTTGTGCACAGGAATTCGGACAGCCGGTGAGCACGATACTGACCGGTTCAGCCAAGTTTAGGGTCGCATCCAGATGGCTGGCAATATCGCCTGCGCAGCCCTTGGTATCCGTTTGAGACAATTTGCAGCCCGTGTTTCCAGTACAGGCGGCCAGGCAGGAAGTGGCACAACTGCGTTCGGTTTCCAGACCTGCAGCCAACAGCTTCGCTTTTACGGTCTCAATATCCTCCGTTTTGATTCCTTGGAGGATGACATTTTGCCAAATAGTAAAGTGAACCGTATCATTCCCGTATTCCCGGGCCAGTTCGCCCAGCAGAGTCATTTGCTCAATGCTCAGACGTCCCACCAGTACTGCCACACCACAATAGGAAAGGCCTTCCTGTTTTTGCTCGTGGAATCCAATGTGGGCAAAGCGGTCAATGGGTTGACGAGGGAGTGTCAGAATCGTTCCGGTCCGGGTCGGAGGCGTCGCCAACTCGGCTTCAACTTCAGAAAGGAAGCTGTCATGCCCCATGGCTTCAACGCAGTAAGCCAAACGGGCCCGCTTCCGATTGGTTCGGTTTCCGTTGCGTACAAACACACGCAAGATTGCAGCGGCAAAGGTTACCATTTCCGAAGGCTTAATCAGCACACCCAGATCACGGGCAAAATGACCATGACCGGCAACACCGCCCACCTCAACACGGGCATAGAGTCCAGCAGGGATATCCTGCCCTTCCGGCACCTCGACGATAAAGAAGCCGATATCGTTGGTATCCGCCATAATGCTGACGGCCCCACCACTGTCAAAGGCCACATTGAACTTACGGGGCAAGCCATAGAACTCGCGGGTATTGAGAATATAATGATGAAGAGCCCGGGCATAAGGACGACAGTCCAACAGCTCCTGGGAGTCCACACCGGAAAGAGGGGAACAGGTAATGTTCCGGATATTATCTCCACCGGCACCCCGGGAGGTCAGACCGGTTTCAGCCAGGGCCAAGAGCGTGGGCACGGAATTTTTGGCAGAGATTTCACGCACCTGCAGATTGCCGCGGGTGGTGACATGCGAATAGCCCCCGCCAAAATCTTTGGCGATATGAGTCAAGGTATCCATCTGTTCTGAACTGACACAGCAGCCCGGCATCCGGCAACGGAGCATGTAGCCCTCCTGCGTTGGAGCCGTGTTGAACAGACCATGAAATTTAAATCGAAAGACATCCCCACCTTCAGCCATCTGACCCTCGTCGGCCATGCGGCACATCTGGTCCCACATATCCAAGGGATTTTTCTCCAGCTTCAGCTTCTCTTCTTTGTTCAGCTTGTCGTAGGGAGTGCCAAACAGGGAAGCAGGCTTGGAGGCGTCATCGGCGGGAGCCGCAAGGTTCAAAGGAGCCTGGGCCGGGTCCGAGGTGAGCTGTCCGCCAGCAGTTTCCCCAGTGAACGGCGCGTTACCTGTTTGAACCAGGCCGGCAAAATATCCCTGGAGATATTGTTTCTGTTCTTCGGTGAAATTCTGGGACATGGGAAGTCTCCTCTGGGTAAGTCTAGAAAAAGAAGGGGGGTGCCCTCCCCGGTCTCCGCACCCAAGAAACGGGGACCGGGAAGGAAGAGAGAGAACACCCCGGGTGTGATTTAGAAGTTACAAGTGTACTCGAAGGAGAAGCGCTCGGTATCCACACCGAACTCATCTGCAGAGTAGTTAGCATATTTTGCGATCAGTTTGCCGAGGGGCAGACCTTTGACCAGCAACAGGTCGATTTCGTCACCGTAGTCGATGGACTCTTCGTCCGAGCTGAAGCTGTGGTAAAAGGCTTTAGCCACAATGCCGTAGGGCAGTTTGGCGCTGGCACCGATGTAGAGGTCTTCCAGACCAGTCGGAGGCGTCACCAGAAAGACGTCAGCCCAACCGTTGAATTTGTGCAGCGTAGCCAGAGGCGTACGGAAGGAGACGTATTCACCGTCATCCATTTCGTCAGCACCCAACAGCTCGTAACCACCGATCAAGGCATAGGGACCAAAGCTGTAGGTCAGTGCACCGTGCAGGTACAGGGTTTCACCGTCATTCGGGTTGTTGTCGCCGGTTTCCTGGAAAGCAACTTCACCGTAGTAGGCCAGAGCGGATTTTTCGGTGAGTTTGGCTTTACCGGAGAGGTAGGCACCAAAGGTGTCACTGGAGTTGGCTGCAGCATTGTCGATGTCCAACAGGAAGGCCTGGGCACCAATTTTTACAGGAAGGCCGGAGTACACCACGTGGAAGACATGGATGTCGCCTTCGAAAATACGCTGGGCTCCTTCAGAATTGGAACCGAAGATTCGGTTTACCTGGCTGATGTAGGAGTAGGTTGCGTTCAGACCTTCAACCGACTGGTTGTTGATGTAGAAACCATCATAGGTCTGCTGGTTCTGACGCCAACCCACATCACCCACGAAACGGGCATTTGCGATCACGATGCGCTGACGACCGCCTTTAGCAACCGTATCAAATCCACCCCAGGCGAGGTAAGCCTGGTTCAATTCAGAACTGGGAGGGTCAGCAATAATCGATTTGGTGGAATCCCCGGTCACGCCAGCAGCGTTGTATTCCTGGGTATCGACCGCATCGGTGTATTCCATTTCAGCGAACAGAGAGAGTCCGTACCAGGACTGAGTTCCATATCCGAGACGCAGACGTCCGGTCAGCGCGGTGGAGTCCCCCCGACCATCCTGAGAAGCGGTTTCAGCTCTCAGACGCAGGTTTACACTGGGTTTTCCTTTAGTTACGGCGTCCACAAACCCCAGAGGCTCAGCTTCTTCCGCAGGAAGCATGCTGGTCAGGGCCAGAGCGGCGCACATCAGAGACAGGCGATGTTTTTTTGTATTCATTTCAGGTTCCTTCAGGGTTCAGGCACAAAAAAAAGACGACACAACACAGCTACCACGATGGAGCGTGTCGTATCGGCTTGAGTCTTTCTCCGTGCCGGATGGTTATTCAGCGATCTAACTGCAGACGCTCAGAGCGCTGCAGGTCTATATCCCGATGTTCGACCACATTTTCAATGCGCGAGGGCTCAGAGCCCCTGCAGATCAACGTGAACGAATGCCGGTAATCGTCATCAAGGCTGTTTAGGAATTCCAGCAGCTTTTCCTGACGTTCTGAGAGCTTCCCAGAATTCAGCTGCGCCGCTAGACGCCCAACGTCCTTAATGTCGGTAGACATGCTGATATGTTAGCAGAAGGCTTGCCAGCCTCTCAAAAAAAATGATTTCCTCGATTATTAACGATTTAGGGCTACACATTTTACACTAACCGAAAAACAACAAATACATTTACGTATTATGACAGCGAAATTAAAACTTAAATGTAGGCTCGTAGCGAGGAAATGGGCGCTGCCCAGACCAAAATCTTTCGTGAAAGGCCTCTGGAAAGGAGCTGAGCCTGCACCTTTCGGGCACGAGCTCCAGCTGCACAGGCCACGAGCAGGTCCCGTTCTCCAGGAAAGGAGTAGCTATCAAAAGCTGTGCTGGAGACAGGAAGATGAAGAAAGCGCTTTAAAAAGGCCTCTTCCTCCACACGCTCCTCCGCTTCACGTACATCAATCCACAACGCGTCCCGCAGGCAGTCCAGCTGCGCCGAAGCGGGATGCAACAGATCTGTAGTCCCATCCACTTGGCCCAGGCTCCGCCTACGGCACAGCTCACAGTCCTCCTGCTGGCTGCGACGAATCCGTTGTTGATCCCCCTGAAGAAGGTCCAACCAGAGGGTTTCCGCTCCCAAGGCCTCTGGAAGTCCCAATAACTGCTTCAACGCTTCCGTGGCCATGCGCAGCCCCACGACGCCGGGACTCACACCCAGAATTCCGGTATCCGCGCAACTGCCGACACATCCTGCCTCCGGCTCCTGAGGCCAGAGACAACGCAGACAGCCTCCACCGTTGGCTTCCGCAAACAAATTCAATTGCCCTTCCCACTGGTGTACTGCCGCCTGCAAGAGAGGAATCCCCTGCAGCCAACAGGCGTCATGCACGGCAAAGCGGCTGGGAAAATTATCGGAGCCATCCAGTACCAGGTCCACCCCATCCAACAGGGCTGGCAGACGATCAGGGTTGGCAAAATGCCCATGCGCCTCGATCTGGATGCTACTGTTCAGATCCAGCAAACGACGTCGCGCCGCCTGTGCTTTATTCATGCCCAAATCCCGTTCTCCGAAGAGAATTTGACGATGCAGATTATCCAGGCTTACGTCATCCCCATCCACAATGCGCAACTGCCCTACCCCGGCAGCGGCCAGATATTGCAGGGCGGGACAGCCCAGCCCTCCAGCCCCTACGACCAACACAGAACTGCGACTCAAGCGCTCCTGCCCCTGCTCGCCCAGGCCCGGCAAAGCGAGCTGACGGGCATAGCGTTGTTGAAGACTACTTTCCCTGTCCTTAATCCCCACCCATCGACTTTCCAGCTGGTCGATATAGGCCTCTTTTTTCCAAATAGGCAAACGGGCTTTCAATTCTTCCAGAATCCAGGCCGCGGCGGCAAACGCCTCCGGGCGATGCGCACTGCTGACCCCAATCCACACGGCCATCTCGCCAAGCTTCAGATCCCCTAAGCGATGAATCCCCCGTGCATCCAACATACGGAAGCGGGCCTTTGCCTCCTCCAGAATGCGGCCCCCTTCAGCACAGACCATGTCCTCAAAGCCTTCATAGGAAAGCCCATCCACCGCCTCCCCTTCATTCACATTTCTCACCCAGCCCTCGAAACACACACAGGCTCCGGCTGCATGTTGCCGCAGCTCCTCCTTCAATCGATCCGGTTGCAGCGGATCCTGACTGACCTCAAAGCGCATCATCCTCCCGAAACCGGGGGAATGAGCGTGAGCGTATCTCCATCTTGAAGAGGGTGGCTCATATCCACATAGGCGGAGCCGACGGCAACCCGGATTTGTTCTGCTTCCAAGCGAAACCCATGGGCAGCCTTCAGTTCAGCATAGAGCTCGGCCGGAGTCCCCGCTTCAGTGTCCAGCTGCTCCATACTGCAGCCACGCTCTTCACGGAACAGAGCAAAATATTGAACCCGGATGTTCATTCAGGCTTCCAATCCTCGGGACGATTCACATTACACATCGCGTCCGGATGTGGCAGGTCCAGCAACTGCAAGCCCTCTCCAAGAGTCATGAGGGATTTGCGGGCACAACGCTGCCCCTGCGCAAGACAATCTTCAAGATGGCTCAAAAAGGCGGGCCGGTACATTCCACACATGGGCTCCGGCAACCCGCTTTCCGGATCACGGTAACAGGTCACCACCGCCTCCGGATCCTGCTGATCCCGCAATAACTGCAAGAGGTCCTGATCCACCCGTGGGAGATCACAGGCCAGCTGAAACCAGGTATCTTCCGGGAACTGCAGCATGGCAGAGCGTAAACCTTCCATGGGCCCCTGATCTGCTTTCAGATCATGAATTTCCGGCAAGCCTTCCAGCGGGCTCCCCTCAAATTGCCCGGGCCGGCAGGAGAGCGAGACGGACATACAATGTTCCTGAAGCAGTTCAAAGGCACGTAAGCCCTGAGGCTGTCCATGGTAGTCAATCAGGGCTTTATCCCGTCCCATACGACGGCTGTAGCCGCCGGCGAGGACCAATCCGCGTAAGGTATCTGTCATCATGTTTTCTCCACACTCCATAAGGTCGGACCCGGACGCAAGATCCCATCCGTTTCAATTCGTGCCCGCAGTCCTCCCCGGCCTTTCATCGCAGCTTCGGCCCCGGGAGCGACCGCTTCATCCATCCAGAAACAGGGTTTACACTCTTCCACACCCCGAAAGCGAACTCCCTGCAGGCGAAACGCTTTGCCAATCAAGGCGTTTAAATCCAATCCCCTCACAAACACATTCCGCCGCACAGAGTGTAGGTCCTGCTGCCAGCCAAAGCGTTCGCTCAACTCCTCCAGGACCCGAATGTCAAAAAAGGTGATCTGTCCTTTGAAATTTTCCCGATGATCAAAGTAACGGTCGCCCCGAATCCCCCGTCCGGCCACACATTCCACCTCTTCCTGTTCGATCGCCTCATAGGGAGCGGGTTCCTTTCCATAACGCCCAACGTATCGATGCCCGGGGCTGGTCAGTATGGCCAAAATCTCAACGTCAGACATGGGCCCTTACATAATCTCAAATTTCGCGACTCGCAACCTTAGGAACCACAGCAATCCGGATGAAATGAACTGCCCACTTGCTTTCTAGCAGTGATGCGTTCAGGCTATGCGTTTCCCCTATAGAGATTGTCAACATAAGCAGAAGGAGACAGCCATGAGCGATCCCGATATCCCATCGGCAGAAGCGAAGGCAGAGACGCCCCCCACCCCGCCCGCAGACCATGCCGCCCATTGGAAAGGCAGCATCCGCATTGTGTTAGGGATTCTAGCCACCTGGTTTTTTATCTCGCTGGGCTGCTCGGTCCTCTTCCGGGAGTTTCTGGACAGCCATCTGCCATCAGTAGGCGGAGCCCCTTTCGGATTCTGGATGGCCCAACAGGGTTCCATCCTTGGCTTTGTGCTCCTGTTGATCGTGTATCGGAAACTGATGAATTCTCTGGATCAGCGCCATCACCTGGAGGATGAAGCATGAGCCAGGAAGCCTGGAACTACCTCCTCATCGGCCTGACCTTTGCCATGTACATCGGCATCGCCCTCCGCTCCAAGGCCGGCAGCACCAAAGACTATTACGTTGCCGGGGGCGGCGTATCCTCTTTTGCCAACGGAATGGCCACCGCCGCAGACTGGATGTCCGCCGCCACCTTTATTTCCATGGCCGGGGGCATTGCCGCCAGTGGATATAATGCCTCCCGCTTCCTCATGGGATGGACAGGAGGCTTTGTGCTGCTTACCACCCTGATTGTCCCCTACCTCAGAAAGTTTGGTAAGTTTACCGTGGTCGACTTTCTGGGTGACCGCTTTGAATCCAACCTGGCCCGTCTGGTGGGCGTCATCTGCGCCATCTTCATTTGCATGACCTATATTATGGGCCAGATGCGGGGTGTGGGTCTGGTCTTTTCCCGACTCTTCGATATCGAAATTGCCACCGGAGTAATCATCGGATCCGCCATCGTCTTTTTCTACGCCGGTATCGGCGGCATGAAAGGCATTACCTACACCCAGGTCGCTCAGTATTGTGTGATGGTGTTCGCGTACACCATTCCTGCGGTGTTCATTTCCATGCTGATTACTGGAAATGTCATTCCTCAACTGGGGCTGATCGGGAACTTCACCAAAGATGGTGCGGAACATGCGGTTCCCCTCTTGGAGAAATTAAATACGCTCAATGTAGATCTGGGATTTGCTAAGTACACCGATGGCAGCCTCAGCAAGTTGGATATGTTTTGCATCACCGCCGCGCTGATGTGCGGAACCGCAGGGCTGCCTCACGTGATTGTTCGCTTTTTCACAGTCAAAAGCGTTAAGGCCGTCCGCTCCTCAGCTTGTTGGACTCTGAGCTGCATTGCCGTGATCTATCTCACCGCCCCGGCTATTGGCGCCTTTGCGCGAACCAACTTTATTGATGAGGTACATGGAACCGCCTACACGGAACTGCCCGAATGGTTTGGAAATTGGGAGGACCGGGGCTTGATTGCCTGGGTGGATAAAAACCAGGACGGCATCGTCCAACACCAGGCCGGGGCCGTGTTTGAAGGGCGCAGCCCAACTTATGATGCCTCCGGCGCACGGGGGACTCATGGCGAACGACTGATCACCAATCCTCTCAAAGAAAATGCCAACGAAGTGTTTTACGCACCGGATATTCTGGTCATGGCCAACCCGGAGATGGCCAACCTGCATCCCTGGATCATTGCCCTGGTCATGGCCGGTTGTGTCGCCGCCGCATTGTCCACGGCCGCAGGCTTGCTTCTGGTGCTGTCCACCTCGATCTCCCATGACCTCATGAAAAAACTGGTCAGCCCCAACATGAGCGAAAAACAGGAAGTACTCTCCGCACGCTTGGCCTCCTTTGGATCCTTAGTGGTCGCAGCCTACTTCGGCATCAATCCCCCTTCGGAGATTGTGGCGAAAACGGTCGCCTTTGCTTTCGGACTCGCAGCCGCCTCGTTTTTCCCAACCATTCTCATGGGAATTTTCTCAAAACGGGTGAACAAGCACGGAGCCACCGCAGGTATGGTCACCGGCATTGGCTTCACCTTCGGATACATTACCTACTTTCAATTCTATGCAGGACATCAGAATTACTGGCTCGGTATTTCTCCGGAAGGAATCGGCTTTGTGGGCATGTTGATCAACTTTGCCGTCACCTTCCTGGTGACCGCCCTGACCCCGGCACCCTCACAAGCCATCCAGGATATGGTTGAAGATATTCGGGATCCCACAGGAGCTGGCGCGGCAACACACGGATAGAGCAAGCATTCCTGATTGCCTGAAAGCGAAACGGCCTGATCAGCGGAAGCAGATCAGGCCGTTTGTTGTGGGAACCCACCGCGCTGAGCCCTTCAGTTCCGAAGCATATTAAAGCGCTGCATCTCTGCGCGGCTCATAATGTAGATGTCTTCAGCCGGGGCCGCATCGAGGGTAAACCAGTAAAAGGAATCCGGAATGCCCATATCCCGGAAATAGTCCAAATAGACCTGATGTTCTGGATCATCCCGGGGCAAATCACGCCCCTCCACTCCATCACCGCTCCAGGTGTGCACGCCAAGTTGAGCACCCGGCTCCACTGTCCTGCGGGTACCCGCGAGAAAAAAATCGACCCCACCTGAATAGATTTCCCCATCGGCGGGTACATGGGTGGCCAGGCCGGCAGCCCGAACCATGCGGGCCGCGGCCAGATTGGCATCATCATCGTTTGAACCCGGGATATCCACTAACACCAAGGTATCCACCTCCGGATACTCATCGAGAAAATTTGCGACATCCTCGGGGGCACCGCTGCCCAAATCCCCCGTGACAAAGGCCTGATTTCCTTCCACCCGGAAACGAAGACTGCCACCACCTCCTCCCCCGCCACCTCCGGAGGGATCACAACCCGAAAAGAGGACAGCACTAAGAAATACAAGAAGCAGAGGAGTGAATTTACGCATAGCGGTAAGAATACCTGAGCAGCAATTTCATCGTCAAGGGGCTGTCTCAGGAATCACCTGAATTCCTTCCTCCAACCAGGCATGAAACACCTCCAAACTCGCTTCATCACTATCCAATCGCCAGTTGGCTTCCCCCTCACGCCGTTTATCAAAATGGAAAAAGAGGACCGTCTCCACCCGCTCATCCGCCCGTATCCGAGACAGGGCGTCTTCCATCCAGGCCGCTTTCCGGGGATCATCGACCGAACCAATTTCTGCGATCCACAACGGTTTCCCATACGCGGCAAGAGCGTCAATCGACTTCCCGAACACCTCCTCATAACTCTGCCATACATGCCACTGACTATGATGATCTCCAAAGTTATATCCATCCAGGCCCAGCAGATCCACCACATCATCCCCAGGGTAATAGGGCGCAAACCCGGTCTCCGGAGTTTGCCCCCCATACAGCACGTTCGGACAGAACATCCATTTCACATTATCCGCTCCGTCCAACCCAATGGCCATCTGTGCATGGGCACGGCGCCAGGCTTGACGGAACCACTCCGGTTTTTGCCCCCAGCTGAACCAGTTGCCATTCATTTCAAATCCGAAACGTAACACCACCTCTTCGCCGGATGCGGCGGCATCGCGGCCCCAACGCTGAAAAAAATCATCATAGCGTCCCTCGATGATGGCCTGAAGATACTCCTGCTTTGCATTTCCCCAGGGGTTCAGCTCCAAACTGATCACGGCCTGCAGGTTTCGCTCCGCAAGCGCCTCAACGATCTTCGTAGGAAAGCCCCGCTGACGATTCAAATCCCGGAAAAATAAGATATATTCCGGTTGCCCTCCCAGCAGGGCCCGTTCCTGATCCAGCTGCCCAAGAAACTGGTTTTTGTGCCAAAGAATCTGATAGAAGCCCCAGGATGGCGTTTTATCCGAGTCGGAGGATCGCAGCACAGGCACAGGATCCGGTTTCGAGCTAGAGCAGGCATCCAAGACAAACAACAGCCCTCCAACGACGCACAGGATCAGGACTTTCCATAAAATAAAATGACTACGGGAGCTGGGCATGAGGCTGCGCACAGCATAGACCTGCTTAACTGCGCTTGCAAGGGATCAGATGAGCTTCATCCCGAAAGGCTTCGAAAACGTGCTTTCCGCAGGACAGCAGAGGCTCAGCCAGCAGATCCCGCTAGGTAGCTTCCAGCACAGAGTCTCCTCAGGGAGCCTGGAGCACATGAATCGTTTTTTTAATTTCCGACTCTTCCCCTCCCGGCCCCTGCACCTGCAGGACCAGCTCATACAGCCCCGCCTTCTGCCAACGATGAGCAATCGCATTTCCGGGGCCTTCAGACACAGCTCCATCCCCAAAATCCCAGCGATAGGTCCTGATTTCTCCCGCGCTATGTGCGGCATCCAGCATCAGATATTCCCCAACTCGGACTTCAGCAGGAAACTGCTCAAACGCAGCCTTCAGAGGCTCCTCCCTCAAACTGCCCGGCATCGGAGGAACGGGTGGCAGGATCTGAGCCAACTCCATCTCCAGAGCTTGGGACTGAAGGGGCCCGGCAACCGGCTGATCCTGATCACGAGGCTGTCCCCAGAAATCCCGTTTGGGAAGCTTTGGGAGCGGAACTCCAAAGGCCCCTGTATCCAAGGAACGCAACTGCGCCTCGGCATTCACAGGCTGTGCCTCCACCTTTCGATCATCCAGGATGGCGTCTTCGCCCAATGCCCCGGCTTTGCTGCCGGACTCCACGTGATATACATTTCCCTGGATCTGATTTTTATCCGGATGCCGGATATGCATAAAGGGATCATTCCTACGCTCAACGGCAGCCGCAAATACATTATTCGCGATCACATTGTTGCGAATAGGCAGGCTACCCTTCCCCCCTTTTTGTTTGTCCTGAGCGATCACAGCGTAGCGCTTCAAATCGGAAAAGGCATTATGCACAATGACGCAGTCTTCCGCGGCGCGAAAGGCTGCACCATAGCCCCGGGAAAGTTTGCCATACACATCCGCTGTGTTGTTGATGTCAAAATAGGTCCCATCCACCATCGTCACGCCTTCATTCAGCGTAACGCCGGCGATGTTTCCCGATGGAAACAGCAATCCGGCGTGATCAATATCCAGAAACAGGTTATTGAAGATCTGATGCCCCTTGCCGGTCACCCAGATACCACAGCCCAGGTTCTGAAACAGGTTATGATGAATCACACAGTGATCCGTAGAACGTAGACTGAGGTGACTTCCTCCCGCAAACCAGGCCCCGGGAGCATTCACAAACAGATTATTCCTGAAGATGATTTCGGACCCTTTCACTGTGATAATCTCTCCATGCGTATCGCCCACGGCCCGGTCAAAGATATTAAACTCCACCACGGTGCCCATGCGCCGGTGTCCGCGATGCTCGAAACCGGTTCCCAGAAAAAGAGCCTCCCCCTGATCTTTTAAGGCCCGGTGCCGGGTCATTTCACGAAAGATATTGTGGTCAACCCTGGAGGATCCCTTGTAAGCAGGATCCGTAAGTTTTTCCGGCCCTTTCATGGCCAGTCCCCCGCCAATCAGGTCATACATCACACAATGATCAAAACGGTGATGATCCCCATGCAAGGTCACTAAGCGTCCCTTGGTTTTCCCATTTTCCTTAAGCTCCATTTCGCAGCGAATGAAGCGGCAGCCGCTGAAGCGGATAGAGTCCGAAGAAGGACTGGCATAAATAAACGAGGCATAGGGTTTATCCGTGGGTACGGATCGCCCCTCAATAAAATCAAGGCCGGAGAAATGAAGCTGCTGTCCATCAATCCGCCAGGATAGTTCCCCGCGGAACTGCACCTGATGCGGATGTAGCGGCTGAATCAAGACCGGAAGCTCCGCGCTCCCCTTTACCGAAAAGGTCAAGTTCCCCACATCCTGGTAGATGCCATCCTGAAGCAGAAGGCGATCCCCCGGTTGCAACTGTTGAACCGCCTCCCGAAAGCCTTCCACCGAATCCACCAGCACATCGTTCATCACCCCCTGTGGATCTGCAGGGGAAACCACTTCCTCAGAACTGGGCTGGGGTTCCGGGATGCGAGTCGAACGGGGTCTACAGGACACCCCGGCGAGCAGGAGAAACAGCAGCAGGCTGGAAAAGACATGTCGAAAACCTAGGGAGGGCGTATTCACATAAAAATCATTCGACATTCCCTCAATCCCGTCAAGGGCAACCCAGAAAACAGCTCTGATCCATGGAACATGTTCATTCAGCTTCATAAAATCTGGGAAGAGAAGTTGATCCTTTTCCTCGAAGATGATGCGGTGTAACCCCTATTTCTCTCATGAAGTTCCAGACATGTGATCCACATCTGATCCCCCTGAAGCTGCTTCTGGAAGCGGACCCGTCTCTGGAACACATTGAAGGCTATCGCTCACAGTGCTGGGCGATGGTCGGGGTGAGGGAACAGGAACCCATTGCCGCCTGCCTGATCCTGCCCAAACATCGCCACACTGCCGAAATCATGAATCTGGCCGTTCAAGAGGACTACAGAAGACAAGGAATTGGCAGCCGCCTCCTAAGATACAGCCTCAGCTTGCTGAAAAAAAAGGGGATCAGAAAGGTGGCGTTAGGCACCGGAAGCTTCGGGTACCAATTGGGCTTTTACCATCGACTGGGTTTTCGGGTACAGGAATGTTGGCGAAATCACTTCATCGACCACTACCGCGAACCCATCTATGAAGGGGGGATTCAGCATAAAGATATGTTGCGGCTTGCGCTCGACCTCTCCCTATGGGAGGGCGGGGACAGCGATCCTGCTCAACAGCCGGAAGGAATCTGATGATGTCGTTAAACCTACAAAGTGGCAGCTGGATCCACCCACCGAACTTTTTTGAGATCCAAGAAGACTTCCAACTCCGTTCATGATGAAACTTCTCACACTCTCTTTTCTCACGGCCCTGTTCCTGCTGACCAATGCCTGCAGAAGCCCACAGGCCAAACAAGCTCAGCTCTCTGAATCTGAACGGGAAGCACGGGTTCAACAGCTGAGTAAATTCATCCGCCCGGATATGCCTCTGGCAGATGCCAATGAGCTCTTCGGCTGGGAGGCCTCTTTCGATCAGGGCAGCTGGTACTGGACCGATTCCCGACGTTTCATCGTCAATACAGGTTCTGAATACCGCATTGTACACTGCCTCGATTTCTATCGCTATGTCTCCTACCACAAACTGATCGATCAGGAAGGCGTTTTCGAAAAAGAGATCCCGAAATATAATGAGAACGGAGATCCGATCAATTTCTGGCAGGAGCCTGCGGAATAAGGCCCCGCTCGAAGCTACATGCAGCTCGCCTTGTTTCTGCTTCCTGCCTCCGGCCTTGCTTTGGGAGCCTTCAGTTTCTGGGGCCGTCGCTGGGGCTCCACTCCGGAAGAACGTTCGCTGCAGCTTCCAGGAGATTCCCTGTTTGGAGATTCGAGTGATCCCCGTCTATGTATGTCCCGGGCGATTTCTATAAACGCCCCTCCAGACCGGGTGTTTCGGTGGATGGCGCAAATGGGCCGGGGTGGAGGCTGGTACAGCTACGACTGGATCGACAACGCCGGCAAAAGCTCCGCAGGCCATCTGATCCGCTGGTTGCCCGCTCCTGAGATCGGAGACAGCTGCGCCATCGGACGTCTCCAGTACCTTGAAAGCGGGCGTTCCCTGACCTGGTGGGCTCATGGACTCGCGATTCCGGGAGGCCGCTTCCGCTGCGCCTTCGATATTCACGCCCTGCCCGATGCAGATCGTACACGCTTGCTAATCCGAATTTCAGCAGATGCCAGCGGTCCCCTGGCCCGGCCCCTGCTCTTCGCATTCAGCATTGGAGATTCGGTCATGGCCCGCAAACAGCTCCTTTCCGTACGATCCCGGGTGGAACGCTATGGGGATCGGGAAGAAAACCCGGATCACCCGGAAAGCGGTGCCCGGGATCAGTACCAACTCTTGGCCTGCAAGCTGGCCAAAGGAGAACGCGCAGGACGCCTCTGGCCCGGTCTCGCAGAACGCTGGGTGGAAGCGGATGAGCTCTGAGCTCACCCATTGAGAACGAAAAACGGATCCTAAACGGATACGTGATCCTCGAAGCGGATGAACCCCTACAGCTTTCTCTGCTTCCTGCAAAGGAGTCCTAGTCTCCGGAAGGCAATTCGACCATGAGCTCTCCATGATACATCACAATGGATTCCGGATCCATCATCTGCATCCATGGCAGTGCCTCGGCTTCCTGCATCAGGCGCTCTGAAGCCTCCTGCGCATGCGCCAGACTCTCCCAGGAGACCACATCTTTCCAGATACCTTCCGGATTGCATACCGTTTCCCGACGGAGAAAGCCGGGCTGATGCCTTACCCAATTGAGGTGAACCTGCTGATGGGCTTCCAAAAACTGAGTTGCGCTGATCTGAGGCAACAGGATGAATTCGACAATTTCCAATACCATGATTTTTCCTTGCTTGAGATTGCTCGAGTTGAGGCGTGATCATAGAATAAGATGTTCTTTTCCTCTACTTACTCTTGGGTAAGTCCTCCTCACTCCCGGAGTCCCGCTGTGTATTTCGTCTCCACTGGACAACACTTCACCTGCCCCCTGCAGGCCACCTTACACTTGATTACCAATCAGTGGAACGGAGTGATACTCTGGCTGCTGACCCATGAAGGCGAGGCCATGCGCTATGGGGCCCTGAAGAAAAGCATCAATCGCTACAGCCGAACGGACATTTCTGACAAAATGCTCTCCCAAAGCCTACGACAACTCCAAGAAGACGGCCTGATCCAGAAACAAGAGGCCGAGGGCAGCTACCGACTGACCGCTACCGGAGAACAACTCGAGCCCATTCTCTCCGCATTGGAACAGTTTGGCTTGGAGCACTTAGTGGTGCAGGATCGATGAACGAGCTCTCCGGAACGTCTCCATACAGAATCAACTACACGCAGCATTAAGTCTCCTCAACATCATGAGTACCTCGCGACGAAAACAACAACGAAGATGCCGAGATCAGGAAGAGGCCGAAGCTCAGGCCGCTGCAGAGCCTGAGCACGAAGTCCAGCATGATTCCGTCCAGGTTGGCGATCAAAAATTCTTCATCACTCTCATTCGCAATGGGGCGGAATGGAGCTGCCACGGATCTCTGGATCGGCACAGTATTACTGCAAGCGGAGCCACGAAAACGAAAGCGATGTATGCCTGGAGAATCCAGGGGCTTCACATTATTGAGCAATTCGGCCGTATAGACGAACGACAGGCATGGATCGACTCCGGTAAGATTCCCATAGAAGATCGCCCCTAATCCAGCCTACCCCTAGTTTTAAAGAACAGGAGGCTCGCTCATCCTCCAGCTTTTCAGGAACCCTCGCGTTGCGCATCCGACTCGTCCCGGAAAAGAATCTTGCACTCCCCCTGCTCTGCAAGCAGGGTGAGGGGATGCAGATTCCTCCGAGCCCTGAAGAAGTCGATCAGATCCTCCTGACCCAGCTCCTGCCCGATCGGGATATCGCCTGTCCTTTGAGCAAATGTGCCGGGCGCTATCTGCGCGAATCCCTTCGGGCGGACCGCCCCCAGCCCCCCTTTGACCGGGTCATGATGGACGGCTATGCCCTCAGGGCCTCCGAGGCCGGCCTCGCGCTAAAGGTGCTGGGTCTGTTGCGTGCCGGAGAAGCCCCCCGGGAGCTCCCCGAGATGGAAGCCCAATCCTGGGAGGTGTGTACCGGGGGCGTTTTGCCTCCGGGGGCTGATGCGGTGGTGCCCTATGAGGAGTGCGAACGGGAGGCCGACCTCCTTTGCATCCGCACCTCGGCAGAGGTCCGCCCGGGTCAATACATCCACCCCTGCGGGAGCGATCTGGAAGCCGGGGCCGAACTGCTCTCTCCCGGCACCCGGCTGGGAAGCCGTGAGCTCGCCGTCGCAGCCTCCTTTGGCTATGGGGAACTCCAGGTACGGCAGTTGCCGCGTATTGCCATCCTCAGTACAGGTGATGAACTGGTCGACCCCACCTCGGATCCCCTACCCCATCAAATCCGCCGCAGCAATGACCTCGCCATAGATGCGGCCCTGGCCCTGGAACAGCTACATGCACAAACCCGTGAGGCGCTGCCCGACGAGCGCGGGGCCATGCTCTCCCGGCTGGAGGCCTGCCTGCCGGATCACGATTTACTGCTGTGCAGCGGAGGGATCTCCAAGGGCCGACTGGATTTCCTCCCGGAATGCTTGGAAGAGCTCGGGTTCCGCTCCGTCTTCCGTCGGGTTCAACAGAAACCTGGCCGACCCATGGCCTTTTGGACCCGGGGCGATAAACGGGTCTTCTGTTTCCCCGGCAACCCCATGGCCGTGCTCTTCGGTCTGCATCGCCATTTGCTCCCCTACCTCCGTGCCTGCATGGGGGCGAAAGATGCCTTTGCCCGTCCGGAACAGCGCCGCCTCCACGGAGAGCTTCCCCCCAGCGGACTGACCCGCTATCTGCCCGTCTCCCTGCAGGAAGATGGCAGCTGTCAGCCCAGGCCCCTGCAGAATTCGGGCGATTTTATTCGCCCCTTGCACAGCGATGGCTTTGTATGCATCCCTCCAGAACACTCTGGAGATCAGTTTCCCTATATTCCCTGGAGTTAAACATGGACCCCGATTTCACCCACCTCAGCTCAGAAGGCAGCCCCGGCATGGTCGATGTCAGCCACAAAGCGGTCACCGAACGACGGGCGCTGGCCTGTGGAGAACTCTGGTTGGGCGAAGCTCTGTTGAGCGAAATGGAAGAACGCGGCTGGGCTCATAAAAAGGGGCCGATTTTAGACACAGCCATTCTCGCAGGTACGATGGCTGCCAAAAAGACCTGGGATCTGATTCCCCTTTGCCACCCGCTCTTCCTCTCTTCCTGCAAAATCCGGATTGAACCCGACAGCGCATCTGCCTGTCTCCGTATTGAAGCAGCGGTAAAAACCACTGCCCCTACCGGGGTGGAAATGGAAGCTCTGACCGCAGTATCCGTCACGGCCCTCACCCTCTATGATATGATTAAAGCCTTTTCGCAGGAACTGGAGATCCGCAACATCCGGCTTCAGGAAAAGCGCGGCGGAAAGAGCGATTACCAGCATCAAGCAAGCTAAGGCTCTTTCAGCCCACATCAGGACCTGTCGAAAGCTTATCCTCCGCTCATCACCGAGAAGTCGGCAAAGAGCAGATAGATCAGGATCACCAGGACCACCAAAGCGGCTCCAGCGATTTTGGCCCCTTTCCAGGGAGTCAGATCCACAGCGCCCGCATCCTCATGCACCCAGGTCTCCGAGCGTGGCCAGACCCGGGAACTGACGAACAGCCCCAGGATCAGGACCCAGAAGACGATGCCCACAAAATGGAAATCGTTGAGTGCAGCCACGGCATCGCTGAACACAAAATACCCTATCCCAATCACGACGATCCCGCCGAGCAGAGCGATATTTGCGGCCTGGGTAGGCACGTGTTTGTTTAGTAGGCCCATCAGGACCACCGCAAAAATTGGAATGAAGTACATCCCATTCATTTTTTGCAGGTACCCGAAAATGCTGTCCTGCCCATCCAATAAGGGAGCCAAGAGCATGGCGACAATGGCAATGAACCAGCCAAAATATTTCCCGGAACGTACCAGTTGATCTTCACTGGGCTCTTTGTTGATCAGGCCTCGGTACACCCCCAAACTGAACAAGGTGGTCGTACTGTTCAGAGCCGAATTGAAACTGGAAAGAATCGCCCCCATCATCGCGGCAGCGAAAAAGCCGGTCAGATAGCCCGGCAACACGGTATTCACCAGTTTCCCGTACGCTTCCACATTTCGCACATTCTCTCCCTGGAACAGAGCGAAGGCAATAATCCCCGGCAACACCAAATATAAGGGCCCCAGCAATTTCATCGCCCCGGTTAACAACACGCCTTTTTGCCCTTCCGCTAACGAACTCGCCCCCAAGGTCCGCTGAATAATCTGCTGATTCGTGGTCCAGTAGAAAAAGTTAATACACAGCACCCCCGTGAAGATGGTCGGAAAAGGCACCGCGTCTTTGGGTCCGCCGATCGAGTTTAAGCGCTCAGGGTAGGTCTCGGTGATGTGGGTCAGACCTGCCATCGCAGATCCATCTCCCAAGGCTGCCAAACCAAACAGGGTAATCATCACCCCGCCAATCAGGAGTCCCACCCCATTCAAGGTATCGGATACCGCGACCGAACGCAGTCCACCAAATAACGCGTACACCCCGCCAACCAGACCCGTACCCCACACAATCATCACCAATAACATGCGCTGATCTTCAATCCCTGTGAGCTTGGGAACATCCAGAATCCCCATCATGCCACTGGCGCCGGTGTAGAGAATGATTGGCAACAAAATGACGGCATAGGCCGCCAGAAAGACGAAGTTACAGATTCGCTGGGTTGTTGGCCCAAAGCGTTGTTCCAGAAACTCAGGAACCGTGGTGATTCCACTGCGCAGAAAGCGGGGAAGAAAGAACAGCGCCATGGCCACCAACGCGAGGACCGCCACCACCTCCCACACCATAACATGCAAGCCGTAGGTAAAGGCATCTCCATTCAAGCCCACCATTTGTTCAGTGGACAGGTTGGTCAGTAACAAACTCCCGGCAATCAATGGAAAGGTCAGGGAGCGCCCGCCCAGAAAATAGCCGTCCTGACTGGCCCGTTCATCTTTACGGGTAATGAAGTAGGTCAACACGGCAACCAATGCCGTGAAAAACACAAACGAAACGATGGTCATGTGATGTCTCCGTTCAGGAAAAGGGGGAAGGCCTCTATCCTAACGGAGATTCACTTTCAGACACAAGAGGCAAATCCCTTAGGAGGAGCCCTCGAGAAAGCTCTCCAGCATCCATGCCGTTTTTTCATGGATCTGGATTCGTCCAATCATCAGATCCTCAGACTCTGAGTCCCCAGCAGCTCCCGCAGCATCGCGGGCCGCGCCCAAATCCTTGAGTAGCTTTCGGTTGGCTTTAATCAAATGCTTCACCATACGGGTAGCATCCGCGTCCTCTTCAATCTCGTCTATCCCTGCCATAGTAGCCAGGGTACTCAGCCCACCCGGGGCTAATGAACCCAGAGCCCGTACCCGCTCCGCAACCTCATCGACTGCCGCAAAGAGTTCGGTATACTGCTGCTCAAAAGCCAGGTGCAGTGAAAAAAAGGCCGGCCCCCGCACATTCCAGTGACAAATGTGCGTCTGCCCCAACAGGGCATACTTGCTGGCCACCACTTGACGGAGAGCCGTAACTACGGGTGTCTCGTTTACTTTGTCGGCGGCTTTGCTGCTCTTCTTTTTCTTAGACATCATTCAGTTTACAACAGAAACAGCCCCCTGCAAGCCCGCCCAGAGGTGCGATTTGCTTGCCAGCAGGCCTTCCCGGACATAGGTTGGCCCTTCATGCGGATCCTGGACCGATATCTTTTACGCACCTTTATGATGCCCTGGCTGAGTTGCTTGCTGGGCTTCACCTTCCTCTTTGTCATCATTGACTTGGTAGACCGGCTGGACACCTTTCTGGAAAACAATGTTCCTGCGCTGCAGATTGCCTTCTATTACCTGAACTTTGTCCCCACCATCTGGATCTACATTGCCCCGATCACCTTGCTCCTGGGACTGCTCTACGCTCTGTACCAACTGACCCGCAGCAATGAGATCATTGCCATGCGCGCCTCCGGGGTCTCGCTCTACCGAGTGCTTTCGCCTTTCATTGTTCTAGGCATCTTGATTTCCCTCAGCAGCCTCTATGTGAGCACCTCCGTCGCCCCGAAATCCGAGGGCTGGACCGATCAATTTATCGAACGACTTAAAAACCCCGAGTCGCAGGAGCTGCATGATTTACGTTTCCGCGATCCCGGGAGTAACCGCAGCTGGGTGATCGACCGCCTGGACCTGGATACTCATGATGTGATGGACGTCACCGTTATGCAGCGGCGTCCCGGCGAAGACACCCTGGAATTTGTACTCGCCGCCGAGCGAGCCGTTTGGATGGACAGCTATTGGTTCTTTCACAATGGTACCTTCCAATCCTACTCCGTTGACGGCTACAAAAAGGGCCCGCCTCAGGATTTCAACGTTCGGCCCATGATGAAACTCGATGAATCCCCGGATCGCATTATCCGGGAAACCATGAATTTCGACTACATGAGCAGCAAAGAAATGAAGGACTACCTGGCCAACCGCTCTTCGGTGTCCGAAAAAACCCGGGCAAATTTGGAAACCCAAATTCAGCTTCGCCTTGCTCAACCCTGGCTCTGTCTGGTGACCATGCTCATGGCAGTCCCCTTTGGAACACAAACCGCCCGGAAAGGGGTTTTTGTGGGAATTTCCCTCTGTCTGGTCCTCTTCTTTACCCTCTTTTTTATGATGAGCCTGTTCAAAGCTCTTGGGCTGGGGATGATGATTCCCCCTTTCTGGGCAGGATGGACCCCGACCATTCTCTTCGGCATCATCGGGATGTGGCTGCTTCGGAAATTGCGCTGAGCGTCCCCTCTTCGTATCCTTGGACGTGACCAGGACCCTAATTCAGCTCTTTCCTGTAGCTCTGCTATGGTAGGGTACCCTTATGAAAGCGGCGCTCTTCTTCATTCTGATGCTCCACTCTGCGTTTCTTCTTGCAGCGGAAGCGTCTTCAGCTCCCCCTCGCCCGATGGAACAACTCCTCAAGGAGACCATGCAGAAAAACTGGCGAGCTCGAAGGGATGGGAAGCTCCACCTGAATTTTCGGGACCTCGAAGCAAAGATAAACGAACAGGTAGCGGAATCGGTATGAGCCCTAACTCTTAGTCTTGCTCAGGCAACGGCTGAGTCCGCCAGCGGCGATGCATCCAAATCCACTGATCCGGGTAGCGGCGAATAAAATTCTCCACCGCGAGCGTTGCCGCTTGTGTGACCCGATGAATTTCTGCCTCAGAGCGATCTTGAGGACCTGGGATCTGTTCACCGAATTCTACGTGCAGGCGACCATCCTCTTCCCGGTGACAAAACACAGGGAAAATCGGGCGTCCACTTATAGCGGCCAGTTGCGCCAGACCATCACTCGTACAGGCCGGTTTTCCGAAGAAATCGACAAAGATCCCCCAATTACGCTTTGCATTTTGATCCAGAATGAAGCCGAGGTTTTCACCGGCCTTCAATACTTTCAATAAATCTCTCGCCGAACCACGTCGATCAAAGACCCGAGTGCCCCAACGCCCCCGGGCAGCATGCATCCATTCATCTAAACTGGCAGGTTTCAATGATTTAACCACAATATTCAAGCGTCGCTGCAACACCAACCCGGCTGTAGCCGCCTGCATTTCCCAATTCCCGGTATGGGCTACGACGGCAATCGCACCCGGATCGGCTTCAAAGGCCTCTAAACCATCATAACACATGCGATCCAGAGCCTCTTCATCCGACATATGCGGAATGCGCAACAGTTCCGCAAAGGTCAGCCCAAAATTCCGATACATGCCACGGACAATCCGACGGGCCTCGCTTTGCTGCACATCGAGGCAGTCCATAATGCGCGCTTCAACTTCATGCCGCCTACGCCGACACAGCCAAGCCACCCAGCCCCAGTGACGCCCTAAAAGCGAAACCGCCTGTCGGGGCAAGATCCCCAACAGGCGGCTTAGTGCTCGCAGAATCCAGATCAATTGGCTCCGGCCAATTCCTGTTCAAAGCGCAAGTGGTCATCCTCCACCGTAACTTCGATAATTTCATCCCGGCCGAAACGACCTCGCAAAATATCTTCAGCCAGCGGATCTTCCAGGAAGCGTTCAATGGCTCGACGCAAGGGACGTGCACCATATTCCTGGTTGAAGCCTTTATCGATGAGGAACTCGGTGCTTTCCTCATCAAGACGCAGGGTGAGATGTTTGGAAGCCAGACGACCGCGGACCTTGGTCAGTTCCACATCGAGAATCTTCTTCACATCATCCCGGGTCAGCTGATGGAAGACGATGATCTCATCCATACGGTTCAGCAATTCCGGTTTGTAGACCTGTTTGGCGGCTTCCAGCATTTTGCCCTTCAGATGGCCGTAGCTGCTGCCATCTTCGGCCGAACCAAAGCCCAGGCTCACGTTCTTGCGGGTGAATTCCGCACCGACGTTACTGGTCATAATGATGATGGTATTCCGGAAATCGATACTGCGACCGAGGCTGTCCGTTACTTTACCCTCTTCCAGAATCTGCAACAGCAGGTTCATCACATCAGGGTGGGCTTTTTCGATCTCATCGAACAGCACCACAGAGTAAGGACGACGGCGAACCTGTTCGGTCAGCTGTCCGCCTTCATCATGACCGACATACCCGGGAGGGGAGCCAATCAGACGACTGGAGGCAAATTTCTCCATATATTCGGACATATCAATCTGGATGAGCGCATCCGGATCATTGAACATGAATTCCGTCAGACTCTTGGCCAGCAAGGTTTTTCCCACACCGGTAGGACCGAGGAACACGAAAGAACCGATTGGACGTTTAGGATCCTTCAGGTCGGCACGGGATCGACGCAGAGCTTTGGCGATCACGCCCACCGCCTCTTCCTGGCCGATCACCTGACTGCCCAGTACGGTTTCCATATCCAGCAGACGGGTCATTTCATTTTCGTCCATGCGGGTCAGCGGCACGCCGGTCCACTTGGAAACAACAGACATGATATCGTCAGCGGTCACTTCGACCACATGCTCTTCACGGGCTTTTTTCCAGTCCTCCAGAGCTTTCTCGAGTCCTTCGCGGGCTTCCCGCTCACGATCGCGCAAGCTGGCCGCCTCTTCGAATTTCTGTTCAGAGATCGCTTGGTCTTTCTCGACTTTGATCTGCTCGATATTGGCCTCCATGATTTTCAGTTCAGGAGGGCGAGTCATCGAAGAAATGCGGGCCTTGGCACCGGCTTCATCCATCACGTCAATCGCCTTGTCGGGCAGGAAACGGTCGGTGAGATAGCGGGAGGACAGATCCACCGCTTCTTTCACAGCTTCGTCCGTGATTTTCGCGTGGTGATGCTCCTCGTACTTGTGACGCAGACCTTTCAAAATCAACACGGCTTCGTCTACAGAAGGTTCGGAAACCATCACCGACTGGAATCGACGTTCCAGAGCCGAATCTTTTTCGATGAACTTCCGGTATTCATTCAGGGTGGTTGCCCCGATGCACTGCAGTTCCCCCCGGGCGAGAGCCGGTTTAATGATGTTGGAGGCATCCATTGCTCCTTCAGCCGAGCCCGCACCCACGATGGTATGCAACTCGTCGATGAACAGAATGATGTTTCCAACTTTCCGGATTTCATCCATGACGGCTTTAATCCGTTCCTCAAACTGACCCCGGTATTTTGTGCCGGCAACCATCAGCGCGAGGTCGAGGGTCACTACCTTTTTATCCGCCAGAAGTTCGGGAACATCGCCCGCGACCACGTTCTGAGCCAGACCTTCGGCAATCGCCGTCTTCCCGACACCGGCCTCACCCAGCAAGACCGGGTTGTTTTTGGTACGGCGGCAGAGAATCTGAATGACGCGCTCGATTTCCGAAGCACGGCCGATCACCGGATCCAATTCGTCTTTGCGGGCCATTTCCGTCAGGTCGCGACCGAAGGCAGCCAATGCAGGCATTTTTCCCTGTGCTTCGCCACCCATCTGGGCTCCCTGCTTCTCGCCAGCCTGACCAGGCTGTTCCTTGCCGGGATCATAATTCGGGTCGAGTTCTTTCATGATCTCGATCCGGGTCTTTTCCAGATCCACATTCAAGTTTTTCAGTACACGGGCCGCGACGCCCTCGCCTTCGCGGAGCAGTCCCAGCAAGATGTGCTCTGTACCTACATAAGAGTGGTTGAGTGCCCGGGCTTCCGAACCGGCAAGAGCCAGCACCTTTTTCACCCGGGGGGTGAACGGTACATTGCCCATGGTTTTGGTTTCCGGACCGACGCCGACGGCCTTTTCGACCTCCATGCGAACCGTTTCCAGATCAATACCCATGCGTTGGAGCACGTTCACAGCCACCCCCTGTCCCAGAGCGATCAGCCCGAGGAGCAGATGCTCTGTTCCGACATATCCATGATTGAAGCGGTCAGCCTCTTTGCGGGCCAACTGCAACACCTGTTGTGCGCGTGGTGTGAAGTTATTCATATTCTTAAAGTGTAGAACCTTTTTTCAAATCGGCAAGTTTGGATCGCATCCACTGAGCCCGGAATCGGTCCCGTTCCTCCACCTCGAGGCTTCGACCGGCTAAACGTTGCAAATGTGCAGGACGAACCTCGACCATCATTTGCTCCACCGAGGGAGCATGTTCCCATTCGAGTAAGCCCATACCCATGCCCAAACGGAGCATGGCCAAGAGGTCCAGCGCCTCTTTGGAAGGCAGCACCCAGGCATTCTTCAAAATTCCCACAGCCCGCCCTACCCGGTCCCGCAACCAGGCCGGACGCTGCTCTTCCAGTCGCAGCCGGGCATTGCGCTCATGCTCCACCAGCTCCTCCACCACATCCTGAATGTCAGCGAGAAGGCTTTCCTCATCACGTCCCAGCGTCATTTGATTCGAAATTTGATACAGAAACCCATCCGCGTCACTGCCTTCCCCGTCCAGCCCCCGCACGGCCAGTCCCAGTTTCCCCAGGCCCCGCAGCACACTGCGAATTTCTTCCATGAGTGCCAATCCAGGCAAATGCAACATCACCCCGGCACGCAGTCCCGTACCCGTATTGGAAGGACAACAGGTTAAATATCCGTATTTTGCCGAAAAAGCGTAGTTTACGCGCTGCTCGAGAGCATCATCCAAGCGGGCCATTTCCTCCCAGACCTCTTTCAGGCTCAAGCCACCCCGCAGGACCTGCAGGCGCAAGTGATCTTCTTCATTCACCATGACCGCATCATGCGTATCCGTTGAAACCGCCAAGGCGCCTTCGTGACTCTCTTCCCCATGCTCAGGACTGCTCAAACTGCGCTCCACCAATAACATCCGCTCGGAGGCACTAAGTTCGTCCAAGCGCAGATACAGCCCCTCCGCAAAGCGCTCATCCTCCTGAAGCAGTTCCCCGATTTGCTCGCGAAGCTCCAGGCGTTGTTCTTTGCTGGCACGGGCAGGAAAAGGATAGCCATCGATGTTGCGCGCTAAGCGAATCCTGGAACTGATCGCGATGCCTTCCGAGTCCTCCTGGCCATACCAGGCACAGGGGCCCTGCATCAGATCTTCAAACGTCACAAGTCGCAACTCCCCTCGCCGGATTCCAAGCTCTGCTTCCCTTCCAGACAGCGTACCTCATCCCGCAATTGTGCGGCCCGCTCGTAGTCTTCTTCATCAATCGCTGCGGTCAGTCTCGCCACCAGGGCTTCCAGCTGATCCCGTTCCTCACAAACCTGACACATGCGCGCGGGACGGCGTCCCTGATGCTCGGTCGCACTGTGCATCGAGGTCAGCACACGGTCTAAGTCCTTGCCAAACACACTGTAACATTCCGGACAGCCTAAACGGCCTTCTTTGCGGAAACGCTGCAAGGTCAGCCCACAGCTACGACAAACTTTTGGACCGGGGCCTGCGCTGTGACCCGCGGGCTGGCCCATGAGTACATCACTGAGCGAAAAGGATTTACCAGACTGCAGACCCATTTCCTGGGCACAGTCTGCACAGAGATGCAACTTCTGAACCTGACCCTTTACCACTCGGGTCAGGTGCACTGTTGCCGGTTTGTCACAGCGGTCACATTTCATGAGTCAGCTATCGGTGTACCATGCTCCTTCACATATTCCTTGAACGCATTCTGCAATGAAACGGTGATTTTTCCAGGAACACCTTCACCAATGTTGCGACGATCCACATTGGTACAGGCGATCACTTCCGCGGCGGTTCCGGTCAGGAACATCTCATCCGCCGTAAACAGATCGTATCGCTGCAAAACTTCTTCTTTCACAACATAGCCCAGACTTTCGGCAATGTCCATGACCGCACGGCGAGTGATCCCATCCAGGGCACCACACCAGACCGGAGGCGTCTTCAACACGCCATCTTTGATGACAAACACATTATCCCCAGAGGCTTCCGCTACCTGCCCTTGTGGGTTGAGCATGATGCACTCAAGAACGCCGGCATTGATCGCCTCAATCTTCGCCATGACATTATTCAAATAGTTCAGGCTTTTGATGCGCGGATTGACCGCTTCCGGATGATTGCGAACTGTCCCCACGGTGACGACGTTCATCCCGGTCTCATAGAGCTCCTTAGGATAGAGCTGAATTCCGGCAGCGATAATGATCACTTCGGGTTTTTTGCACAAATACGGGTTCAAACCCAGGGTCCCCACCCCGCGGGTGACGACCAACCGAATATATCCGTCATTTAAATCATTAGCCGCACAGGTGGCCCGCACCGCATCCGCCATCTCCTGCTGGCTCATGGGGATATCCAGAGCAATGGCTTTTGCGGAATCATAGAGACGCGCCACATGCTCTTTCAGCAGAAAAACTTTGCCGTGATAGGCACGAATCCCCTCAAACACCCCATCTCCGTAAAGGAGCCCGTGATCAAACACGGAAACTTTGGCCTCTGCCTCATCGACCAGTTGTCCACTCATGTAAATTTTCATACGTCTCACCTTCCGTCAGGCAGCCCTGCGACACGCAGCCGCTGCGAAGACTCCCTTATACCCTCCTCTGCCCGGCAATCAAGGCCATTGCTTATAACTCAGGGAACCCTTTTTGCAGAGGCGAGAGTGTGCGGGCCCGACAGGGAGAAGTCCACTTCCGACAGCACAGGCTTTACCCCTCCATCATGCACCCAACAAAACTGTAACCAGGTCCAGATCTCATACGTTTTCGTCTCTGCTTTAAAAATAATTCTCCATAGAGCTGTGAAGGCATGAACCTGGACGCCTTTTTTCAGATTTCCGCGAGGGGAAGCCGGCCGCGCACCGAACTGCTAGCCGGGCTCACCACCTTCATGACCATGGCCTATATCCTGGCAGTAAATCCGGCGATTCTCGGTGAAACCGGCATGGATCGACCGGCATTATTTACCGCCACGGCTCTTTCTGCCGCCCTGGCCACCCTGGTCATGGCCTTCTGGGCCCGCCTTCCCTTCGCTCTCGCCCCCGGGATGGGGCTGAATGCCTTCTTTGCCTATGGTATTGTGCTGGGCATGGGGCTGTCCTGGCAGGCAGCCCTGGGGCTCGTGTTTGTGGAGGGGCTATTGTTTATTGCACTTACCCTGTTCAACCTGCGCACGGCGATCGTACACGCCATCCCCTTGTCTCTGAAACATGCAATTTCAGCCGGAATCGGGCTATTCATTGCCCTCATCGGCCTGAAAAATGCCGGGGTGATTGTCAAAGATGAGGCCGTCCTGCTGGGGCTGGGCGATGTGCACAGTGCCCAGGTCTGGCTGATGCTGGGGGGACTGTTGCTCAGCGCAGCTCTGCTTAAACTCCGCATCCGGGGAGCCCTGCTGATCGGCATGGCTTTGGTGACCCTGGCCGGGATTCCCTTCGGTCTCACCCAGATTCCGGAGGGCGGCCTGCTCAGTCTCCCCCCTTCCCCCGCCCCGCTGCTGTTCAAACTGGATCTGAGCGCCCTGATGGATCCGGGCATGATCCTGGTGCTGTTCAGCCTGCTCTTTGTCGATCTCTTCGACAGCATCGGCACCATGGTCGGGGTCTGCGACAAAGCCGGGTTTCTCGATGAACAGGGCCGCATTCCCCAAGGAAAAGAGGCCTTTATGGCCGATGCCATTGGTACCAGCGCCGGAGCCTTGCTCGGCACCAGCACGGTAACGGTCTATGTGGAAAGCGCTTCCGGTGTGGCCGAAGGGGCCCGCAGCGGCCTCAGTGCCCTGGCCGTGGCCGCTCTGTTCCTGCTCGCGCTGTTCTGCGCCCCCCTATTTCTCATGGTTCCCGCCGCCGCGACCGCTCCCGCACTGGTCCTGGTGGGATTATTTATGATGTCTCCACTGCGGCACATTGATTTTGAGAAGCTCGAGGAAGGGTTTCCAGCCTTTCTCACCCTGATCATGATGCCTTTCACCTTCAGCATCGCGGAGGGCATCGGTTTCGGCCTGCTGGCCCACGTCTGCCTCCAACTACTCAGCGGCCGCGGGCGGCAGCTCTCCCCGCTGGCTACAGCACTGGCCCTGGTCTTCGTACTCAAATTGCTGCTTTAATTCGCAAAATCTGCATTTTGAATACAAATTTAAGACCAGATGTTAAAAAAAATAGGACCCGAAGCGTCGGGTCCTACATAAAAAAGACTGCGGAAACAGGTTCCGCCGATGATGTTGCTTAGCTGGGCAGCTCTCCAAAGATCAGAACCCCTTCATTAGCAATACGTTCCCACAGGCTTTCGTACTCCGGGTTGTCCATCGTCTTTTTGTCCATGTAGGTTGGATGCAATTCTAAACCATAACGATGGTTGATCACCTCTTTCAGGGCATCATTATGTTTGTAGGCCTTCAGACGATCCCGGCCGCTGCCAAAAATCAGGTGAAGCTCCAGCTCATTCGTCGGCTCTTCCCGGGCGAGAGAACCGGTCACAATCACCGCAGCAGGTGCGGGATCTACACAGCCTTTCACCGTTTTGGGCAGATCTTTCCAGAAGGCATCCTCCGCCTCCAGAAGGGTTTTTAACCCTGTCTGCCAGAAGAAGTTATCTGTATTCAGGGTATAAAAGTAGGAGCGACCCGAGGGCTCGCAATCTACAATAGAGGCCGAGGTAAGATCTTCCAGAGCCAGCATGGTGGCGCGGTTACTCAGACCACTACGACGCTGAATTTGACGACCTGACAGGGCGGAATCCGCCTGCCGCAGCACACGTAACACATTCACGGTACTCTTCTTCGCTACAATCCTATTTAATGCAATCATGCATTACAAATAACACGTTTCTTACAAACGAGTCAAGGGCGTCGGGCTTTAATAAATGACTGAATATACAGGCCAAGTAAAATGAAGCAGAGAACGAACATACTCCAGATAGACAAGGACTTAACCGATCCGAACTCCTCCAGACTGGGAATACGGGAGCCCGCAGCCAAGGTTCCTAATGCTGCTAAAACAACGGCAATGTGTGCCCAGATTTTAATCTTTTCCGGTTTGATCTTGGACAAATACCCGCAGGCAATCAAGGGAACCCCCATAAAGGTGGGAATCAGGGATGTGGGACTTTCGAAGCCGGTGACCACGTAGGACAGGACTCCAATAACACTGAGGGCGAAACCGATAGAAATAGTAATTTTGCTCATAAAATTCTCCTAGAGGGCTTAAGATTCCTGCTCGTAGAAAAAACGCAAGCGCAGCCCTGCCTTTTTCCAATCATCCCCTAAGATAAAGGTATGAAAGCCTATCTGAGCCTCTGCATTCTTTCATTCCTCCTGTTTTGCGGCTGCGCCAGCAACCCCGTAACCGGAAAATCTGAACTCCAGCTGATCAGTGAACAGCAGGAAATCGCCATGGGCACGGAATATTATGAGACCCAAATCCAGATTCAGGGCGGGGATTATGTGTCAGATCCTGAACTCACAGCCTACGTTCAACGTATCGGTCAACGGGTCGCCGCAGAGAGCGACCGCCCTAATCTGCCTTACGAATTCCGCATCATTAACGACAGCAGCTGGAACGCCTGGGCGATGCCCGGCGGAAAAATCGCCATTAACCGCGGCCTTCTGGAAGGGATGCGTAATGAGGGTGAGCTGGCTGCAGTCCTGGCCCACGAAGTCGTCCATGCTGCGGCACGTCATTCCGCAAAACGATTGGAACGGGGGCTCCTGCTTCAAGCAGGCGTTTTGGGAGCCACCGGCTTTGCCGATAGCGATGACCGTTTACTGGTCTACGGCCTCGGCAGCACCGCAGTGGGACTGGAACAGCTGCGGCACAGCCGCAGCGCTGAACGGGAGGCTGACCACTACGGCATCGTGTACATGCACAAAGCTGGATACAATCCCACCGGGGCAATCACCCTTCAGGAACTGTTCAAGGAACATCATGACTCCGCAGGAGGATGGCTGGCCACCCACCCCTCTTCTATTTCCCGTGTGCAGGCGAATCGGGAAAGCCGGGATGAGGTCGGCGGGGATGAAGGATACCTGGGGGAAGCCGAATACCGAATTTATACCCGCAAACTCCGCAAGCAGGCCCCAGCCTATCAGAAAATCGAACTCGGGCTGAAAGCGCTGCAGGCCGGAGACGCCGAAGAGGCCCTGCGAAAATCTCTGGATGCCCGCAGAATCGCTCCGGAAGAAGCACACGCCATTGCCCTCAGTGCCAAAGCCTATGAGAAACTGGGCAATCGCAAAGCAGCCCTGGAAGCCTGGGATCAGGCGGTAGAGCGGAATCCGGGTTGGTACCTCCCCTGGCTGGAGCGGGCCATGCTCCGGGAAAAGGCGGGGGACTCCGTGGGCGCTCTCAGTGATTACAAACGCTCTTTAGCCCTGCTTCCCACGGAACTCGCACAGAAGGGGATTCGACGCCTCTCCCGTTGATAAGCAAACTCCTCACTTGACCCTCCCTTCTTTGCACCACAAAGATGCACGGTGCTCCGTTTCGTTTTTCATCGTCTTTTTATCCAGGCCATTCCTACCCTCTGGGCGGTTGCCACCCTGAGTTTCCTGCTGGTGCGTCTGGTTCCAGGCAGTCCCTTCGCCTCGGAAAAAGAATTGCCTCCACAAACCATGGAAGCGCTGGAGCGGGCCTACGGACTCGATCAGCCGATCACCGTACAATATTTCCGTTACATGGGCGGGGTTCTCCAGGGTGATTTTGGCCCCAGCCTGAAAATGCCCGGTCGCACAGTGTCGGAACTCATCGCAACCACTCTCCCCATCTCCATGGAACTGGGCATGCTGGCTCTGCTCTATGCCCTGGTGGTGGGCATCAGTCTTGGCGTCCTGGCTGCCATGAGACCCAATGGCCCCGGGGATTCCATCTCCATGGGCATCGCGCTCTTCGGCATCTGCATTCCCAGTTTTGTGCTGGGCCCTATTCTCGCCTTGGTGTTTGGTCTCTGGCTCAACTGGCTCCCCGTACTGGGCTGGTCGGATTCGGCCCACCGGGTCCTTCCCGTGATCGCATTGGGTTCGATTTATGCCGCCTACATTGCGCGACTTGCCCGCGGAGGCATGTTGGAAGAACTCTCTAAGGACTATGTACGTACTGCCCGCTCCAAAGGTATGAGCGAAGCTCAAGTCGTGCTTCGCCATGCGCTGCGTGGAGGCATCCTCCCTGTGATTTCCTTTCTGGGGCCCGCTGCCGCAGGTCTGCTCACCGGCGCCTTCGTCGTAGAGATGATCTTTCAAATTCCCGGCATGGGCCGCATCATCGTAAATGCCGCACTCAACCGGGATCAGTTTGTCATGCTGGGCTGCGTGCTGGTCTTCGGCGCCTTTATGGTGCTGTTCAATACTCTCGTCGACTTGCTTCTCGCCTGGTTGAACCCCCGCATCCGCATGGGAGAAGCCAAATGAGCAGCCTGGCCAGCGACGCTTGGAAACGCCTCTGCCGCAATCGGGCCGCGCTCAGCGGAATGATTCTCCTGCTGCTGATCATCCTGGCCTGTATCTTCGGCCCCTTCTTCAGCCCCTATAGCTTTGAGGAACAAGACCTCTTCCGCGCAAACGAGCCACCCAATGCGGACTACTGGCTGGGAACCGATGCCATTGGCCGGGATTTGCTAACCCGCACCCTGGTCGCCGGCCGCATTTCCTTTGCCGTGGCTCTCGCCGCCACCATGGTCTCCCTGATCATTGGAGTTCTCTACGGTGGGATTAGTGGATATGCTGGAGGCAAAGTCGATACCTTGATGATGCGCATCGTCGATGTGCTCTATGCCCTGCCCTTCACGCTCTTTGTGATTTTATTAATCACGCTGTTTCAACGCAGCCTGGTCCTTCTCTTTGTGGCCATTGGCGCCGTGGAATGGCTGACCATGGCCCGCATCGTCCGCGGGGAAGTGTTGGGACTGCGTCAGCAGGAATTTATCGAAGCCTGTCGGGTCCTGGGCTACAGCCGCAGCCGTATTCTCCTCCGCCATCTGCTCCCCAATGTCCTGGGCACCATCATCATTTACATCACCCTCACCATCCCTTCGGTCATGCTCTTAGAAGCCTTTCTCAGCTTCCTCGGCCTCGGGGTGCAGCCCCCCATGAGCTCCTGGGGCAGTCTGATCAAAGACGGCGTGGGCAGTATGGAAGACTATAGTTGGCAATTGCTGGTACCTGGCGCCGCATTATTCAGCACCCTCCTGGCCCTGAACTTTCTCGGTGACGGCCTACGCGACGCCCTCGACCCCCGACGCAAAGGGGCTGAATGAGCCTGCTCCAGATATCCGATCTACACATACACTTTCCCACCCGGGAGGGGGAACTGCATGCCGTCAAAGGCTTGAATCTGAACCTGGAGGAAGGCGAAACCCTGGGCATTGTTGGCGAAAGCGGCAGCGGAAAATCGGTATCCGTGCTGAGTCTGATGGGCCTGCTCCCCCGCAGTGCCCGGGTAAGCGGCTCGCTGCGCTACCGGGATCAGGAAATGTTGACTATGCGCGAAGCGGAATTACGCCAGCTTCGCGGCGACCGCATCTGTATGATTTTTCAGGACCCCATGACCTCACTCACTCCGCATATGCGGGTGATTGACCAAGTGGCCGAACCCTTGCGCATACATCGGGGCCTCAGCAAACGGGATGCCCGCATGCGGGCAATCGACGCCCTGGAAGAAGTGGGCATTCCTGATGCCGCAAAACGGGCCTACAACTGGCCCCACGAATTTTCCGGCGGCATGCGCCAGCGGGTGATGATCGCCATGGCCATGATCAGCGAACCGGAATTGCTCATAGCCGATGAGCCCACCACGGCTCTGGATGTGGCGGTGCAGGATCAGATTCTCGAGCTCATCCGGGGCCTGCAGCAGCGGCATGGCATGGCGGTGCTGTTTATCAGTCACGATTTGCTCGTGGTTGAAAAACTTTGCCGTCGGGTGGCGGTGATGCGCCGGGGCGATCTGGTGGAGGAAGGAGAAACCCAACAACTGCTCCAGCATCCGCAACATCCCTACACCCGCGGACTGCTCAACTGCCACCCCTCCCGACATGAACCCGGCAGTCGCTTGCCCACCTTAGAAGATCTGGAAGAGAAGCTTCCGGATCAGGCCAGCCCGGATCCGGAACAGCCCCGCAGGGAGGCACAGCCATGAGTGCGCATATCGAAGCCCGCAAGCTCAGCGTCAGCTATCCCCGCAAAGGTCAGGAGCCCCTGCGGGTGCTCCGCGAACTGGACCTGCAGATTCAGCAAGGCGAGAATGTGGGCATTGCCGGCCCCTCCGGCAGCGGAAAGAGCACCCTCTCCCGTGCCCTGCTCGGTCTGCTCCCCTACGAAGGCGAGGTGCTACTCAAGGGAGAGCGCCTGCCGCTTCGCAAACGCTCCGTCGCCCAGCGGCGGGAGATGCAGATGATTTTTCAGGATCCCTTTGCCAGCCTCAACCCCCGAATGAGCGTAGGTCAATGCCTCGAGGAACCGCTGTGGGTGCATCAGCGCATGCCCAAAGAAGAGCGACGGGCGGAGCTATCCAGCTGGCTGGACCGGGTGGGCCTCCCCCGAGATTCCCGGGACCGCTATCCCCATGAATTTTCAGGCGGGCAGCGGCAGCGCATCGCCATTGCCCGGGCCTTGATCCTCAAACCCGCCTTTGTCATTGCCGATGAAGCCGTTTCCGCACTGGATGTGTCCGTTCAGGCACAAATCCTGAACCTACTGATGGACTTACGCCGTGATCTGGGGCTGACCATGATGTTCATCAGCCACGACCATGACGTGCTCCGCCACAGCTGTGACCGCATTGTGGAGCTGGAAGTCGCGAACAACATGGATGAGGCAGACTAAGCCAACGCTTTAAACATCAGCAAGGCATCCACATCCCCCTCGCTGGGATGGGCAAAGGCTCCAGGAAGACGGGCCAGCACCTTGAAGCCTAACTTTTGCCAGAGACGGACCGCGCCCGTATTGGTGGACACCACCAGATTAAACTGCATGGCCCGAAAGCCCAGTTCCAACCCCAACTGCTGGGAATGCTCACACAAGGCCGAGGCCACGCCACGTCCCCGCGCCGTGGAAGACACCACATAACCACAGTTACAGACATGACTGCCCTGCCCCGGTTGATTCGGCTTGATATAATAGGTACCTAAAATCTGCCCCGCCTCCTCGGCCACACAGGTCATGCGCGGAAGCTCCATCCAAGCCCGCCGGGCTTCGGCTTCATCGATATCCCGGGGATACGGATAGCTTTCCCCGGCACGAAACACCGGCTCCAGAATCAACCAGATCGCCGGCCAGTCAGCCTCAGTAGCAGGGCGGATATCAAAACGGGACATCAGAACTTCTCCTCAAAAAAACACACGTTGCGCGAATTCAATTCTCGTTTCATCGCTCTGGTCAAGGATGTGGGGATGTCTTTCACAACCTCAACGATGACTATACATGCGCATTTAACGTCAGGGTAACCTTTTCTGCACAAGAATAAACGAAATATAGGTCATAGATACACTTCTCAGCATATCCCTCATATTGGCATTGCGCCTGAAGCAACTGTTTGTATCGTATGGATATCGAAATTAACAATGAATAATTACGATTTAACCGGACAGGATATTGAACGGAATACTCACAAAATCTCAGAGATATCTGCCGCGAGCGCCGGCGAGCGCCACCGTTATCCATGAAGCATCCAAAGACAGCAGGAAAAGACTGGAATCTTGAAGACCTCATCTATGACGCTGAGGGATCAGGAATTGCCATTGCCTTATTTGAAAGAAACAATCGAACTGAGCGATCAATCGGATTTAGATGGCTCACGAAAAAGACATTCTTTGGCAAGGAAACTGAATGGATTCTTCTCCCTAGTGTAATGTCTGATGACTTGATTAAATCGCTGATAATCAAACAGCAAGCTGGCATGCAAGGGGTCAACACAGAAGCTCTAAATAAAGCACTGGAAAAGCTAATCATAGAGGAGCAAATTCTTCCGGAAATAGACTATTGAATCGTAATAACCAGATTACCCGTTATGACCCACTCGTATGAATCGAATTCTGGTGCCTACTGGGCTAAAGCACTGAGTGTTGTAATTGGCCTTTCCGTTCTAGCTGTTTTGCCCGGATTCCTTCCAACGAGTGAAAGTCCGTTAGGCTTTCAGATCATGATTACCGCAATCGCAGTTTTAAGTTTTGTTACATTTATTTACGTCAGACCAAAGGACTTCAACGTAACGATTCTGGATAAAGTTGTGGAAATCAGAGGGGGTGACCAACGTATCCTGTTTGCCTGTGATCTGAAAAATTTGGATGAGATGGGATTAAGCAGGTGGGGGCATGTGCTTGGATACCCCATTGGCTGGATTACTCTAAAACCTTCTGGGGCTAAAAAAACTCGATTCTTTGGAGCTATATCAGGGTTAAATTTTGACACCGAAAAGTACACAGCACTTGAGAGAGACTTCATTGATATGAAGGAACGGCTAGAGCTAAATTCTGAAAACTGATGTACACCTTTTATAATCGGGTGGCCGGGAGCTGACCAACGAGGGCCAACTCCCAACTCTCACACCACCCCGCGTGCGGGTCCGCACGGGGCGGTTCAACGAAGCGGAGCACACCGCTCCCATTCCTGAACAAGATGCGGGGCACCTTGCACTATCAACCAGTGCAGATGGGACAGCCCGTGCATTGTGTCATTACGTTCCAGCAGTTCTGTATTTGGGTGTTTCTTAGATTCACTGCAGGACAGACGGGCTATCCGCGATGCAGGATTCGGCTCCTCTTTTCTGAGTCTGCGCTTCCTCCCGGGTCGGACAGCGTCCCCCCTGACTTCGTTGTTCAGGCCTTCACCCTGTCCGTGGCATTACCCCCGACGTTTGGCTACGATGCCTTCTGCTGACTCCTCGGCCTCCTTGCGGTACCGAGGTCTCCCCGGACCCAGCTGCAGCGACTGCGTCGCAGACATTGCGGGCAGGTAAGGGAACGAACTTTCGCCACAGGACGGACGCATTTACCGAATGAACTGAACGGAAAGGTTTCGTGCCAGGTCGCACACTCACCCCATTCATCCGGCCTCCTATGCGCTTCTTATTCATCCGCCCATGAGTTTGCACTCCGGGTTGCCATTCCGCTTCGCTCCATTGCCACAACTTCGTGTGGCCGGTCTCCCTTCGGTCGGCTCTTTCCCATCCAACCTCACGGTTACGCAGTTGCCATTCGCTTGTACTTTTGTTTTCATCATTCCATGCACAGAGGACTTTCACCTCATCAGTTCACAGCCATGCCGGGCATACGACCACCCGCCGGAATCAGCTGCTGCTGATCCCGCCATCGTAATCGTTATCCTCTCTCATGAAACGAATGGTAAAGCTCATACTGATTCTCTGTACCACAGGGTTTCCATTGATTTTGACGTACCAAAATTATCAGAAACATCGTGCATTTTTGGATCTTGCTGGCGGAACGAGTGACTTGGAAATAAGTTCACTGAATATTCATAACCAGCAGCGTTTAGTGGAGATCTATGACCAAGATGTCATTACTATTTTTGAAGATTTGCTGGGCAAATCATCAAAGTTACTTGGATCTAGTGGTACATCGTACTACCTGAGGTTTCGATTCAGGAATGGCATGAATGTCAAAACTCACATTTTTTTGGGTGAATGGAACAAGGAAAAAGTCATGATCGATGTCGTCGTCCCTGGTGGATTTATATCCGTTTCAGAACCTGATTTGGAACCTAGGTCTCTGGGTGATTTTGATAACGACAACTTTTTGTCCGTTTTAGAATTTTTGAGTTTCCCGATAAGAGATGTGGCTGGATTAGTTCTGGTGCTTCATGCAGACGGTTCTGCAGAGTACCGTTTCGATGAAAAGCTACTTCATGGGCCAATAGGGAGAAAAGCTGGAGAAATTATGGATAAACAGAAAGGTGCCTAATAGCCTTTATACCAATCCAACCACCCGCAGTCGCTTCCTCCTTCGCCCTGGTCGGGCTACGGCGTGACAGGAACGCGAGTCCGGCCAACCTAAGACCTTGCGGATATGACGCAAACAAAACGAATCGAATGGGAAAACGTCGTAATGTGGGCTTTTGCAGTCCTCTCAGCCCCGATATGGGGCCCATGGCATCTTTACTCCAACTGGAAATATAGTGGAGAAATCAGAAAGATCGTTTCGGGTTCAAAGGCCGAGGCCTTGAAACGAATGGTTGATATCTGGAGTGAATGTACCTGCTTCTATGCTTCCTTGGTCGGGCCCGATGGTGAGTCCCGAATCGAGAACGACGCCCTGGAGGCGTTTATTAAGAAACACCCCGATTCAGAGAAAGAACTTCTCCTTCTACTGGAGGATAAGAATCCATATGTTGTGGCCTACTCCTTTCGGACTCTTTGCAGGCTACACGAAGAGAAATTGGATTACCTGAACACGTCTACACTACCTGCAGGGCTTATGGAGCGTTCAGACAGCATCACCAAACAGTTCGGATGTATACGAGAAGAAGTCGAGCTGGGAAAACGCATCCAAGAAATACTTACCAACCACATCACCCGCTCGAATTCGGCGTAGCGGGATTCGGGCATCACAAAAGCTTACCAAGGAAACCACGAAAGAAAATCCTATGAACGAGAACGCATTTTGGGAGATCATTGATAAAGCACATGAAGCCTCCAAAGGGGATATGGATGAGAAATGCGCTCAACTGAAGTCGGCGTTACATGGCCTTTCCGACGATGATCTACGAGCCTTCTCTGAGCAGTATGACCGAATGGATCACAAGGCCTATACCTGGCCACTATGGGCCGCGGCATACATTTTGAATGGTGGTTGTTCCGATGATTCCTTTATGGATTTTCGGGACACCTTGATTTCTATGGGGTCCCGCGTCTTTTCAGAAGCCGTTGAAGATCCGAGCAGCCTTTCATCTGTAAGTTTCTGGGAAGATGATCCATGCATTGAAGGGTACAGATATGCCATCAACGATGTACTGGAGGAACGCCTTGGAGAACTCCCCCCGCGCAGAGTCCCTTTACCGGAGAATCCAAGTGGAGAAGAATGGGACGAGGATACGGTTGAGAGCCTGTACCCGCAGCTGAAATGTTTAGACGATGACTCAACTGGTCAACCTGAACAGGAGGACAAAGCTGGAGAAAAACCATGGTGGAAGTTTTGGTGACATCTCAAACCAAAGTAAGTACAAAACTAAAGGCCATACCGACAAGGCCACTACACTGAAACCTTCGACACCCGTCAGCCCCCGCAGGTACTGGTGAGCGAAAAACATTATCTCAGCGCATGAACATCCAACGATCCAAGCAGGAATTACCAGCTTTGTTGATCATGCTGACACTGATCAGTGTGTTCTGGCTAGCTTCCATTTCCTATCTCATCTTCCTATTGATCAGTGCTATGATCCTAAAATCAACCAAGGTGAACAATTGGCTGTTAGCCCCTTGGTTTGGGATCTTTTGTTTCGTGTTCTACGTAGGGATCACAGGATGCCGTTGTGTAGAAGGAGCTGCGGCTGCACATGAAGCGCGAATGATCTTCTTAGGGGGAAGTATTGCTGGCGCAGCGATGTGCTTGGTTTCTTCGCTGCTACGAAAAGAGTACAGTGTAAAGCAACCTGCTGCCCTGGTGTGCCTGCTCGCGCCCTTATACACAAAAGCAATTAGCGAGGCCTTGATCGAATACTATGATTTGCATGCAACCATTGGATACCTCTAATCAGAAAATACCGTAACCAGTTCAATATGTTGCTAAAAATTCGTTAAAGGGAAAATACGTAAGACTACGATAAATAGCCATAATAGCCGAAAGTCTCAACTCCTGCCGCCCTCTGCGCTGTTCTGTTGAAACACCTTATTGTTCGTTGTGAAAAGCATTAAACATGAGCGTACTTGCCACATTTTATACTCTACCCACATCACAATCCACTGCCCTGCTCGCAGCAGCTACTCCTGAAACCAAGCTGATCGAGAAGAAAGGCTTCCTGTTCAAGAGGAAGCTAGAGGAGCAGATTGATCACTTCTGGGACTTTCTGAACAGGCATGCCACCGAACAACAGAGCTACGCTTTCTCCGGCACGGGATTCTGTGATCTGGATCTCGTGCTAGAGGAGAAGGGGTGCATGCTCTTTGATTTCGGCAACACGGAACTTGCCAGCAAACTCTCTGTAATCCGTGCCAGTTCTATAGCCGTCTTTGATGCTCCTGCAGCCCAGACCGTCCTCTCCAAGCTGAGTGATCTGGGCCTAAAAGAGGCTGAGGTAAGGAACTATTATCAGGAAAACCACCCAAGCGAGTACGAAGATCCAGGAACCGAGGCTGTACTGGCCGCCTATGACCTTTGCCTAACCTGGCTGAGCAAGGTGGGGGATGAAGATATCGGAATATTGATGATCGGATAAAAACGCCTGATGTAAATGGCTTAAATTTCATCAAACACGAACCCCAGAAAAAGAACACATCGTTCACCGCAACATGAAATCTCCTAACTACATCTACTTCGGTTTAGCTGGTGAATTCGACCCGGCCGAACTTGAAAAAAAGATCGACCTTACACCCACAGAAAGCATGGCAAAACATGCACGCTTCCCGGACCGAAAGCTCCCCAAATGTTCGCGCATGCGCTTCGCGCAACGCTACCACACAGATGAGGAAGGAATTCTTGACAGCTATGCCTTGGCAGAAAAAGTGATCGATGAACTGGAGCCCTATGAAGAACAATTTAAAGCGCTTATCCAGGATCCTGATATCGATGCGACCCTGGAAGTAGTCTTTGAATTCCCGACCTCCGAAGAAATACCCACACCGATACTAGGCTTTAGCAACCGAGTGCTTCGCTTCGTTGCTAACGTTGGAGCCTCGATTGACATGGATAGCTACCCTGCCTGAGGCAAAACCAGGCTCCCCTCCCGACCTTCAAAGAATATGATTAACCCATCAAGACCTTTGAGCCAAAGGAATCGTTCAGCCTGCAACTGACAGGTCACATGAGTTGCTTGCTTCTATCCGCGGTACTTTCTTTCGGAAATATACTGCTGATGCTTGCATTTGCTGCAAGCAAACTTGGTCCTACGCCCTACTTCCTCCCTTTGTTTCTGAGCATCATCACATCCGCATCAGCACTCGCATTCCTGGCAGGGGCAATGGCAGCCCGAAAAGGAAGCACCAAAACCATTTGGTTTCATGTCGCTTCTTGTGTTTGCTGGAGCATCGCAACAGGCTACAACATCTGGGCATGCTACGGCGTTTGGAATGTGTCGTAATTGAACCGGAGCAGGGGCTGGAATGCGCTATCTGAGTCCAGCCCCTTATCATATCGCAGGTACCCCGTATGAATGCACATCCTGAACAGCCTGCAGAACATCGCCTGGCAGAAGCACTCTGCTCCCCGAACCCTGCTGATGAGCTATGGAAGCTTTCCCTGACATTCAAAGCGGAGGGGTTAACACAATCAATGATCCAGCAACTCTTTGACGAATTTCGTTCTAAACACGAAAACGATGAGGATGAGCGCAAACTCAATGCAATCCTGGATACGATGGACTACATCAGAGGATTTTGTTCTCCGAAAATGAGGCTATTTCCATAAGCCACAGAGGCCAAATCTCTCTGGCCAAGCTTCGGCAAATAGGCCTTCACCCTTGTACAAGCACATGGCGTTCAGCCTATCAAGAAATCTCAAATCCGCAGGGACATACGGAGACTGTCCCAGTCCCGCCTTCAGGCGGAAGCATTCCCGGACCTTCAGGTCCGGGTCAGCACCTGAAAGATTTTTCGATCTGTTCCTGATGTAAAAAATGACCACAGATGGTCACGGATGTACACAGATGGCTACGCTGTATTTTGTATGGTTTTGCTGAGTAGGTTCCGTGAGGGACAACGTGTATCCGTGATGGAACAGGGTCGATGTGAACGTGAAGCTTCAGGGTGTTTTCTCAGCTTAAGTTCGAGAAAGACGGAGTCGAAACAGAATCCAGCAGCCTATCGTGATCAACAGCACAAGCAGGAACAGTGGAATCCCCATGCTCACCCAGAATCTCAAGGGAAGTTGCTCTACGAGCTGGACATCGCCGCTATCCACATCCACTTGAAAGACGGAGCCCCCTCCCAGCTCCACTTGCCCCCACGGGGAAAACCACGATTTGCCTGAAACGGTAACGTAGAGCGCTCCATCCTCAAACCGGGCTTCCCGGAGCCACTCGAGGTCTGTGTACGAAATATCAAAAAAACCGGAAGAACGTCGAAAGGGCTGCAGCTGAAGATCCTCTTGTTTCAGTGAAAAGAGCAGCTCCCCCTCCCGGTATAGCTTCATCACCAAGAGCTCAGGTCCCCCAACCAAATAAAGATCCCGATTCAACCAGGCCAGCAAGGTGAAATCCGGGGAGAGCTCATAATACCTTAGCGGTTGTTCTTCAGGGATCTGCCAAAGCGGTTCCATGGACTCCGTGTCATACATCCCGGAAACCGGAAAAAGCTCTCCGAAGCTACCGCTTTGGCCTCCGGCAAGGGTGATCGTCTCATCTGCTAAAAAATCTGTTACTTTCGGAACGAAGACACGTGATCCATCCTCCGAGAGAACAAGGTACTCCTCTTGATCAAAAGACACGATACGCAGACTGGCTCTGAGATGAGGAAACGCACAAGCTGTGATCATAGAGCTTAAGACACATACTCTACGTGTATACGTTCTCAGCATCCGCTTCCTCATCCCTGCCCTCATTTGAGCTCTACTCCTAAACTCCCCGCCAGATTCAAGCCTGCGCGTTCTTCAAAACGCTTCAGGAAAAAGGCTGTCTGGTAGAGCCTGTCCCGCCCGGCAAAGGACTGCAGCAAAGCCCGGCGGCCTGTGGCGTAGACCTCATCCGAGGCCCAGGCATACTCCTGGCGAATCTGAAGTTCATATTGGCGATAGCGCTCCGGGGTGGCTCCGAGAATGGCCAGATCGATATCCACCATCCAGGCCTCCAACTCGTTTTCGGCCTGATGGGTCTTGGTGACGAGAATGAGGCGGCATATGATCGCGATGGCCTCCACAGTCAGCCCCAGCCTGCTGAGCGGCTTCTCGGCCCAGGCTGCGCTCTGCTCCTCGTTGTCCTTCGCCTGCGCATCATACACGGCGTCATGAAAGCACAACGCAAGTTCCAGAAGCCTGCGCTGTTCGGCATTCAGCGGACAAAGAAGCAACAGCTCCAGGCATTCCTCCAGATGCTGCAGCGTGTGGTAGGCACGGGAGCTTTCAGCATAGGCGGAGATGAGCTGATCATAGATCGCAGTCGGATCAGCTCCACCGAGCTCCCGGATAGCCTCGTGAAAGGCGTTGCGGGATACAAGATCCTCAGCCATGCCACTCAAAGCCTACGGCATCCAGCCAAGCCCGGGCGAGAAGAAGGTGGCCGCATTCGTTGGGGTGAACGCGATCCTGGCTCAGCCGGCTGGAGTGCAGCTGCTTGAGCACGCGGTCAAAGGCCGCCTGAGTATCGACTAGTACCGCATCGTAGCGCGTGGCCAAGTCTTTGAGATGCTTGGCGTAGAGATTGAGCTCCAGTCGCAGAGGATCCTGAAAACTGCTGTCGATGTAGAACGGCGTGAGCAACACCAAGCCCTTGAGACTGGGTCGGATGGTGGCCAAGAGACGCTCCAGGCTGTCCCGGTACAGCTCCGGGCTGACCCGATCCTCCTCGATTTGAGGACGCCCAAAGCCCCGGGCACAGTCATTAATGCCAATCATCAAGGACAACCAGTCCGGCTTCAGATCCAACACATCCTCCTGCCAACGCTCCTGAAGCTCCCTCACCGTATTTCCCGCTATTCCGGTATTTTGGATACGACAGCCATGCCCTGGTTGCCACGCCTCGAGAATGGACGCAATCCGGCACACATAGCCTTTGCCCAACCAATCCTTCGCATCCTCCCCCACCGGACGTTTCCGCCCGGCATCGGTGATAGAATCCCCCGTAAACAATATCCGACTCCCGTGTTCAATATTCATAAGCACGCTACAACATGCCCAGCATCAAAAGTCACTCCAAAGCGCAACTTCCGATGTTCGGAAACTCTATGCCTCCCAGTTTCCGAACATCGGAAACATGCCGAATCCCTGGAAGATTTGCCTGGGATCCTCCTTCAGGGATATAAAGGTTTAGAAATCAGGCTGGCTTGAGCTGCCAAAAAAATCGTCACGTTCTTCAGCAATCACCCCGGAGGCGTTGTGTTCCGAAAGTGAGGTATCTCCTGCTTTCATCCTCTTCCTCTCGATCTGTAACATCACAGGTACGCCCAAATCACTCCCCCAGGCGGAGATCACTTCACCTTTGTAGATCACCTCCACAACAAAACCCATATAATGGATATCGTTCCGATCCAGGTGTTCCGGCACGGCATAGTCCACCTGAATGGGCTGGGAGAGTTTCTGAACCTCCAAGGCTTCGTTTACCTCAAACCAGACTTCAGCCTGGGGAATCTTGGAAACATGAACATATCCCCCTTTACGATCCATAAAGGTCAATCGGAAGCGTAACTCCTCTACGGGAGGTGGCTGATATTCGTGCAAGCCCGGAAGTAACATGAACTGGATCTGCAAGCGCTCCGAAAATCCTTTTCCGGGCTGTTTTTCCAGCACCTGAATCCTTTCCGGAAAAATAAAATAGAGCAAAGGGTCCTCCTTCGGCCTCTCGGAAAAGGGTTTTGCTGCGAAAGATTCTTGGGGCCGATGAACCGTCACCGGCTCCAAATACACCCCTGGCTGGGGCATCATTCTGGGATCTTTTTTCGAAGGAAGGGGCTCTACATTTTTTTGAGACCAATTGGATGCAGTTAGCTGGTTGATTCTCTGTTGAATCCGGCGCCAATCTTCCGTTCCCGCTTCCGTTTCTCGTTTGAGCGACTTCCAGATGGTCAGAGCTTTCTTTCGGTCTCCCTGTTTTTCATACAAAAAGGCTCGAAGTTCAGCTAGGCGGACATTCCCTGGGTACACCAATAATAGTTCGCTCAACTGCGTTTCTGCGGCTTCCAACTCCTCCTGTCTCAAAAACTCTTCAAGTTGTTGGAGATGTTGCCATGGGATCTCCCCCGACCACGTGTGCATCAGCACTCCGAAGGCGGAAACGATTAAAAAGGTCAGAGTCACTTTCATGGTGGAATGCAGGGGCAATTTTGGTGATTGGTAAAGCCATGTCAACGCATTCGAACCGCAGTAGGCCTTGAAAAACCTTCTTGAGACCTTGGCCTTCTTCCACTATGTTGCGCCGCCTCACCCGAGAAAAGCCGCTTTTAGGACATCTATGCCGAAACATCTTGTCATTGTGGAATCGCCAGCCAAGGCGAAGACGATTAACAAATTCCTTGGACGTAACTACAGCGTGAAGGCGTCCATGGGACACATCCGCGATCTGCCGAAGAGCAAGATTGGCGTGGATGTGGAAAAGGATTTCCAGCCGCAGTACGTCAATTCCCGCGACAAAAGCAAGGTCATTAAAGAACTGAAGGATGCGGCGAAGAAGGCAGATTCCGTGATTCTGGCCCCTGACCCGGACCGTGAGGGGGAAGCCATTGCCTGGCATTTGCAGGAACTGCTGGCCAAGGAAGTGAAAAGTCCTGAGGCCTTCACCCGGGTGACCTACAACCAGATCACCAAATCCGCCATTCAGGAGGCCTTTGCCCAGCCCCGCAGCATCGACATGCAGAAAGTGGATGCTCAGCAGGCCCGCCGCGTGATTGACCGTTTGGTGGGTTATCAGATTTCGCCCCTGCTCTGGCGTCGCATCCGTGGTGGATCCAGCGCCGGCCGGGTACAAACCGTGGCCTTGCGTCTGGTCTGCGAACGCGAAAAAGAGATCCTCGCCTTTATCCCCGAGACCTACTGGATCTTCGGGGCCCGTTGCGCCAAGCAGAATCCGGAGGCCAGTGCAGCCTTTGATGTGCGCCTGCTCAATATTGATGGCGGCAAGGGGGAATTGCGGGATGCCGACGAGGCTACTGCTCTGTTCGCTTCTCTGGAAGGGAAAGGCCTGAAGGTCGAGAAGATCCAGCGCAAACGGGTGAAACGCCGTGCCCAGCCTCCGTTTATTACGTCCACCCTGCAGCAGGCCGCCTCCAGCGCCTGTGGGTTTCAGCCGAACCGCACCATGTCACTGGCTCAGAAGCTATACGAAGGGGTGGATCTCGGTACCGGCGAAGGGGCTACGGGTCTGATTACCTACATGCGTACCGACTCTCCGCATCTCGCGGGAGAAGCGCTCAGCGACATTCGCGGACGCATTGAACAGCAGTTCGGCAGCGAGTATCTGCCGGAGAAACCCAATTTCTATCGCACCCGCGGCAATGCTCAGGAGGCTCACGAAGCCATTCGGCCCACCGACCTTTCCCGCACGCCGGACTCTCTGCGCAGCATTCTCGGCAAAGACGAATGGCGTCTCTATGAACTGATCTGGAAGCGCACCCTGGCCTGTCAGATGCTTCCGGCAGAAATCGATCAGCTCTCCGTCGACCTGCGCAGCAACCCGCTGGTGGAACGCGACCTGCTTTTCCGCGCCAATGCCTCCGAAGTGGCTTTCCCCGGTTACATGGCCGCCTGGGGCCGCGGTCTGGATGAAGGCGACGATGACAAAGACTCCCAGTTGCCGCCGCTCGAAGAAGGGGAAGCCCTGAATGTGCTGGAATGGCTGAAGGAAGAAAAACAGACCCAGCCTCCCAAGCGCTTCAGTGAAGCGGCGCTGATCAAAGCCTTGGAGGAAAATGGTGTGGGCCGTCCTTCCACCTACGCCTCCATTGTTTCGACCCTTTACAGCCGCGAATATGTGGAACGGGAAGCCCGTAGTCTGCGTCCCACCAAAGCGGGCATGGAAGTCCATGATTTCCTCGTCGAGCGCCTGCCCTCCCTGTTTGAAGTGGGCTTTACCGCCCATATGGAGGAGGAACTGGACGAAATTGAGGACGGCAAGCGTAACTGGACCGACATGATGGCCGAATTCCACGGCAATCTCGAAGGCTGGATCCACGACGCCAAAACCCATCACCTGAATCGTCCCGAGATTGAAGAACTCTTAAAGCTCTGTGGCGAAATCTCCACATTTAATCCGCCCAGCACCCGGGGCAAAAAAACCTATGATGACTCCGTGTTCGTTCAGGAAATGAACGAAGCCCTGGTGGAAGAGTTTGAATCCATCACCGACCGTCAGGTGGAGAACCTGCGCAATATCGTTGCCCGCTACGCCAAGCAGATCAGTAGCCTCAGTGAGGACATCATTGCCCGACTGAAGCTGAAAGAGCGCATTGAGAAAGAAGCTGAGTCTCAGCAGCCTCCCCGCCCGGAGACCTTGGAAAAATTCGAGGTGCTGGTGGACGTGGAATTTGAGGCCCCCCGGAAAGTGGGCAAAAAGACCTACGACGACCGCGAATTCGCAGACAGCCTGCGTGAACAGGTCGAGGGTGGTAAACGCCTCAGCGACAATCAGGTCCGCTACCTCAACCGCCTGGTCAGCAAATACGCCGCCCAGATTGCGGATTATGACCAGAAAGCCGAAGCCTGGGGCATGGACAAGGAAGAAGAGGATACGGAAAGTCCGCCTCTTCTGGAGATGCTTGAGCATGTCACAGAGTTTAACGAGCCGACGACCAAGGGCAAAAAGACTTGGGATGACGCGGAATTCGCCGATTCACTCAAGAGCCAGTTCAAGAGCCGTAAAAATCTCAGCCCCCGTCAGCGTTACGCGCTCAAATCCATGCTCGCCCGCTATCATGATCAGATTCCGGACTACATGGAGAAACGCGAAGCCCTGGGACTGCGTGCCCCCAAAAAGGCAAAAGCCGAGAAAAAGGATTAAAACTTCCGGAGCTTGGGCTTTCCGACCCAAGAATTGGAGCTTTACCTTTTTTGTGGGATGCTGCGGCCTGGAAAGGCCATCCTCCAATTCTAATTTCGAGGGCCTGGACAGGCCATCCTTCGGCTCCGGAGAATCCCATTGATTTTCGACCTCGTTGTCGATATCGCTTTGAGAACGTATTTTAACCCCTACCCCTTCGTGTGAGACATGGCCGGACATAGTAAATGGGCAAACATTAAGCATAAAAAAGCCGCAGCAGACGCCAAGCGTGGCAAAGCCTTCAGCAAAATCGCCAAAGAATTGACCGTGGCCGCACGGATCGGTGGAGGTGACCCTGAGGCCAATATCAGCCTGCGTCCCATCCTCGCCCGGGCCCGTTCGGTGAACATGCCGGCGGACAACATCGACCGCGCGATCAAAAAAGGGACCGGCGAAGGCAGCGAAGGCGTCACCTTTGACGAGATTGTGTATGAAGGCTACGCCAATGGCGGTATTGGCATCATTGTCAAAACCCTGACCGACAACAAAAACCGCACCGCCTCCGAAGTGCGTCACTGCTTCAGCAAAGCCGGGAACAACCTCGGCCAGAGCGGTTCCGTCAGCCGGGGTTTTCAGCGCAAAGGCGTGTTCCGCTTTCCAGTGGAAGGCAATGACGAGGATGCCTTGTTTGAAGCCGCCATGGAAGCCGGTGCCGAGGACATCCAGACCGAAGGCGAAGAATTTGTGGTCACCACCGCCCCCAACGACTTCAACGCCGTGCTGGAAGCCTTTTCCGCAGCCGGATACGAGTCCAACGACTCCCAGATCACCCTGCTGCCGGACACGCCCATGGAACTGGGAAGTATCGACGACGTTCGCTCTGTGCTTAAATTCATCGAAGCGCTTGAGGATCTCGACGATGTGCAGGATGTCTACACCAATTTGGATGTGAGCGACGAGATGGCCGCTCAACTGGATGAAGACTGAGTTGATCCGCATTCTGGGAGTGGACACGTCCCTGCGAAGCAGTGGCGTGGCCATGATCGAAAGCGACGGCCTTCGTCATCGCGCCCTCAGTTATGGCCGAATCTATGCGCCCGCCTCCTGGTCCCGTACGCAATGCCTGAAACAACTGCGGGAGCGGATGGAAGAGATTCTATCCAGTGAATCGCCTCAGCAGGTGGCCATTGAGGGCATCTTTCACTGCAAGAACGTGAAAACCGCCTTCATCCTGGGAGAGGCCCGGGGCACAGTCATCTCCACCTGTGCTGCACAGGATTTGCCCATCTTTGAATATGCCCCCCGCCGGGTCAAACAGAGCTTGGTGGGACGGGGTTCCGCTGACAAGCAACAGGTGGCAGAAATGGTGAAGCGCCTGTTTGGCCTGCCGGAACTTCCCCAAAACGATGCCGCAGATGCACTGGCCATTGCCAGTTGCCACGCCAACCAACTGCGCAGTCCGAATCCGACCGAAGCCCTTTAGGAACTTCAGCTTGCCGGAGCGCGTTTCGGGGTAGAGTTCCCCCTCTTGGCATCCTCCTTCAACTCCTCCAGACGAAGCACGTCTTTGTAGCGCAGCCACTCCTCTAACACGTGATAGCGGGACCATTCTGCTTCGCTAAAAGAAGCAGCGCCCTCAGGCTGGTTGAGTCGATACAACATCGCTTCCCATTCTGCTTTTGCAGCCGCCATATTGAGATCCGGATGAGCCCGGAAACAGCGCCGTTGGTGGACAAAAGCCATACTCCAGGCCAAAACAAAACCCAGCAGACCGCCGGCCAAGTGAACATCATAGGCGACCCGTCCGCCGTAGGGCGTGAACATAAAAAAGAGATGACTGCTGAACAACAACATCCCCAGCACGCTCGCCCGTACAGGAATCATAAGCGGCAGAATCACATACTGCCGGCGGGGATAGAGGGCCACAATCGCCCCCAAGAGGCCCATAACCGCTCCGGAAGCCCCGACCACGGGATCCACATCTCCCTGGTAGAGATAGGAAAACAGAAAAAAGCCCCAGCCACCGACGACCCCACTCAGCAGATAGATGAGCAAAAAGCGGATCGAACCTAAGGCCCGCTCCAGATCGGCCCCCAGAAAATACAAGCCCATCATGTTAAACACCAGGTGGGTCAGATTTCCATGAAGGAACATGTAGGTAAACGGGGTCCACAACATGCCTTCCTGAGTGATCCGTTGAGGAAACAGAGCAAATGCACTTCGCATCGCCGCCGAACCGGCACTCAAAAATCCCAAAGAATCAAAGAGCCAGCCCACAGCAAAAATTAACAGATTCAGTCGAATCAAATTTCGCAACACCGGCAAGGAATCCAGCCGGGGCATAGGACGTAATTGTACAGACTTCTTCACAGGTACAGCATTGATCTTTAAGTTGGCATCATGTTAGGAATCTTCAAGTATGCAAATTCAGGACGTTCCCGACTACAAGGTATTACATAAGATCCCCAAGGGCGGAATGACCGATTTGTACGTTTGCCAGCGAAAAGATGAAGATAAGGTGGTTATTCGGTACTTGAAAGAAAGTAGCCGGAAAAACAGCGCCGTTCGCAAGGCATTCCGATCCGGAATCGATATTTTGGGCGGGTTTTCCCATCCGGGCGTCATCAAGCTGCTCAGCAAAGGAAAAGGGTCCAAGGGAGCCCATTATATGGTGATTCCCTATCATGAGAGTGAAAACTTGCGTGAATGCATTCTGCATAAGAATCCAAAGCTGAAGGAACATTCGCTGACCCTGATTCGCAAACTGGCCGATGCCTTGGCCTATGTTCATAATCAGGGGTATATCCATATGGACCTGAAACCGGAGAATGTGCTCATTGATGAAGATCTGAATCTCATTCTGATCGATTTTGACCTCTGCCGTGCGCACAAGGGAAACAAACCGGTCAAACTGAAGATTCTGCAGGGAACGCCCACGTATTTGGCGCCGGAAACCTTGCGTCAGCAGATTGTAGATGAACGTTCCGAAGTGTTCACCTATGGGGTGATCGCTTATGAAATGTTGACCATGCACAAGCCCTTTGAAGCCAATTCCGTCGCCGAGTACAAACGGGCGGTCGGGGACCCCCGGGTCAAACCCTACCCCTTGCATGAATATCGCCAGGATGTCTCCCGCAAGGTGGAGGAGATTGTCACTAAGTGCCTTCGAAAAGATCCGGAGAGCCGATATCCCAGCATGTCTCTGGTTTGCAGAGATCTACAAGCGCTGTTATAAGGATGTCATGATGCAACAGGAGTTGATGCCATGACGGATTTATACGTGGGCAACCGTAAAGGTCCGCCCCTGCTTTTACTCAGTGGCGTACTGATCCTTCTTCTAGGACTCATCCTGGGGGTCTGGCTCTTTCTCCGTCCAAACAGCACGGAGAACGAGATTACAGATTCAGAGCCTGGTTCTACAGAAGAACAGCCCTCCAGCACTCCGGCCCCCGGGCCCACTCCGGATGTTTCGGGACTAGCCAAGCAAGTCGCTTCCGGGGATCGCGCCGGAGCCAGAGAACATGCCTTGAGCCTGTTGGCAGATCAGACGGATCCTGTACAGCGTACGGCATTGGAAAGTTTTCTCGGTGAACTTCATTTTGACATGCTCCGCTCTGGCAAGGATTTGGAGGAACTTCAACTATACCGGGTCAAATCCGGAGACACCCTGGGCGCCCTCGCCCGTCGCTTTGGCACCACCGAGGAATGCATCGCCTGGCTCAACGGGATCGAAAACAATCTTATCCGTGTGGGGGAAACGCTTCGTATTCTCAGTGGGGATTTTGCCCTCGATGTCTCCAAAGAGCAAAACAACATGCGGGTGGATTTGAATGGACGTTTCTTCAAACGCTACACCGTGGGGACCGGCACCGATGGCAGCACCCCCGAGGGTGACTACAAGATAACATTGCGCTTGCGCCACCCCACATGGTATATGCCGGACCGCGATCCGATTCCGTACGGTCATCCGGACAACCTGCTGGGCACCCACTATCTTAAACTGGACCTGCCCGGCATCGGGGTTCATGGAACTTGGGAACCGGAAAGCGTGGGCTCCCAGTCCAGCGCAGGTTGTGTGCGGCTGCGGAACCCCGAAATCGAAGAACTGTTTATCCTGTTGCCGGTCGGAACCCCCGTCCGCATTCATGACGCCTGAGGCCCCCCTTATGTCCGATTACGTGTTGTCCTTTGAAAAACCTATCCTGGAACTGGAGCAGAAGCTCGAGGAGCTGAAAGGCTTCTCAGAAGATCAGGATATGGATTTTGAATCTGAAATCAGCAAGATCGAACACAAGATCGAGCAGACCAAGTTGAAGATTTATTCGGATATGACTCCATGGCAGAAGGTGCAAATGGCTCGGCACCCCAAACGCCCCTATACCCGGGATTACATTGATCTGGTCTGTGAGGACTATTTTGAACTGCATGGTGACCGTCTGTATCGCGACGATCGGGCCATCATTGGCGGCACCGCCACCTTCCGCGGTCGCAAGGTCATGGTCATCGGCACCCAGAAAGGCCGTGACACCCGCAGCAACCTGGAATGCAACTTCGGCTGCCCCTATCCGGAAGGCTACCGCAAAGCCTTGCGCCTGATGAAACTGGCCAACAAGTTCGGCATTCCCATTCTTAGCTTTATCGATACGCCCGGAGCCTATCCGGGACTGGAATCCGAGGAACGTCACGTGGCGGAAGCGATTGCCGTGAACCTACGGGAAGCGTTCACGTTTACCGTTCCCTTTATCTCCGTGGTCATCGGCGAAGGCGGCAGCGGTGGCGCTTTGGGAATCGGCGTGAGCAATCGCATTCTCATGCTCGAACATTCCTATTACTCCGTCATCAGTCCCGAAGGCTGTGCCGCGATTCTTTGGAAAGACCGTGCCTACGCGGACAAAGCCGCAGAAAACCTGCGGATGTGTGCCGACGACCTCATGCCGCTGGGCATCTGCGACGAAAAGATCTCCGAGCCTCTCGGTGGCGCACATCAGAATCCGGAAGAATGCGCCAAAAACCTGGGCGATGCCCTGGAAAAACACCTGGCCGACATCGAAGGCCTCAGCCCTGAACAACGCGTACAACAGCGCTACGATAAGTTCCGCAACATCGGCGTCTTCAGCGAAGCCGAAGTGGGATAAACCTGTAATAACGAGACTCGACTCTTTCAGGGCTTTGTTTTTTGAACCACGAAGAGCGCGAAGGGCACGAAGCTTGAAACGCTGAGAGTGGTTAGGAATATGCAGGGTTCCTAGGATATACCTGTCTCGATAGATCCCCCCGATAGCCTCCGTGCTCTTCGCGCCCTTCGTGGTTCCATCCACCAAAACCCAAGCACCCTGCTTTAAGCCAAGTGTTTTTTGAACCACGAAGAGCGCGAAGGACACGAAGCTTGAAACGCTGGGAGTGGTTAGGAATATGTAGGGTTCCGAGGATGTACCTGTCTCGATAGATCCCCCCGATAGCCTCCGTGATCTTCGCGCCCTTCGTGGTTCCATCCACCAAAACCCAAGCACGCGGCTCTAAGCCAAGTGGTTTTTTGAACCACGAAGAGCGCGAAGGGCACGAAGCTTGAAACGCTGAGTGTGGTTAGGAATATGTAGGGTTCCTAGGATGTACCTGTCCCCCGAAACTTCCACGAGAACCTCCGTGCTCTTCGTGCCCTTCGTGGTTCCATCCACTAGAAGCCTAGCGCGGAGCTTTAAAAAAAGAGTCCGCGTGCCGGGTTATGGCTCTCATCCCGGTAGCTGTAGCCCAGGGTTTGCAGGAACTGTTCAAAGGCCTGCTCGGTTTCTGTGGGAACCTGTAAGCCTGCAAGGACTCTGCCAACATCTGTGCCGTGATTCCGGTAATGAAAGAGGGTAATATTCACGCCTTCGGGAAGCGATACGAGAAAACGTCCCAAGGCCCCGGGCCGCTCCGGAAATTCAAAGCGGTACAGGCGTTCATCCCCTTCCAGCTCCGCCCGGCCTCCGACCATATGGCGCAGATGCAGTTTCGCCAGTTCGCTGCCACTCAAATCCTCTACCGGGAAGCCTGCGTGTTGTAGCTTCGCAGCTAAGAGCTGAGCCTCTTCCCGATTCTGCACCTGCAAGCCCACAAAAACCTGAGCTCGTTCAGGACCGGAATAACGGTAATTAAATTCCGTAATCCCATGCTCCCCTAATTGAGCTGAAAAGGAACGGAAGGAACCCGGTTCTTCCTTCAGGGTTACAGCGAACAAGGCCTCCCGTTCTTCGCCGATTTCAGCTCGTTCCGCCACATGACGGAGCCGGTCAAAGTTCATGTTCGCCCCACAGGTCAGGGCCACCAGCTCCGGGGATCCCTCCGGATGCTCCTTCCGCCAGGCCTTGGCCCCGGCAATGGCCAAAGCTCCGGCAGGCTCCAGAATACTCCGGGTGTCTTCATAGGCATCTTTGATTGCCGCACAAATCGCATCCGTATCCACCAATACGACCTCGTCGACCAAATCCCGGCACACATCAAAGCAGAGTTCCCCCACCTGTTTCACCGCTACCCCGTCGGCAAACAGTCCAACCTCTTTCAGAAACACCCGTTCTCCAGCCTGCAGCGATTCGTACAGGGAGGCGGCATCTTTCGGTTCCACGCCAATGACCTGAATCTGAGGAAAAAGCCGTTTCAACACCAAGGCCACCCCGGAGATCAAGCCCCCACCGCCCACAGGGACAAACACCGCATCCATCTGCTCCACTTGACGCAGCAGCTCCAAAGCAATCGTCCCCTGACCGGCAATGACCTCCTCATCATCAAAGGGATGGACAAAGTACCAGCCCTCGGCGGCCACCAGACGTTGAGCCTCTTCTTGAGCCTCCTGATAACTTTCCCCATGCAACAGCACTTCTCCACCCAGTGCTTTGACCGCTTCGACCTTAATGCGAGGCGTAGTGGCAGGCATCACAATCAACGCACGAAGCCCTAATTGTCCTGCAGACAAGGCCACACCCTGGGCATGATTTCCGGCCGAGGCACAAATCACTCCCCGGCGGCCTTCTTCCTCACTGAGGAGACGCATGCGATTGTAGGCCCCGCGGAGTTTAAAGGAAAAGACCGGCTGCTGATCTTCCCGTTTCAGATAGAGCCCACAGTCCAAGCGTTGGCTTAAGCGGGGTGCACGCTCCAAAGGGGTTTCCCGGGCCACTTCATACACTCTGGCCCGCAATACCCGCTCAAATAAATCCTGAAAACGCTCACTTTGCATGCACACAGCTTGACAGGGGCCGCTGAAAAATCAACGGTGTTCGGCTCATGCTCACCGATGAAGATCTCATGCTGCAATTGGCCCGGAAGGATGACGAACAGGCCCTGATTGAACTCGTACGAAGATATCGCGAACCCTTAATGAACCACTTCCGGGGTCGCGGCGTTCAAGAGGAGTATGAAGATCTTGCACAAGAGTGTTTCCTACGGGTGTACAAAGCCCGGAAACGCTACAAAGTTACCGCGAAGTTTCGAACCTGGCTCTACAGCATTGCGCAACGAGTCTGGATCGACCTGCTCCGGAAACGGGGAAGGCGGCAACGTCGGGAGACGGCCTTTCGTGAGGAACCCAGACCGCAAAGCCAGCGTCCCCGGGACAGCCATCGTTCGGATTTGGACTGGGCCTTGGAACAACTCCCCCAAGGCCAACGGGATGTGGTGGTCTTCTCCATTCTCGACCAACTCAGTCACCGGGAAATCTCATCTTTGCTTGAGATCCCCGAAGGCACCGTCAAAAGCCGTCTTCACACCGGCCTCCGCAGTCTGCGGGGCATTTTGGAAGCCGACGAACAAGGAGTCCACGCATGAATGATCCTGATTCCTCCTTTCTGGAGTCCTACCTTCCCCCGAACTCTTCTCCCGAAGCTTCTCCGGAATTTGAAGGGGAGTTGCTTCAGCGGGTGCATCACCACCGTCGCATGAAACAAACCTACCGGAATTCCGGTATTGCTTTTGTTGTGCTCACGGTTGCGCTCGGGATTCAAGTCTTTCAGAATCCACCTGCACAGTTGCAACGGGGCTTTCAGCGGCGCCAAGCTGCGCAAGCAGGAGTGGATTGGCTCCTGGATCAGCAACGGGAAGATGGTTCCTGGAATGTCGTCGCTCAGGGAGGGCATGGCTCGTTCTCGGTAGGCACCTCCGCGCTGGCTTTAAGTGCCCTGCTCCATGCACCCGAAGGCGTGAGCCGTGACAACATGGAACAGGCAGGTGATTTCCTTCAGCAAGCATTAGCGCAACAGACGAATGGCAGCAGCCCCCTGCTCTACAACGAATTAATGGCCATGCACAGCCTTCTCGAGTTGCAAGCCCGCTACCCGAACAACGAACGGGCTGACTTTCTCCGCGAGCGGGTTGCTGGACTGATTCAGTTACAGCAAGCCGATGGCGGCTGGGGCTATCAGGCAGGCGGCAGTCTCAACTACGGTCCCGTTGCAGATAACCCCAGTAACTCTGCAGTCACCTGGTGGGTCTGCCGCATTCTGGAACAGGCCGAACGTGTGCAGCCATCCGGACGCCGCACCCGCAGCCTGGAAGCAGGACAAGCCTGGTTAGCCCGCTGTTTCCCTGAAGAAGGCCCGATTCGCTACACGCCGAACGGAAGCGAAAGTGATGCGGACGAAGCTCTGTATTGGATGGCCCTACTCGGACAACCCGGTCGACTGGAGTCGGAAGCACTGAGTTCCTCTGGAAATCGTCATGACGCCTACCGGGACTGGATTCGCAGTCGTTCCATTCAAAACGACGGCATGACCCGCGACCTATTAGCTCAGCAGGATCAGGATGGCAGTTGGCAGGCCAATGAAGATCGCTGGAAACGGGCAGGAGGCCGCATCTACGCTACGGCCGCCCGAGTCATCTCCCTCTCACCGCCGGAGGCGTAGGGGGGGGGAT